>NZ_JARAWX010000004.1:0-507909 GCF_033793585.1 Streptomyces sp. MI02-7b | reverse complement strand
GGTTACATTTCGAACCCGGAAGCTAAGCCTTTCAGCGCCGATGGTACTGCAGGGGGGACCCTGTGGGAGAGTAGGACGCCGCCGAACAATTCTTCAGCCGTGGCCCCGGACTTCTGTCCGGGGCCACGGCTATTTGTGTGGGCAACACCCGTTGTTCATGTTCAGCTCAGCAGCTCATCACCGGTCACGGCAATCCTGACCATGACGGGCAAGTGGAGGTGGGCCTGATGCAGCAGTTCCTGGAACAGGGTGCTGAAGTTGCGGCGCTGGAGGACGAGTTCTCCTCGGCGGTGGACGATCGCCATGCCGTCGCGGTCGACTCCGCGACCTCCGCTCTTCGGCTCGCGCTGTTGTCGCTCGGCATCGGTGCCGGCGAGGAAGTGATCCTCCCGTCCTTCGCCCCGGTGGAGACCGCGGACGCGGTCCGGCTGGTCGGCGCGGTGCCGGTCTTCGCGGACATCGACCCGCTGACGTTCTGCCTGGATCCGGAGGCCGTCGCCGCGGCGATCACGCCGCTGACCGTGGCGATACTGCCGGTGCACCTCTTCGGGCACCCCGCCGCCGTCGACCAGCTCGCCGATCTGGCGGCGCGGCACGGCCTGGCGATCGTCGAGGACGCCACCCAGGCGCAGGCGGCGACGCTGGCGGGCCGCCGTGTCGGCACGTACGGCGCGCTGAGCGTCTTCGCACTGGCCGACGGGGCCGTGGTCACCACCGAGCACCCCGAACTGGCCTCCTGCGTGAAGCGCCTGAGGGACGGCGCCCACACGGCGGCCCGGCTGGCCGACAACAGGGCGGCCGGCGGTCGTGCGGCTTTGCGCGCGCTGGAGGGTTCGGTCGCGCGTCAGCGGGCCCACTGCCGGTACCTGGACTCTGCCCTGACCGGCGTGCTGGTGCCGTACGTCGAGCCGGGCGCGCATCACGTCTACCACCGCTACACGGTGCGCATACCGGGCAACGGCCGCCCCGACCGGGACGCGTTCGCGATGGCGCTGGCGTCCCGCGGTGTGCGGGCGGACGTGAGCATCCCGACCCCGCTGCACCGGCTGCCGAAGTACCGGTCGCGTTCCTTCCTGCCGCGGACCGAGGCGGCGTCCGGCGAGACGCTGTCCCTGCCGGTCCACCCCGGCCTCACGGAGAAGGAGTTGAGGCGGATGGTCGAGGCGTGCAACACCCTCGGCGGACTGCTCTGAGCATGCGTCGAGCGGATTTCCGAACCCGGCGCTTCATGGGTTAAGATCCTTCACGTCGACGCGCCCCAATAGCTCAGTCGGCAGAGCGTCTCCATGGTAAGGAGAAGGTCTACGGTTCGATTCCGTATTGGGGCTCCGAGAAAAGGCCCCCGCCGATCGGCGGGGGCCTTTTTCATGCGCGGATCAGGGCTCCCGCTACGCGGAGAGTTCCGGGACGCGCATGGCGAGAATGGCCATGTCGTCGGAGGGCGCGTCGGAGGCGAAGCGTTCCACCGCGCGCTGGATACGGGCGGCGACGGCGCCGGCGGTGAGGCCGGTGCAGGTGGCCAGCACGTCGGCGAGACCGTCGTCGCCGAGCATGCGGGTGCCCTCGCGGCGTTCGGTGACGCCGTCGGTGACGCAGAGCAGGACATCCCCGGGGGCCAGGGTGACGTTCTGCTCGACGAGTTCGAGGTCCTCGATGACACCGAGCAGCGGCTGCGGCTCCGCGGCGGGCTCGACGACGCCGGTCTGGCGCAGACGCAGCGGCAGGGGGTGGCCGGCGCAGACGACCTTCAGTTCGGCGCTGCCGTCTGCCTGGGGCCACAACTCGCCGTACAGCAGGGTCAGGAAGCGGCTGCGGGAGCCCTCGTCGAGGATGGCCGCGTTGAGGCGTTCCAGGACGGACGGGCCGCTGAAACCCTCGCGGGCGAGCAGGCGCAGCGCGTGCCGGGCGAGGCCGGTGACGGCCGCGGCCTCCGGGCCGGTCCCGCAGACGTCGCCGAT
This sequence comes from Streptomyces sp. MI02-7b, assembly GCF_033793585.1. Lineage (NCBI taxonomy): Bacteria > Bacillati > Actinomycetota > Actinomycetes > Kitasatosporales > Streptomycetaceae > Streptomyces > Streptomyces sp. MI02-7b. Next base: position 505,951 of record NZ_JARAWX010000004.1, on the reverse strand, counting down.
GGCGAAGCCCCAGCAGCCGTCGCGGATCGGGAAGACGTCGTAGAAGTCGCCGCCGACCTCGTTGCCCTCGCCGGCGGCGCGGTAGACCACCTCGACCTCGACGCCCGGGATGACGGGCAGGCCGGGCGGCAGCAGGCTGCGCTGGAGGGACTGGCTGATGGCGGTGCGCTCGCTGTAGAGGCGGGCATTGTCCAGGGCGAGGGCGGCCCGGCGGGACAGGTCCTCGGCGAGTTCCAGGATCTCCTGGCGGAAGCGTTCGTCGGCGGCCTTGCCGAGGGTGAGCATCCCGATGACGCGGTTGCGGGCGACCAGAGGCAGCACGACGGTCTCTCCGCCGACCGCGGCGGCGGTTGCCAGGGCCGTTCCGGGGCCCGTTGCGGGGCGTCCCGCCTCGCCGAGGCCGAGGCTGCGCAGGGAGGCGCGCAGGGCCGTGGAGTGGGCCGCGTCGGCGGGCGCGGTCCAGGTGCGGGCGCCGGGGGTGGGGTCGGGCTGGGGAGGGGCGACGCGGGAGAGCAGGGCCTTGATGCCGTCGATGCGGTCCTCGTCCTCGTGCAGGACGAAGGCGAGTTCGGGCTCGGAGGACTGGTCGCCGATGGTGTAGACGGCGCACCAACTGGCCAGCGTGGGCACGGTCATCTGGGCCATGAGCGCGAGGGTCTGGTCGCGTTCCAGGGTGCCGGCCAGCAGGTCGGAGGCCTCGACGAGGAAGGACAGCGAGCCCCGGCGCAGGCGTTCCAGCTCGGTGAGCCGGGCGCTCTCGACAGCGAGGGCGATGCGGTCGGCGGCGAACTGCAGCCGCAGTGCTTCCTCGTTGCTGTAGCGGCCGGGGGTCTCGGCGGCGACGCCGAGGGACCCGGTGAGGCGTCCCTCGACCTTCAGGGGCACGGTGACGACCGACCGCATGCCGGTGCCGGCGAGCAGCGGGACGGCGCCCGGAACGGCCGTCAGGTCCTCGTGGACGGCCGGCATGCGGGCGCTGCCGTAGCGGCCGGTGCCGGCCTCGACGGGGACCCGGGCGAAGCGCTGGCGGGCCGAGGGGAGGCCGGTGGAGGCGCGGACCTCGAGCTCGGTCTCGTCGTCCGTGGCGAGCAGCAGGTAGGCGGCGTCGCCGTCGAGCATGTCGCGGGCGCGTTCCACCGTGCGCTGGAGCAGCCCGTCGAGGTCGTCGGGCGCGGGGGAGCCGATGAAGGACTCGAAGGGGTCGGCGGCCTTGCCGCGGTCCACGCCGCCGTCGGCGGAGACCACGCTGCGTCCGGGGTTCTGCAGCACGGCGCGGGCGTCCTCGCGCACCAGAAGGCAGACGGTGGAGGGTTCGCCGGAGGTGTCGCGGACCCGCAAGTGGGTGCCGTACACCGGCATGATGCGGCCGTCGGCGCCGCGGACGCCGTAACTGCCCTCCCAGCGGGAGAGCAGCAGGGCCTCGGCGATGCCGTGGCCGGTGCCGGGGGTCTGCGGCCAGGCGGCGAGATCGCCCAGCGGCTTGCCCACGATCTGGTCGTCGGGGTGGCCGAAGAGCTGGGCGGCGTCCTGGTTCCAGCGCGTGATGATGCCGCTGCGGTCGACCTGGACGACGGCGACACGGACCTGCTCGTCGGCCAGCGGCAGCGAGGCGACGGGCAGGGCCGGTCCTGCGGAGCGGGTGCCCGCGGGGCGCTGGGGCAGGTCCAGGTGGAACCAGACGTGTTTGTTGGCCGGTGTGTACTCCACGCCCCAGCGAGTGGCCAGGGCGGAGCACAGGAGCAGGCCGCGGCCGCCCTCGTGGTCGGGGTGGATCTGCCTCTTGGCGTCGTGCAGCGGCAGCTCGCGTTCGGGGTAGCGGTCGGCGACCTCGATGCGCACGGCGGACTCGTAGCGCAGGCACTGGACGTCCGCGGCGGTCCCCGCGTGGACCACGGCGTTCGTGACCAGCTCACTGGTCAGCACGACGGCGTCGTCGACGACCTCGGCGAAGCCCCAGCCCTGGAGGGTGTCCCGGACGAAGGCGCGTGCGGTGGCGACCGAGCGCCCCACCGGTTCGAAGGTGGCCGCTGCGCGCGCCGTGATCACAGATCTCCTTGTTTGTCCGGGGACGTCACCATTCGTCGTCCGCTGTACTGTCACCACCGGCCCCCACTTCGAGGTGTACGCCCGGCCCAAGGTGGGCAACCGCATGCCAGGTTACTTACCCCCGGCGACCACGCGTGTGCCGGTTGGGGGTGTTCCTGCCCCGATCGTGGCGACGGTCATATGCGATGCTGCCGAACTGTTATGGCCGGGTGCGGGCATGGTGAAACACTGGGCATGCCTGAACCAGGCACATGCAGTTCGGTCGACCCTCCGGGAGGGACACGGTGGAGTCTGGCGCATCGGCGCGAGGCGGCGCGGCACCCGCGGCGAAGCGGGGTGGTTCCGCGCGGGTGAAGCATGCGCGCTCGCGCACCAATGGGACCGTCGAGGTGGACTCGGCCGCACTGCACAGATTGCTGTCCGCACTGGAGTCGATGCGGGACGGCAACTTCCGCAAGCGGCTCACGGTCACCGGCGACGGAGACATGGCGGAGATCGCCGCCGTCTTCAACGAGGTCGCCGACCGCAACCAGCACCTCACCGGTGAGCTCGCCCGGGTCCGCCGGGTGGTCGGCCGGGAGGGCAAGCTCGCGGAGCGCCTGGAGACGGGGGCGTGCGAGGGGTCGTGGGCGGCCGCCATCGACGCCTCCAACGCGCTGGTGGACGATCTCGTGCGCCCCATGTCCGAGGTCGGCCGCGTGCTGTCGGCGGTCGCCGAGGGCGACCTGGAGCAGCGCATGGAACTGCGCTCGCAGGGGCCGGACGGTTCCGCGCACCCGCTGCGCGGCGAGTTCCTCAAGGTCGGCCGCACGGTCAACGGGCTGGTCGACCAGCTGTCCACGTTCACCGACGAGGTGACCCGGGTGGCCAGCGAGGTCGGCACCGAGGGCAAGCTCGGCGGGCAGGCCCGGGTGCGCGGCATGGCCGGCTCCTGGAAGGACCTCACCGACTCGGTCAACACCATGGCCTCCCGGCTGACGGCGCAGGTGCGCGACATCGCGCTGGTGACCACGGCGGTCGCCAAGGGCGACCTGTCGCGCAAGGTCACCGTTCACGTGGCCGGCGAGATGCTGGAGCTGAAGAACACCGTCAACACGATGGTGGACCAGCTGTCGTCCTTCGCGTCCGAGGTGACCCGGGTGGCCCGTGAGGTGGGCACCGAGGGCCAGCTGGGCGGCCAGGCCAAGGTGGCCGGCGTCGACGGCGTGTGGAAGGACCTGACCGACTCCGTCAACCTGATGGCCGGCAACCTGACGGCCCAGGTGCGTGACATCGCGCAGGTCACGACAGCGGTCGCCAACGGCGACCTGTCGCAGAAGATCACCATCGGCGCGCGCGGCGAGGTCGCGCAGCTCGCCGAGACCGTGAACGCGATGACCGAGACACTGCGCACCTTCGCCGACGAGGTGACCCGCGTCGCCGGCGAGGTCGGCGCGCAGGGCCGGCTCGGCGGTCAGGCGCAGGTGCCGGGCGCCGCGGGCATCTGGAAGGACCTCACCGACTCGGTGAACATGGCCTTCCGCAACCTGACCGGCCAGGTGCGCGACATCGCGCAGGTGACCACGGCGGTCGCCAACGGCGACCTGTCGCAGAAGGTCACCGTGGTCGTCTCCGGCGAGATGCTGGAGCTGAAGAACACCGTCAACACGATGGTCGACCAGCTGTCGGCCTTCGGCGCCGAGGTGACCCGGGTGGCCCGGGAGGTCGGTGTCGAGGGTGAGCTGGGCGGCCAGGCGCAGGTGCCCGGTGCGGCGGGTCTGTGGAAGGACCTGACGGATTCGGTGAACACCGCTTTCCGCAACCTGACCGGCCAGGTGCGCAACATCGCGCAGGTGACCACGGCGGTCGCCAACGGCGACCTGTCGCAGAAGGTCACGGTGGACGTCTCCGGCGAGATGCTGGAGCTGAAGAACACCGTGAACCGGATGGTCGACCAGCTGTCGTCCTTCGCCAACCAGGTCACCCGCATGGCGCGCGACGTGGGCACCGAGGGGCGGCTCGGCGGTCAGGCCCGCGTCGACGGCGTCAGCGGCGTGTGGAAGGAGCTGACGGACTCCGTCAACTTCATGGCGGGCAACCTGACCTCGCAGGTCCGCCAGATCGCCCAGGTGACGACGGCCGTGGCGCGCGGCGACCTGTCGCAGAAGGTCGACGTCGACGCGCGCGGCGAGATCCTGGAGCTGAAGAACACCATCAACACGATGGTGGACCAGCTGTCGGCGTTCGCCGAGCAGGTGACCCGGGTGGCCCGCGAGGTGGGCACCGAGGGCCGGCTCGGCGGTCAGGCGCAGGTGCCCGGCGTGGCCGGTGTGTGGCGCGACCTGACGGACTCGGTGAACGGCATGGCCGGCAACCTCACCGCCCAGGTGCGCAACATCGCCCAGGTCGCCACCGCCGTGGCCCGCGGTGACCTGTCGCAGAAGATCGACGTCGACGCGCGCGGCGAGATCCTGGAGCTGAAGAACGTCCTCAACACCATGGTCGACCAGCTGTCGGCGTTCGCCGAGCAGGTGACCCGGGTGGCCCGTGAGGTGGGCACCGACGGCATCCTGGGCGGCCAGGCCGAGGTCAAGGGCGTGTCGGGTACCTGGAAGGACCTGACCCAGTCCGTCAACTTCATGGCGAACAACCTGACCATGCAGGTCCGCAACATCGCCGAGGTCACCACGGCGGTCGCGCAGGGCGACCTGTCCAAGAAGATCACCGTCGACGCCAAGGGCGAGATCCTCGCCCTGGTGACGACCGTCAACACCATGGTCGACACGCTGTCCGCCTTCGCCGACGAGGTGACCCGGGTGGCCCGTGAGGTGGGCACCGACGGCATCCTGGGCGGTCAGGCCCGGGTGAGGGACGTCTCGGGCATCTGGAAGGACCTCACCGACAACGTCAACCTCATGGCCAACAACCTGACCGGCCAGGTGCGTTCGATCTCCTCCGTCGCCACGGCGGTCGCCAACGGCGACCTGACCAAGAAGATCACCGTCGAGGCGCGCGGCGAGGTCGCCCAGCTGGCCGAGACGATCAACACGATGGTCGACACGCTGTCGGCCTTCGGTGACGAGGTCACCCGCGTGGCCCGCGAGGTGGGCACCGACGGCATCCTCGGCGGTCAGGCCCGCGTGCCGGGAGTCTCCGGCTCGTGGAAGGACCTCACCGAGTCCGTGAACAACATGGCGTCCAACCTGACTGGCCAGGTCCGCAACATCGCGATGGTCACCACCGCGGTGGCCCGCGGCGACCTGTCCAAGAAGATCGACGTCGACGCGCACGGCGAGATCCTGGAGCTCAAGACCACCATCAACACGATGGTCGACCAGCTCTCCGCCTTCGGTGACGAGGTCACCCGGGTGGCCCGCGAGGTGGGCACCGAGGGCCGCCTCGGCGGCCAGGCGCGCGTGCCGGGCGTCTCGGGCATCTGGAAGGACCTCACCGAGTCCGTCAACCTGATGGCCAACAACCTGACCCGCCAGGTGCGCAACATCGCCCAGGTCGCCACCGCGGTGACCCGCGGCGACCTCAACATCCGCACGGACGTGGACGCGGCGGGCGAGATCCTGGAGCTCCAGGACTACATCAACACCATGATCGTCCGGCTCCGCGAGACCACGCTCGCCAACAAGGAGCAGGACTGGCTGAAGGGCAACCTCGCCCGCATCTCCGGTCTGATGCAGGGCCGCCGCGACCTCAACGACGTCGGCGGCCTCATCATGAGTGAGCTGACGCCGGTCGTCTCGGCCCAGCACGGCGCGTTCTTCCTCGCGGAGGAGCCGTCCAGCGAGGACATGGTCGAGGAGTACGAGCTGCGCCTGATCGGCAGCTACGGCTTCTCCCCGCGGACCATGCCCACCGTCTTCCTGCCCGGTGAGGGCCTGATCGGCACGGCCGCGGTGGAGAAGCGCAGCATCCTGGTGGAGAACGTGCCGCCGGGCTACCTGCGGATCTCCTCCGGGCTCGGCGAGGCACCTCCGGCGCACGTCATCGTGCTGCCGGTGCTGTTCGAGGACCGGGTGCTCGGGGTGATCGAGCTGGCCTCGTTCCAGCCGTTCACGCAGATCCAGAAGGACTTCCTCGGCCAGATCACCGACATGATCGCGGTGAGCGTCAACACCATCAGCGTCAACACCAAGACCGAGTACCTGCTCAAGCAGTCCCAGGAGCTGACCGAACAGCTGCGGGAGCGCTCCGCGGAGCTGGAGAACCGGCAGAAGCAGCTGCAGATCTCCAACACCGAGCTGGAGGAGAAGGCCGAGCTGCTGGCCCGTCAGAACCGCGACATCGAGGTGAAGAACACCGAGATCGAGGACGCCCGCCAGGTGCTGGAGGAGCGCGCGGAGCAGCTCGCGGTCTCCATGCGCTACAAGTCCGAGTTCCTGGCCAACATGTCGCACGAGCTGCGCACCCCGCTCAACTCGCTGCTCATCCTGGCCAAGCTGCTGGCGGACAACGCCGAGGGCAATCTGTCGCCCAAGCAGGTCGAGTTCGCCGAGACGATCCACGGAGCGGGCTCCGACCTGCTCCAGCTGATCAACGACATCCTCGACCTGTCCAAGGTCGAGGCGGGCAAGATGGACGTCAGCCCGACCCGCATCGCGCTGGTGCAGCTGGTGGACTACGTGGAGGCGACCTTCCGGCCGCTGACCGCGGAGAAGGGCCTGGACTTCTCCGTCCGGGTCTCCCCGGAACTGCCCGCGACGCTGCACACCGACGAGCAGCGGCTGCTGCAGGTGCTGCGCAACCTGCTGTCCAACGCGGTGAAGTTCACCGACAGCGGCTCGGTGGAGCTGGTGATCCGCCCGGCCGGTCCGGAGGCGCCGCAGGCGATCCGGGAGCAGCTGCTGGAGTCCGGTTCGCTGCGGGCTCCGGACGAGCCGCTGATCGCGTTCTCGGTCACCGACACCGGCATCGGCATCGCGGCCAGCAAGATGCGTGTCATCTTCGAGGCGTTCAAGCAGGCGGACGGCACCACCAGCCGCAAGTACGGCGGCACGGGCCTGGGCCTGTCCATCAGCCGGGAGATCGCGCGGCTGCTCGGCGGCGAGATCCACGCCGACAGCCAGCCCGGCCGCGGCTCGACCTTCACCCTCTACCTGCCGCTCAACAGCGGTGAGCTGCCGCCGCACGGCTATGCCCAACTCCCGCCTGGCGAGGCCTTCGCCGAGCCGGACGGGTACGCCGAGCCGCTGCGCGGCACCGCCCCCACGCACACCGGCGGGCGCCGCGGCGGCGCGGGCAGCAGCCTGGCGCGGCTGCGCCGCCGCTCGGCCCTCACCGAGCGGCCCATGGCGGCCGCGGGTCAGCCGGACCGGCAGCCGCCGCCGGCCGAGTCGTGGGTGGACGGGGCGCACAGCGACGCGTACACCGGTTTCGCGGGCGGCTTCAGCGGTGAGAAGGTGCTCATCGTCGACGACGACATCCGCAATGTCTTCGCCCTCACCAGCGTGCTGGAGCAGCACGGGCTCACCGTACTGTACGCCGAGAACGGCCGGGAGGGCATCGAGGTGCTGGAGCAGCACGACGACGTCGCGGTCGTCCTGATGGACATCATGATGCCGGAGATGGACGGGTACGCCACGACCGCGGCGATCCGCAGGATGCCGCAGTTCGCGGGGCTGCCGATCATCGCCCTCACGGCCAAGGCGATGAAGGGCGACCGGGAGAAGAGCATCGAGTCCGGTGCGTCCGACTACGTCGCCAAGCCGGTGGACACCGACCACCTCCTCGCGGTGATGGAGCAGTGGATGCACGCCCGGTGACGGGGCGTCGGACGACGGACGCGGTGACCGCCGCCGCGGCGGCCACCGCGGCGGGGCGACCGGCCGGGGTCATGACACGGAGTGCTCGCGGAGGTGTGAGGGTGCGGGAAACAGGGAACCTTCTGGTCCCCGCTTGCGTTTCTGCTACGTGCACAGTGACATGGCGGTGACAGGGTGTGGCGGACAGCGGGGTGCGGCTACCATGACCGGCACAAGGACGGACGGCGGCCAGGAGCCGTCCATGGGGGCGGCACCCGGTGCAGTGCCGGGACGAGGAGGACGGGCCATGGTGCAGAAGGCCAAGATCCTCCTGGTCGATGACCGGCCGGAGAATCTGCTGGCGCTGGAGGCCATCCTCTCCGCGCTCGATCAGACACTGGTGCGGGCATCGTCCGGGGAGGAAGCGCTCAAGGCGCTGCTCACCGACGACTTCGCGGTGATCCTGCTCGATGTCCAGATGCCGGGCATGGACGGGTTCGAGACCGCGGCGCACATCAAGCGCCGGGAGCGCACCCGGGACATCCCGATCATCTTCCTCACGGCGATCAACCACGGTCCGCACCACACCTTCCGCGGCTACGCGGCCGGCGCGGTCGACTACATCTCCAAGCCCTTCGACCCGTGGGTGCTGCGGGCCAAGGTCTCGGTCTTCGTCGAGCTCTACATGAAGAACTGCCAGCTGCGTGAGCAGGCCGCCCTGCTGCGCCTGCAGCTGGAGCAGGGCGCGCGGCAGGGTGCCAACGGCGCCAAGGAGCCGGTGGGCCTGCTCGCCGAGCTGTCCGCGCGGCTGGCGGCGGTGGAGGAGCAGGCGGAGGCGCTCTCCAAGCAGTTGGACGAGTCGGCGGACGCGGCGGCGGTGGCGACCGCGGCCCATCTGGAGCGCAAGCTGACCGGACTGCGCCGGGCGCTGGACGCCCTGGAGCCGGGCACGGGCTCCGGCGACAAGAAGATCCCCTCGCAAGAGTGACCAGCGTTGGCCGCTTGACGCCTCGTCATCCTTGGTGCGCCCGGGGCGCGACACGAACGGGCGTATCTGTGGCCACAGGTGTCGCGCACGGGACGGAACGGTAACCTCGCACCATGGCCCCACGTACGTCCGGCACCGCGAAGAAGGCTGCCGCCAAACCTGCGGCCAGGCCCGCGGCGAAGAAGGCCGCCACCAAGCAGCCGGCGGCGAAGAAGGCACCCGCCAAGAAGGCCCCGGCCAAGAAGGCGGCACCCGCCAAGCCCGCGCCCAAGCCGGCGCCCTCGCCGACTGGGGGCGTCTACCGGCTCACCCGGGCGCTGTGGCTCGGCCTCGCGCACGCCGTCGGCGCGCTCTTCCGGGGCGTGGGCCGGGGCGCGCGCGGTCTCGACCCGGCGCACCGCAAGGACGGGCTGGCACTGCTGCTGTTCGGCCTCGCCCTGGTCGTCGCCACGGGCACCTGGTCCGATCTGCGCGGTCCGGTGGGCGACCTGGTCGAGATACTGATCACCGGGCTGTTCGGCCGGCTGGACCTGCTGGTGCCGGTCCTCCTCGGGGCCGTCGTATGGCGCCTGATGCGCCACCCCCAGCAGGCGGACGCCAACGGGCGGATCGTGATCGGCCTGTCCACGCTCGCCGTGGGTGTACTGGGCCTGGTGCACATCGGCTGCGGCTCCCCGGGCCGGGGCCAGGGCGCCGACGCCATCCGTGACGCGGGGGGACTCATCGGCTGGGCGGCCTCCGCGCCGCTGCGCTACACCGTGGGGGCCCCGCTGGCGGTCGCCCTGCTGGCGCTGCTGTCCTTCTTCGGGCTGCTGGTCACGACCGCGACCCCGGTCAACGCGATCCCGCGCCGGCTGCGGGAGGCCGGAATGCGGCTCGGGCTGGTCGAGGTGCAGCCGGAGGAGGAGCCCGACGAGGACGCGGTCCCGTTCGGCGACCTGTTCGACGACGAGCCCGCCGGCGGCCCCGGCGGCGAGGAGACGGCGCCGCGGCGGCGCGGCCGGCGCCGCCCGGAGCAACCGCCGTTGCCGGACCTGACGCCCGGCGGCCTCGGCACGGTCGATCTGGCCTACGGGGTCGCCGCGGACCTCGACGGCGCGCTGACCTACGGCGTCCCCGGCTCGTCGGTCGTGGCGGACCTGGTGCACCAGTCGGTGCCGCAGGCCCGGGACAACGCGACCGCCGAGGCGCCCGAGGCCACGTCCGGGCCCTCCGTGCCGGACCTCACCAAGAAGTCGGGACCCGGTGCCGGGCAGCCACTGCCGCCGCGCGCCGAGCAGTTGCAGCTGTCCGGCGACATCACGTACTCCCTGCCCTCCCTGGACCTGATGGAGCGCGGCGGCCCCGGCCGTACCCGCAGCGCCGCCAACGACGCGGTGGTGGAGTCGCTGAAAAGCGTCTTCTCGCAGTTCAAGGTCGACGCGGCGGTCACCGGGTTCACCCGCGGCCCGACGGTCACCCGGTACGAGGTCGAACTCGGCCAGGCCGTCAAGGTCGAGCGGATCACCGCGCTCGCCAAGAACATCGCGTACGCCGTCGCCAGTCCCGACGTGCGGATCATCAGCCCGATCCCCGGCAAGTCCGCGGTCGGCATCGAGATCCCCAACAGCGACCGGGAGATGGTCAACCTCGGCGACGTGCTGCGGTCGGCGGACGCCGCCGGCGAGGAGCACCCGATGACGGTGGCCCTCGGCAAGGACGTCGAGGGCGGCTATGTGATGGCCAATCTGGCGAAGATGCCGCACATCCTCGTCGCGGGTGCCACCGGCTCCGGCAAGTCCTCCTGCATCAACTGCCTCATCACCTCGGTGCTGGCCCGGTCCACCCCCGACGAGGTGCGCATGGTGCTGGTCGACCCCAAGCGTGTGGAGCTCACCGCGTACGAGGGCGTCCCGCACCTCATCACGCCGATCATCACCAACCCCAAGCGGGCCGCCGAGGCCCTGCAGTGGGTCGTGCGCGAGATGGACCTGCGCTACGACGACCTGGCCGCCTACGGCTTCCGGCACATCGACGACTTCAACGCGGCGGTGCGCAGCGGCAAGGCGAAGCCGCCCGAGGGCAGCGAGCGCGAGCTGTCCCCGTACCCCTACCTGCTGGTGATCGTGGACGAGCTCGCCGACCTGATGATGGTCGCACCGCGCGACGTGGAGGACGCGATCGTCCGCATCACGCAGCTCGCCCGCGCGGCCGGCATCCACCTCGTGCTGGCCACCCAGCGGCCCTCGGTCGACGTGGTGACCGGCCTCATCAAGGCCAACGTGCCCTCGAGACTGGCGTTCGCGACGTCCTCGCTCGCCGACAGCCGGGTCATCCTGGACCAGGCCGGCGCCGAGAAGCTGATCGGAAAGGGTGACGGGCTGTTCCTGCCGATGGGTGCGAACAAGCCGATCCGCATGCAGGGCGCGTTCGTCACCGAGCAGGAGATCCACGCCGTCGTCGAGCACTGCAAGGCGCAGTTGACGCCCTCCTACCGCGACGACGTCGTGGTGGGGACGGGTCCGAAGAAGGAGATCGACGAGGAGATCGGCGACGACCTCGACCTGCTCTGCCAGGCCGCGGAGCTCGTGGTCTCCACCCAGTTCGGCTCGACGTCGATGCTCCAGCGCAAACTGCGTGTCGGTTTCGCGAAAGCGGGCAGGCTCATGGACCTGATGGAATCCCGCGGGATCGTCGGCCCCAGCGAGGGGTCGAAGGCCCGCGACGTGCTGGTCAAACCGGACGAGATGGACGGGGTGCTCGCGGTCCTGCGTGGCGAGACCGGCGCGTAGCCCGTTCGTAGCCCATCCGTAGCTCACTCGTAAGTGGGCACAGAGCAACCGTTTCTCCTGCCCGTACGTCAAGTTAGAGCAAGGGGAAGGCGTATGGCCGACTGTCATCGGCGCCGGTCACGACGGCAATCCTGATGGCGGACAAACAACGCCCGCCCGCTTGCCCGACCTTTTGCAACCCCCCCTAGACTGAGTCTCCAGCAGGTGGCTACACGCTCGAAAGGCGCACCCGTGTCCATCGGCAACCCGCCCCCCGACGACCGTCCCTCGGTCGGTCGTGCCCTCGCCCGAGCCCGTCTCGACGCCGGGCTCACCGTCGACGAGGTCAGTTCCACCACCCGTGTGCGGCCGCCCATTGTCCATGCGATCGAACAGGACGACTTCTCCCGCTGCGGCGGTGACGTCTACGCCCGGGGTCACATCCGGGCGCTGGCGCGCGCCGTGGGCCTCGATCCCGAGGTCCTGGTGGCGCAGTTCTCCGCCGAGCACGGCAGTTCCCCGTCCCCCACCCCCGTGGCACCGCTGTACGAGGCGGAGCGGATGCGGCCCGAGCCGCGCCGCCCCAACTGGACCGCCGCCATGGTGGCCGCCATCGTCGCGGTCGTGGGTTTCGTCGGCTTCACTCTGTTCAACGGCGGCGACGACAGCGGCAAGCAGCCCGTCGCCGGCAAGCCGTCCGCGCAGAGCCCCGCCGCCAAGCCCTCCGCGAGCCACAAGACCAGCCCCACCCCGGAGGCGACCGACAGCGCCATCGCCGCCGCCCCCGGTGACAAGGTCACGGTCAAGCTCACCGCCGACAACGGCAAGAGCTGGATCCAGGCCGTCGACAGCAACGGCAAGCAGCTGTACCAGGGCAGCCTGGAGCAGGGCGACGCCAAGACCTTCACCGACAAGAAGAAGGTCAAACTCATCATCGGCAACGCCGGTGCCGTCGACCTCTTCGTCAACGGCAAGGACCTGGGCCCCGCGGGCGACCCCGGTCAGGTCCAGCGGCTGGCCTTCACCCCCGGCGACCCGGAAGCCGGGTGACGTCCGCCACCACGGGCGCGCGAGCACACTGCGGCGCCCGGCCCGGGGCACCTGACCCCGGGCCGGGCGCCGCAGCGCGTCAGAGCCCCGTCAGGGACAAAGTAGGCTGAGCCTATGTCCGAACCCCGTACCGTCGCCCTTGTCACGCTCGGCTGCGCCCGCAACGAGGTGGATTCCGAGGAACTCGCCGGCCGGCTGGCGGCGGACGGCTGGCAGCTCGTCGAGGACGCCGCCGAAGCCGATGTCGCCGTAGTGAACACCTGCGGCTTCGTCGAGGCCGCCAAGAAGGACTCCGTCGACGCCCTGCTGGAGGCGAACGACCTCAAGGCCCACGGCCGCACGCAGGCCGTCGTCGCGGTCGGCTGCATGGCCGAGCGGTACGGCAAGGAACTCGCCGACGCGCTGCCCGAAGCCGACGGCGTGCTCGGCTTCGACGACTACAGCAACATCTCCGACCGGCTGCAGACCATCCTCTCCGGCGGTGTGCACGCCTCGCACACCCCCCGGGACCGGCGCAAGCTGCTCCCGATCAGCCCGGCCGAACGGCAGGCGGTCACCACCGTCGCGCTGCCAGGGCACTCCCAGGCCGCCGAGGACGCCGAGGCGGCCGCCTCCGCCCCCGCGGACCTCCCCGACGGCCTGGCGCCCGCCTCCGGGCCGCGCGCCCCGCTCCGCCGCCGTCTGGACACCAGCCCGGTCGCCTCGGTCAAACTGGCCTCGGGCTGCGACCGACGCTGCTCGTTCTGCGCGATCCCGTCCTTCCGGGGTTCCTTCGTCTCGCGCCGGCCCTCGGACGTGCTGGGCGAGACGCGGTGGCTGGCCGGTCAGGGCGTCAAGGAGATCATGCTGGTCAGCGAGAACAACACCTCGTACGGCAAGGACCTCGGCGACATCCGGCTGCTGGAGACGCTGCTGCCGGAGCTGGCGGACGTCGAGGGCATCGAGCGGGTCCGGGTCAGCTACCTGCAGCCCGCCGAGATGCGGCCCGGCCTGATCGACGTGCTCACCTCCACGCCCAAGGTGGCGCCCTACTTCGACCTGTCCTTCCAGCACTCGGCGCCCACCGTGCTGCGGGCCATGCGCCGCTTCGGCGACACCGACCGCTTCCTGGAGCTGCTGGACACCATCCGCTCCAAGGCGCCCGAAGCCGGTGTCCGCTCGAACTTCATCGTCGGCTTCCCGGGCGAGACCGAGGCGGACCTGGAGGAGCTGGAGCGCTTCCTGAGCGGCGCGCGGCTCGATGCCATCGGCGTGTTCGGCTACTCCGACGAGGAGGGCACCGAGGCGGCCGGCTACGAGGGCAAACTTCCGGAGGACGTCGTCGCCGAGCGGCTGGCGCGGGTCTCCCGGCTCGCCGAGGAGCTGACCGCGCAGCGCGCCGAGGAGCGCCTGGGCTCGACCGTGAACGTGCTGGTCGAGTCCGTCGACGAGGAGGACGGCGCGGTGGGCCGCGCCGCGCACCAGGCGCCCGAGACCGACGGCCAGATCATCCTGACCTCGTCGCGGGGCCTGGTGGCCGGTTCGTTCGTCGCGGCGAAGGTGGTGGACACCGAGGGCGTCGACCTGGTCGCCGAGCCGCTGTGCACGGAGGAGACGGGCAGATGACCGGAGTCCCGGCGTCCGCCGCCGGAAACCACCGTCCCGCGGCGCCGGCTCCGGCGCCCGCGTCGCCCGTCGCGGCCAAGCCCAGCGTGTGGAACATCGCCAACGTCCTGACGATGGTGCGGCTGGTGCTGGTGCCGGGCTTCGTCGTGCTGCTCCTGCACGGCGACGGACACGACCCGGCCTGGCGCTCCTTCGCGTGGGCCGCGTTCGCCATCGCGATGATCACCGACCTCTTCGACGGTGAGCTGGCCCGCCGCTACGGCCTGGTCACCGACTTCGGCAAGATCGCCGACCCGATCGCCGACAAGGCGATCATGGGCGCCGCGCTGGTCGGGCTGTCGGCGCTGGGGGACCTGCCGTGGTGGGTCACGGTGGTGATCCTCTTCCGCGAGCTGGGCATCACGCTCATGCGCTTCTGGGTCATCCGCTGGGGCGTCATCCCGGCCAGCCGCGGCGGCAAGCTCAAGACACTCACCCAGGGCGTCGCCGTCGGCATGTACATCCTGGTGCTGACCGGACCGCTGGCCACGATCCGGGCGGTGCTCATGGGCGCCGCGGTGTTCCTCACCGTCGTCACCGGCATCGACTACGTGCGGCAGGCCGTGGTGATGCGCAGGGCCGGGCTGGCGGCGCGGCGGGCGGCGATCGCCCGGGCGGCCGTGGCGGCGGTCGCCGGCGGTCAGCAGGGGCAGGCAGGCGAGGCCGGGCCGGCCGGAGAGCCGGGGCGGGACGCGTGAACGTCGCCGCCGAGGTCCTGGAGCTGCTGGTAGGCCGCTCCGCGACCCTGGCGGTCGCCGAATCGCTCACGGGCGGGCTGGTCGCCGCCGAGCTGACCTCGGTGCCGGGCGCCTCCCGGGCCTTCCGGGGCTCGGTCACCGCGTACGCCACGGAGCTCAAGCGGGACGTGCTGGGCGTGGACGGGACGCTGCTGGCCGAACGCGGCGCGGTCGACGCGGGGGTCGCGCGAGGCATGGCGGAGGGCGTGCGGCGCGTGCTGCGCGCCGACTGGGGGGTGGCGACGACCGGGGTCGCCGGCCCCGATCCGCAGGACGGCCAACCGGTCGGCACGGTGTACGTGGCGGTCGCCGGGCCCGGGAGGACGGTCGGCGAGAAACTGCAGCTGAACGGCGACCGCACCGCCATCCGTATCTCCACCGTGGACGCCGTGCTCACCTTGTTGCACCAGAGCCTGGTGGCGATCGGGAGAACACCTGACGAATCCGCGGCGGCCAAGGGTAGGGAAGAGAGTGGGGGGAAGGGATGTTTGCAGCCCTGAGTGAACACGTCATCGCTCCCCGCACGGCCGACGCCGGAGGCGGTACGGTGGGGCAAGAAGGTTGCGAATTCGCGGTCCGAGGAGGGAGCCACCGATGATTCTGCTCCGTCGCCTGCTCGGTGACGTGCTGCGTCGGCAGCGCCAGCGCCAGGGCCGCACCCTGCGTGAGGTCTCCTCATCCGCCCGGGTCTCCCTGGGCTACCTGTCGGAGGTCGAGAGAGGGCAGAAGGAGGCTTCCTCCGAACTGCTCTCCGCGATCTGTGACGCCTTGGACGTCCCGATGTCCGAGGTGATGCGGGAGGTCAGCGACGATTTGGCACTTGCCGAGCTCTCCGAGTCGGCTGCTGTCGGATCGGCAGCCGCGCCTATGCGGCCGCTGCTGGGCGCGGTTCCGTCCGTTCCGTCCGGTCGCCCGGATGAGCGGGTCACCATCAAGGCGCCGAAGGCGCCCACCGAGGCCGTGGACGTCGTCGCGGCCTGAGGAGCGACACAAGCAGTTCCGGGACGAGGCCCCGGCCGGTGGATCACCGGCCGGGGCCTCGCTCTTGTGCGCGTACGCGGGGCGGACTGCCGTTCCTCCCACGGGTGTTGGCGAACGTTCCCGTGCCCCCTGCGTCCTCGTGCGGGGGGTGCGTGTGCGCGCGGGGCCGGGGAAGGCGTACGGGAGTCGCCGCCGAGGCGATCTTCCCTGCCCGACCCGACCGACCTTGGAGGACGGATGACGAGCGTCGCTGTGAAGAGCACCCTGTCCGAGGAAGCCCGCACGACCGTGGGCGACGCACTGCAGCACACCGTGGCGGATCTGATCGACCTGTCGCTGGTCGCCAAGCAGGTGCACTGGAATGTCCAGGGCCCCCGCTTCCGCTCCGTCCACCTCCAGCTCGACGATGTGGTGACCACCGCCCGGACCTACGCGGACACCGTGGCGGAGCGGTGCGCGGCGATCGGCGTGTCGCCGGACGGCCGGGCGGGAACGGTGGCCAAGACCAGCCTCGTCCACGAAGTGCACGAGGGCTGGATCAAGGACGGCGAGGCCGTGGACGTCATGGTCGCGGCTCTGGGGTCGGTGATCCGGCGGGTCCGGGCCGGCATCGAATCGACCGGGAAGGCCGACCCCGTCAGCCAGGACGTCCTGATCGGCCTGGCCGCCGAGCTGGAGAAGCACCACTGGATGTTCCAGGCCGAGAACGCCTGAGGGTCGCGCTCGGTGACGGTCGCCCACGGTGCGCCTGCCCCCCGGGATCGTTGCGGACGGTAGCCGTTTGTGTACGCCAGTGGAGTGAACGTCGTGTGGGGTGGGACGGCTGAGGTCTAGGGATCTTGACGGGCGGGGATCGCACTTCTGTACGGGGAAAGCCCGGGCGTTCGTCCCTGGTGATTCCCGCCGCAACCTCGGGGCTCCGAAGGAGGCGGCCATGTGCGTCATTCGGCTGTTTCAGGAGCTGTGGGCCCGGCGGCCCGTCCGCTGGGTCATCGCTTTCGTCGCGGGCGCCTTGTGGTGGTGGGCCATGGTCCGGCTCACCGTCCAGCCCGCCCAGGCAGGTCCCTTCGAAGGTCTCGTTGCAGCCGGCGGCTGGGGCCTGAGCATCATCCCGATGCATTCGGCGAGGTGGTCACGGGGACCGGACGGCGCGGTGGCGCCCGTTCGCGAGGACGGCGCCTCCATGGGCAGATGGCCATGGGGGAGAGTGCCGGGGCCGCGCAGCCACTCCCTGCCAGGGCACGACGACTCCGCCGTCGGGCGAGTGAATCTCGCCCGTCGTGAAGGCTGAGCCGTCACAGGCCGGGGAACCGGGAAAAGCCGGGAGGAGCACAGTGTGCGTCACGTCCCCCGGGTCGCCGAGGCGGCCCGGGGGCGCGGCGCGTGCGGTGGCCCACTGGGTGCCGTGTGACCTTCCCACGCGGGAGCTGACGTTACGTCAGTAGTTGCGGGACCCGGAACGGGCCGCCGCCTGGGGGGCCGGACCGATCTGGCAGCGGGGGCACCAATAGGTCACCCGCGCCTGGCCGCGCGGGCCTTGGTCGGCGACGCGGATCATGGTGCCGCAGCGCAGGCAGGGTTGGTGGGCCCGGCCGTAGACCCAGTGGGTGCGGCCACGGCGGGTGTCCCCGGTGGTGATGTGGCCGTGCCGGGTCTTGTTGGCCTCCAGCAACCGCTGGGCCAGGTCGACGACCCGCTCGGGCGCCGGGACGTCACGGACCGGCGTCCACGGTGTGACACCGCGCAGGAAGCACAACTCGCACTTGTAGACATTGCCGATGCCCGCGAGGTTGCGCTGGTCCAGCAGCGCCTCGCCCACGGAGCGGTCCGGGTTCGCCCCCAGCCGGTAGGCGGCCTCGACGGGATCCCAGTCCGGGCCGAGCAGATCGGGGCCGAGATGGCCGACCGCCTTGTCCTCCTCGGCGGTCCGCAGCAACTCCAGCACCGGCAACCGGTAGCCCACCACGACCTGTTCGGCGTTGGCCAGCACAGCCCGGACCTGGTGGTCGGGGCCGCCCCGCCAGCGCTCGTCCGGCCCGTACACCTGCCAGGAGCCCTCCATGCGCAGGTGCGAGTGGAGGGTCAGCCCGCCCTCGACCCGGGTGAGCAGATGCTTGCCGCGCGCGACCACCTCCTCGACCTGCCGGCCGGACAGATCGGCGGTCGCCAGGCGCGGCACCCGCAGGTCGCTTCGGAGCAGCACCCTTCCGGCCAGCGCGAGGTGCAGGCGGTGCGCGGCGCGCCAAATCGTGTCTCCCTCGGGCACGGCGTCCCCCCTCGTCGTCAGGCCCGCAGCCGCAGGCCGCGGGGCGTGGCGTGGAATCCCGCCGCCTCCAAGGCGCTGCCGAGCGTGGAGGTGAGGGCCGGCTCGCCATTGGTGCGCTCCACCGTCAGGCGGCCCAGCGCCCCGTCCCGTACCGCGAGCGCCAGGGCGTCGGCGGCCGCCTGGAGGCGTTCCTCGTCCTGGGCCCAGGCCAGCAGCGTCTTCCCGCCGCGCTCCACGTAGAGCACGAGTTCGCCGTCGACCAGCACGACGAGTGCGCCCGCCTTGCGGCCCGGCCGGTGGGTCACCCCGGTGGGCTGCTCGGGCCACGGCAAGGCGGCGCCATAGGCATTGGCGGGATCGGCGGCAGCGAGGACGACCGTACGGGCCTTCTCGCGGCGGCCCTCCTCGCGGTCGCGGGCGTTGCTGATGGCGCGCAGCCGGTCCACGGCGCCGTCCATGGCGAACTGGGCGGCGCCCAGGCCCTCCACGACGTAGCCGCGGCGGGCCTGACCGGTCTCCTCGAAGGCCGCCAGCACGCGGTAGGCGGCTGAGAAGCCGCCCTCGACGCCCTCGGCGGCCACCGCGCCGCGGGTGACGACGCCGTGCCGGTCCAGCAGGGTGTGGGTGAGGGCGTGCGCCCGGTGGGTGGGGTCGGTCTCCAGGGCCGGTACGAGGGACCAGCGGCCGGCCGTGGTCGGCGGGCCGCCGCGGGACGCCGTGGCGCGTGGCACGCCACCCGTGCGCCCGGTGAGGCCCCCGTAACGGCCGCGCGGGACGGCGCGGGGCGCCCGGTGGGCGGTCGAGCCCGCGGTGCGGCCCGAGCCCAGCAGCGCGCGCAACGGCGAGAGGGTGTCGTTGGTGAGCCGGCCCGACCAGGCCAGCTCCCAGACCACTTCGGCCAGTTCGGGGTCGCTCGGCTCGTGCCCGGCCGCCCGCACCTGCTCGGCGATCTGCCGGAAGAACAGGCCGTAGCCCGCCGACAGCGCGTCAAGGACGGCGTGGTGGAGCGGGGAGAGCTCCAGGGGCTGCGGCTCGGGGAGCAACAGCGGCGCGGTCTCCGCGAGATACAGCGACACCCAGCCGTCCTTGCCCGGCAGGGCGCCGGCCCCGGACCACACCACCTCGCCGGCCGAGGTCAGTTCGTCCAGCATCGCCGGGGTGTAGCCGGTGACACGGGCCGGGAGCACCAGCTTCTCCAGGGCCGACGCGGGCACGGCCGCGCCCTGGAGCTGCTCCACCGCCCGGACCAGCCCGTCCAGGCCGCGCAGGCCGTGGGTGCCCACGTGCTGCCACTGCGGCAGGAAGGAGGCCAGGGTGGCCGGCGGCACCGGCTCCAACTCGTGGCGCAGCGCGGCCAGGGACCGGCGGCGCAGCCGGCGCAGCACGCCCGCGTCGCACCACTCGTGCCCGGCGCCTCCGGGGCGGAACTCGCCCTGGACCACGCGCCCGGACGCGGCCAGACGGTGCAGCGTGCCGTCCGCGACGGCCGTGCCCAGGCCGAAGCGGTACGCCGCCTCCGCGGAGGTGAAGGGGCCGTGGGTACGGGCGTGGCGGGCCAGCAGATCCGCCAGCGGGTCCTTGACGGGCTCGGTGAAGGCCTCCGGCACCCCGACCGGGAGCGCGGTGCCCAGCGCGTCCCTCAGGCGCCCGGCGTCCTCCACGGCCGCCCAGCGGTCCGCGCCCGCGACGCGCACGCGGATGGCGCGGCGCGCGGTCTCCAGGTCGCCCGCCCAGCCCGGGTCGGCGCCGCGGGCCGCCAGCTCGGCGTCGTCGAGCGGCCCGAGCACGCGCAGGAGGTCGGCGACGCCTTCGGCGTCCTTGACCCGGCGCTCCTCGGTGAGCCACTGCAACTCCCGCTCCAGCTCCGCCATCACGTCGGCGTCGAGCAGTTCGCGCAGCTCGGCCTGGCCCAGCAGCTCCGCCAGCAGGTGGGAGTCCAGGGACAGCGCCGCGGCGCGCCGCTCGGCGAGCGGGGAGTCGCCCTCGTACAGGAACTGCGCGACGTAGCCGAAGAGGAGCGACTTGGCGAAGGGCGACGGCTCGGGGGTGGTGACCTCTACCAGCCTGACCTTGCGGGACTCGATGTCGCCCATCAGCTCGACCAGGCCGGGGACGTCGAAGACGTCCTGCAGGCATTCGCGGACCGCCTCCAGGACGATCGGGAACGAGCCGAACTCCGAGGCGACCTGGAGCAGTTGCGCGGCGCGCTGCCGCTGCTGCCACAAGGGGGTGCGTTTGCCCGGGTCGCGGCGCGGCAGGAGCAGGGCGCGGGCGGCGCACTCGCGGAAGCGGGAGGCGAACAGCGCGGATCCGCCGACCTGGTCGGTGACCAGCTGCTCGACCTCGCCCTTGTCGAACGCCACGTCGCCGGCGCCCACCGGGGACTGCTCGGTGTCGAACTCGGCACCCTGGCGGGCCGGGTCCACGTCCATCAGGTCGAGGCCCATCAGGTCGGCGTCGGGCAGGCGCAGCACGATGCCGTCGTCGGCGTGCATCACCTGCGCGTCGAAGCCGTACCGCTCGCCCAGGCGGGCGCCCAGGGCCAGCGCCCAGGGCGCGTGCACCTGCGCGCCGAACGGCGAGTGGATCACGACGCGCCAGTCGCCGAGCTCGTCGCGGAAGCGCTCGACCACGATGGTGCGGTCGTCCGGCACATGGCCGCAGGCGCGCCGCTGCTCGTCCAGGTAGGCCAGCACATTGTCGACGGCCCAGGGGTCCAGGCCGGCGGCGGACAGCCGTTCACGCCCCTTGGCGGGGTCCAGCCTGCCGACCTCGCGCAGGAACGCGCCCACCGCCCGGCCCAGTTCCAGCGGGCGGCCCAGCTGGTCGCCCTTCCAGAACGGCAGCCGCCCGGGCACGCCGGGCGCGGGGGAGACCAGGACCCGGTCACGGGTGATGTCCTCGATGCGCCAGGAGGTCGTGCCCAGGGTGAAGACGTCCCCGACCCGGGATTCGTAGACCATCTCCTCGTCGAGCTCCCCGACGCGGCCGCCGCCCTTCTTCGGGTCGGCGCCCGCGAGGAACACCCCGAACAGGCCGCGGTCCGGGATCGTGCCGCCCGAGGTCACCGCCAGGCGCTGCGCGCCGGGGCGGCCGCTCACCGTGTTCGCCACCCGGTCCCACACCAGGCGCGGCCGCAGCTCGGCGAAGGCGTCCGAGGGGTAGCGGCCGGCCAGCATGTCCAGCACGGCGGTGTACGCCGAGTGCGGCAGCGCCGCGAAGGGCGCGGCCCGGCGCACCACCGCCAGCAGCTCGTCCACGTCCCATGTGTCCAGCGCCGTCATCGCGACCAACTGCTGCGCGAGGACGTCCAGTGGATTGGCCGGGACGCGCAGCGCCTCGATCGCGCCCTCCCGCATGCGCTCGGTGACGACGGCCGACTGCACCAGGTCGCCGCGGTACTTGGGGAACACCACGCCCGTGGAGACCGCCCCCACCTGGTGACCGGCACGGCCGACGCGCTGCAGCCCGGAGGCCACCGAGGGCGGCGACTCCACCTGGACGACCAGGTCGACCGCGCCCATGTCGATGCCCAGCTCCAGGCTGGACGTCGCCACGACGGCGGGGAGCCGGCCCGCCTTGAGGTCCTCCTCGACCAGGGCGCGCTGCTCCTTGGAGACCGAGCCGTGGTGTGCCCGCGCCAGTACCGGCGGTGCCCCGTGCGCGGCGCCGGACTGCGCCATGATCTCCGCCGGCGGCGCGCCCTCGGGCAGCGGCTCGCCCGTGGCGCGCTCGTACGCGATCTCGTTCAGGCGGTTGCACAGACGCTCCGCCAGGCGCCTGGAGTTGGCGAAGACGATGGTGGACCGGTGGCTCTGCACCAGGTCGGCGATGCGCTCCTCCACGTGCGGCCAGATCGACGGGCGCGGGTCGTCGGTCTCCGAGGCCGGGGAGCCGCCCAGTTCGCCCAGGTCCTCGACCGGGACGACCACGGAGAGGTCGAACTCCTTCTGCGAGGGGGGCTGTACGACCGTCACCTTGCGCTGCGGCGACAGGAAGCGCGCCACCTCGTCCACGGGGCGCACGGTCGCGGACAGGCCGATGCGCCGGGCGGGGCGCTCCAGCAGTTCGTCCAGCCGCTCCAGGGACAGCGCCAGATGCGCGCCGCGCTTCGTGCCCGCCACGGCGTGCACCTCGTCGAGGATCACGGTCTCCACACCGCGCAGCGCGTCCCGCGTCGAGGAGGTCACCATCAAGAACAGCGATTCGGGCGTGGTGATGAGGATGTCCGGCGGCCGCGTCGCCAGCGCCCGCCGCTCGGCGGCCGGAGTGTCGCCCGACCGGATGCCCACCCGCACCTCGGGCTCCGGCAGCCCCAGGCGGACCGCCTCGTGCCGCAGGCCGGTCAGGGGGCTGCGCAGATTGCGCTCGACGTCGACGGCGAGGGCCTTCAGCGGCGAGACGTACAGCACGCGGCAACGGCGCTTGGGGTCGGCGGGCGGCGGTGTCGACGCCAGGCCGTCGAGGGCGGCGAGGAACGCCGCGAGGGTCTTCCCGGAACCCGTCGGGGCCACCACGAGGACGTCGGAGCCCCCGGCGATGGCCTTCCACGCCCCCGCCTGCGCGGCTGTGGGCGCGTGGAAGGCACCCGTGAACCACGCCCGCGTGGCCGGTGAGAATCCGTCGAGCGCCCCGGCCGAGTCCGCCTCCTCCGGTGCGCCCCCGCTGTTCCGTCGCGACATGCCTTCCATCCTGCCTCGGACCACTGACAACGCGCGCTCGTCCGGCCCAACCCGTGCGCGCTGCGTCTGTGACGGATGTGGTGTGCGCGACGCAGGTGGCCGCGGGGACGGCTGCCGGCCGGACCCGGGGCCGGGCGGCGCAGAATGGGGGCATGGCAGGGGAGGAGCGGGCGCGGCACTGGCGGCATCCGGGGTTGCCGGGCGTCGATCTGCTGCGGGCGCGGTACGTGCGCAAGACGTTCGTGCGGCACACGCACGAGTCGTTCGTGATCGCGGGCATCACCAAGGGCGTCGAGGCCTTCCAGCACCACGGCACGGTCGAGCGGGCCGGCCCTGGGGCGCTGGCGCTGATCAACCCGGACGTGGTGCACACCGGCCACGCCGGGGTGCCGGAGGGCTGGGCGTACAGCGTGATCTACCCCGGGGCGGACGTGGTCGCCGATGTGGCCGCGGAGACGACGGCGATCCGCGGGGCGCCGCGTTTCGCGACGGCGGTGGCCGATGATCCCGAGGCGGTGCGCCTGGTCACGGAGGTGCTGCGGGCGGCCGAGGCGCACAACGCCCTCGCCGCCGACACCATGATGCGGCTGGTGATCGCGCGCCTGCTGCGGGACCACGGCGGCACGATGGCGGCGCGGACGCCGCTGACGGCCGGGGCGCGCAATGCCCAGCGCGCTCGTGAGCTGCTGCAGGAGCGGCTGGCCGATCCGCCGCCCCTGGCGGAGCTCGCGGCGGCCCTGGACACGAGCCCCTTCTCCCTGCTGCGCGCCTTCCGCGACCTGTACGGGATGCCCCCGCACGCCTGGCTGACCGACGCACGGGTGCGCAGGGCACGCCGTCTCCTGGACGCCGGAACGGCACCCGCGGCGGCGGCCGTGGCCGTCGGCTTCACCGACCAGTCCCACCTGAACCGGCATTTCACGCGCATCGTCGGTGTACCGCCCGGCGCCTACCGGCGGGAGCGCAATAACGTACAAGACGGCTCCCAGGGCGCCGCCTAACGTCGTCCGGGTGACCGCAGCACCCATGGACGCCGAGAACGCCGAGAACGCCGAGAACACAGACAGCCCCGAGAACACGGACAACGCCGAGCAGGCGGACCACGCCGCCGAGGGGGCGCGCCCCGGCCGGCCGCGTCCGGCCGTGGTCCGCGACGCCCTGGCAGTGGGCGTCGCGGTGGGGCTCTCCGGGTTCGCCTTCGGCGTGACCTCGGCAGGAGCCGGGCTGAGCCTGCTGCAGACCTGTGCGCTCAGCCTGCTGGTCTTCACCGGCGCCTCGCAGTTCGCGCTCGTCGGCGCGCTGGGCGCGGGCAGCGGGGCCTACGCAGCCGCGGCGGGGGCGTTCTTCCTCGGCATACGCAACGCCTTCTACGGGCTTCGCCTGTCCGGACTGCTCGGGCTCCCGCGCGCACTGCGCCCGTTGGCGGCACAGTGGGTGATCGACGAGACCTCGGCCGTGGCGCTCGCCCAGCCCGACCGGGCGAGCGCCCGTCTCGGATTCACCGTCACCGGGGCCTGCCTCTACGCGTTGTGGAACCTGACGACGCTCGGCGGTGCCCTGGGCGCCGCCGCGCTCGGCGACCCTGCCGACTGGGGCCTGGACGCGGCCGGCCCCGCGGTCTTCCTGGCGCTCCTCGCGCCCATGCTGCGGGGCCGCCGCGAGCGGGCCACGGCGGCCGTCGCCGTTCTGCTCGCGCTGGTCGGCATGCCGTTGCTGCCGGCCGGTGTGCCGATCCTGGTCGCGGCGCTTGCCGCGCCCCTCGTCCTGGTCACCACCCGCCGTGAGGAGAACGCGCGTTGAGCACCTGGATCGCCATCGCGGCCACCGCGTTCGGCTGCTACGCCGTGAAGCTGCTCGGTCTGTCCGTCCCGGCCGGCTTCCTGGAACGCCCCCTGGTGCGGCGGCTGGCCGCACTGCTGCCCATCGCGCTGCTGGCGGCGCTGACGGCACTGCAGACCTTCGGCGAGGGCCGCACCCTGGTGCTGGACGCTCGCGGTGCCGGACTGGCGGCGGCCGCGGTGGCGCTGGTGCTCCGCGCGCCGTTCCTCGTGGTCGTGGCGGTGGCGGTCGTGGTGACGGGATCGCTGCGGGCCGTCACGGGGTGACCCGTTAGGGTGACCCGTCACAATCGTTGCGGAAGTGGGGGTAGGGACGATGGCGGCCGACGCCCTGCCGGTCCTCTCCGACGCGGCCCGTGCTCTCGCCGCGCGCTGCGAGTCCAAGGCGGGCGATCTCGCCCGGATCACCGACGCCGCCCTGACCGGCCCTCCGGCGCTCGCGGACCTCACACCGGAGGCGAAGGACCCCCGCATCGCGGCAGCCGCGCGGCACGGGCTGCGCTGGCTGATCCGGCGTGCCGTGCGGGGTGACCGGGGCGACACGCGCCTGTTGCGGGAACGCGCCGCCCAGCACGCCGACGACGGGCTGCCCCTGCACCTGCTGCTCCGCGGCCAGTTGCAGGGCACGCACGCCCTGTGGCGGTCGCTGCGCGCCGCCGCGCGCCCCGGCGAGGAGGACGCGCTGATCGAACTGGCGGGCTTCCTGCTCGCCGCCCAGGAGTACCTGGTGGGCGCGGTGTCCGAGACGTACGTCGACGAGCGGGCCGCCCTGGCGGCCGAGGAGCGCGAACGCGACCGCTCCCTGGTGCGGGCGCTGCTCGACGGCACCCTCCCCGTCGACCGTTTCCCGGCGGCCCGGCTCGGCCTGGCGGACGGCGCCCTGGTGCTGGCCTTGCGGCTGCCGCCCGGCGACGGCCCGGTACGCGCCCCCCTGGCGGTGCGACGGGATCTGCGCCGCGTACAGGCGGCGCTCGACCGGACGTACGGGACGGACGTGCCCGCTGTGCTGGACACCGGCGGCGGTCACGCGGTCGTGCCCGGCCACGCCGTGCCGCACGGCACCGACGCGGACCTGCTGGCGCGGCTGCGACACGCCTGCTCCCCGGAGATACGGGTGGCGGCCGTGCCCGCCGCGGATCCCGGCGCGATCGCCGGGGCGGCCCGCACGGCCTCGGAGATCCTGCGGGTGGCCCGGGCCGGCGGACTCGCGGCGGGACTGCACAGGCTCGACGACGTGCTGCTCGAGTACCACCTGGCGCACCGCGACGGCAGCGGGGAACGGATCGCGGCGCTGCTCGACCCGATCACCGGGCGGCCGGACCTGGTGGAGACCCTGCGCACGTACCTGGGCAGCAGGCAGGAGCGCCGGAGCACGGCCCGGCAGTTGGGCCTGCACCCCAACACGGTGGACAACCGGCTGGCCCGCATCACCGAGCTCACCGGCCTCGACCTCGCCACGCCCCACGGCACGGCCCTGGCGCTGGCCGCGCTCCTGCTGCGCGACGCCGCCGCGGCGGGCTGAGGGGGCCGGGGACCCTTCAGCCGTCCAGGGACCGGCCGTAGGCCCGCAGCGTGCGCAGGGCGTCGACGGTGACGACCGGCCGCCACTCGAGCGCGGTCCCGGGTGCCCACGCGTGCCACCGGATCGGCCAGCCGCCGTCGTCCTGCTGCTGCGCCGCGAGGAAGTCCAGTGCCGTGTCGGTCTCGGTGTCCGAGAACCACTGGCGGGCCAGCGAGTCCGGGCCGGTCGCGTAGTCGTACGCGAAGTGGTGCTCGCCGGGCGCGTAGCCGGACGGGACGGGCTCGTCCCCCGCGCGCCGCGGGTCGAGCACGACGAGGCGCTGCTCGCGCACCAGGCGCCCCAGCCGCGCGGCCGCCTCCCGGGCCCGCATCCGGTCCGGCGCGTGGTCGAGGAACGCCAGGGCCGCGACGACCTCGTAGGGATGGGTCTTGTCCAGCGCGTCGATGGCCTCCCAGCAGAAGTCCGTCGCCCGGAACAGCCAGGCGTGCCACACCCCGTTGCGGTGCAGCGTCCCGACCACCGGGGCGGTGGTCAGCAGGTCGCTCGGCGGGTCGTCCACCACCGGCAGCCAGGGGGCGACGGGGTAGCCGCGCACGGAGGGGTGCACCGCCGGCAGTGCGCCCTCCGGGGTGGAGACGGCGGTCAGGTAGCGGCAGATCCGCTCGGCGCGCTGGCTGCCGCACCTGCCGATCTCGTCGAGCACGCGCAGGGCGCGGGCGACGTGCAGCGGCTGGCTCACCGGGCCGCGCAGGTCCGGCTCCAGGGCGTGGCCGAATCCCTCGTCGTCGTTGCGGTACGCGGTCAGCGCGGACTCCACCGCGTCCGCCGGTCCGTTCCTGAAGTGGTACGCGAACCTGCGCTGGTCGAGCACGCGTGCGGTCAGCCACACGAAGTACTCGGCGCGCTCTAGCGGGGTTGCTGGCATGTGCGCACAGTAGGCCTCCGTGCGCTCTCTGCATACGGCTGCGCCCTTGGTGCACCCTGCCGTGCGACCACGCGCCCCCCGGCGCGGGACACCCGGTGCCGGAGGTTGACGTTCCGTACGAACCGCGCGGCCGAAGTGCCCCGGAAACCGCGGAGCGCAGGAGTGGCGACGGCGGATCCGCTGCGGTGGAAAACGGGTGCGGGGATCCGGCGGCCGGGCACGGGAGCGTGCGGCGGCCGCGCCGCGCTCCGTGCTCCTCACGACGCTTCCGCTCCCCCCCCGGGCACCGCCGACCTCGCCGCGCTGCGCCCTGCGGCACCCGGGGGTTTGAATGGGAGGGAAGTCCAGGAAAGCGGGCGCATGGGTGAGCACGCACACCGACCTCCGCAATCTCGACACGCCGCACGACAGCGGCGCCGTGCTCGTGGTCGACGGGCACGGCAGCGTCGTCATGTGCAGCGAGGCGGTGCGCGAACTCACCGGTCTGAGGCCCGAGGCCGTGTGCGGCCGCCCGATCGCCGACCTGCTGGCCGACGCCGGCCTGTGGCCCCTGGCGGGGTCGCACGGCGATGTGGAGCTGCGCCGCGCGGACGGTACGACGGTCATGGTCTGCATGGAGACGCGGCGCATGCGGGCGCCCGGCGGCGGGGGACTCATGGTGGCCATCACGCCCCTGTCGCTCGCCATCCGCCGCCAGGAGGACCAGGCGCTGGTCAGGGCCCTGTTCCGGCAGCAGCGGGTGGGTCTGGCGATCCACGGCATGGATCTGACCACGACCCGCCTCAACCTCGCCCCGCACACCCTGGGCCATGCGCCGGTCGGCGCCGGCACCGCGGCGTTCGCCCACGGAGTCGAGGACGAACTGATCCCCCCGGACGCCGAGGCGGTGCGCGCACAGCTGCGGCGCGTGGTGGAGACGGGCGATCCGATGGTCGACTGGGTGCACAGCGCCCGGCTGCGGAGCGCGCCGGAGCGGGAGCGGGCGCTGTCGTTCTCCGCCTTCCGGCTGCACGCGTCCACAGGCCGCCCCATCGGTGTCGCGATGGTCTTCACCGACGTCACGCAGGAACACGCGGCGCGTGAGCGCATGTCGCTGCTGCAGGCCGCCGCCGAACGGATCGGCCGCAGCCTGGCCGTCCCCACCGTCGCCCGGGAGCTCGCGGACGTCCTGGTCTCGCGGGGGTTCGCCAGCCTGGCGGCCGTGGACCTCACACAGGGTGTGCTGATCGGCCAGGAACCCGGCGAGGCGGGGCCGGGGGCCGGATTCCAGCGGGTCGCCGTGGCCTCCTCCGACGGGCGCTGGCCGCCCGACGTCCACCCGCTCGGTGCCACGTTCGAGGTGCCCGGCGTGGCGGCGGAGCACGTCCGCCGGGGCACGGCCGGACTCCTGCCGCACCTGGACCAGTGGCGGGACGGCCCGGGACTCCGCTCGGAAGAGGCCCAGGTGCTGCTGCCGGAGGCCGCCGAGTCGTTCCTCGTGGTGCCGCTGAGCGCCCGCGGCCTGGTGCTGGGCACCCTGATGCTGTGGCGCACGCGCGCCGTCGCCCCTTTCGGACAAGGGGACGCCGCCCTCGCGGAGGAGATCGCCTCGCGGACCGCCCTCGGCCTGGACAACGCCCGCCGCTACACCCGTGAGCACCGCACCGTGGAAGCGCTGCAGCGCAGCCTGCTGCCGCCGGCCGTGACCGAGACCCGCGCGGCGCGGACCGCCGGGAGCTACGTCCCGGCCGGCAGTACGGAGGGTGTCGGCGGCGCCTGGTTCGACGTCATCCCGCTGTCCTCCTCGCGGCTGGCGTTCGTCATCGGCGACGTGACCGGCCACGGCCTCAACGCCGCGGCCACCATGGGCCGGCTCCGCACCGCGGTGCAGACGCTGGGCGACCTCGACCTGCCGCCCGGTGAACTCCTCGCCCACCTGGACGACCTGGTGGTCCGGCTCGGCGACGTGGAATTGCCGCCCGAGGACGGCCCCGGGGACGCCCCGCCCACGGCGACCGGGGCGACCTGCCTGTACTGCGTGTACGACCCCGTGGCGGGCCGCTGCGACATGGCCAGCGCCGGGCACCCGCCGCCGGTCTTCGCCGCCCCAGGAGCCCCCGCCGAGGTCGTCGACGTCAAGCCCGGGCCGCCACTCGGGGTGGACAGCCTGCCCTTCGAGCCGGTGGGGTTCGAGATCCCGCCGGGCAGCATGCTCGCCTTCTACAACCTGCCGTTGCTGTCGCAGCCCGACGGCACCCCGGCGGAGCGCCTGACCCGCATGCGCGCCGTTCTCTCCGCCGACGTGGCGGAGGGCGCCACGCCCACCCGCACGGGCCGCACGCTGCTGGACGACCTGCTCCCCGGGCCGCCGGACGACGACGTGACCCTGCTCGTCGCCCGCATGCGGCCGCTGCCCCCCGACGCCGTGGCCACCTGGTGGTTCCCCGCCGATCCCGCGGTGGTCGCCGAGGCCCGCACGGCGGTGGAAGCACAGCTGGAGCACTGGGACCTGACCTACCTGGCGTTCCCCACCGAGCTGATCACCAGCGAGCTCGTCACCAACGCCATCCGCTACGGCGGCGCCCCCGTGGCGCTGCGCCTGATCCGTGACGAGAACCTGGTCTGCGAGGTGTCCGACGCCAGCCAGACCCAGCCGCGGCTGCGCAGGGCGCGGCTGTCCGACGAGGGAGGGCGCGGCCTGTTCCTGATCGCGCAGCTCTCCAGCCGCTGGGGGAGCCGCTACACGGACACCGGCAAGACGATCTGGGCGGAGCAGCCTCTGGGGGACGCCGGGCGGTGACCGCGGCGTTCACCATTGCGGGTGAAACGCGCGGACCCGCGCCCCGGGCGGCCCGGGTTTCGCGGGGCCGGGAGGTTCCCTCGTAGGAAGAACACAAGGGGGTCCCCATGCGGCCTGACGCCTGCACCCGCCGCCCCACGCGGCGTGGCACGTGGTGCGCGGCGGTCCTGGTCGCCCTGCTCGCGCTCGTTCACGCGGCCCTCACGCCCGCCGGCGCGCACGCGGCCTCTCCCGGGACCGGCCGGTGCGCCGCGCCCGCGTGCGCTCCCCTCCAGCCGCTGGCCGTCCCGGCCGACAGCGGGCACCACGGGGGCGGCCCCGACTCCTGCCGGGTCGCCGCCCCGCACTCCCGGTACGGGCACGCGGTGCGCGACCTCGCGACGGCCCTGACGCACGACGACCGTGCCCCGGCCGCCGCGCCGGAGGGTGGCGCGTGCCGTGCTGCCACTGCCGCCGCCCAACCGCCGAACGCCCCCTCGGCGCCGCCCGTTCCGCGCTGCTGACAGGGCAGGGGCCGCTCGCCCCTGCGCGGGGGACGTGTCCCGTCCCCGGTCCGCCCGGCCTCCGTGCGCCGGGTGCCCCCTGTCCGCTTTCCGCAACGAAGGTGTCCGCCATGCCTCCTGCAGTCCAGTCCGTCACCCGCGTCCTGCGCACTGATCTCACGGCCTCGCTCGTCGTCTTCCTCGTCGCCCTGCCGTTGTGCGTGGGCGTCGCCGTCGCCTCCGGCGTCCCCGCCGAACTCGGCCTGGTCACCGGCATCGTCGGCGGCCTGGTGACCGGCCTGCTGCCGGGCAGCAGCCTCCAGGTCAGCGGTCCGGCCGCGGGCCTGACCGTGCTCGTGTACGAGGCCGTGCGGGAGCACGGCGTGGCGGCGCTCGGCGTCGTCGTCCTCGCCACCGGCGTGCTGCAACTCGTCCTGGGCGCGGCGGGCCTGGGCCGGTGGTTCCGGGCCATCTCGGTGTCGGTGGTCGAGGGGATGCTCGGCGGCATCGGCCTGATCATCATCCTCGGTCAGCTGTACGCGATGGCCGACCACGAGGCGCCCGGCTCCGGCCCCGGCAAGGTCACCGGTCTGCCCGGCCTGGTCGCCCACGTGGTGACCGAACCGCGGGCGCTGTCGGCCCTGGCCGTGGGGGTGGGGACGATCGCGGTCATCGTGCTGTGGCAGCGGCTGCCGGCCAGGGCCCGAGTGGTGCCGGGGGCGCTCGTGGCGGTCGCCGGCGCCACGGCGGCCGGGGCGCTGCTGCACCTGCCGCTGAAGACCGTCCAGGTGCGGGGAGTGCTGGACGCGCTGCGGCTGCCGGGCGCCGAGACGCTCGGCGGCCTCGCCTCGCTCGAAGTGCTCGGCACCGTCGTGGCGTTCACGCTGATCGCCTCCGCGGAGAGCCTGTTCAGCGCGGCCGCGGTGGACCGGCTGCACGACGGTCCGCGCACCCGCTACAACAAGGAGCTCATGGCCCAGGGCGCGGGCAACACCGTGTGCGGGCTGCTGGGGGCGCTCCCTATGACGGCCGTCATCGTGCGCAGCTCGGCCAATGTGCACGCCGGGGCCCGCACGAAGGCCTCCCGCGTGCTGCACGGGGTGTGGCTGCTGCTGTTCGCCGCCCTGCTGCCGGCCGTCCTGGGGTACATCCCGCTCGCCGCTCTGGCCGGTGTCCTGGTGCACGCGGGCGTCAAGCTGCTGCCGGTCGCCCAGTTGAGGGCGCTGTGGCCCGCGCACCGGGGCGAGGCCGTCGTCCTTGCGGTGACGGTCACGGCCATCGTGACGGTCAACATGTTCGAGGGCGTCCTCATCGGCCTGGGGCTCGCCGTCGCCAAGACGGCGTGGGAGATCTCACAGGTGCACGTGGCCGTCACCGATCGCGGCCAGGGCGCCATCACCGTGCGGCTCACCGGGAACGCCACCTTCCTGCGCCTGCCGAAGATGCTCGACGCCTTGGAGGCACTGCCCGCGCACCGTCCGGTCGAGCTGGACCTGACGGGGCTGCGGCACCGGGACCACGCCAGCAGCGTCGCGCTGCGCTCCTGGGCGGAGACCCGCACCGCGCCCGGGACCGCTGCCGTACGCCCGGCACCGGCCGTCTGACCGGAGCCGGGCGGGTCAGGCGAACGGCCGTGGTGCGGTTGACGCGGCCGGTGCACCGGCGGAGCGTGGCGGTACTCCCCGTGACGCCCGCCGCGCCCGCCGTGGGCAACCTGTCGACAGGGGGAACACGGGACAGGGTGACAGGGGTGACAGGGAGCGGAAGACAGCGGAAAGGGAAGGGTGGCCGCGATGGCCGACAGGAGTGCCCGGCGCATTGCGGAGTTCATCGAGCCGCTGCGCGTGAAGCCGGGGTCGGCGGTGGACCTGGCCGAGGACTTCGACCCGCGCTACAAGGCCCACCTGACCAAACCGGAGGGCGTGGAACTGCTGAAGACGGGCGTCGCACTGCTCGCCGAGTACCAGGCACGGCTGGCCGCCCAGGACACCTACGGCGTCCTGCTGTGCCTCCAGGCGCTGGACGCCGGCGGCAAGGACGGGACGATCCGCCACGTCATGAGCGGCGTCAATCCGCAGGGGGTGAAGGTCAGCAGCTTCAAGGTGCCCTCCGCCGAGGAACTGGACCACGACTACCTGTGGCGCTACGCCCGCAGGCTGCCCGCCCGCGGGGACATCGCGATCTTCAACCGCTCGCACTACGAGGAGGTCCTCGTCGTCCGGGTGCACCCGCAGGTCCTCGACCGCCAGCGGCTGCCCGGCGCCCCGCACGGAAAGGCGCTGTGGAAGCGCCGCTACCGGGAGATCAACGACTGGGAGCGCTATCTCACCGACAACGGCTTCAAGGTGGTCAAGGTCTTCCTGAACCTCTCCAAGGAGGAGCAGCGCGCCCGTTTCCTGAAGCGGATCGACCTGCCGGAGAAGAACTGGAAGTTCTCCGCGGCCGACGTCAGGGAGCGGCGCCACTGGGACGAGTACCAGGGGGCGTTCTCCGAGATGCTGTCGGCCACCAGCACCACCTGGGCGCCCTGGTACGTCGTGCCCGCGGACCGCAAGTGGTTCGCGCGGATCTGCGCGGCGGCCGTGCTCGCGCACACGCTGATGGAGATCGACCCGCAGTACCCGACGGTCGGCGCCGAGGTCCGCGAGGAACTGCGCGCCGCCAGGCGGGAACTGGAGGCGGAGGCCCCCAAGGGTGCGCCCGCCGACCCGTTCGAGGCGGACCACCCGGGGACCGGTCCCGGACGGCCTCAGTAGTGCCGGAGCGTCTTGGCGCGCTCCAGGGCGGTGTGCACCGCGGCCGACAGCGTCTCGATGTCGTACGCGCCGTAGTGGCGGCGGCCGTTGATGAAGAACGTGGGCGTCCCCGAGACGTTGCTGAGGTCGGCTGACTCGGCGTCCTCCGCGACCCGCAGTGCGACGGCGCGCGCGTCCAGGTCGCGGCGGAAGCGCTCCATGTCGAGTTCGATCGCGCCGGCGAGACGGACCAGGCCCTGGCCGTCCAGGGACTGGGGGTGGGCGAAGAGCTGGTCGTGCATCTCCCAGAAGCGCTCCTGGACCGCGGCTGCCTCCGTGGCGCGCGCGGCCAGCACGGCGTTCGGGTGCACGTCGGAGAGCGGCAGATGGCGCCAGACGTACCGGACGTCGCCGAAGTCCGCGAGCAGGTCGCGGATGACCGGCTCCGCCTCCCCGCAGTAGGGGCATTCGAAGTCCCCGTACTCGACGACGGTGACCAGGGCGTCATGGGGACCGCGGATGTGGTCCCGCTCGGGGTCCACGGGTTCGGCCAGGTCCTCCAGCTGCTCCGCCTTGCCGAGCAGCGCCCGTCGCCGCCGGGCCCGGGGCAGCCGGGCCAGTACGAGGGTGACGAGCCAGGTCAGGACGAAGGCGAGGAGCACGGCGCAGAGGATGCCGATCTTTGCCTCGGCCAGCTGCCGACCTTCGAAGGCCCGGTTGGCGATGAGCAGCGCGATCGTGAAGCCGATGCCGGAGATGGTCCCGCCGACCGTCACCGCGCCCCAGCCGACCGGGGGGCGCAGCCGTCCCCGGCTCAGCCACGTCGTCAGCGCGGAACCGCCCACCATGCCGAGCGGTTTGCCGAGCACATAGGCGACGACGATGCCCACGGTGATGGTGGAGGTGAAGGCCGCGGACAGCTGGGCGGAGTTCACGGTGATGCCCGCGTTGGCCAGGGCGAACACCGGGACGATCACGTAGCTGGTCCAGGGGTGGAAGAGCTCCTGAAGCCGCGCGTTGAGTGACACCGACATCGCCAGACCGCGGCGCGCCGAGCGTTCCAGGTCCGGCGTCGGCTGCTCGCGGAAGCGCAGGTAGAGCAGGCTGGCCCGGCGCAGGTCGTCGCCGCGGGCCGGGTAGTCGCACGCCATGAGGCCGAGCGCCAGGCCGGTCACGACCGGGTCCACACCCGACTCCAGCATCGCGAACCAGACGGCGACGCCGGTCAGCGCGTATCCGACGCCGCGCCACTCGCCGCAGACGCGCACCACGTAGTTGCCGATCAGGGTGCCCGCGACGAAGAGGCCGATCGCGGCGAACAGCGCCGGCCAGGACACCCCGCTGGTGTAGGCGACCGCGATGACGGCGAGCGCGACGAAGTCGTCGACCACGGAGGTGGTCAGCACGAAGGCCCGTGTCGCGACCGGCAGCCGCCGTCCCACCAGGGCGTACATCCCCAGGGCGAAGGCGGTGTCCGTGGAGATCACGGTGCCCCAGCCGCCCGCGCCGTACGTGCCGTGCGTGAAGGCGAGGTAGATGGCGAGCGGTACCAGCATCCCGGCCAGCCCCGCCGCCGTCGGCAGCGTGATCCGCATGCGTTCGCGGAACTCGCCGAGGTCGAACTCGCGCCGGGCCTCCAGGCCCACGATGAAGAAGAACAGCGTCATCAGGCCGCTGTTGACCCACTCCCGCAGGTCAAGGGACACCCCGTGGGACCCCAAGGTCAGCGACAGATGGGTGTGCCAGACCGAGGCGTAGTTCCCGGGCGCCGCGTTCGCCCACACCAGGGCGAGGATCGTGGCGGCGAGCAGATAGGCCGCGCTGGCCGTCTCGGTCCGCAGGAACCGCAGCAGCGGCGCGGACGTGCCCGGACTGCGCGGTGTCTGCCCCGATGCCCGCAGGGACGAGAAGGCACTCACGCGGTCATCCTGGCACGTGCCGGGGGCTGCGGCCCGTCCTTCCGGCCAGGACGGTTCGCGCTACGCCCGGAACGGTCCCGGCGAGCGGCTGCCCGGGCGCCCGCAGCTGCCGCGTGCGACCGAGGGTGACGCGGGCGGCCGTGCGGGCTCAGCCGGAGGCGTGGCGCAGGAGCTCCCCGAGGGCGTCGAGCACGGCGTCCGGGCGTTCCTCGTGGAGCCATCCGTGCCCCGCGTCGTCGACGACACGATGGGTGCCGCGCGGCACCGACGCGGCGAGCCCCGCGTGCAGGCCGAGCTTGGCGGCGTTCATGTCCCGCACCGTCTGCTCGGACCACAGGGCCGCTTGCGTCGGGTCGACGCCCATGGCCGAGAGGACGGTCAGCGGAACGTCGGGGAGTTCCTGCGCCCGCCGGAGCTCGTCGGCGACCACGGTGTGCAGATTCCCGTCCTCCACCCACCCGGTCCGCCACGCGGTGAGGTGGTACTCGGCGAGGGCTCCACGGACACCCGGCGGCCAGGCCGCGAAGTGCCGGGCGAGTACCTCGCGCGAGCGGTCGATCTGTTCCTGCGTCGCCTCCGGCAGCTCCGCCCCCTTCATGCGCTCCAGCTTCTCGCGGACCTCGGGCGGCGCCTTTGCGTACATGTCCTCGTGGAACGGGTCCAGCAGGAGCAGGCCCGCCGTCTCGCCGGGGAACCGCTGCGCGAAACGGCGTGCGTACGCGGCTCCGAGGGAGTGGCCGACCAGCAGGTAGGGGCCCGGCACCCCCGCCGTCCGCAGCAGGTCGTGCAGTTCGCCGGAGACCTCGGTCGCCGTGCGGGGCAGGGGGACGGGCGCGCTCCATCCCGTGCCCGCTCGGTCGTAGAGGACGCATGTGGTCGACTCGGCGACGCGGTCGTGGAGGTTGAGGTAGTCCAGGCCGACCATGCCGGCGCCGGCCAGCAGCACCACGGCCGGGCCTCCGCTGCCGGAGCGGTGCAGCAGCAGCCGGCGTCCGGCGACCTCGTGGAACCGTCCCAGCGGCGGCTGCCGGACGACGGCGGTCTCAGGACCGGCCGGTTCCTTCGGGCCGGCCGCCGTCCCGTGCGCTCGTTGTGCCATGCGGGTTGTCTCCCTCCCCGTTGCCCTCACCGTCATTCTCAACTTTGAGAAAGGTATCGGACGTGAGATCGTGTGTCCATGGAACCGGTCGATCTGCTCCTGCACCCGGTGCGGCTCCGCATCGTGCACGCCCTGTCGGGCGGCCGGACGCTCACCACGACCCAGTTGTGCGGTCTGCTCCCGGACGTCTCCAAGGCCACCGTCTACCGGCATGTGGGCCTCCTGGCCGACGGCGGCCTGCTGGAGGTCGAGGGCGAGCAGCGAGTGCGCGGCGCCGTCGAGCGCCGTTACCGGCTGCACCGCGCCCGCGCAGTGGTGGACGCGAGAACGGCCGCGTCCGTCGGCCGTGACGACCACCGGCGGATCTTCGCGGTGGCCATGGCGACTTTGCTCGCCGAGTTCAACGCCTACCTCGACCGGAACGGCGCCGACCCGGCCGCCGACGCGGTCGGGTACCGCCAGC
The DNA here is from genome assembly GCF_033793585.1 of Streptomyces sp. MI02-7b. Lineage (NCBI taxonomy): Bacteria > Bacillati > Actinomycetota > Actinomycetes > Kitasatosporales > Streptomycetaceae > Streptomyces > Streptomyces sp. MI02-7b. Next base: position 469,313 of record NZ_JARAWX010000004.1, on the reverse strand, counting down.
ACGCCGTCTGGCTCACCGAGGACGAACGCGCCGCGATGATCGAGGAGATGCGTGCCGTCCTCCTCCCGCGCCTGGGACACGGCCCGGCCCCGGGCCGGACCCGGCACCTGATCAGCCCGGTCCTGTTCCCCGCCGAGGAACCGCCCGGGCGTCAGGACGGCTGAAGGACGCGCGGCCCTCGGACAGGGCCTCGGCGACCGGCGCCGCCGCGGGGGCGGGCAGGTCGTCGCCGTACTGGACGGCGATCAGCGCGATGTCGTCGTCGAGGTCCATGGGGCCGCCGCCGACGTGGCGGGAGAGGCCGTCCAGTACGTGCCGGAGCAGGTCCTCCGGCTGGGAGCGCGGCCAGGTGGCGACATGCGCCCCGAGGTCGTAGAACTGGCCGTCGGAGTTGCGGGCCTCGATCGCGCCGTCGGTGTAGAGCAGCAGCGTCGCCCGGCGGGAGAACGGGAACCTGTCCACCGGGTAGTCGCCGGGGCTCAGGCTGCCCAGGCCCAGTGGGGGAGACGGCGCCGTGGGCGCCAGCAGCAGGGTGTCCGGCCCGAGGGCCAGGTAGGGCGGCGGATGGCCGCAGTTGACCACATGGACCGTGTCGCCCTCGTCCGGCACCTCCATGATCAGGGCGGTGATGAAGCGCTCCACCGCGTCGGCGTCCGACAGGCCCGCCTCCTCGAAGTGACTGCGCACGCTGAACTCCAGCTCGGCCATCAGCTCCTGCAGCGACCGGATCCTGCGGGCGCCGGCACGGAAGGCGCCCAGCAGCGCCTCCGCGTCCTCGACCGCCGGCAGGCCCTTGCCCCTGACGTCGCCGATGAGGAGGCGCACCCCGGCCGCGCACTTGGACACCGCGTAGAGGTCGCCGCCGATCTGCGCGTGCGGGTGCGAGGCGTGGTACGTGGCGCGGATCCGCAGATGCCCCAGGTGCGGGGGCAGCGGCCGCAGCAGCACCCGCTGGATGGTGTCGGAGACGATCCGCACCTCGGTCAGCTCCCGCACGCTGCGGTCGCGGATGCTGCGCGAGGCGATGACGAACGCGGAGATCAGGCCGATCTCCGCAAGGTGGACGGCGGGGATCGAGGTGTGCAGGAGGTCGTCGTGGGCGTCCAGCGCGAAGGCCGCGACACAGGACAGTGCCGCGATCACCGTGGTCAGCCGGGGTCCCGCCAGCGCCGCCGTCGTCGCGGGGACGACGGCCATCAGCGAGGCGAGATGCTGCGAGGTCGGGACGACGAAACCGGCTATGAGGATGCCCGCGATCATCACCAGTGCCACCACGAGCGGCCCGGGGCCGTGTGCCAGCATCATCCACCAGGACCTCGCGGTCGGCGGGCCCGGTGAAGAGGTCCCCTGCGGCGGGTGCCACCGGAAACGGCGCCAGAAGGTGCTGCTCATCGCGGTCCCATGGCGTCAGAGGACCCGGAGCCCCGCTTCTCGGGCCGGCAGTCGCGCGCCGGAGGTTGGCTGTCGCATATGTCGAATGTACGCCCGAACGCTCCCCGGCCGCCGGAACGATCGCGGGCGGTCACCGGGGCCCCATCCCCGTCAGGAACCCCCGGATCACGCGCAGGGCGCGTTTCGAGGGAGGCCGAACAGGTGCGGCGCGGCGGGCGGACCGCTGTCGGGCGGGATCCGCCTCGGGCAGGCGCCCGGGTATCGGCAGCGCGGCGGGGCAGCGCGTCTGTCACCGGGCGGTGCGCCTGCTTCGCGGTGAATGGCTGCCATGGCCTCCCGGGCGGGGGAGGGCCGTGCGGGCACCGCCGCGTCGCCGACGGTCAGGTCGGCGGGGTGGACGGAGCCCAGGGCCCTGGGCAGCCGTACGGCGGGGTCGCGGGCGGGGCCGCAGCGCCGGCGTCGCGCGGGCCCGGACGCTGTCGGCGTGGCCGGGAGCGAGGGGCCGCTCACCAGGTCGTTCCGGCGAGCGGCGCGCGGGAGACACCGCCCCGAGCGGAACGACGAAGCTGCACGTGCAGCAGACGAGATCCGCGTCGCTGCCAGGGGCGGGTGCCGCGGCCGGCGATCCGGAGAGGGCGGCGGTGCGGGCTCCTGGCTAGGCGCGGCCCAGCATCCTGCGGAAGCGGCCCGGACGGCGCGGGGGGCGGGGCGGGACGATCACCACGCTGCCGCCCACGATGCGGCCGGTGACCATGATCCGGTGCACGACCGGGGCATCCTGGTCCCGGTCGCCCGCGCGGCGGTGGACGACGGAGCCGCCGCGGATCTCGACCCCGGCGGCATCCACCTCGTGGCCCGCCGGGACGATCAGCCGCAGATTGCCGCCGCGCAGCGCCACGTCGACCTCGGTGACCGGTTCGGTGACCGTGGCGGAGGTGAAGTCGAGGACCACATTGCCGCCGCGCACCTCCGCCTCCAGCCTCTTCGGCACCAGCCAGGCCCCCTCGCAGCGGAGGTTCCCGCCCACCCGCCTGGTCCGCACGACGTCCTTCGGCCGGGGCGGCCGCGGCGGCTGCCGCACCAGGTCCTGGCCGGGGAGGTCGGCGACCAGCGGGGCGAGGTCGGCGTAGGTGCGGGCCGCGTAGCAGGCCTCCAGCCGCTCCTCCAGTTCCTCGAGGCTCAGCCGGCCGTCACCGGCGGCGACCCGCAGGACGTCGGATATCCGGTCGCGGTCCTCGTGCGAGGCCCGCTGCTCCAAGGGGCTCTTGGGTTCCCACGGGGTCGGATGGCTCATGACCGGCACCTTATGGCAGGACGTCCGGGAGGTGGGCGCGAGCCCGTCGCCGGCGGGCCGGAGCCGGGGGGTGTCAGCGCCAGGACGCCGGCGGGCCCGGCACCGGCTGCCCTTCCCCGTGGCCCGTGGAGCGGACGAGATTGCCCTCCTGGGCGCGGTGCTCGTGCGCGAGGCGGATCGCCATCGCCCCCTCGCCGGCCGCGGCGGCCATCCTCTTGACGGAGCCGCTGCGGACGTCCCCGGCGGCGAACACCCCGGGCAGGGTCGTCTCCAGCAGCAGCGGGCCGCGCCCGAGGGGTGCCCACGGGCGGCGTCAGCCGCGGTCCGCGATGCTCTCCTCCACCCACCGGCGCAGTTCGTGGTCGGGTGCCGCGCCCGCCCGCCGGGCGATCTCCTTGCCCTGGCCGAGCAGGACCAGTGTCGGCACCGCCATGACCTGGAAGCGCTGCGCGATCGCCGGAGCACGGTCGATGTCGACCTTGACGAGCTTGAGCCTTCCGGCGAGCTGCCGGGCGACCCGTTCCAGCGCGGGGCTCACCACGCGGCAGGGACCGCACCAGGTGGCCCACAGGTCCACCAGCACCACCGGGGCGGTCTCCCCGGTGCTCCCGGTGATCCCGGTGATCCCGGCGAAGTCGTCGTCGCCCGCGTCGACGATCCACGGCAGCGCGGCTCGGCAGTCGCCGCAGCGGGGCCGCCCCCGCGCCGCCACCGGCACGCGGTTCGTGCGCCCGCAGGTGCCGCAGGCGATGGTGGTGCTCCGGTTCACGGACGCCACGGACATGGTCGCTCCCGCCTCCCGCTCACGAGGCCAGCCGGTCCTGGGCGGTCGTCCGCGCCCGGTCGCCGTAGGTCACCACCAGTTCGCCGTCGCGGGCGTCCACCCCGATCGTCGCGCCGTCCTGCACATCGCCGCGGATCAGGGCCCGGCCCACCAGCGTCTCCACCTCGTGGGAGATGTACCGGCGCAGCGGCCGGGCGCCGTAGACGGGGTCGAAGCCCTGCTCGGCGATCAGCTCGCGGGCGGCGTCGCTGAGTTCGACGCCGATCTGCCGCTCCGCCAGCCGCCGGCGAAGGTCGTCGATCTGCAGCTCGACGATGCGCTCGATCTGCTTCAGGCCGAGCGGCTTGAACAGCACGATGTCGTCGACGCGGTTGAGGAACTCGGGCCGGAAGTGGCTCTGCAGCTCGCCCATCACCAGGGCCCGGGCATCGGGCTTGACCTCGCCGTCAGGGGTGACGCCGTCGAGCAGGTGGGCCGAGCCGATGTTGGAGGTCATGATGACGATCGTGTTGCGGAAGTCGACGGTGCGGCCCTGCGCGTCGGTGATCCGGCCGTCGTCGAGCACCTGGAGCAGGGTGTTGAACACATCGGGGTGGGCCTTCTCGATCTCGTCGAAGAGGACCACCGAGTACGGCTTGCGGCGCACGGCCTCGGTGAGCTGGCCGCCCTCCTCGTAACCGACGTACCCCGGAGGGGCGCCGACCAGCCGGCTGACGGTGTGCCGCTCCTGGTACTCGCTCATGTCGAGCCGGACGATGTTCTCCTCGGTGTCGAAGAGTGTCGCGGCCAGCGCCTTGGCCAGCTCGGTCTTCCCGACGCCCGTGGGGCCGAGGAAGATGAACGAGCCGATGGGGCGCCGCGGGTCGCGGATGCCGGACCGGGCCCGGATGATGGCGTCGGTGACCAGCCGGACGGCCTCGTCCTGACCGATCACGCGCTCGGTGAGGATCTCGTCCAGGCGCAGCAGCTTCTCCCGCTCGCCCTCCTGGAGCCGGGCCACCGGGATGCCGGTCCAGGCGGCGACGATCTCGGCGATCTCGTCCTCGGTGACGACCTCGTGCAGCAGCCGGTTCTCGCCCTGCTTGGCGGCGAGCGCCTCCTCCTCGGCGGCCAGCCGCCGTTCGAGATCGGTGAGCCTGCCGTAGCGCAGTTCCGCCGCGCGGTTGAGGTCGTAGGCGCGTTCGGCCTCCTCGGCCTCCTGGCGGACCTGCTCCAGCTCCTGCCGCAGCTGCTGCACCCGCCGGATGGCCTGGCGCTCGGCCTCCCACTGGGCCTGCATCGCGTCCGCCTGGGCGCGCAGGTCGGACAGTTCGCGGCGCAGTTCCTCCAGGCGCTTGGCACTGGCCGGGTCGGTCTCCTTGCCGAGGGCCGCGTCCTCGATCTCCAGACGCGTCACCCGCCGTGTGATCTCGTCCAGTTCGGCCGGCATGGAGTCGATCTCGGTCCGCAGCCGCGCGCACGCCTCGTCGACCAGGTCGATGGCCTTGTCCGGCAGGAATCGGTCGGAGATGTAGCGGTGGCTCAGCGTCGCCGCCGCGACCAGCGCGGTGTCCTGGATCTTCACGCCGTGGAAGACCTCCAGGCGCTCGCGCAGCCCGCGCAGGATGGACACGGTGTCCTCCACGCTCGGCTCGTCCACGACCACCTGCTGGAACCGGCGTTCCAGGGCCGCGTCGGACTCGACGTACTTGCGGTACTCCTCCAGCGTGGTGGCGCCGATCATGTGCAGTTCGCCGCGCGCCAGCATCGGCTTGAGCATGTTCCCGGCGTCCATGGCGCCCTCGGACCCGCCGCCCGCGCCCACCACCGTGTGCAGTTCGTCGACGAACAGCAGGATGCGGCCCTCGCCGCCCTTGACCTCGCTCAGCACGGCCTGCAGCCGCTCCTCGAACTCGCCGCGGTACTTGGCGCCCGCCACCAGCAGGCTCATGTCGAGCGAGAAGATCGTCTTGTCGCGCAGGCCGTCGGGGACGTCACCGCGGACGATCCGCTGCGCCAGCCCCTCCACGATGGCCGTCTTGCCCACACCGGGATCACCGATCAGGACGGGGTTGTTCTTCGTCTTGCGGCTGAGGATCTGGATGACCCTGCGGATCTCCGCGTCCCTGCCGATGACCGGGTCCATCCTGCCGCCGCGCGCCTCGGCGACCAGGTCGCGGCCGTACTTCTCCAGCGCCTCGTAGGAGGCCTCGGGGGTGGCCGAGGTGACCCGCTGGTTGCCGCGGATCCGGGTCAGCGCCGTGAGGAACCCGTCCTTGGTGACGCCGTTCTCCTTGAGCAGCCGGCCCGAGGCGGTGCGGGAGCCCTCGTCGGCCAGCGCCAGCACCAGGTGCTCCACGGAGACGTACTCGTCCTTGAGCCGCCTTGCCTCCTGCTCCGCGGTGTCCAGCAGCCCGGCCAGCCGCTGGGTGATGTACACCTGGCCCGGAGTGGCGCCCGGGCCGGTCACCTTGGGCCGGCGTGCGAGTTCCTCGGACAGCTCCTTGCGCAGCGCCCCGACCTGCGCACCGCTCTGCTCGAACAGCCGGGGTACGAGACCGTCCGGCTGGTCGAGGAGGGCGAGCAGCAGGTGCTCGCCGTCGACCTCGGTCTGGTGCAGCCGGCCGGCGACCGTCTGGGCCTCCTGCAGCGCCTCCTGGGACTTCTGGGTGAGCCGGTTCATATCCACGATTCATCACTCCTGGAGCCGGCGTTCGCCCTCCTCAGGGCGGCCTCGAGTTCGGCGATCCGGTCGAGCAGATCGAGCACCACGCCCAACGAGGCGTAGTTGAGCGGCAGTCCGGCCCGCAGCCGCTGGACGCGGGCCAGCTTCGCCGGGACGGTCGGCGCGAACCACAGCCGGCCCTCTGCGTCCCGGTCCGCGTCGACCAGCCCGAGAGCGACGAACCTGCGCACGAGATCGGGGTGGAGGCCGGAACGCCGCGCGACGAGCTCCAGGTCGAGCCGGCGGACCGGCACCATGGCCGTTCCGCGGACGACGACGTTCAGGCCCTGCCGGTGCGCGGGGGCGCCCTCCCGGACGCCAGGGGCCGGTTGCCGGACGGCGGCTCGGGGCCGCGGATCGCTGGTCATCCTTGCTTCCTCGGGTCGAAGGACGAGACGTCGGCCAGCTCCTCGTAGAGCCGGCGCTCCCGGTCGGTGACATCGGTCGGCACCATGACCCGGACCTCCGCGTACAGATCGCCCGCGGCGCCGCGGGGATTGGGCATGCCCTCGCCGCGCAGACGGAGCCTGCGCCCGCTGGACGAGCCGCCCGGGACGGTCACCTTGGCGGTGCCCCCGGGCGTGGGGACCGGCACCGTCGCGCCGAGCGCCGCCTCCGAGGGCGTGACCGGCAGGACGACGTGGATGTCCCGGCCCTCCAGGCGGAACCGCGGATCGGGCCGGAGCCGCACGCGCAGGTACAGATCGCCCGGCGGCGCGTCGCGGCTGCCGCGACCGCCCTGGCCGGCCAGCCGGATGCGCTGCCCGTCGGTCACCCCGCGGGGGATCGTGACGTCGTACGTGCGCTGCCCGGCAGGCCCGCCGAGGGTGATGCCGCGCTTCCCGCCGTGGAAGGCCTCCTCGACGCTGAGCCGGATCTCGGCCTCCTGGTCGGCGCCGGGCACCGGGCCGCGGGTGGCGCCGCGGCCGAACATCCCGCCGAACAGGTCCTCGAAGTCCACCCCTTCGAACCCCTCGGCGGAGTCCGAGACGAAGCGGACCCGGCCGCCGTCGACTCCGCCTCCGCCTCCGCCTCCGCCGGGCCATCCGGGCCGGCCACCGCCCGCGCGGGCCCGCGCCCCGGCACCGGCGGCCACGCGTTCGTCGTAGTCCTCGGGAACGCGGCGGAAATCCTCGCCGAAGCGGTCGTAGCGGCGCCGCGTGGCGGGGTCGGACAGCACGCCGTACGCGTCGTTGAGCTCCTTGAAGCGCTCCTCCGCCCCCGGGTCCTTGTTGATGTCGGGGTGGAACTTGCGGGCCTGGGAGCGGAACGCCTGCTGGATCTCCTCGGAGGTCGCGTCACGCGCCACCCCGAGCACCTGGTAGTAGTCCCGTGCCATCGCACGTCACTCCTGACGCCTGGCGACCACGACGGATGCCGGGCGCAGTTGCGACCCGTCCTCGCCGTAGCCGGGACGCACCACCTGGACCACGGAGTTCGGCTCCGCCGCCGGGTCGTCGACCACTCCGACGACCTCGTGGCGGGCCGGGTCGAAGGGCACCGCGGTCTCCTCGTGGCGGGGATACCCGAGACCGCGCAGCACCTCAACGGCCTGGTCGCGCACCGCCTTGACGCCCTCCAGCACGGCGGAGGCGTCCTCCGACCCGGCGTGGACGAGGGCCAGTTCGAGGTTGTCGAGCACCGGCAGCCAGGCGGCCGCCGTACGGGTGCGTTCGGTGAGCCGTTCGCGCTCCAGCTCCCTGGCCTGGCGCTTGCGGACGTTGTCCAGGTCGGCGAGGGCACGACGCCAGCGGTCCTGCAACTCCTCGAGCGCGGCGGCGTGTTCGTCCGGCCCGGGGGCGGCCCCCGCGGCGGCCGCCCCCGTCACCTCCTGCGGGGCCTGCCCGGGGACCTCGGCCGGCACGTCGACGGGTTCGGGCCGGGGCGTCGTCGGTTCCTGTTCGGTGGACATGAGCGCACATCAGCCCTTGTCGAACTCGGCGTCGATCACGTCGTCGTCCGCGCCCGCGCCGCCGACGTGGCTCTCCTGCCCCGTGCCGGCCCCGGCGGCCGGCTCCTGCGCCCCGGGGCCCGCGGAGGGCCGGGCCGCGGCCAGTGAGGCGTGGATCTGCTGGAGGTCCGAGGTCAGCGACCGGACGCGGTCCAGCGCCGCCTCCTGCTTGACGGCTTCCCTGGCGTCGGCCACGAGCATCTCCGCCCGCGCCTTCTCGTGCGCCGGGGCGGCCTCGCCCAGTTCGTCGAGCCGGCGCTCCACCTGGTAGGCGACCGCGTCCAGCTCGTTGCGGGCGTCCACGCCCTCGCGCAGCGCCTTGTCCTCGCCGCGGTGCTGCTCGGCCTCCCGCACCATCCGCTCGATCTCGCCCTGTTCGAGGTTGGACCCCTCGCTGATGGTGATGCCCTGCTCGGCGCCGGTGTCCTTGTCGCGGGCGGTGACGTTCAGGATGCCGTTGGCGTCGACGTCGAAGGTGACCTCGACCTGCGGCTCCCCACGCGGTGCGGGCCGGATGTCCTTGAGCTGGAAGCGGCCGAGCACGCGGTTGTCGGCCGCGGACTCGCGCTCGCCCTGCAGCACCACCACGTCCACCGCCGGCTGGTTGTCCTCCGCGGTCGAGAACGTCTCGGCGCGGCGCACCGGGACCGTGGTGTTCCGGTCGATGATCTTGGTCATCACGCCACCGCGGGTCTCCACGCCGAGCGAGAGCGGGGTCACGTCCAGCAGCAGGACGTCCTTGACCTCGCCCTTGAGCACGCCGGCCTGGATCGCGGCGCCCAGGGCCACGACCTCGTCGGGGTTGACGCTCATGTTGGGTTCCTTGCCGCCGGTCAGCCGGCGGACCAGCTGCTGGACGGCGGGGATGCGCGTGGAGCCGCCGACGAGGATGACCTCGTCGATGTCGTTCTCGCCGATCTTGGCGTCGGCCATCGCCTGCTTGACCGGCCCCATGGTGCGTTCGACGAGGTCCGCGGTGATCTGCTCGAAGGTGGAGCGCATGACCGTCTCGGTCAGGTGCTTGGGGCCGGACGCGTCGGCGGTGATGAACGGCAGGCTCACCTGCGTCTGCGTCACCGAGCTCAGCTCCGTCTTGGCCTTCTCCGCGGCCTCGAAGAGGCGCTGCAGTGCCTGCGGGTCCTTGCGCAGGTCGATGCCGTTCTCCTTCTGGAACCGGTCCGCGAGGTAGTCCACCAGGCGGCGGTCGAAGTCGTCGCCGCCCAGATGGCTGTCGCCCGCGGTGGACCGCACCTCGACCACGCCGTCCCCGACGTCGAGCAGGCTCACGTCGAAGGTGCCGCCGCCCAGGTCGAACACGAGCACCGTCTCGTGCTCCTTCTTGTCCAGGCCGTAGGCGAGCGCCGCCGCGGTCGGCTCGTTGATGATGCGCAGGACCTCCAGACCCGCGATGCGGCCGGCGTCCTTGGTGGCGGTGCGCTGGGCGTCGTTGAAGTAGGCGGGCACCGTGATGACCGCCTCCGTCACGCGCTCTCCCAACTGCTTCCCGGCGTCGTCGGCGAGCTTGCGCAGCACCAGGGCGCTGATCTCCTCCGGCGCGTAGAGCTTGTCGCGGATCTTGAAGCGCGCGTTGCCGTGCTCGTCGGGCACGACGTCGAAGCCGACGGCCTTCGCCTCCTCCGGGATCTCGTCGTAGCGGCGGCCGATGAAGCGCTTGGCCGAGTAGATGGTGCCCTTGGGGTTGAGGATCGCCTGCCGCCGGGCGAGCTGGCCGACCAGGCGTTCACCGGTGTCGGTGAACGCGACCACCGACGGGGTCGTGCGGTTGCCCTCGGAGTTGGGGATCACCGTCGCCTCCCCGCCCTCCCAAGCGGCGATCACCGAGTTGGTGGTCCCGAGGTCGATCCCGACTGCCTTGGCCATGGGGTGCTCCTTCACGTCGAGGGCTTCCCGCCCGTCCGCGCGCTGCGCTGCGCTGCGAACCGGCACCGGGGGCCGGTGGCCGCCCTGCGGGAGACCTGTAGGCACAAGGCGGCGCGATGGAGGGCCCCGGCGCCGGCATCGGCTCCAGCGTCCCGGCCGGAACCGGTCGGCTGCCTGCGCCTGCCGGGACCAAATCCGCGGTGTTTCTCGTCCTGGCAGCACAAGGTGTCGATTAGGTACGGAAATGGGCAAATCGTGCATGACTCGGCCAGGAGCGGTGATGGGGCGTGGAGGAGTGGTTCGTCGAAGAGGAGCCGGCTCACCATGAGCGCTTCCATGAGCGAGGCCGACCGGGTCCGCACGGCCGGTACGGCCCGCACGGCCCGCGCCAGGAACTGGGACCAGGAGCACCTGGCGAATCTCTACAGTCTCTTCGTCCTCTCGATGATCATGAACGACGGCCGGGACGAGGCCGACATCATGCGGCTGGCCCTGACGTCCGTCGCGGCACTCGGCCCCTGCCGCGCGGAGGCCGGCCACCTCACCGCCGACGGGTCCGGCGCCGACGTCCCCTCGGCCGGCCGGCGCGCCCTGCCGGGACTCGGCGACCGCCTGCGGCAGCTGGACGGCAGGGAAGGGCCCGTCCTCGTGCCCGGGCGTGCCTGGGGATGGGCCTTCGCCCTGCACACCCGGGGCGGCGGCATCGGGCACCTCGTGGTCAGCGCGCCCACGACGCCCACCGACGACGAGCGCTTCCTGATCCACGTGCTCGCCCAGCAGACCTCGGCCGCCCTGGCGAACGCCGCGGCCCGGCGCCGCGAACGCGAGCACGCCGAGGAGCTGCGGCGGCTCAACGAGGAACGGGAGAGCGTGAACGCACAGCTCGCCGCGTCCGTCGCCGAGCTCACCTACCAGCGGACCGTCCACGAGGTGCTCAGCGAGGCGACGGCGAGCGGCAGCGGCGTGGCGGGCATCGCCGCGGCCGTCCACCGGCTCACCGGCTGCCCCGTGGCCATCGAGGACCGCTTCGGCAACCTGCGGGCCTGGGCCGGTCCTGGCCGCCCCGATCCGTACCCCAAGCCCGACGCCGCCCGGCGCGAGCTGCTGCTGCAGGAGGCCGCCCGCAGGCTGCGGCCGCTGCGCGTCGGCGACCGTCTCATCGCCGTGGTCCAGCACCGCGGCGAGGTCCTGGGGGCCATGGCCCTGGTCGCCGCGGAGGACCGCCGCGACGAACAGGACGAGTTCACCCTCGACCACGCGTGCACCGCGCTCTCCCTGGAACTGGCCCACCTGCACAGCCTCGCCGAGGTGGAGCTGCGGCTGCGCCGCGAGCTCGTGGACGACCTGGTCGCGGGGACCGACGACGAGAGCGCGTACGCCCGCGCCGCCGCGATCGGGCACGACCTGCACGGCCCGCACTATCCGGCCGTCGTCCAGTGGGAGGGCCGGGCGGCCGACGACGCCTTCGTCCAGGCGGTCGGCCGCGCCGCAGCCGGACTGCGGCTGCGATGCCTGCCGGCGCGGCGGTCGGGCATGGCCGTCCTCGTCCTCCGGGGCCGGCCCCCCGCGGACGCGCTCCACCAGGCGGTCTCCCGCGAACTGGGCACCGCCAGGGGCGCGATCGGTGTGGGAGGCCGCTGCGACGCCCCGCGCGACCTCCCGCGCTCCTTCCAGCAGGCGCTCAGGGCCCTGGAGGTGCGCTGCCGCTCCCAGTCCCCGAACGGTGCCACGACCTTCGACGACCTGGGCTTCTACCGCATCCTCGGAACGGGCGACGGCGACTACCAGGAGGTCGGCCACTTCGTTCGGGAATGGCTCGGCCCGCTCCTGGACTACGACGCCGCGCACCACTGCGACCTGGCCCGCACCCTCGCGCAGTACTTCGAGTGCGGGGGCAACTACGACGCGACGGCCGCCGCCCTGGACATCCACCGCAGCACGCTGCGGTACCGGCTGCAGCGCATCCGCGACGTCGGCGGGAACGACCTCACGGACGTCGACAGCAGGCTCAACCTGCACGTCGCGACGCGGTTGTGGAAGGTCCTGGACGGCGGCGGTCCGTGACGAGGAGCACTCCATGGAGCAGCACGCCTCCGCCGGGACGGCCTCCGTGACCGTCGCCACCGTGGGCGGCGTGCCCCTGCGCCGGGGCGACCACCTGTGCGCCTTCTACCGGGGGCGCGCGGAACGCGACCGGCTCGTCACCCCCTTCCTCGCGGACGGGCTCCGCAAGGGGCACGCCTGCACGCTGCTGGCCGCGCCGGACGAGGGCCGGGCGTACCGCGACGCGCTGGCCGCCGAGGTGCCGCCCCTCGGCCCGGCTGCCGACCGCCTCCTGGTCAGGGACCCGCGGGACGTCCACCAGCGGAACGGGGTCTTCGACGGAGCCTTCGGCGGAGCTTTCGAGGGGGCCTTCGACGGGGACGGCGCCGGCGACGGGAGCGGGAACCGCCGTCCCGGGCTGCTGCGGATCGCCGCGGACATGAGCTGGGCGCATCCCCTGGTGCGGCCGGACTTCGTCCGCGAGCTGGTCGAGCACGAGACGCGCGCCACCTCCTGGCTGCGGGCCTGTCCGCAGGTGGGCCTGTGCATGTACGACCTCGAACTCTTCGGCGGGGACCTGATCATCCCCATGGTCAAGGCGCACCCCAGGGTGTGGCTCGGCGGCATGGTCGTGGAGAACCCCTACTACCTCGGCCAGGGCCTCGATCCGGGCCCCGGCGCCGGCCCCGCGGGAACCGAGGTGAGCTGACGGCCGCGGCCGTCATCCGGCCCGTCCGTGGTCCGTCCGCGCGACACGCGATACTGGCGGCATGAAGCTGACGGTGTTCTGGGAGCGGATGTACGCGCACTTCGGTGATGCCTACGCCGACTCGTTCGCGCGTGACCATGTCATGTCCGAGCTGGGTGGCCGGACCGTGTACCAGGCGCTGGAGGCGGGCTGGGCGGCGAAGGACATCTGGCGCGCGGTGTGTGCCGCGATGGACGTACCGGCCTCGCGGCGCTGACCACTGCGCGAGACTGTGCCCGTGGCAGGAAGCGACGAGACGACGAGTCGAATACCCGCCGGACTGCCCGGGGGTCCGGGGGAGGGCGCCGGGGGCGGGGGCGGGATGCCGAGGATGCCCCGGTGGCTGCCGCGGGCCATGGTGCTGGCGGTGGCGCTGCTGGCCGCGCTCCAACTGGCGGAGTGGGCCTTCCACCAGGTCATCGGGCTGCTGGTGAACATCCTGCTGGCCTTCTTCGCCGCCCTGGCGATGGAGCCGGCGGTGGACTGGATGGCCGCCCGCGGCATGCGCCGGGGGCTGGCGACCGGGCTGGTCTTCCTGGCGGTCCTGACCCTGGGCGGCGTCTTCGTGGTGCTGCTGGGGTCGCTGCTGGTGGACCAGATCACCTCGATCGGCCGGAATCTGCCGGAGTACGTCGACGACGTGGTGCTGTGGGTCAACCACACCTTCGGCACCGACCTGTCCGTCGGCAAGCTGCAGCAGAACGTCCTGCACTCCGACTGGCTGCGCAATTACGTGCAGAAGCAGGCGGGCAACGTCTGGGGGCTCTCGGCGACCGTCCTGGGCGGGGTCTTCCAGGTGCTGACGATCACCCTGTTCACCTTCTACTTCGCCGCCGACGGCCCCCGGCTGCGGCGGGCGGTGTGCTCGGTGCTGCCGCCGGCCCGGCAGGCGGAGGTGCTGCGCGCCTGGGAGATAGCCGTCGCCAAGACGGGCGGCTACCTCTACTCGCGGGCGCTGATGGCGCTGATCTCCGCGGTCGCCCACTACGTGCTCTTCCAGGTCCTCGGCATCCCGTACGCCCCGGCGCTGGCGGTGTGGGTCGGCGTGGTCTCGCAGTTCGTGCCGACGGTCGGCACCTACCTGGCCGGGGCGCTCCCGATGCTCATCGCGTTCACGCAGGATCCGTGGGACGCGGTGTGGGTGCTCGGGTTCGTCGTGGTCTACCAGCAGTTCGAGAACTACCTGGTGCAGCCGCGGATCACCGCGCGCACCGTCGACATCCACCCGGCGGTGGCCTTCGGCTCGGTCATCGTGGGCACCGCGCTGCTCGGCGCGGTCGGGGCGCTGGTGGCGATCCCGGCGACGGCGACCCTGCAGGGTTTCCTCGGTGCGTACGTGAAGCGGTACGCGGTGACCGACCCGCGGGCCCATGAGCCGCAGCCGCGGCGGATCCGATGGCCGCGGATGCCGTGGCGGGGGACGGACGGCGCCGCGGGCGACCGGGACGGTGGCCGTGGCGACGGTGGCGCCTGAGCCGTGCGTGTCGCTTGACACGCAAATCGAACATCCATTCTCATGAGTGTGGCGGGCCGATTTCCGCGGAGTTATCCACAGGCCCGAGCGACGCCGGGACGCATTGTCAGTGGCAGGCAGTAGCGTCTTGGACGTGAAGCGAACGACTCAGACACCCAGGGTGGAACCCATGGCAGGAACCGATCGCGAGAAGGCGCTCGACGCCGCGCTCGCACAGATTGAACGGCAGTTCGGCAAGGGTGCCGTCATGCGGCTCGGCGACCGGCCGAACGAGCCCATCGAGGTCATCTCGACGGGGTCCACCGCCCTGGACGTCGCGCTCGGCGTCGGCGGCCTGCCGCGCGGCCGCGTGGTCGAGGTCTACGGCCCGGAGTCCTCCGGCAAGACGACCCTGACGCTGCACGCGGTGGCCAACGCCCAGCGCGCCGGCGGCAAGGTCGCCTTCGTGGACGCCGAGCACGCCCTCGACCCCGACTACGCCAAGCGCCTCGGCGTGGACGTGGACTCGCTGCTGCTCTCCCAGCCGGACAACGGCGAGCAGGCCCTCGAGATCACCGACATGCTGATCCGCTCCGGCGCGCTGGACCTCATCGTGATCGACTCCGTGGCGGCCCTCGTGCCGCGGGCCGAGATCGAGGGCGAGATGGGTGACTCGCACGTGGGTCTCCAGGCCCGTCTGATGAGCCAGGCGCTGCGCAAGATCACCGGTGCGCTCAGCCAGTCCAAGACCACCGCGATCTTCATCAACCAGCTCCGCGAGAAGGTCGGCGTCATGTTCGGCTCGCCGGAGACCACCACCGGTGGCCGCGCGCTGAAGTTCTACGCCTCCGTGCGTCTGGACATCCGCCGCATCGAGACCCTGAAGGACGGCACCGACGCGGTCGGCAACCGCACCCGGGTCAAGGTCGTCAAGAACAAGGTCGCGCCGCCCTTCAAGCAGGCCGAGTTCGACATCCTCTACGGCCAGGGCATCAGCCGTGAGGGCGGCCTGATCGACATGGGCGTGGACCACGGCTTCATCCGCAAGTCCGGTGCCTGGTACACCTACGAGGGCGACCAGCTCGGCCAGGGCAAGGAGAACGCGCGCAACTTCCTGCGCGACAACCCCGACCTCGCCGACGAGATCGAGAAGAAGATCAAGGAGAAGCTCGGCATCGGCGTCCGGCCCGAGGCTCCGGGCGAGCAGCCCGGGGCGGACGCCGCCGGTCCCGCCGCGCCGGCCGAGGGTGACGCCGCGGCTCCGGCGGCCGCAGCCGCGACGGCGGCCGCCCCGGCGGCCAAGACCGCCAAGGCGACCAAGGCCACGGCGGCAGCCAAGGCCTGACGGTGGCATCCGGGCACAAGGATCGTGGCGGCTCTTTCTCGTCGAGGGCCGAGCAAGAGCCGCCACTTGACCCCGTGGAGCAGGCGCGGGCGCTCTGCTTGCGCCTGCTCACGGGGACCCCGCGCACGCGCAAGCAACTCGCGGACGCCATGCGCCGCCGGGACATCCCGGAGGAGGCGGCCGAGGAGGTACTGGAGCGGTTCGAGGACGTGGGGCTCATCGACGACCAGGCCTTCGCCCACGCATGGGTGGAGTCCCGGCACCGCGGCCGGGGTCTTGCGCGGCGTGCCCTCGCCCAGGAGCTGCGCACCCGGGGTGTGGACGCGGAGGCGATCGGCCATGCCGTCGAGCAACTCGACCCCGAACAGGAGGAGTCCACGGCCCGCGCCCTCGTCGACCGCAAGCTGCGGGCCACCCGCGGTCTGGACCGGGAGAAGCGTATCCGCCGGCTCGCCGGCATGCTCGCCCGCAAGGGGTACGCGGAGGGACTCGCCCTGAGGGTGGTGCGCCGCGCCCTGGAGGAGGAGGGTGACGACCCGGAGGCGCTGGAGTACTACCTGCCGGACTGAACCATCGTTGAGGTTCCTTGACCGTGCCTCTGAGTCGACCTAGCCTCACAACTGGTGAGGTGAGGGATCGTGGCCTCGCAGACACGGGAGTTGGTGCCATGGGCATCGCGCTGGGGACCGGATCCGTACTCACTGTCGTGGCCGTCTCCGTCACGGTCGTCGTCGTTTCCGCTGTCATCTCGTTCGCGCTGCTGTTGCGGCTGCGCGCGGAGCGCGAGCGGCTCCGCACGGCCGCCGAGCGCGAGGCCCGGGAGATCCGGGCCGCCGCCAAGGAGGAAGTCCGGGAGATCCGGGCCGACTTGGAGCGTCGCGAACAGCGGCTCATCGACCGCGAGGCCCGCATCGACGCCGAGTCCGAGCAACTGCACCGGCGGCGCCGTGAATTGGCCGACGAGCGCGACGAGCTGGACCGCCGCCGCGCCGAGGTGAACCGGCTGGAGGACGAGCGGCGTGCCGTCCTGGAGCGGGTCGCCCTCTACACCTCGGCCGAGGCCCGCGGCGACCTGATCCGCTCTGTGGAACAGCAGGCCAAACGCGAGGCCGCCCTGACGGTACGGGACATCGAGCGCGCCGCCCGCGACCGCGGGGAGGAGCGGGCCCGGCGCATCGTGGCCGCCGCGATCCAGCGGGTGGCGACCGAGCAGACCGCCGAGTCCGTGGTCTCCGTGCTGCAGCTGCCCGGGGACGACATGAAGGGCCGCATCATCGGCCGCGAGGGGCGCAACATCCGGGCCTTCGAGGCGATCACCGGCGTCAATCTGATCATCGACGACACTCCCGAGGCGGTGCTGCTCTCCTGCTTCGACCCGGTGCGCCGTGAGGTCGCCCGCCTCGCGCTGGACGCACTGGTCACCGACGGCCGCATCCACCCGCACCGTATCGAGGAGGTCTACGAGCGCAAGGTCGCCGAGGTCGAGCAGCTGTGCGTCCGGCACGGGGAGGACGCGCTGACCGAGGTCGGCATCACCGACATGCACCCGGAGCTGGTCACCCTGCTCGGGCGGCTGCGCTACCGGACCTCGTACGGGCAGAACGTGCTCGGCCACCTCCTGGAGTCCGCGCACATCGCCGGCATGATGGCCGCCGAACTCGGCGTCGAGCCCGCCCCGGTCAAGCGCGGCTCCCTGCTGCACGACATCGGCAAGGCCCTCACGCACGAGGTCGAGGGCAGCCACGCCCTCATCGGCGCGGACCTCGCGCGCCGGCACGGCGAGTCGGAGGACGTCGTCCATGCCATCGAGGCCCACCACAACGAGGTCGACCCGCGCACCGTCGAAGCCGTCCTCACCCAGGCCGCCGACGCCATCTCCGGCGGCCGCCCCGGCGCCCGTCGCGAGTCCCTGGAGAACTACGTCCGCCGCCTCAAGCGCCTGGAGCAGATCGCCGCGGCCCAGCCAGGTGTCGTCAAGGTCTTCGCCATGCAGGCCGGCCGCGAGGTCCGGGTGATGGTCCGCCCCGACGACGTCGACGACATCCAGGCCCAGGTCATCGCCCGCGACGTCGCCAAACAGGTCGAGGAGGAACTCACCTACCCCGGGCAGATCCGGATCACCGTGGTCCGCGAGTCCCGTGCCACCGAGTTCGCCCGCTGAACGGGCGAACCGGAGAACCGGCGAATCGGTGACCGCCGCTCAGTGCGGGACGGGGTCCTCGACCGGTGACGGGGGGCCGCCGCGGGCGAGGTCGGCGTAGGCGTACAGCTCGGTCGGACGGCAGCCGGTCATCACGGCGACGAGGTGGCCGTCGGGGCGGATCAGGAGCACGCTGTGCGCCGTGGAGCCCGGATAGGCGTCCGTGACCAGGAGTTCGGCGCGCTGGGGGAGAGCGGAGACCGCCTTGGCGAGTCGAGGCATCAGGCCCGCGGTGAGCCAGTGCCGGCTCTCCCACACACCGGTCCCGGGGGCGACGAGGACGACCAGCAGGTCCCGCCCCAGGTGCTCGTACAGATGTCCCTGGGTGCCGTCGAGGGCCGTGACGGGGACGTCGGTCACGGCGCCGCCGGGCGGTGTGGCGCAGGCGGCGACCAGCGGGGAGGGCGCGTCGGCGGGGCCGCCGGCGGAGGGCGGGGCGGAGCCGCGCGGCGCCGGCAGGGCGAGCGGGGACCGGGTGTAGACCGGCGAGGCCCCCAGGGGACCGCGGCCGATGTGGCTGTCGGTGAGGAGTTCGGCGTACCGCCGGGCGGAGCCGGACAGCACCGAGCGGCGGACGGTGTGCCAGACGCCGTTGGCCCGCAGCAGCGGCAGCACCTGGTCGGTGGCGCGCAGCCGGGCACCGACGGCGCCCCGCCGTTCGGCCTGGTAGCTGTCGAGCAGGGTGTCGGAGGCCCCGTGGTGCCAGGCCAGCGACAGCTTCCAGCCGAGGTTGTCCGCGTCCCGCAGGCCCTCCTCGACGCTCTGCGCGCCGAGCGCGCCCGTCAGGTGGGCCGCGTCGCCCGCGAGGAAGACCCGTCCCGCGCGCCAGCGCCGGGCGAGCCGCTGGTGCACCGGGTACTCGGCTGAGCCCAGCAGTTCGTACGGCGGAACGCTTCCGCACCAGGCCGTGAGGGTGCCCCGGACGCGGGACACCAGCTCGTCCGAGGTGAGGTCCGCGCCGCGGGCGGGCAGCAGCCAGTCGAGCCGCCACACGCCGTCCGGCAGCGGACGCGCCGTCACCTCCGGCCCCGCGCCCGGTCCCGGGGGTTCGCGGTGCAGCAGGGCCACGCCCTCGTCCGGGAGTGCGACCTTCAGCGCGGCGACCGCGTGCCGGTCGACGGCGGTGCGGCCGGGGAAGCGCACCCCGAGCAGCTTGCGCACCGTGGAGCGCGGCCCGTCGCAGCCGACCAGGTGACTGCCGCGCCACCAGGTGCCGTTGGCGCCCCGGGTACGCACGCTCACCCCGGAGTCGTCCTGTTCCACGGCGTCCACGTGCGCCCCGGGCACGAGTCGGGCCAGGGCCTGGGCGCCGATCGCGGCGCGCAGGCCGTGCTCCAGCCGCTCCTGGGTGATGTGCAGGGGAGAGGGGCCCTGACCGCTGTGCCCCTCGGTGCCGAACTCGACGCGGACCGTCTCCTGGCGGCGCCGCAGCGTCCGCCAGGCCGTCCACGTCGCGCCGTCCTCGTACACGCGGGTGTGGCCGAGCCGGGCGACCAGGGATGCGGTCTCCGGGGTCAGGACGGCGGTGCGCTCCGGGGACGGTGAGGGCGCGTGGTCGTATTCGTCGAGAACGATGCTCGGCACGCCGTGCCGCGCCAGGGAGAGAGCGAGGGCGAGTCCGGTCGGACCCGCCCCCGCGATGATCACCGGGTCCACGGTGCGGTCCCGGGAAGATGTGCAGTCACATTGCGTATGCAACCCACTGCGGGTGCGTGCGTCAAGTGACGACACCTGGCCGAGGGGGGTGCGCCTGGCGCACCGTCACTCCGCCGCGGCCTCCACGGCCTTGATGTCACCGGCCTTGGGCGGGGCACCCTTGCGGCTGCGGCGGCCCCGCCGTTCGATCCAGTTGGCGAGCGCGCTGAGGGCCAGGCACATCGCGATGTAGATCGGCCCGATCACGATGATCATCGGGATGAAGGGGAAGCCGGCGCTGTTCTTGGCGATGAGGTTGCCGGTGTAGAGCAGTTCCTCGTAGGTGATGATGTAGCCCAGCGAGGTGTCCTTGAGGGTGACCACCACCTGGCTGATGATCGAGGGCAGCATCGCCCGCACCGCCTGCGGGATCAGCACGGAGACCATGACCTGCGTCTTGCGCAGGCCGATGGCGTACGCCGCCTCGCGCTGCCCCTTGGGCACGGCGTTGATGCCGGCCCGGAAGATCTCGGCCTGCACGGAGCCGTTGTAGAGGGTCAGGCCGATCACCAGGGCCCACAGCGGGGCGGAGGTGAAGACGCCCACGTACAGCGCGAAGATCATGATGAGCAGCGGCATCGCGCGGAAGAACTCCACGACGACGGTGGCCACCCAGCGCACGGGCGCGTGGTCGGAGAGCCGGCCGGTGGCCAGCAGCGCGCCCAGCAGCAGGGAGAGCACCACGGCCAGCGCGAAGGCCTTCAAGGTGGCGAGCAGGCCGTCGAGGATCCGCTGCTGGATGTCGGCGTACTGGAACGGCTCCCACAGGTACGAGGCGAACTGCCCCGAGTCGTCGAGCCGCCGGTAGACGAACCACAGCAGCGCGAGGATGGCCAGCGCGGCGACCGCGCCGATGGCACGGTTGCGGATCCTGGCCCGCGGGCCGGGGGCGTCGAAGAGGACGTTCGCGCTCATCGGGCCACCACCAGCCGGGTCTCGAGCAGCCGGAAGACGGCGCTGATGAAGAAGGTGATGATCAGGTACGCGATCGCCACCCAGATGAAGATGACGAAGATGTTGTAGCCCTTCTCGCCGAGCGTCTTCTGGACGCTGAACAGCTCGAAGACGCTGAAGCCGCCGGCGATCGCGGAGTTCTTGGCCAGCGCGATGAGCAGGCTGCCCAGCGGCGGCAGGACCGTGCGGGTGGCCTGCGGCAGGATGATCAGCCGCAGGGTCTGCGTGAAGGTCATCCCGAGGCTGCGGGCGGCCTCGGCCTGGCCCAGCGGCACCGTGTTCATGCCCGAGCGCACCGCCTCGCAGATGAAGGCCGAGGTGTAGCAGCTCAGGGCGAGCACGGCGAGCTGGAAGAAGCTCCAGGTGTTCAGCCCCAGCCGGGGCAGCACCAGTGCCGCGACGAAGAAGAGCAGGGTCAGGGGGGTGTTCCGCAGCAGCGTGACCCACACGGCGCCGAAGTAGCGCAGCGGCGGCACGGGGGACACCCGGAACGCGGCCATGATCACCCCGAGCACCAGGGCGATCGCCCCGCTGAGCGCGGTCAGCTCGACCGTGCCGAGGAACCCCTCGCGGAAGAGCGCGAAGTTGTCCAGCAGTACGTTCATCGATTCTCCGAAACCGATTCTCCGAAAAGGGGTGCGCCGGCGGCCGCACCGGGCCGCCGGCGCATCACGCTCGGGCTGTGCCGGGGGATGGACGGGACCCGTGTCAGGGCCGGGTCCCGTCCGCAGGGGGGAGGGTCAGGACTGGAGCTGCGGGATCTCGGCACTCACGCCGGACTTGCCGAGCGTGGCGTCGTAGGCCTTCTTCCAGTCGCCGTTGTCCTCGTGGTTCTTCAGGGCCTCGGTGATCGCCTTCTGCAGGACGGTGTCGTCCTTGAGCAGGCCGACGCCGTAGGGCTCCTCGGAGAACGGCTTGCCGATGACCTCCAGGTTGGCCGGGTCCTGCGCGGCGTAGCCCTTGAGGATGGCGTCGTCGGTGGTGACCGCGTCGACCTGGCCGGAGGCGAGGTTCTGCACGCACAGCGAGTACGAGTCGTACTCGACGGTCTTGGCGCCGTAGCCGCCGTCCTTGATGCGCTGGATGGAGGTGGAGCCGGTGGCCGAGCAGACCTTCTTGCCCTTGAGGTCGTCGGTGCTCTTGATGCCGCCGCCCTTCTTGACCAGGAGGTCCTGGCCCGCGACGAAGTACGGGCCGGCGAAGGAGATCTGCTTCTTGCGCTCGTCGTTGATCGTGTAGGTGCCGACGTAGTAGTCGACCTGGCCGCCGGAGATGGCGGTCTCGCGGTTGGCCGACTGGATCGTCTTGAACTCGATCTTGTTTTCGTCGAAGCCGAGGTCGGCGGCGACCATCTTGGCGATCTCGATGTCGAAGCCGGAGTACTTCTTGCTGCCCGGGTCCTGGTAACCCAGGTTCGGCTGGTCGGCCTTGACGCCGATGACGAGCTTGCCGTCCTTCTTGATCCGGTCCCAGGTCTTGGAGCCGGCCAGGTCCACACCGGACTTGACGGTGTACGAGGGCAGTTCGGCGGCGGCGGCGCTGCTGGAGCCGCCCGTGGGCGCGCTGGAGGAGGGCGAGCCCTCCTTGCCGCACGCGGTGGCGGTCGCGGTCAGCGCCAGGACGGCGAGTCCGGCGGCGGCAGTGGTACGGAACCTCATCGTCATCATCCTTAGGTCGGCAAACCTCAGTGGTGGAGGATCTTCGAAAGGAAGTCCTTGGCCCGGTCGCTCCGGGGATTGCTGAAGAACTGGTCCGGCGTCGCCTCTTCGACGATCCGGCCGTCGGCCATGAAGACCACCCGGTTGGCGGCGGACCGCGCGAAGCCCATCTCGTGGGTGACGACGACCATCGTCATGCCGTCGCGCGCGAGCTGCTGCATGACCTCCAGCACCTCGTTGATCATCTCCGGGTCGAGCGCGGAGGTCGGCTCGTCGAAGAGCATCACCTTCGGCTCCATCGCCAGCGCGCGGGCGATGGCGACGCGCTGCTGCTGGCCGCCGGAGAGCTGGGCCGGGTACTTGTCCGCCTGGCTGGCCACGCCCACCCGGTCCAGCAGGGTGCGGGCGCGTTCCTCGGCGGCCTTCTTGTCGGCCTTGCGGACCTTGATCTGCCCGAGTGTCACGTTCTCGAGCACGGTCTTGTGGGCGAAGAGGTTGAAGGACTGGAACACCATGCCGACGTCGGCGCGCAGCCGGGCGAGTTCCTTGCCCTCCGCGGGCAGTGGCCGGCCGTCGATCGTGATGCGGCCCGCGTCGATGGTCTCCAGCCGGTTGACGGCGCGGCACAGGGTCGACTTGCCCGACCCGGACGGGCCGATGACCACCACCACCTCACCGCGTCCGATGGTCAGGTTGATGTCCTGGAGCACGTGCAGAGCGCCGAAGTGCTTGTTCACGCCCTCCAGCACGACCAGGGCGTCGGCCGTGGGCCTGGCGTCCTCGGTCACCGGAACCTCCGTCATCGGCGTGTGCTCCATCCTCGTCGGTTGACTCATCGGTTGACCAGACCTTGAAGATCGACCCTATTGACATCGGGGGAACCGAGTCACCCGATCTGAGGGGAACTTGAGCATCACGATCCGATTACCGAAGGGCACAATTCCTGCACTCTGGGTGAGCGCGCCGGCCGGTGGAGCGTACCGGCTCCGTAACAGTCGGGCCGCGGCGCCCGGAGCGGCTTGACGCGCGCGTCGCCGATCCGCGTGGATGCGGGGGGATGGGTCATCATGGCCGGAACGCGAAGGCCCGACGGCGGGAGGTGAACGGATGAGGCTGCTGCTCGTGGAGGACGACCACCGGGTCGCCGCCGCGCTGTCCGCCGTGCTGGCCAAGCACGGGCTGCAGGTCACCCACGCCCGCAGCGGCGAGGAGGCGCTGCACGCGCTCCTGCCGGACCACGGTCCGGCCTACGACGTGGTACTGCTCGACCTCGGCCTGCCCGACCAGGACGGCTTCGAGGTGTGCAGCAGGATCCGGCTGCGCACCGCCATACCCGTGATCATGGTCACGGCCCGCGCCGACGTGCGCTCCCGCATCCACGGGCTCAACCTCGGCGCCGACGACTACGTGGTGAAGCCGTACGACACCGGAGAGCTGCTCGCCCGCATCCACGCCGTCTGCCGCCGCAAGGCGCAGGAGGGGCCCGGTGCCGAGGGCGAGGGCGGCGAGGCCGTCGCGGACGGAGGGCCGATCCGGCTCGGGCCGGTCTGCCTGGAGCCGGCCACCCGCAAGGTGACCGTCGACGAGGAGCCGGTGGCGCTCACCCGCAAGGAGTTCGACCTGCTGGCGCTGCTCGCGCAGCGGCCCGGTGTGGTGTTCCGCCGCGAGCAGATCATCAGCGAGGTGTGGCGGACGAGCTGGGAGGGGACCGGGCGCACCCTCGAGGTGCACGTGGCGTCGCTGCGCTCCAAGCTGCGCCTGCCCTCCCTGATCGAGACCGTGCGCGGGGTCGGCTACCGGCTCGTCGTGCCGTCCTCCTAGGGGCGCGCGCGGTGCGCACCCGGCTGCTCCCCCTGCTCATCGTCCTCATGGCGGGTGTGCTGCTGGCGCTCGGCTTCCCGCTCGCCGCGAGCCTGGCCGCCGCCCAGCAGCAGCGGGTCGTCGTCGACCGCATCGACGACACCGCGCGCTTCGCCGCGCTCGCCCAGTACGTCAACACCGACACCGGCGGCGAGCGGGAGGGCACCCTCAAGGCCGACCTGCTGCAGTACCAGCAGGTCTACGGCATCCGGGCCGGCGTCTTCGGCCGCGACGGACGGCCGATCGCCTCGGCGCCGGCCGGCTGGCGGCTGCCGGAGGGCGGCGAGGCCAGGACCGCGTACCGCGAGGCGCTGGCCGGGCGCCGCAGCCACGACCCGCGGCAGATCTGGCCCTGGCAGCACCGCCGGCTGCCGGTCGCCTCCCCGGTGGTGCGGGACGGCGACGTCGTCGCGGTGGTGCTCACCGACTCGCCGACCGGCGCGATGCGCTCGCGCATCCTGCGCGGCTGGCTGCTGCTGGCGGCCGGGGAACTCGCCGCCATGGCGGTCGCCGTGATGGCCGCCTTCCGGCTCACCGGCTGGGTGCTGCGCCCGGTCCGGGTGCTGGACCGGGTTACCCACGACATCGCCACCGGGCGCATGAAGTCCCGTGTCGCGGCCGCCGGCGGGCCGCCCGAACTGCGCCGGCTGGCCCGCTCCTTCAACGAGATGGCCGACAACGTCGAGGAAGTGCTGGACCAGCAGCGGGCCTTCGTCGCCGACGCCTCGCACCAGTTGCGCAACCCGCTGTCGGCGCTGCTGCTGCGGATCGAGCTGCTGGGGCTGGAACTCCCCGAGGGCCACGAGGAGATCGCCTCGGTCCAGGAGGAGGGCAAGCGCCTGGCCTCGGTGCTGGACGACCTGCTCGGGCTGGCCACCGCCGAGCACGCCGAGGCCCACCTCGCCCTCGCCGACGTCGCCGCCCTCACCGCCGAACGCGTGGAGGCCTGGCGGCCGGTCGCCGACCGCGAGGGCGTGGAGCTGTCCTACGACGGCGTCGCGGCGGCCACCGGGTGGGCGGACCGGATCGCGCTGTCCAGCGCCCTGGACGCCGTCATCGACAACGCCCTGAAGTTCACCCCACGCGGTGAACGGGTCCGCGTCGGCACCGCCGTCGCCGTCCGGCCCGGCCGGGTCGAGGTCACCGTCGCCGACGGCGGCCCGGGCCTGAGCGCGGACGAACTCGCCCGCATCGGCGACCGGTTCTGGCGCAGTCCGCTCCACCAGAACGTGGACGGCTCGGGTCTGGGCCTGTCCATCGCGCGGGTCCTGCTGACCCAGGGCGGCGGCGGCATCTCCTACGCCCCGAACGAGCCGCACGGACTGCGCGTGACGCTCACCGTGCCGCGAACGGCTCCCTGAGGCCCGGACCGGCCTGCCGGGCCAGCGGATTGGAGCCTATGGAGTTGTGGATGCTGAAGTTGACGGCGTCCGAGCGGTAGCGGTCGTCCGACCACTCGACCGGGCGGCCCTTCTGCGTCGTCGTGACCCGCCGAACCCGCAGCAGCGGGCTGCCGCGCCGCAGGCCGAGCAGTTCCGCGTCCCTGGTGCCCGCCGCGACGGCGTCGATCAGGTGCTCGCCGTAGGCGAAGACCAGGCCGGTGTCGTCGTACAGCCGCTGGGTCACCGACTCGCAGCCCGGCTCGATGCGCCGCACCGCGGGGGCGATCCAGTCCGCGTACACCGTGCGCTCGACCAGGACGCGCTCGCCGTCCAGACCGCGCACGCGCAGCACGTACAGCACCTCGGTGCCCGGGCGCAGGTGCAGCCGCGCGGCGTCCTCGGTGTCGGCCGGCCGGGTCTCGGAGGAGACCACCTCGCCGGAGGCCGCGCGGCCCATGGCGCGGGCCCACTGGGCGAAGCTGCGCAGTTCCGCGAAGCTCTGGCTGCGCCGGCTGGCCAGGACGACCCGGCGGGCCCCCTGCCGGGAGCCGATCAGGCCCTCGGTGGTGAGCGCCGCGATCGCCTGCCGCACCGTGCCGCGCGAGACGCCGTAGCGGGCGGCCAGTTCGGTCTCCGGGGGCAACAGGGCACCGACCGTGTACTGCTCGTCGTCGATGGCCCGCCGCAGTTCCTCGGCGATCTCTTCGTGCCGCGCCGTCACCGCGTCCCCTTCCGTTCATTCGTTGTCTGCGCACAACATGGGTCAGCGTAGACGAGCCGGACCGGGGCCGTCGCAGGGGTATCGGTCAACTTGCTGGCAGCGCAGATCCGTTGTCATCAGCGGCGTACTGTTCTCCGGCCGCTGTCCGGGGTTCTCGCCCCGTTCACGGAAAGGACATGGATGCCGGGCCTACTGGGGGCAACTTGTTCAAACAAGTGATGCCGGTCCTGGTCGCCCAGGACCCGACACCCCTACCCAGGAGACATCCGTGCCCGCGTCCCTCCCGAAGGCGGCGTCCGTCGCCGCCGGTCTTGCTCTGACCGCGCTGGCCCTCAGCGCCTGTGGCTCCGCCCCCTCCACCCAGACCTCCGCCGACGGCAAGAGCGCCGCCACCGCGACCTCCGCCGAGGAGTTCGGCGGCATGGACGCCCTTGTGGCCGCCGCCAAGAAGGAGGGCACCCTCAACGCGATCGCCCTGCCCCGCGACTGGGCCAACTACGGCGAGCTGATCGACGGCTTCACCAAGAAGTACGGGATCAAGATCAACGACGAGACTCCGGACGCGGCCAGCCAGGACGAGATCAACGCCGTCACCTCCCGCAAGGGCCAGGACCGCGCCCCCGACGTCCTGGACCTCGGCAGCTCCTTCGCGGTCAGCGGCGCGCAGCAGGGCCTGTTCGCCTCCTACAAGGTCGCCTCCTTCGACGACATCCCGGCCGCCCAGAAGGACGCGCAGGCCCGCTGGTACAACGACTACGGCGGCTACGTCTCCATCGGCTGCGACGCCAAGCGGGTCAAGGCCTGCCCGACGACCTTCGCCGACCTGCTCAAGCCCGAGTACAAGGGCCAGGTGGCCCTGAACGGCAACCCGACCAAGTCCGGCTCCGCCTTCGGCGGCGTGTACGCGGCGGCCCTGGCCAACGGCGGCTCCTTCGACGACATCCAGGCCGGCCTGGACTTCTTCGCCAAGCTGAAGAAGAACGGCAACTACACGCCGGTCGAGTCCACCCCGGCCACCGTCGAGAAGGGCGAGACGCCCATCTCCATCGACTGGGACTACCTGAACGCCGGCTACGCCAAGGAGTTCGCCAGCAAGGGCCTGGACTGGAAGGTCTCCGTCCCCGAGGACGGCAAGTACGCCCAGTACTACTCCCAGGCGATCAACAAGGACGCCCCGCACCCCGCGGCCGCACGCCTGTGGCAGGAGTACCTCTACAGCGCCGAGGGCCAGAACCTGTGGCTCAAGGGCTTCGCCCGCCCCGTCCTGATGTCCGCCATGGAGACGGCCGGCACCCTCGACAAGGCCGCCGCCGCCGCGCTCCCCCCGGTCACCGGCACCCCGTCCTTCCCGACCGAGGACCAGCAGGCCAAGGCCAAGGACGTCCTCGCCCAGGGCTGGGCCAAGGCCGTCACCGGATGACCGACCTCATGACAGCCACCGTCGCGCCCGCCGACGCCGGGGAGAAGACCCCGGCGCGGCGGCGCCCCGCCGGCTGGCTCGCGGTGGCCCCGCTGCTCGTCTTCGTGGCGATCAGTTTCGGGGCCCCCGCCCTGGCCATGCTGAACGGCGCCTTCACGGTCAAGGACCCCGCCACCGGGGCCTCCTCGTACACCACGGCGAACCTGACGCACTCGCTGCAGGGTGCCTACCTGACCGCCCTGTGGGGCAGCGTCAAGCTGTCCGCGCTCTCCGCGGCGATCGGTACCGTGTGCGGGCTGCTGCTCGCGCAGGCCGTGGTCACCTCGCGCTTCCGCGCGCTGCGCGAGGCCGTTCTGACCGCCTCCGGCGTGCTCGCCAACTTCGGCGGCGTGCCGCTCGCCTTCGCCTTCGTCGCCACCCTCGGCAACTCGGGCATCCTCACCCGCCGGCTGGGCCTCGCCGACAAGGGCTGGAACCTCTACAGCTTCTGGGGCCTGGTGATCGTCTACCTGTACTTCCTCATCCCGCTGATGGTGCTCACCGTGACCCCCGCGCTGGACGGTCTGCGGGTCCAGTGGCGTGAGGCGGCCCAGAACAACGGCGCCACCGGCGTGCAGTACTGGCGGCACGTGGCGCTGCCGGTGCTGGCCCCCTCGCTCCTCGGCGGTTTCGTGCTGCTCTTCGGCAGCGCCTTCGCCGCGTACGCCACCGCGGCTGCCATGGTCGGCAGCTCGGTGCCGCTGGTTCCCCTGCAGATCGCCGACGCCATCTCCGGAAACGTACTGGTCGGCCAGGAGAACGTCGGCCTGGCGCTCAGTCTCGACATGGTCGTCGTCGCCGGCCTGGTCATGGCGATCTACCTGCCCCTGCAACGACGGAGCGCGCGATGGCTCGTGTGACCACCGCACGACTGCGGCCCTGGCGGGGAGTCGTCCTCGCCTTCGCCGCGATCTACTTCCTGGTGCCGCTGGCCGCCTCGGCGATCTTCACCGTGGACGTCCCCGGCCAGGGCTTCACCCTCGACGCCTACGGGCAGATCTTCGCGGCCGAGGGCTTCACCACCAGCCTGCTGCTCTCCCTGGAGCTGGCCGCCGCCACCGTCCTGGTCGTGCTGCTGCTCATGGTCCCCGCCATGGTGGCGCTGCGGCTGTCGGCGCCGCGGTTGCGCCCAGTGGTCGAGGTGGTCTGCTCGCTGCCGCTGGTCGTGCCGCCGATCGCCCTGGTGGCCGGTGTCCGCACCGTGCTGGGTTGGGGCCCGGAGTACCTGTCCAGCACGCCCCTGTTCCAGACGTTCGTGGCCGTCCAGAACCCGGACTTCCCCGTGGTGCTGGTCCTCACGGACGTCGTGATGGCGCTGCCCTTCGTCTACCGGGCACTCGACGCCGGCCTGCGGGCGGTCGACGTCCGCACCCTGGTGGAGGCCGCCCGTTCCTGCGGAGCGAGCTGGCCGCGCGCCCTGGTCAACGCGGTGCTCCCGAACCTGCGCGGGGCGCTGCTGAACGCCTCGTTCCTGACCCTCGCCCTCGTGCTCGGCGAGTTCACCGTCGCCTCGCTGCTCGGCTTCCAGCCCTTCGCCGTGTGGATCGTCACCGCCAGCGGTTCGCAGGCCCAGTTGTCCGTCGCCGTATCGGTGCTCAGCCTGCTCGTCACCTGGGCGCTGCTGCTGGCACTGACCGCGTTCAGCGGACGCCGTTCCTCGACACGTACCGCCTCCCAGGAGTGACCGACACCATGACCGACACCGTCCCCGCCCCGCCCACCGACGCCGCCCCGCGCACCGCGGGCGGCGCCACCGTCGAGTTCCGGGCGCTGCGCCGGTCCTTCGGCGCGACCACCGCGCTGGACGGGCTGGACCTGACCGTGCAGCCCGGCGAACTGCTCGCCCTGCTGGGCCCGTCCGGTTGCGGCAAGACCACCGCGCTGCGCATGCTCGCGGGCTTCGAGCACCCCGACTCCGGCCAGGTCCTCGTCGACGGCAAGGACGTCACCTCGACCCCGGCGCACCGCCGCGACGCCGGCATGGTCTTCCAGTCCTACAGCCTCTTCCCGCACCTGAGCGCCGTCGACAACGTCGCCTTCGGGCTGCGCATGCGCAAGGTCGGCACCGCCGAGCGCCGCAGGCGCGCCGCCGAACTGCTGGAGCTCGTCGGCCTGCCGAGCCACGCCGACCGCTTCCCGCACCAGCTCTCCGGCGGCCAGCAGCAGCGCGTGGCGCTCGCCCGCGCCCTGGCGCTGCGGCCGCGCGTGCTGCTGCTGGACGAGCCGCTGAGCGCCCTGGACGCCAAGGTGCGCACCAACCTCCGGGAGGAGATCCGCCGCCTGCAGCTGGAACTCGGCATCACCACGCTGTTCGTGACGCACGACCAGGAGGAGGCGCTGTCCATGGCCGACCGCGTCGCCGTCATGAACGCCGGCCGCCTGGAGCAGTGCGCCGCCCCCGCCGAGCTGTACGACCGCCCGGCGACCGCCTTCGTCGCCGAGTTCGTCGGCACCAACAGCCGGATTCCGGGCCACCTGGCCGACGACGGGTACGTCGAGGTCCTGGGCCGCCGTCTGCCCGCCGAGAGCGGCACCGCCGACGGTTCCCACGGTTCCCACGGTTCCGGCGGCCGCGAGGTCGACGTGCTGGTGCGTCCCGAGGCGGTGACCGTGTCCGCCGACCCCACCGGCGACGCGCTCGTCGTGGCGGCCGCCTTCCTCGGCGCGGTGACCCGGGTGACCGTCCGGCTGCCCGACGGCACCGACGTCAAGGCCGACCTGCCCAGCACCGAGGCCGCCGTGCTGCCGCCCGGCGCGCCCGTCTCCCTGTCCCTGCCCGACCGCCCCGTCCTGGTGGCCG
Source organism: Streptomyces sp. MI02-7b (assembly GCF_033793585.1). Lineage (NCBI taxonomy): Bacteria > Bacillati > Actinomycetota > Actinomycetes > Kitasatosporales > Streptomycetaceae > Streptomyces > Streptomyces sp. MI02-7b. The sequence continues at coordinate 438,989 of NZ_JARAWX010000004.1, read as the reverse complement.
CGCGGGCCGCCTGACCCCGACCGCACCGCCGACAGCACCGCCCATCCCCCCACACCCCGTTGAAAGAGAGTTCCGTGACCCACCCACCGACCCACCCGCTCAACGCCGTTCTGTTCGACATGGACGGCACGCTCGTCGACACCGAGGAGCTGTGGTGGCAGGCGGTCGAGCAAGTGGCCGCCGGGTTGGGGCACGTGCTCGGCGACGCAGACGTGACTGAGGTCCTCGGCCGCGCCGTCGAGCACACCGCCGCACATCTGGTGAGCACGACCGGGACGGCGACCCGCGCCGAGGAGCTGGCCGCCGTCCTGCACCGCGAGTTCGCGACCCGGGTCCGGGACCGTACCGTCCCGCGCCCCGGCGCGATCGAACTGCTCGACGAACTGGCCCGGCACGCCGTCCCCATCGCTCTCGTGTCGGCCTCCCCCCGTGAGGTCGTCGACATCGTCCTCGACGTCCTCGGCCGGGACCGCTTCGCGGTCTCCTTCACCGCCGACGACACCGAGCGCACCAAGCCCGCCCCCGACCCCTACCTCGCCGCGGCCCGCGCCCTGGGCGCCGACCCGGCCTCCTGCGTCGCCGTCGAGGACACCCCGACCGGCGTCGCCTCCGCGGAGGCCGCCGGCTGCCGGGTGCTCGCCGTGCCCTCGCTGGCGCCGATCGCGCCCGGCCCCGGACGCCTGGTGCTGGGCAGCCTGGAGCAGGTCGGCATCACGGTGCTGCGGGACCTGGTGCGCCGCGAACCGTCCTTCCTGGTACCCGCCTTCACCACCCGCGCCGCCCGGGTCGGCGAGCCCTTCCGGGCCACCGTGGCCGGGCTGCTGCGCGGCGCCCCCGTGACGTACGCGAAGAGCGCCGGCCCGGAGTGGGCCGAGGTCCGCGCCGACGGCACGGTCACCGGCACACCCGACGCGCCCGGCGAGGCCGCGGTCAGCGTCACCGCCACCGACGACATCGGGCGCACCGCCGTCGTCACCGCCCGGGTCCCGGTCGTCGCGGCCGGCGAGCCCCTGGTGCGCCGGGTGCGCGTCATGACGTGGAACCTGTGGCGCGGCGGCACCATGGTCGACGACCGCCGCGACAGGCAACTGCGCGTCCTGCTGGACGCGGACGCCGACGTCGTCGGCCTCCAGGAGACCCTCACCCACTCCGCCAAGGAGCTGGCGGAGGCACTCGGCTGGGACTATCACCAGGCCGGCGACAACCTCGGCGTGATCAGCCGCTACCCGATCGTCTCCCGCCACGGCCTGCCCGCGACCCCGTTCTACGGCGGTCTCGGCGCGACCGTGCGCCTCGACGCGGACCGCGAGGTCACGGTGTGGAGCGCGCACCTGAACTACACGCCCTACGGCCCGTACGACGCCCTGAACGACCGGCTGCCGGTCGAGGCGCTGGCCGAGCGCGAGGAGTCCTCGGGCCGCCTCGGCGAGATCCGGCGCATCCTGAGCGACATGGCCGGCGACCTCGCCGCCCGCGACACCACGCCGGTGCTGCTGGTCGGGGACTTCAACGTCCCCTCCCACCTGGACTGGACCGCCGAGGCGGCCCCGCTCCACGGCGGTCGCGAGGTGCCCTGGCCGGTCACCCTGGAGGCCGAGGCGGCCGGACTGCGCGACTCCTACCGCGACGCCCACCCCGACCCGGTGCGCGACCCGGGCACCACCTGGTCGCCGGTGAACCCCGCGCCCGAACCGCAGGACCGGATCGACTTCGTGCTCTACGCGGGCAGCGGGCTGGAGGTCCTGTACTCCACGACGCTCGTCACCGGCGACCCCCGTCCCGAGCCCGACGTCGCGTCCAACGCGTGGCCCTCCGACCACGCCGCCGTCGTCACGACCTTCGCGCTGCGCTGAGGCCCGCGGGGCCGCCCGGGGGCACCGGCGCCGTCAGGCGCACTCCTCCATCTCCTCGGGCGGCCGCTGGTCCGCGAGCTGCTGCGGGGTGAGCGGCTTGAGGTGCTTGATGTACGACGCCCGCCAGGCGCCCGAGGTGATCTCGTCCCGTATCGCGTCGCATATGGCGTGCTTCAGCGCGGGCTCGTTCTTCTGGATGCCCACACCGTATTCCTCGATCCCGAAGGGCACGCCCAGCAGCCGCAGCCGCGTGGGGTGCTGGGCCCGGTAGCCGGCCAGGATGATGTCGTCGGTGGAGACGGCGTCGACCTGCCCCTTCAGCAACTCGTCGACGCAGATACCGTACGAGGCCTGCTGGTCGGTCTTTATCAGCGGGAACTGCTTCCCCAGGCGCTCGGCGGGAGTGGAGTCCGTGACCGTGCACACTGTGTGGCCGAACAGGTCCTGCGCGCCGTGGATGGGCGAGTCGGTGCGCACCAGGAAGTCCTGTGCCGCCTGGTAGTACGGGCCCGCGAAGTCGACCTGCTCCTTGCGCGCGGCCGTGATCGAATAGCTCGCCACTATCAGGTCGACCTGGCCCGCCTTCAGGCGGTACTCGCGGGACTGCGTGTCCACGACGGTGAACTGGACCCGCTGGAAACCCAGATGACGGGCGATCGCCCAGGCCAGGTCGATGTCGAAGCCCTCGTAGCCGGCCTTGGCGGTCGACGAGACCTGGCTCAGCCCCGGCTGGTCCTTCTTGACGCCGACGAGCAGATAGCCGCGCTCACGGGCCGCCTGGTACGTCGGGGAACCGGCCAGCCGCAGCCCGTTGTCGTCCCGCAGCCCGTCGGTGGCGAACCAGCCGGCCGCCGCGAGCACCACCAGTCCCACGCCGCCCGCCAGCAGCGCGCGCCAGCGCCGCCACGCGAGGCGCCCGCCGCCGGGCCGCGGCGCCGGCGCGGCGCTCTCCGCCGCGGACGGGTCCGTGAGCTGCTCCGGGACGTGTACCGCCGACTCGGTGGCCTGCGGGTCGTAGTCGGCATGGACGGGCAGGGGGAACTGCGGGGTCTCCTGCGCCACGTGCTGCAGCAACTGCTCGGCGCGCTGCGCCGTCATCCGCGCGTCGGGGTCCTTCACCAGCAGCCCGTCGACCAGCGGGCGCAGCGGCCCGCCGTGCGCCATCGGCGGCGGCTCCGAGGTGCGCACGGCCTCCAGCACCTCGTACGGCGTCGGCCCCCGGAACGGCGGCCGGCCCTCCACCATCTCGTACAGCGTGACGCCCAGCGACCACAGGTCGGAAGCGGGCGTCGGGGGCTGCCGGTTGGCGACCTCCGGGGCGAGGTACTGCGGGGTGCCCACGGTCTCGTGCAGCCGCGTCACCTGCGCCGCGCCCTCGAAGGTGGCGATGCCGAAGTCCATCAGGACGGCCCGGCCGTCGCGCCGGAAGAGGATGTTGTGCGGCTTCACGTCCCGGTGCAGCACACCGGCCGCGTGCACCGCGCGCAGACCGCGCAGCACCTCCAGCCCGATCCGTGCCGCCTGCAGGGCCGGCAGCCGGCCCCGCTCGCGCAACTGGTCGGCCAGGGAGTGCGGATTGACCTGCTCCATGACGATCCAGACCTGGCCCTCGGCCTCGATCACATCGTGCACGGCGACCACGTGCTCGTGCCCGATCCGGGCGATCGCCTGCGCCTCCCGGCGCGCCCGCTCCACCCACTGCGCCTGCGTCTCCGGGTCCAGCGCCCCGCGGAACAGCAGCTCCTTGACGGCGACCTGACGGCCGAGCCGGTTGTCGTACGCCTCCCAGACCACGCCCATGCCGCCGCGCCCGAGCTGCCGGCGCAGTTCGTAGCGGCCGTCGATGAGGGTCTCCGGAATACCCTCAGTGCTCATGCCTGTGCCCCCATCGGTCCGTGGTCGGCTACAGGTTATGGGGCGGCGACAGGGATGAACATCGGCCCCGGGGAAGGGAGATGATCACATGTCGGACGGAACGCCGCCAACCGGGCCTATGGCTTTACGGAGCGGTAGTAGCGCTCGGCCCCCGCGTGCAGCGGCAGCGGGTCGGTGAAGACGGCAGTCCGCAGATCCACCAGCTGTGCGGCGTGCACCTCCTGGCCGATCCGGTCGCGGCTGTCGATGACCGTCCTGGTGAGCCGTTCCACCAGCCCGGTGTCCTGCCGGTCCGTGGTGATGAGCAGATTGGCCACGGCGATGGTCTGCACCGCCCGCCCGCCCTGGATCATCGGATAGGCGTCCGCGGGCATCACGGCCTGCCGGTAGTAGCCGGACTCGTCGTCCCCGGAGTGCAGGGCGGTCACGAGGTCGCCGAGCTGGACCAGCTTGACGTCGGACCTCTCCGCCAGATCCGTCACGGCCTTCGTCGGCAGGCCGCCCGACCAGAAGAACGCGTCCAGCTTGCCCTCGCGCAGCAGCTGGGGCGCCGTGTCGATGCCGACCGCCTTCCGGCGCACGTCCCCCTCGTGCCCCAGGCCCGCCGCGGTGAGCAGCCGTCGCGCTATGAGGTTCACCCCGGAACTGGGCTGCCCCACCCCGACGCGCAGCCCCCGCAGGTCCTTCGCCGACCGCACCTTGGAGTCGGCGGGCACCACGAGCTGCATGTAGTCGTCGTACAGCCGTGCGCACGCCCGCAGGCGTCCGGCCCCCTCGCCCCGGTAGTCCGCGACGGCGTCGGCCGCCGCTATCGCGAAGTCCGCCTTCCCGGTGGCCACCCGCCGCACGTTGTCCACCGACCCCTCGGAGGGCACGAGGCGTACCCGCACGCCCGGCAGGTCGGTGCGCAGGTAGGGCTGGAGCCGCTTGCCGTAGGTCTCGTAGACGCCGTTGCGCGACCCGGTCGAGAAGGACACGGCCCCGGTCGGGTACGACGGGCCCTCCGCGGGCAGCAGCCACCACACCAGCAGCGCCGTCGCCGCGGCAGCCGCCAGCACCGCCTGCACGACCCGGCGCCTTCCGATACGGGGGACCTCCATCCGGGCGATACTGCCAGCCCCCTCCCGCCCTGGCCAGCGCCCGCCGCCGGGCGCGCGGTGCCCGGGGCGTCGCTACGCTCGGAAGGACGACCGCGTCCCGCACGTCGTACCGGAGGCACCGGATGCACCCCTCGGCCGCCTGGGACCTCGGCGGCCTCGTCGTCCGCCGGGTCGACGAGACCGCCCTGCCGCCGCGGACCGGCGCGGTGCTCCTCCCGGGGGCCACCCCGGCCGTCGTGGCCGCCGTGGCCTGGCTGCTTCCCGACTTCGTCCGGCAGGACGGCACGCTGCGGCTGCACAGCCATACGTTCGCCTGGCGGGCGGACGGGCTGAGCGTCCTGGTGGACACGGGCATCGGCAACGGGAAACCGCGCGACGACCCGGCCTGGGACCGGCTGGACACCGACTACCTGCTGCGCCTGGCCGGCGCGGGGTTCCCGCCCGAGGAGGTGGACCTGGTGATCCTCACCCACCTACACACCGACCACGTCGGCTGGAACACCCGCGACGACGGCGGCAGATGGGTCCCCACCTTCCCCCACGCCCGCCACGTCGTCCCGCGCGCCGAGTGGGACCACTGGGCCGGCCCGGCCACGGACGCGGCCCACCGGCAGGTCCTCCGCGACTCGGTGCTCCCGGTGCGCGACGCCGGGCTGCTCGACCTGGTGGACGTGGGCGACGGCCCCGCCGAGCCCGCCCCGGGGATCCGGCTGCTGCCGGTGCCGGGCCACACCCCGGGACAGGTGGCCGTCGAGGTGCGCGGCGCCGACCGGACCGCCGTGATCGGCGCCGACAGCGTGCACCACCCCGTCCAGGTCGCGCGGCCGGACCTCACCAGCCCCACCGACACCGACCCCGCGCTGTCCGTCCGCAGCCGCCGCGCACTGCTCGGCCGGCTGGCCGGCACGGACACGCTGCTCCTGGGCACGCACTTCCCGCCGCCGACCGCCGGCACGGTCGTCCCGGACGGGAACACCCACCGGCTCGTGCCCGTCCCGGGGGGAACGTGAGCACGAGCGGTTCCGGCGCCCCCTTACCCTGGATGGGTGCAGCGTGAAGAGCAGGGTGTGAAGAGCTACGAGATCCGCACCTACGGGTGCCAGATGAACGTCCACGACTCCGAACGGCTGGCCGGCCTCCTGGAGGCGGCCGGCTACGTTCGCGCGCCCAAGGACGCCGACGGCACGGTGTCCGCGGACGTCGTGGTCTTCAACACCTGCGCGGTGCGCGAGAACGCCGACAACCGGTTGTACGGCAACCTCGGCCGCCTCGCCCCGCAGAAGGCGGCCCGCCCGGGCATGCAGATCGCCGTCGGCGGCTGCCTGGCGCAGAAGGACCGCGACACGATCGTGAAGAAGGCCCCCTGGGTCGACGTCGTCTTCGGCACCCACAACATCGGCAGCCTGCCGGTGCTGCTGGAGCGCGCCCGGGTCGCCGAGGAGGCCCAGGTCGAGATCGCCGAGTCGCTGGAGACCTTCCCCTCCACCCTGCCGACCCGGCGGGAGTCCGCGTACGCGGCCTGGGTGTCCATCTCGGTGGGCTGCAACAACACCTGCACCTTCTGCATCGTCCCCGCGCTGCGCGGCAAGGAGAAGGACCGCCGCCCCGGCGACATCCTCGCCGAGGTCGAGGCGCTGGTCGCCGAGGGCGTCGTCGAGGTGACGCTGCTCGGCCAGAACGTCAACGCGTACGGCTCCGACATCGGCGACCGCGAGGCCTTCAGCAAGCTGCTGCGCGCCACCGGCGGGATCGACGGGCTGGAGCGGGTCCGCTTCACCTCGCCGCACCCGCGCGACTTCACCGACGACGTGATCGCGGCCATGGCCGAGACCCCGAACGTGATGCACCAGTTGCACATGCCGCTGCAGTCCGGCTCCGACACCGTGCTGCGCGCCATGCGCCGCTCGTACCGGCAGGACCGCTACCTCGGCATCATCGAGAAGGTGCGCGCCGCCATGCCGGACGCCGCCATCTCTACCGACATCATCGTGGGCTTCCCCGGCGAGACCGACGAGGACTTCGAGCAGACGCTGCACGTGGTGCGCGAGGCCCGGTTCGCCCAGGCCTTCACCTTCCAGTACTCCAAGCGCCCCGGCACGCCCGCCGCCGAGATGGACGGCCAGGTGCCCAAGGCCGTGGTGCAGGAGCGGTACGAGCGCCTGGTCGCGCTCCAGGAGGAGATCTCCTGGGAGGAGAACAAGAAGCAGGTCGGCCGGACCCTGGAGATCCTGGTCGCCGAGGGCGAGGGCCGCAAGGACGACGCCACGCACCGTCTGTCCGGCCGCGCCGGCGACAACCGCCTGGTGCACTTCGCGCCGCCGGCCGAGCCCGTGCGCCCCGGCGACATGGTGACCGCGGAGATCACCTACGCCGCGCCGCACCACCTGCTCGCGGAGCGCCCCGCCCTCGCCGTCCGCCGCACCCCGGCGGGCGACGCCTGGGAGCGGCGCAGCGCGGCCGCGGCCGCCAAGCCCGCGGGCGTCCTGCTCGGGCTGCCGACGATCGGCGTCCCGGCGCCGATGCCCGCGGCCGCACCGGGCTGCGCCACCCACTGACCGGGCGGGGGCCCGGCGGGAGCACACCACAGCGATCCGAGGGGGGACGGCATGAGCCGTTGGGGTCTGTTCGTCGAGGAGACCGTCGGCAGCGGCGACAACAGGCGCTGGGAGTTCGACCTGCTCGGCCACGCCGACGGGAGCCGTGAGGACGCGCTGCGCGCCCTGGAGCGCACGGCGCAGGCCTTCCGGCCCAGGAAGCCGCTGAGCGTGCGGCGCACCTGGACGTACCGCACCGGGGACGGCCTGCTGCAGGTCAACGAGGGCATGACCACGACCTACATCTGCCGTTTCACGGTGGCCGAGCTCATCGCCGACAGCAAAGACGCCTCGGTGGCGCCCACGCCCCGCGACCGTGTGCCCGAGGGGTACTGAGCCGGCGCGCGTTAGGCTTCCGATCATGCTGGTCGCCGCCGCCGTATGCCCCTGCCCGCCGCTGCTCGTGCCCGAGGTCGCCTCGGGCGCGTCCGCCGAGCTAGACACCCTGCGCGCGGCGTGTGCCGACGCGCTGGCCGTGGTCTCGGCCGCCCGCCCCGACCTGCTGGTCGTGGTCGGCGCGGTCGGTACGGGGGAGAGCTCCCACGTCTGGGAGGGCGGTGGCACCGGGTCGCTGCGCCCGTACGGGGTGAACCGCGCGGTGCGCCTGGGCGACGGCTCGGACCCCGAGCCGCTGGCCCCGGCGCTGACGGTCGCCGCCGCGCTGCTGGAGGACGCGCGCCTGGCCGCGCCCCTGCACGGCTGCGCGGTGCCCGAGGACGCGCCGGCCGGGCGCATGCTGGAGCTGGGCCGAGGTCTGGCGGAGCTGGCGGACCGGGTGGCGCTGCTGGTCATGGGCGACGGCAGCAACTGCCGCACCCTCAAGGCCCCCGGCTACCTGGACGACCGCGCGGAGGCCTTCGACGCCTCCGTCGCACGGGCGCTGGGCACCGCGGACACGGCCGCGCTGGCCGGGCTGGACGCCGGGCTGGCGGGTGAGCTGCGGGCCGCGGGACGGGCCCCGTGGCAGGTGTTGGCCGGCGCGGCAGAGCAGGCCGCACTGGGCGGCGCCCTGCTGTACGACGAGGCGCCCTACGGCGTGGGCTACTTCGTGTCGGTCTGGTCCTAGGCCTGTCGTCGCATTCCCTCCCCCAGCTGCAGCCGGGAGCCGGGGGACCCGCGGAGCCCGCCCTCCGGGCGGCCGGAGCCCACGTGACGACAGGGCTAGTCCCGCTTGTCCTTCATCTGACCCAGGGCGCCCTTGGTCTTGTCCACGCCCGAGTCGATCTTGCTGCTGTACTTGTGCTTGGTCTTCTCGTCGACCGTGTGCGCGACCTTGTCGAGCTTCGACTCGATCGCGTCGCCGTGGCGTTCCACGAAATCCCCGGCCTTGGCCTTGGCCTGTTCGGCCTTGGCCTTCAACGTGTCCATGAGGCTCATGGCTCACCGTCCCCTGCGTGGAATGGCCCGAAATGACCTTTTCTGTTTGATGATGCTACTCGTCCGGGGGTGAATCCGCCCCGCCGGGATTTGCGAAACTGTCCACGTGAAGAACGACGCCCCCCACGTGATCGCCGTCGTCGGCCCCACGGCCGCCGGCAAGTCCGACCTCGGTGTCGCCCTGGCCCGGGCCCTGGACGGTGAGGTGATCAACGCCGACTCCATGCAGTTGTACCGCGGCATGGACATCGGCACCGCCAAGCTCGCCGAGGAGGAGCGGCACGGCGTCCCGCACCACCTCCTGGACATCTGGGACGTCACCCAGGCCGCCAGCGTCGCCGAGTACCAGCGCCTGGCCCGGGCCGAGATCGACCGCCTGCTGGCCGCCGGGCGCAGCGCGGTCCTCGTCGGCGGTTCCGGTCTCTACGTGCGCGCCGCGATCGACGCCCTGGACTTCCCCGGCACCGACCCCGACGTGCGGGCCCGCCTGGAGGCCGAGCTGGAGGAGCAGGGCTCCGGTCCGCTGCACGCGCGTCTGGCCGCCGTCGACCCCGAGGCGGCGCGGGCGATCCTGCCCAGCAACGGGCGGCGTGTGGTGCGCGCCCTGGAGGTCGTGGAGATCACCGGCCGCCCCTTCACGGCGAACCTGCCCGACGCGCACTCCAAGGGGTCGGTCTACGACACCGTCCAGATCGGAGTGGACGTGCCGCGCCCCGAGCTCGACGAGCGGATCGCGCTGCGCGTCGACCGGATGTGGGACGCCGGGCTGGTCGGCGAGGTGCGGGCGTTGGAGGCGGCAGGCCTGCGTGAGGGGCGGACCGCCTCCCGGGCGCTCGGCTACCAGCAGATCCTCGCCGCTTTCCTGGGCGCCTGCACCGAGCAGGAGGCGCGCGACGAGACCGTGCGCGCCACCAAACGCTTCGCGCGCCGTCAGGATTCGTGGTTCCGCCGCGACCGCCGGGTGCACTGGCTCGGCGGTCGCGGAGAGGAACTGGTGGGCCAGGCCCTCGCCCTGTTCGGCCCGGCCCGGCCCAGCGGTCACAGCCTGATCACGTGATGGCATCGGGACGCCCCAGCGGCACTTGACGCCACTTCGAGCGTGCCATCATCGAGCATCGGGCTACGATGTCGGACTCTTTGGAGGGCGCGTGGCGATGGAAGCCGGCCCTCGCAACGGACCGCAACCGGAGCAGGCGGAGGGTGCCGCGGACGCGGAACACGACCGCCTCGTGGTCGACGGACCCCTGGAGGACCCGCTCGACGCGCAGACCCTCGCGGAGGAGGAGCAGTCCTTCCGCGAGCTGCGCCCCGAGCGCCGTCTGCGCGTGTGGCAGATCGCCCCGATCGTCGCTCTGGGCGCGCTCGGCTCGCTGATGTTCGCCTTCCCGCTCGCCTTCGAGACCGGGGACGGCGGCGCCGTCGTCGCCATGCTCGGCTTCCTGCTGGGCTGCTGCGCGGCCGGCTGGGGCCTGATGGCCGCCCGCAAGGTCGGTTACACGTGGCCGGGCCTGCCCGCCCGCGGCTCGGAACGGCGTCCCGACTGGCGCTACCTCGCCCTGTACGCGGCCGTGATCATCGTGCTGGCGCTGCTGGCCTTCTGGCGCGTCGCCCGCCTGCGCTGACCCGTAGGATCGGGGCATGACCACCGCCGCACCGCAGGGCCTGCCGTTCCTCAAGGGGCACGGCACGGAGAACGACTTCGTGATCATCCCCGACCACGACGGGGAACTGGACCTGACCGCCGCGATGGTCGCCCGGCTCTGCGACCGCCGGGCCGGGATCGGCGCGGACGGCGTGCTGCGGGTGGTCCGCTCCGCGAAGCACCCCGAGGCCGCGGCGATGGCCGCGGAGGCCGAGTGGTTCATGGACTACCGCAACGGCGACGGCACCGTTGCCGAGATGTGCGGCAACGGCGTCCGGGTCTTCGCCCGCTACCTGGAGCGCGCCGGTCTCGCCGAGGCCGGTGATCTCGCGATCGCCACCCGCGCCGGTGTGCGGCAGGCGCACCTCGCCAAGAACGGCGACGTCACCGTGGACATGGGACGTGTCGTGCTGCCCGAGGGCGAGGTCGAGGTCTCCGTCGGCGAGCGCCGCTGGCCGGCCCGCAACGTGAACATGGGCAATCCGCACGCCGTCGCGTTCGTCGACGACCTCGCCGAGGCCGGCGACCTGCTGACGTCCCCGGTCTGGGAGCCCGCCGCGGCCTACCCGGACGGCGTGAACGTCGAGTTCGTGGTCGACCGCGGCCCCGGGCACGTCGCCATGCGGGTCCATGAGCGCGGCTCGGGCGAGACCCGGTCCTGCGGCACGGGCGCCTGCGCCGTCATGGTCGCCGCGGCCCGCCGCGACGGGCTCGACCCGGCCGTGACGGGCCGTCCGCAGACCTACACCGTGGACGTGCCCGGCGGGCGACTGTCCGTCACCGAACACCCGGACGGCACGGTCGAGATGACCGGACCGGCCGTCATCGTCGCCACGGGCGTGATCGACCCGGCCTGGCTGCGCGAAAGCGCATAAGCCTACCCGTCCTCCGGGGTGTTCATTCGCTCGAACGGGTGATGCCGATCACGCTGGGCGAGAGCGTGGCAGCGGCACGTGATGGGCTCGGTAGCATCAAGCACCGGCACGGAAGCCATCCCGCCGCCGGTCGACGCTGCCGGAGGTGCCCGTATGAGCCCAGACAACGCAGTGGAAGCCGTCCCGAACTCCGAGGGGCGCAGGCGCATCCCGCGGACGGCGGACCTGCGCCGGCTGGGGCGTGCGGCCCTGCTCGGTCCCGGCGGCCGGGGGCGCGTGCCGGACGCGATCGAGCACATCGCCAAGGTGCACCGCCTGCGACATCCCCGTGCGGACCTCGCCATCCTGCGCAAGGCGTACGAGCTCGCCGAGTCCTCGCACCGCGGCCAAACGCGCAAGAGCGGTGAGCCGTACATCACACACCCGCTCGCGGTGACCCTCATCCTGGCCGAACTCGGCGCGGAGACCACGACCTTGACGGCCTCCCTGCTCCACGACACGGTCGAGGACACCGATGTGACGCTGGACCAGGTGGGCGAGGAGTTCGGCGCGGAGGTGCGCTTCCTGGTCGACGGGGTCACCAAGCTGGAGAAGGTCGACTACGGGGCCGCGGCCGAGCCCGAGACCTTCCGCAAGATGCTGGTCGCCACCGGCAACGACGTCCGTGTGATGTCGATCAAGCTCGCCGACCGACTGCACAACATGCGCACCCTCGGCGTCATGCGCCCCGAGAAGCAGGCGCGCATCGCCAAGGTCACCCGGGACGTGCTCATCCCGCTCGCCGAACGCCTCGGCGTCCAAGCGCTGAAGACCGAGCTGGAGGACCTGGTCTTCGCCATCCTGCACCCCGAGGAGTACAGCCGCACCACCGATCTGATCGTCGAACACGCCGCCCTGCCCGACCCGTTGTCCGCCGTCGCCGAGGACGTGCGCCGGGTGCTGCGGGACGCGGGCATCGGCGCCGAGGTCGACGTCAGGCCGCGGCACGTGGTGTCGGTGCACCGCGTGGCGCGCAAGCGGGGCGGCGCGCAGCCCGGCGGCAGCGACTTCGGCCGCGTGCTGATCCAGGTCGCCGAGGACGCCGACTGCTACGCCGTCCTCGGTGAGCTGCACACCTGCTTCACCCCGGTCGTCGCGGAGTTCAAGGACTTCATCGCGGCCCCGAAGTTCAACCTCTACCAGTCACTGCACACCGCCGTCCGGGACACCGACGGCCGCATCGCCGAAGTCCTCATCCGCACCCGGCAGATGCACCTGGCGGCCGAGGCCGGTGTCATCGCGCTCGGCAATCCGTACACGGCCGGCGAGACCGCCGAGGGTGCCGACGGCGAGCGCGTCGACCCGACCAGGCCGGGCTGGCTCGCCCGGCTGCTCGACTGGCAACGCGACGCCCCCGACCCGGACTTCTTCTGGAGCACCCTGCGCGACGAGCTCGCCCAGGACCGGGAGATCACCGTCTTCTCCGCCGACGGCGGCACGGTCGGCCTGCCGGACGGCGCCACGTGCACCGACGCGGCCTACGCCCTGCACGGTGAGGCCGCCCACGCCGTCGTCGGCGCGCGGGTCAACGGCCGCCTCGCGCCGCTGCGCACCGCCCTCAAGGACGGTGACACCCTGCAACTGCTCATGGCCCACAGCACCGGTGGTGAAGTCTCGGGGCCGTCGCCGGACTGGCTGGAGCACGCCCGCACCCCCGCCGCCCGCATCGCCATCAGCCGATGGCTGGAGGCCCACCCGGCGGCCGGCGCCGAGGAGCAGCCGGCCACACCCGCCGTCCGCGCCGCCGGAACCGCCACGCGCCGTACGGCCGACCCTCTCGCGGAGGCCGTCGACACCGATCCGCCCGGCGGCACCGTGCGCATGGCGCGCTGCTGCACACCCGTGCCGCCCGACGGGATCACCGGCTTCGTCATCCGCGGCGGCACGGTGGCCGTTCACCGCGCCGGGTGCCCGGTCAGCGCCCGCATGGCGGCCTCCGGCCGCGCCCCGGTCGCCGTCCGCTGGCGCCACGACGCCCCCGGCGCCGGCCACCGGGCCACGCTGTACGCCGAGGCACTGGGCCGTCCGCGACTGCTCGCCGACCTGACCGAGGTCATCGCCGGGCAGGGCGTCGCCATCGTCTACGCAGCGGTGGAGCCCCCGCAGGAGCACAGGGTGCGCCACACGTACACCGTGGAACTGCCCGACCCCGGGTCGCTGTCCGTCCTGATGCGCGCGATGCGCGCCGTGCCCGGGGTCTACGACGTGTACCGCGCCCAGGGCGCGGTGGCCACTCCACAGGTCTGAGGAGTACCCGATCGGGTGGGGTGCAGACGCGCCGCCGCCTGCGGGCCACGGTGCGCTGATACCGATGTCCCATGATCGGATCCTTTGCGCGCCGCGGCGCCCTCACCGCGGCCGCGGTGATCGCGCTCACTGCGGCGGGACTGCCCGGCGGCGACACGACCCCCGCCGGTATCGGCGACCGGCTCTACCCCGAGCTCGGCAACCCCGGGTACGACGTCCACGACTACGACATCTCGTTCACCTACCACGGCAACAACCGGCCGCTGAGTGCCGTCACCCGGATCGACGCGCTCGCCACCGACACCCTGGAGAGCTTCCACCTCGACTTCGCCCGCGGCACCGTGAGCTCGGTCGAGGTCAACGACCAACCCGCGCCGTTCACCACCGAGCGCGAGGAACTGGTCGTCACCCCGGTCGTCCCGGTCCCCGTGGGCGGACGCATGCAGATCATCGTCGTCCACACCAGTGATCCCACCACCAAGGACGACAGCGGCTGGATCCCCACCAAGGACGGGCTGGTCATGGCCAACCAGGCCAGTGCCGCCCACACGGTCTTCCCGTGCAACGACCACCCCTCGGACAAGGCGCGGTTCGCCTTCCACGTCACCGCCCCCAAGGACCTCACGGTCGTCGCCAACGGCCTGCCCGAGCCCTCCCTCACCCGGGGGGCCACCACCACGTGGACCTACCGCACGGCCCACCCCATGGCCACCGAGCTCGCCCAGGTCTCCATCGGGCACAGCGCCGTCCTGCACCGCACGGGGCCCGGCGGCCTGCCGCTGCGCGACGTCCTGGACGCCGCCGATCCGGAACGGGCGGTGCTGGAGAAGCGGCTGGCCCTGACCGCCGACCAGATCGCGTGGATGGAGCAGCAGGTCGGCCCGTTCCCCTTCGAGACGTACGGCATCCTCAGCGCCAACACGATCACCGGGTTCGAGCTGGAGACGCAGACCCTCTCGCTCTTCGAGCGCCGGGTCCTGCTGGCCCGCGAGGCGGACGCCACGCCGGTGATGGTGCACGAGCTGGCGCATCAGTGGTTCGGCGACAGCGTGAGCCCCGCGACCTGGTCCGACCTGTGGCTGAACGAGGGTCACGCCACCTGGTACCAGTGGCGCTACGGCGCCGAGAAGTACCACGAGTACACCCTGGACAAGCTCGCCAGAGCCGCCTACGAGCTCGACGGCGAGCTGCGCCGTGCCGGCGGTCCGCCCGCCCACCCGCTCGTGCCCGGCAACCCCGGAGCGCAGGCCAAGCTCAGCATCTTCCGCGGCAACGTCTACTTCAGCGGGGCGCTGGCGCTCTACGCGCTCCGCCAGGAGATCGGCGCCGAGGTGTTCCAGGAACTGGAGCGCGCCTGGGTCACCCGGCACCGCGACGGCGTCGCCTCGACCGCCGACTTCATCGAGCTGGCCTCCGACACCGCGGGCCGCGACCTCGGTCCCTTCCTGCGGGCCTGGCTGTACGGGCCCACCACCCCGCCCATGCCGGGCCACCCCGACTGGAAGCCGGCGCCCGCCAGGCCGGGACCCCAGGCCGGCCCGCACGGTCAGTCCCACGGCCACTCCCACGGTCAGTCCCACGGCCACTCCCACGGTCAGTCCCACGGCCACTCCCACGGTCAGTCCCACGGCCACTCCCACGGTCAGTCCCACGGCAACGAACAAGCCGCCCCGCACAGCGCACACCGCTCCGGGCCCGCACCCGGGCCCGCGAAAGTCGCGTGACCGGGCGGCGACCGGCGTGCGACCATCTACGTACGGCGACGACGCCGCGGCCCGGCCCGGGGAATCTCCCGGCCCCGCCGAACGTTGTGCCCTGTGTGCGGGGCGTGAGCGCCGCGCACATCGATTCCTCTCCGAGCAAAGGATCCAATGACCTCCTCTTCCTCCTCTTCGAGCTCTGCAAGCAGCCGCCAGCGCCTCCCCGAGAGCCTTCGGGCCGACGCCCTGATGGAAGAGGACGTCGCCTGGAGTCACGAGATCGACGGGGAGCGTGACGGCGAGCAGTTCGACCGTTCCGAACGAGCCTCTCTGCGCCGTGTGGCGGGTCTGTCCACCGAGCTGGAGGACATCACCGAGGTCGAGTACCGACAGCTCCGCCTGGAGCGCGTCGTGCTCGTCGGTGTCTGGACGGACGGCACCGTCCGCGACGCGGAGAACTCCCTCGCGGAGCTCGCCGCCCTCGCCGAGACCGCGGGCGCCCTCGTCCTCGACGGTGTCATCCAGCGCCGCGACAAGCCGGACCCGGCCACCTACATCGGCTCCGGCAAGGCGCAGGAGCTGCGCGACATCGTGATGGAGAGCGGCGCCGACACCGTGGTCTGCGACGGTGAGCTCAGCCCCGGCCAGCTCATCCACCTGGAAGACGTCGTCAAGGTCAAGGTGGTCGACCGGACCGCGCTGATCCTCGACATCTTCGCCCAGCACGCCAAGAGCCGTGAGGGCAAGGCCCAGGTCTCGCTCGCGCAGATGCAGTACATGCTGCCGCGCCTGCGCGGCTGGGGTCAGTCGCTGTCCCGGCAGATGGGTGGCGGTGGCTCCGGCTCCTCGGGCGGCGGTATGGCCACCCGTGGTCCCGGTGAGACCAAGATCGAGACCGACCGGCGGCGCATCCGCGAGAAGATGGCCAAGATGCGCCGGGAGATCGCGGAGATGAAGACCAGCCGCGACCTCAAGCGCCAGGAGCGCAAGCGCCACAAGGTGCCCTCGGTGGCGATCGCCGGTTACACCAACGCCGGCAAGTCCTCGCTGCTCAACCGGCTCACCGGTGCGGGCGTCCTGGTGGAGAACGCGCTGTTCGCCACCCTGGACCCGACCGTGCGCCGGGCGGAGACCCCGAGCGGCCGGCTCTACACGCTGGCCGACACCGTCGGTTTTGTGCGGCACCTCCCGCACCACCTGGTCGAGGCCTTCCGCTCCACCATGGAGGAGGTCGCCGACGCCGACCTCATCGTGCACGTGGTGGACGGCTCGCACCCGAACCCGGACGAGCAGCTCGCCGCGGTCCGCGAGGTCTTCCGCGACGTCGGCGCGCTGGACGTGCCCGAGATCGTGGTGATCAACAAGGCCGACGCGGCCGACCCCGTGGTGCTGCAGTCCCTGCTGCGCCGCGAGAAGCACTCCATCGCGGTGTCCGCCCGCACCGGGCGCGGCATCCAGGAGCTGCTGACGATGATCGACGACGAGCTCCCGCGGCCCGCCGTCGAGATCGAGGCCCTGGTGCCGTACACCCGCGGTGCGCTCGTCGCCCGGGTGCACTCCGACGGCGAGGTGCTCTCCGAGGAGCACACCGGCGACGGCACACTGCTCAAGGCCCGCGTCCATGACGAGCTGGCGGCGGAACTCGAGCCGTTCGCGCTCGCCGCGCGCCGCTAGGCGTCCCGCTGCGAACGCCGCAGGGCCCGCTCCTCCATGGGGGCGGGCCCTGCGGCGTCTCCCGCCGGGCGCTATCCGCGCACGGCGTCGAAGAGCGACTCGGCCTCGGAGCCCAGATGCGGTCCGGCCAGCCACCGGGGGCTGTCCTGCGGGCCGATCGAGGTGTTGCTGACCAGGGCCTGCCTGCCGTCGGGCCGCCTGGCGAACCAGCCGCCGCCCGAGGCGCCGGCCGTCATCGTGCAGCCGAGCCAGTGCATGGTCGGCGCGCCCTTGGTCAGCGCCAGCCGGACCGGGTCGCCCGCGCAGTGGTACTGCTGGTAGCCGTAGCCGTCGAAGGGCGCCGCCGCGGGGTAGCCGCGGACGTCCATGGAGTCGATGCCCGCCGAAGTGGGCGCGTCGAACCAGACCGGCACGGAGGCGCCGACCGTCTCCTCCAGGGACGTCGTGGAATCGGGGTCGGTCACCTTCAGCACCGCGAAGTCGTACGGGTAGGCCGAGCTGGTCTCCGAGGACTCCCCGCCCCCGTCGATCCACTGCTGCGAGGTGCCGGCCTTCGTCGCCCACCAGGTGCCGTACGGTGCGAGCTGCTCCTTGGAGGCGTTCTGCAGTGCCGTGCCGCTCAGGCCCTCGTCGTTGAAGGAGGGCACGAAGACGATGTTGCGGTACCAGCCGCCCGCGGCGCCCGCGTGCACGCAGTGGCCGGCCGTCCACACCAGGTTGCTCCTGCCGGGGTTCGCCGGGTCGCTCACCACGGTCGCCGAGCAGACCGCCTGGCCGTCGGGCATGTCGAAGAGCAGCTTGCCGGTCGCCGGTGAGGCGTCGTGGAACGGGGTCGCCAGCCGCTGCGCCCTGATCGGGGCGGGCTCGCGGTCGGTGGTGCCGTCGTCCGCCTGCCGGACGTCGGCCGTCTGCTCGTCGTCCGGGGTCTCGTCGGCCTTGCGGAGCCGGTCGGCGTCCCAGAGGTCCTTGATGACGGGGTTGACGAAGTCGGCCGCGTCACGCAGCCACTTGTCCTTGTCCCAGTCCTTCCAGCCGCCGTTCTGCAGCGCGTCCGCCCACTTGTCCAGGTCGTCGAGGCTGGTGGGCAGGGTGGTGGGGAGGCCGGAGGGCAGCTGGAGCCCGGTGCCGCCGGACGACGCGGCCGCCGTGGGGCTGGGCTTGGCATCGGCGTTGTCGTCGGACCCGCCACAGGCGGTCACCGTGACGGCGAGCAAGGCGGCCGCTGTCGCAGCCGCGGTCAACCGGCGTATCGATGGCATCGGTTGCGATCCCCCTGTTGTGAACATGTCGGTTGCTCGCTGAAGGGCAATGCCCAACTGTGCCCACTGTGCCCTCTCCTGGGCGTCGTATGCCCCGGGAAAAGGGACGGCACGGGCCGCCCGGACGGTTCCGGCGCGAGATCTCCGGCACAGACAGTTGCCGTGCGCGTGTGCCGTCGTTGGTAGCTGCGGGGACGCAGCACCCGACACCGAGGAGTGAGCACGTGGCCGCCATGCCGAGCGCACCGGACCGACTGGCGGTGCACGAGGAGGACTTCGGCGACGCCGAGGACATCCTGCGACGGCAGTCGCTGCGCGAGTCGGCGGCCCGTACCTACGCCCGTTCGCTGCCCGTCGTGCCCGTGCGCGCCCACGGGATGACCATCGAGGCCGCCGACGGCCGCCGTTACCTCGACTGCCTCTCCGGCGCGGGCACCCTCGCGCTCGGCCACAACCACCCGGTCGTCGTGGAGGCCATCCGGGCCGTCCTGGACTCCGGGGCCCCGCTGCACGTGCTGGACCTGGCCACGCCCGTCAAGGACGCCTTCACCACCGCGCTGTTCGAGACGCTGCCCCGCGAACTCGCCGAGCACGCGCGGGTGCAGTTCTGCGGGCCGGCCGGCACGGACGCCGTCGAGGCCGCACTCAAGCTCGTACGCACCGCCACCGGACGCGACGGCCTGCTCGCCTTTTCCGGCGGGTACCACGGCATGACGGCCGGCGCCCTGGCCGTCACCGGCGACACCGCCGTACGGGCCGCGGCGGGCGGCGCCGCCGACGCCGGTGTCACCCGGCTCCCGTACCCGTACGCCTACCGCTGCCCGTTCGGCGTCGGCGGCGACCACGGCGCCGAACTGTCGGCCCGGCTGACGGAGAGTCTGCTCGACGACCCCAAGGGCGGCATCCGGCCACCCGCCGGGATGCTCCTCGAACCGGTCCAGGGCGAGGGCGGAGTCATCCCCGCCCCCGACACCTGGCTGCGCCGCATGCGCGCCGTCACCCGGGCCCGCGGCATCCCGCTCATCGCCGACGAGGTGCAGACCGGCGTCGGCAGGACCGGTGCCTTCTGGGCCGTCGAGCACAGCGGTGTGGTGCCGGACGTGATGGTGCTGGCCAAGGCCATCGGCGGCAGCCTGCCACTGGCCGTCGTCGTCTACCACGAGGACCTCGACGTCTGGCGGCCCGGCGCCCACGCCGGCACCTTCCGCGGCAACCAGCTCGCCATGGCCGCGGGCACCGCCACCCTCACCCACGTGCTCCGCGAGGGCCTCGCGGCCCGCGCCGCCGACCTGGGGGCGCGGATGCTCGCCCGGCTGCGCGACCTGGCCGCGGCCCACCCCTGCGCCGGGGACGTCCGCGGGCGCGGTCTCATGCTGGGCGTCGAACTCGTCGACCCCGAGGGCACCGCCACCGTCCACGGAGTCCCGCCGACCGCATCCCGGCTGGCCGCCGCCGTCCGCAGCGCCGCCCTCGACCGCGGCCTGATCGTCGAACTCGGCGGGCGCGACGCGAGCGTCGTGCGTCTGCTGCCCCCGCTCACCATGACCGACGAGCAGGCCGAGGCCGTCCTCGACCGCCTGGCCGACGCGCTGACGGCGGCCGCCGCGAGCCGGACGTGAAGCCCTTCGTGACCGCGGACGCCGCCGGCCGCGCGCGCCGCCACGCCGATCCCTCAGGAGCCCTCGCATGACCGCACGCTTCGCCGTCGGGACCCCGGCCACGGTCCCCCCGCAGGTCCGGCACGAGGAGGCCGGCGACCCGTACGCCGTCGCCGACGCGGCCGGCACCGAAGCCCTGCTGCGGTGCTGGGTACGGGAGACCGGCCTGCCCGCCCCGCAGGGCGGCACCCTGTGCGTTCCGCTGCCGGCGACCGGTACCGAACTGCGCGTGCCGGTCCGCCACTGGTCGCCCACCGGCCACCACCTCTTCGGCCCCCCGCGCCTGGCCGCCGCGGGCCAGGCGGTCGGCGCCGTGACCCTCGCCGCACTGCTCGCCCGGGAGGCGACCGCCCCCGGACCCGACGGCGCCGACCTGGTGACGCGGGTCGCGGACTCCGTCCGGCGGACGGCGGCGATCGTCGCCGAGCGCCGGGCACGCCCGGCCGCACCGACCGGCACCATCCCGTTCCTCGACGCCGAGCAGGCCCTCGTCCTCGGCCACCCCCTGCACCCCACGCCGAAGAGCCGTGAAGGCCTCGGCGAGGCCGAGTCCGCCGCCTACGCGCCCGAACAGCGCGGCAGCTTCGCCCTGCACTGGGCCGCCGTGGACCGCGCGGTCCTGGCCTGCGACTCCGCGTGGACCGAGCGCGGGCGCACCGTACCCGCCCCCCTGCTGATGGCCGGCCTGGCGGGCCCCGACGTCGTCCGGCGGCTCCCGCCCGGCACCGTGCCGCTGCCGCTGCACCCCTGGCAGGCCCGCGACCTCGCGCCCCGGCCCGGCGTGCGGGCGCTGCTGGAGGCCGGCCTGCTGCACGACCTCGGCACGGCGGGCGATCCCTGGTACCCGACGTCCTCCGTGCGGACGGTCCTGCGGCCCGGCGCGTCCGCGATGCTCAAGCTCTCCCTCGCCGTGCGCATCACCAATTCCCGTCGCGAGAACCTCCGCAAGGAACTCCACCGGGGCGTCGAGGTGCACCGCCTGCTGCGAGCGGGCCTCGCCGAACGCTGGCACCTGGCCCACCCGGGCTTCGACATCGTGCGCGACCCGGCCTGGCTCGCCGTCGACGCCCCGGACGGCGGCGCGCCCGTCCGGGGCCTCGACGTCGTCGTACGGCACAACCCCTTCGGGCCCGCCGACGACGTGGCCTGCCTCGCCGGCCTCACCGCGCCGCGGCCCGCGCCCGACGGCGGACCGGGCATGCCCTCGCGCCTGGCCGAACTCGTCGGGGCTCTGGCGGCGCGCAGCGGACGGCCCGCCGCGGCGGTGTCGGCGGAGTGGTTCCTGCGCTACCTCGACGCGGTTGTGCGCCCGGTGCTGTGGCTGGACGGCGAGGGAGGCATCGCCCTGGAGGCGCACCAGCAGAACACCCTCGTCGTGCTGGACGCCCACGGCTGGCCGGCCGGCGGCCGCTACCGCGACAACCAGGGCTACTACTTCCGCGAGAGCGCCCGCACCGCCCTGGAGGCGCGCCTGCCCGGCGTCGGCGCCGCGAGCGACACCTTCGTCCCCGACACCGTCGCCGACGAGCGCCTCGCCTACTACCTCGGCATCAACAACGTCCTCGGCCTCATCGGGGCCTTCGGCTCCCAGCGCCTCGCCGACGAACGCGTGCTGCTGGCCGCCTTCCGCGGCTTCCTCGGCAAGGCCGCGGCCGGCGGCCGCTCCCCGCTGCCGGCACACCTGCTGGAGGCACCGGAGCTGCGGTGCAAGGCCAACCTGCTCACCCGGCTGCACGGCCTGGACGAACTCGTCGGCCCCGTCGACACCCAGTCCGTGTACGTCACCGTCCCCAACCCCCTCCGCGGCTGACCGCGGGAGGCCACGAAGAGAGGAGGCAGCAGCCGCCATGACGGCCGCCGACTCCAACACCCACACCGGCCGCACCGGCCGCGCCGCCACCTCGCGGGACCCGGGCACCCCCGGGGACGCCGGTGCCGCGGCGACCCCCGGCCCGGACGACACCCTGGACCTGGAACTGCCCCCCGAGCTCCGCGCCCTCTTCGCGGAGGACGTCACCGCCGACGACCGCGCCGGCCGCCCCGCCGCCCTCGACGACCTCCTCGACGGGGTCGCCGACTGGGGCCCGGTGGACACCCGGGCCGGCACCTTCCACCTCGTCCCCGTCCGGGCCGAGCGCGACCTGCCGGTGGTCAGCCGCTGGATGAACGACCCGGCCGTCGCCGCGTTCTGGCAGCTCGCGGGCGCCCCCTCGGTCGCCGAGCGCCACCTGCGCGCGCAGCTCGACGGCGACGGGCGCAGCGTGCCGTGCATCGGCGTACTCGACGGCGTCCCCATGAGCTACTGGGAGATCTACCGGGCCGACCTGGACCCCCTTGCCCGCTACTACCCGGCCCGCCCCCACGACACCGGGCTCCACCTGCTCATCGGCCGCGTCTCCGACCGCGCCCGCGGCCTCGGCGGCATCCTGCTGCGCGCCGTCGCCGATCACGTCCTGGAGCACCGGCCGAACTGCGCCCGGGTGGTCGCCGAGCCCGACCTGCGCAACACCCCCTCGGTGTCGGCCTTCCTCGCCGCGGGGTTCCGGTTCTCGGCGGAGGTGCAGATGCCCGGCAAACGCGCCGCCCTGCTCATCCGCGAGCGCACCCTGCGGCATGTCCTCTGAGGCGGACGGCGCGGGGTGCCGGGCCCCGGGGAATGCCGCGGCCGCCTGCGTTGTCGGTGCTGCCCCGTAGGGTGGTCCTGCTATGACACAGCCCGCGAAGCCCGCCCTCACCGACCTCCTCCACGCCGCCGTCACCGCGGTCGGCGGCGTGGAGCGACCCGGCCAGGTCACCATGGCCGAAGCCGTCGCCGAAGCCGTCGACGACGGCTCCCACCTGCTGGTCCAGGCCGGCACCGGCACCGGTAAGTCCCTCGGCTACCTGGTGCCCGCCCTCGCGCACGGGGAGCGCGTGGTCGTCGCCACGGCGACCCTCGCGCTGCAGCGCCAGCTGGTGGAGCGCGACCTGCCGCGCACCGTCACCGCCCTCCATCCGCTGCTGCGGCGGGAGCCGCAGTTCGCGATGCTCAAGGGCCGGTCGAACTATCTGTGCCTGCACCGGCTCCACGAGGGCGTGCCGCGGGAGGAGGACACGGGCGAGGCCGGCCTCTTCGACCAGTTCGAGGCCGCGGCACCCACCAGCAAGCTGGGCCAGGACCTGCTGCGGCTGCGGGACTGGGCGGACGAGACCGAGTCCGGCGACCGTGACGACCTCACCCCCGGCGTCTCCGACCGGGCCTGGCAGCAGGTGGCCGTCACGTCCCGGGAGTGCCTGGGCGCCTCCCGCTGCGCGTACGGCGCGGAGTGCTTCGCCGAGGCCGCGCGTGAGCGCGCCAAATTGGCCGACGTCGTCGTCACCAACCACGCGCTGCTGGCGATCGACGCGCTCGAGGGCGCGCCGGTCCTGCCGTCCCACGAGGTGCTGATCGTCGACGAGGCCCATGAACTGGTCTCCCGGGTCACCGGGGTCGCCACCGGCGAGCTCGCCCCCGGCCGGGTCAACCGCACGGTCCGGCTGGCCGCCAAGCTGGTCAACGAGAAGGCCGCGGACGCGCTGATGAGTGCCTCCGAGGGCTTCGAGCGGCTGATGGAACTAGCCCTCCCCGGGCGGCTGGAGGAGCTGCCGGAGGATCTGCGCTACGCCCTGATGGCGCTGCGCGACGCCTGCCGGCTGGTCATCACCTCGCTCGGTGAGACCCGCGACCGTTCCGTGCAGGACGAGGACGCCGTCCGCAAGATGGCGCTCGCCTCGGCCGAGAACGTCCACGAGGTCGCCGAGCGCATCGTGGAGGGCTCCGAGTGGGACGTCGTCTGGTACGAGCGCCACGACCGTTTCGGCGCCTCGCTGCGGGTCGCCCCGCTGAGCGTGTCCGGGCTGCTGCGCGAGAAGTTGTTCACCGAGCGCTCCGTCGTGCTGACCTCGGCCACGCTGCGCCTGGGTGGCGACTTCAACGGCGTCGCGGCCTCGCTCGGCCTCCCGCCGGAGGGCACCGTGGCCGCCGAGGGCGAGGACGAACTCCCGGTCTGGAAGGGCCTCGACGTCGGTTCGCCCTTCGACTACCCCAAGCAGGGCATTCTCTACGTCGCGCGCCATCTGTCGCAGCCCGGCCGGGACGGCGGCCGCGAGGACATGCTGGACGAACTGACCGAGCTGATCGAGGCGGCCGGAGGCCGCACGCTCGGACTGTTCTCCTCGATGCGGGCGGCCCAGGCCGCCGCCGAGGCGCTGCGCGGCCGGATCGACCACCCGATCCTGCTCCAGGGCGAGGAGACGCTGGGCGAGCTGATCCGCCGCTTCTCCGCCGACCCCGGCACCTGCCTGTTCGGCACGCTCTCGCTGTGGCAGGGCGTGGATGTGCCGGGGGACAGCTGCCAACTGGTGGTGATGGACCGGATTCCCTTCCCCCGGCCGGACGACCCGCTGATGAGCGCGCGTCAGAAGGCGGTGGAGGAGAAGGGCGGAAACGGCTTCATGGCGGTCGCCGCCACGCATGCGGCGCTGCTGATGGCCCAGGGGGCCGGCCGCCTGGTGCGCGCGGCCGGGGACCGGGGCGTGGTCGCCGTGCTCGACCCGCGGCTCGCCACGGCCCGCTACGGCGGCTTCATCAAGGCCTCGATGCCGGACTTCTGGCAGACCACGGACCGCAATCAGGTCCGCAGGTCGCTCGCCGCCATCGACGCCGCGGCGAAGGCCGGCGCCTCCTAGCCCGCACGCCCGCACACAGACGAGCCCCGGAACCGGCGCAGAGGTCCCGGGGCCCGGTCACGGGCGGGTCGTGGGTCAGACCCGGCGCAGCACCGCCACCACCTTGCCGAGGATGGTCGCCTCGTCGCCCGGGATGGGCTGGTACGCGGAGTTGTGAGGGAGCAGCCACACATGACCGTCCTCGCGCTTGAAGCGCTTGACCGTGGCCTCGCCCTCGATCATCGCGGCGACGATGTCGCCGTTCTCGGCGACCGGCTGACGGCGCACCGTCACCCAGTCCCCGTCGCAGATGGCGGCCTCGATCATCGAGTCGCCGACGACCTTGAGCACGAACAGTTCGCCGTCACCCACCAGCTGGCGGGGGAGCGGGAAGACGTCCTCGACCGACTCCTCGGCGAGGATCGGGCCACCGGCGGCGATCCGGCCGACCAGCGGTACGTACGACGCCGAGGGCTTGCCCGCGGTGTCGGTCGGCTGCGCCTGCGCGGCGTCGGAGCCGCGCACCTCGTAGGCGCGGGGCCGGTGCGGGTCCCGGCGAAGGAACCCCTTGCGTTCCAGGGCCATCAGCTGATGGGCGACCGACGAGGTGCTCGACAGACCCACGGCCTGGCCGATCTCCCGCATGGACGGCGGGTACCCACGGCGCTGCACCGAGTCCCTGATGACCTCGATGACCCGGCGCTGCCGGTCGGTCAGTCCGGAACTGTCCGCGCGGATTCCTGGAGGTCGTCCGGGAAGCGCACGTGCGGGCTTGGTGGTCTCGTCGTTCATCGCATCCATCGGGCGTAGCCGGTCCTGGGGGCGGTCATGGGCGGTCAGTGTGGCGCTGTCGGCGGTGGTGGTCACGGCGGCCCCTCTCGAGATGTTCTCCCTAGTAGGACAACGGTAGTTGCTTTCGAAAGGTTGCGCCAAACACACGTTCGAGTGAATTTCCACAGTTCCACTGACAAGATCAAGGAGTCGATGATATAGATCGAATGCAAATTCGATTCTTCCCGGGAATCCGCCGCCCAATCCCCGTTGCGCGCACGGCATTCGGGTGGCCTGCCGCCCGCACGCCCGTTCCCCGGTGCTTCCCCGCCGTTCCCCCGCCGCTTCCTCGGGTTCCCCGGCCCGCCCGGTGCCGCCCCGGGTTCCATGATGCGCGAGCCGTGACGATCCGTACACCCAGTGTGTCACCTGCGCCCCGCCGCTCCCGTGAGGCGTGGTGTCGCGTAGGCTCCCGTCCCGTCGGCGGGGCGCGACACGCGCTCCGCCGGATTGGCGCACATGACCCCCAGGCCACCAGATCTAGTGGTTGGATGGGGGGCAGGCCCCACAAGTAGTGGTCCCCGGGTCTTCGGACCCTCCCGGATCGCCTATGCTTGTGGCTGCTTCGCGAGGCCCCCCGGGGTTCCTCGCGTCATATCGTCGTGTGCTCACCGTGGGTGAGGGAGGGAGAGGGAATCGATGCACTGCCCCTTCTGCCGACACCCCGACAGCCGCGTCGTCGACAGCCGGACCACCGACGACGGCACGTCGATCCGCCGTCGCCGGCAGTGTCCCGACTGCGGCCGCCGCTTCACCACCGTGGAAACGGCCTCGCTGATGGTCATCAAACGCAGCGGGGTCACCGAACCCTTCAGCCGCAACAAGGTCATCGCCGGAGTCCGCAAGGCCTGCCAGGGCCGCCCCGTCACCGAGGACGCACTCGCCCAGCTCGGGCAGCGCGTCGAGGAGGCGGTGCGCGCCACGGGCAGCGCCGAGCTGTCGACCCACGACGTCGGCCTGGCCATACTCGGCCCGCTGAAGGACCTGGACCTCGTCGCCTATCTGCGCTTCGCCTCGGTCTACCAGGCCTTCGACTCGCTCGAGGACTTCGAGGCCGCGATCGCCGAGCTGCGCGACTGGAGGTCATCGACCGACACCGGCGAACGGGACCGGGACAGCGCTGTCCCCTCGCCCGTCGCCGCCGCCGACTAGGGCCGGCGGACACCTCAGATTTGCCGGGCATCCGCAGGGGTGTTCCGGCCGTGGAACAGCATCGCCGCGGGAAGATCGCGGCGCTTCAAGGCGTTTTAGATGTAATGCCTGTATTGGGAGGCGGCACATGACAGAGACGACGAGCGGCCCGGCACGGGGTTCCCGCGCCAAGTCCGGCAAGACGGCGGGCGCGGCGGGAGCGGCACCCGGCAAGGGTCTGCGCATCGAGCGCATCCACACCACCCCGGGGACGCACCCCTACGACGAGGTGGTCTGGGAGCGTCGTGACGTCGTCATGACCAACTGGCGCGACGGCTCGATCAACTTCGAGCAGCGCGGCGTGGAGTTCCCCGACTCCTGGTCGGTGAACGCGGTCAACATCGTCACCAGCAAGTACTTCCGCGGCGCGGTCGGCACGCCGCAGCGCGAGAGCAGCCTGCGGCAGCTCATCGACCGCGTCGTGAAGACCTACCGCAAGGCCGGTGAGGACCACGGCTACTTCGCGTCGCCCGCCGACGCCGAGATCTTCGACCACGAGCTGACCTGGGCACTGCTCCACCAGGTGTTCAGCTTCAACTCCCCGGTCTGGTTCAACGTCGGCACCGCCCAGCCGCAGCAGGTCTCCGCCTGCTTCATCCTCTCCGTCGACGACTCCATGGAGTCGATCCTCGACTGGTACAAGGAAGAGGGGATGATCTTCAAGGGCGGCTCCGGCGCCGGCCTGAACCTCTCCCGCATCCGCTCCTCCAAGGAGCTGCTCTCCTCCGGCGGCAACGCCTCCGGCCCGGTCTCCTTCATGCGCGGCGCGGACGCCTCCGCCGGCACCATCAAGTCCGGTGGTGCCACCCGTCGCGCCGCCAAGATGGTCGTCCTCGACGTGGACCACCCGGACGTCGAGGCCTTCATCGAGACCAAGGTGAAGGAGGAGGAGAAGATCCGCGCCCTGCGCGACGCGGGCTTCGACATGGACCTGGGCGGCGACGACATCGCGTCCGTCCAGTACCAGAATGCCAACAACTCCGTCCGCGTGAACGAAGAGTTCATGAAGGCGTACGAGAACGGCGAGAAGTTCGGCCTGCGCGCCCGGATGACCGGAGAGGTCATCGAGGAGGTCGACGCCAAGGCGCTGTTCCGCAAGCTGGCGGAGGCCGCCTGGGCCTGCGCCGACCCCGGCATCCAGTACGACGACGTCATCAACCACTGGCACACCACGCCGGAGACCGGCCGCATCACCGCCTCCAACCCCTGCAGCGAGTACATGCACCTGGACAACTCGTCCTGCAACCTCGCCTCGCTCAACCTGCTGAAGTTCCTCGACGACGACGGCCAGGGCACCCAGCGCTTCGACGCCGTGCGCTTCGCCAAGGTCGTCGAGCTGGTCATCACCGCGATGGACATCTCGATCTGCTTCGCGGACTTCCCGACCCAGAAGATCGGCGAGACCACCCGCGCCTTCCGCCAGCTGGGCGTCGGCTACGCCAACCTCGGCGCCCTGCTGATGGCGACCGGCCACGCCTACGACTCCGACGGCGGCCGCGCGCTCGCCGGTGCCATCACCTCGCTGATGACCGGTATCTCCTACAAGCGCTCCGCCGAGCTGGCCGCGGTCGTCGGCCCGTACGAGGGCTACGCCCGCAACGCCAGCGCCCACAACCGCGTCATGAAGCAGCACTCCGACGCCAACGCCGTCGCCCCGCGGATGGACGACCTGGACACCCCGGTCTGGGCCGCGGCCACCGAGGCCTGGCAGGACGTCCTGCGCCTCGGTGAGAAGAACGGATTCCGCAACGCGCAGGCCTCCCTGCTGGCCCCGACCGGCACCATCGGCCTGATGATGGACTGCGACACCACCGGGATCGAGCCGGACCTCGCGCTGGTCAAGTTCAAGAAGCTGGTCGGCGGCGGTTCCATGCAGATCGTGAACAACACGGTCCCGCAGGCCCTGCACCGCCTCGGCTACCAGCAGGAGCAGATCGAGGCGGTCGTCGCCCACATCGCCGAGCACGGCAGCGTCATCGACGCCCCCGGCCTGAAGCCCGAGCACTACGAGGTCTTCGACTGCGCCATGGGCGAGCGCTCCATCGCGCCGATGGGCCACGTCCGGATGATGGCCGCGACCCAGCCGTTCCTGTCCGGCGCGATCTCCAAGACGGTCAACATGCCGGAGTCGGCGACCGTCGAGGAGATCGAGGAGATCTACTACGAGGGCTGGAAGCTCGGCCTCAAGGCGCTCGCGATCTACCGCGACAACTGCAAGGTCGGCCAGCCGCTCTCGGCCAAGAAGAAGAACGACGACAAGAAGACCGAGGAGGCCCAGGCCCCGGCCGCGGCCGCCGTCGAGAAGGTCGTCGAGTACCGCCCGGTCCGCCGCCGGCTCCCCAAGGGCCGTCCCGGCATCACCACCTCCTTCACGGTGGGCGGGGCCGAGGGCTACATGACCGCCAACTCCTACCCGGACGACGGTCTCGGCGAGGTCTTCCTCAAGATGTCCAAGCAGGGTTCCACCCTCGCGGGCATGATGGACGCCTTCTCCATCGCCGTCTCCGTCGGCCTGCAGTACGGCGTGCCGCTGGAGACCTACGTCTCGAAGTTCACCAACATGCGCTTCGAGCCGGCCGGTCTGACCGACGACCCGGACGTGCGGATGGCCCAGTCGATCGTCGACTACATCTTCCGCCGCCTGGCGCTGGACTTCCTGCCCTTCGAGACGCGTTCCGCGCTCGGCATCCACTCCGCCGGGGAGCGCAAGCGCCACCTCGACACCGGCTCCTACGAGCCGGCCGCCGAGGAGGTCGACGTCGAGGGTCTGGCCCAGTCCGCCCCGCGCCAGGCGGAGGCGGCGCCGGCCAAGCCGGCCGCGGCCCCCGAGGCAGTCGTCACCGAGGCCGCCGCGGCCCCGGCGCCGAAGACCGCGCACAACTCCACCGAACTCCTGGAGATCCAGCTCGGCCTCAACGCCGACGCCCCGCTCTGCTTCTCCTGCGGCACGAAGATGCGCCGTGCGGGCAGCTGCTACCTCTGCGAGGGCTGCGGCTCGACCAGCGGGTGCAGTTGACCACTGCGGTGGGGCACTCCGGGTGTGACGCCCGGCGTGGCTGAACCGGAAGCGTGACCTTCGAGGGGAGGGGCGCCGGCGCGAGGCCGGCGCCCCTCCCCTTCTCGCGTGGTTCTCACGCGGGCGGGGGAGCGGCACCCTTCCGGGGACGGCGCAGCACCGTGGCCGCGAGGACGAAGGCCACCGCGAGCAGCACCGCGCCCGTACCGAAGGCGAGGCGGAAGCCGGCGGTGAGGGCGGACGCGGTGCCGTGGCCGTCGGTGAGCAGGGTGTGCGTGCGCGAGCCGGCGAGGGTGGACAGGACGGCGACGCCGAGCGCGCCGCCCACTTGCTGGGTGGTGTTGAACAGCCCGGACGCGACGCCCGCGTCCTCCGCTCCCGCGCCGGACATGCCGAGCACGGTGAGCGCGGAGACGGCGAGTCCGAAGCCGCCCGCGAGCAGCATCGTCGGCAGCAGGTGCACGGCGTAGTCCGCGTGCACCGGCAGACGGGTCAGCAGGGCGAGGGCGGCCACGAGCAGGGCGAGACCGGCCAGCAGGACGCGGCGTTCGCCGAAACGCGCGTTGAGGCGGGCGGAGAAGGCGAGTGAGACGGTCCCGATGGCCAGGGCCGCGGGCAGCATGGCGAGCCCGGTGGCCGCGGCTCCGTAGCCCAGCACGTTCTGCAGGTAGAGCGCCATCAGGATCTGGAACCCGAAGAGCGCGGAGACCATGAGGACCTGGACGGCGTTGGCCCCCGAGACGTCGCGCGAGCGGAACATGCGCAGCGGCAGCAGCGGTGAGCGCGCCGCCGCCTGACGCGCCACGAAGCCGGCGAGGAGCGCGACGGCCAGGGCGCCGAGGGCGAGGGTGGCACCGGAGCCCCAGCCGTGCCGGCCCGTCCGGACGATGGTGAGGACGCCGGTCATCAGCCCGGCGGTGACCAGGAGTGCGCCGAGGGCGTCGGCGTTGCGGGCGGCGGGCCGCGGCGGATCGGGTGCGAGCACGCGCACGGCGAGGACCCCGGCGGCCAGGCCGATGGGCAGGTTGATGAAGAAGATCCAGTGCCAGCTGACGGCCTGGGTGAGCACGCCGCCGAGCACCTGGCCGATCGACGCCCCGGCGGCGCCGACGAAGCTGAACGCGCCGATGGCCCGGCCGCGTTCACGGGGTTCGGGGAACAGCGTCACGATCAGGCCGAGGCTGACGGCCGAGGTCATGGCGCCGCCGACGCCCTGGAGGAAGCGGGCGCCGATCAGTACCGCCTGGCTGGTGGCCAGGCCGCACAGCAGCGAGGCGCCGGTGAAGACGGCGAGTCCGGCCACGAACATCCGCTTGCGGCCGAACAGGTCGCCGAGCCGGCCGCACAGCAGGAGCAGACCGCCAAAGGCGATCATGTACGCGTTGACGGTCCAGGTGAGGTCGGCGGGGGAGAAGCGCAGGTCGCGCTGGATGGCCGGGAGGGCCACGGTGACGATGCTGCCGTCGAGGATGATCATCAGCATGCCGGCGCAGAGGACGGCGAGGGCGAGCGTGCGGGAGCGGCCGCCGCTGGAGGCGGAACGTAAGCCTGCCGGCTCCGGTGTGGTCTGCGTGCGCGTGGACATGGCGTCGTCTCCTGGTAGCCGGGGACACGGGGATCCGGGACCCAGGTGTGACGCTAGCAGATGGTTTTGTTGGGGACTATCTCTTTCGGTTCTTGATGGCGGCTCTCGGCTCCCTCCCGCCACGGCCCGTCGGGCTCAGTACGACTGGAGCTCCACCAGGCAGCCGTCGGGCGTGCGCAGATGGGCGGTTCGCAGGTTCGGTCCCCAGGCGGGCCGGTCCTGCGGCTCGGCGAGGACGTCGGCGCCGTGGGCAGCGAGCTTGCCGGCGGCGACATCGACGTCCTCGACCCGCAGCACGAGCATCGCCGCGTCCTGGGCGGGGGCGTGGGCGGGCAGCGTCTCGGTGCCGATCGTCCGGGCGAGCGCGGTACGGGAGAAGAGGGTGAGCGCGGCCTGTCCGCCGAGGTCCCAGTTGGCGTATCCGGCTTCCGGCAGCACCTTGACCGGCTCCGTCGCGAGCAGGTCGCGCAGGGCGGCGGTCCAGAAACGGACGGCGGCGTCGAAGTCCTCGACGAGCAGGCGGGGGTACAGGGCATCCATGTCGTGATCGTATTGGCTTTTCCTGTGGGGGAGTTGATTCCCCTGTGGGGCGGAATGGCCGCTGGTGGGCCATAGGATGGCGCGGTGCTGGTGAAGTGGATTCGCTGCGGCGTTCTCGATCGGGCGGCATTCGAGCGCGGGCAGCGGAAATGGGCCAACGGACTCCCCGGCGAACCGGGTTTCCGGGGGCAGGGCGGGGGCTGGAGCCGCAGCCAGCCGGGTGTCGCGCACCTGTTCGCCTTCTGGGAGGACCGCGAGTACTACGACGCCTTCATGTCCGGTCCCCATGACCGCTTCGCAGCGCCCCAGGCGGAGACGTACGAGAGCCTCGGGGTGAAGCTCTTCGAGCACCGGCTGGACGTCAAGGTCGGCTTCCGCCCCCGCTTTGCGGACAGCGACCTGCTCAGGCTGGCCCACCTCAAGGTGCGGCCGGACCGGGCCGATCACTTCGTCCTCATGCAGCAGAAGGTCTGGAACCCGGCGATGGCCGGCTCGCCGGGCATGCTGCGGGGCGTGTTCGCGCAGGGCCCCGAGTCCGATTTCCTGGTGCTGTCGATGTGGGACTCGGCCGCCGAGCGCGGCAAGTACCGGGACGGCTCGGTCGCCCGGCTCTCGCAGCGCGCCGACCTCGAGGCGGACGTGCTGGCGGTCGCGGGGGACGTCGTCGACCTGGAGCAGTCCTGGTCGGTCTGAGACCTGGCCGGCGTGTGCGCCCCGGTGCGGGCCGGCTGTCGCGCCGTGCGCCGCGCCGGAGTCAGTCCTCCTTGGCGGGCCGGGTGATCACGGAGAAGTAGGCGCCGTGCGGATCGTCCAGGACCGCGATACGTCCCACGTGCGGCAGGTCGAAGGGCGGTACCGAGACGCTGCCGCCGAGCTCGGCCGCCCTCGCGGCGGCCGCGTCGGTGTCGGCGACGGCGACGTAGTGCATCCAGTGCTGGGGTATCTCCGCGGGCCAGGCGTCGTTCATGAGCAGAATGCCGCCGAACGGGCCGCCGCCGCCCTCCACTTCCAGCTCGGTGTACGAGCTGTCACCGGCGAAGGGATGCGTCTCGCCCGTCCATCCGAAGACGTCCCGGTAGAACGCGCGGGCGCCGTCCACATCGCGGGTGTTGAGCTCGATCCAGCTGAACGCCCCCGGCTCGTTCAGCAGACCCGCGCCCTTGAAGTTCCCCGGCTGCCAGACCGCGAACTCCGCACCGTGAGGGTCGGTGAACTGCGCGAAGCCGCCCTGGTCGAAGACGGCCATCGGCGGCACGGAGACGGCCCCGCCCGCGGCCTGCACCGCCTTGGCGGTGTCCTCGGCGTCCGCGGTGGCCATGTAGGTGATCCAGCGCGGCCGGTCGCCCTCGGCCATCACCGGGCCGACGGCGGCCACGGGCTGGTCACGCAGGGTGAAGAACGTGTAGCCCCCCGCCTCCGGGGGGCCCGGCTGGGACTCCCAGCCGAACAGGCCGCCGTAGAAGGCGCGTGAGGCCTCGATGTCGGGACTGCTCAGATCGGTCCAGCACGGTGTGCCCGGAACGAACGCGGTGGTCTTCATTGCGGCCTCCAACCGGGGGTGCCGCAAGGGGCTCCCTCTTCAATGCTCAGTCTGCTGCCCACCACTGACAATCGGGGGCGGCCGCCGACCGGGCCGGGGCCGCCACCTGCGAGACGTCGTGTCTCGCATGCCTTCGGTGACCCGGTGCCACGCCATGGGGGGCCGCCCCCGCCGGGTGCCCGGTGGGTGGACGGCCGCGCCCGTGCCGGGACGTACGAATTACAGTGAGCCCATGGCTCGACCGCGTCGCATTGTGCTCATCCGTCATGGGGAGTCCCAGGGAAACGCCGACGACACGATCTACGAGCGGATCCCCGACCACGCGCTCAACCTCACCACCAAGGGCGAGGAACAGGCGCGCGCCGCGGGTGCGGAACTGCGGGAACTCTTCGGCGACGAGCGGGTCCAGGCGTTCGTCTCCCCGTACCGCCGTACGCACCAGACCTTCCACCTGCTGGGGCTCGACCCGCACCGCACCCGGGCCAAGGAGGAGCCCCGGCTGCGCGAGCAGGACTGGGGCAACTACCAGGACGCCGAGGACGTGCAGCGGCAGCGCAAGGCCCGGGACGCATACGGCCACTTCTTCTACCGCTTCGCCCAGGGCGAGTCGGGGGCGGACGTGTACGACCGTGTCGGGTCCTTCCTGGAGACGCTCTACCGGGCCTTCGACAAGCCGGAGTTCCCGCCGAACGTGCTCCTGGTGACGCACGGGCTGACCATGCGGCTGTTCTGCATGCGCTGGTTCCACTGGACGGTCGACGAGTTCGAGTGCCTGTCGAACCCGGACAACGGCGAATTCCGGGTGCTGATCGCCGAGCGGGACGGCCGCTACCGCCTCGACCGGCCCTTCGCCCGCTGGCGCACCACCACCTACTCCGACCTGGCGAGATATCACGGGTGAGATTGCGCACAGGACGATTGACCCCGATGGCACGGGATGTCAGAGTTCTGGGCGCCATGACCGCTGATCCTGCCGACCTCCCTCGCTCCCGCGCGCTCGCCAGCCTGCGCGGACTCGCCCTCGGCGACGCCCTGGGCTCCCAGTTCTTCGTGCCCGCGCACTACCCGGCGCTGAAGAGCGGCACACCGCCGGCGGGGGTGTGGCAGTGGACCGACGACACCGAGATGGCCTGCTCCGTCGTCGCCGTCCTCGGCGCGCACGGCTTCGTGGACCAGGACGCGCTGGCCGCGTCCTTCGCCGCCCACCACGACTTCGACCGCGGCTACGGCCCCGCCGTGAACCGCATGCTGCGGCTGATCCGGCAGGAGAACGGTGACTGGCGCACGCTGGCCGCCGAGATGTTCAACGGCCAGGGCTCCTGGGGCAACGGCGCGGCGATGCGCGTCGCACCGCTCGGCGCGTGGTTCGCGGGCGAACCCGAGAAGGCCGCCGAGCAGGCGGAACTCTCCGCGTACACCACCCACCAGCACCGCGAGGCGGTCGCCGGAGCCATGGCCGTGGCGGCCGCCGCCGCCCTGGTCGCCGGGCCCGGTACCCCGGCCGATCCGGCGGCGCTGCTCACGTCCGTCGTCGGACTCCTGCCGCGCAGCGCCGTCCACGCGGGGCTGCGCCGTGCCGTGGACATGCTCGACTACGACGACGTCGCCACCGTCGCGGCCGTGCTCGGCTGCGGCCGGCGCACCAGCGCGCACGACACCGTGCCCTTCGCCCTGTGGGCCGCGGTACGGGGCCTCGGCGACTACGAGCGCGCGTTCTGGACCACCGCCCGGGCGGGCGGTGACGTCGACACGACGTGCGCCATCGTCGGCGGCATCGTCGCCGCCCGGCCGGACGGCGAGCCGCCGAAGGCGTGGCTGGAACGCTGTGAACCGCTGCCGGAGTGGCTGCCCGCCGCCTGAGCCCCGGCGGAAACCGGTCCTTCGTCACGGCCCTGTCACAGACCGGGCCGCCAGCCCCACGGCGCGTATACGCCCCGGACCCCGGCGCATAGCCTGTCGGCCACGCTGCCCCGGCGATCTTCCCGGGGCGCGCTGACAAGCTCCGGTCCCGCGCCGCGTCATCGGCATGCGACCGGTGGGGAGGGGTCCTCATGTCCGACGTACCGAAGGGCGCCGTGCCGCAGCGGCCGCCGCACGGCACACCGCACAACCCGCCGCACTTCGCCCGGCCACCGCTCCATCCGCCGGCCCATCCGGCCCGTCCGAGCCACGCCTCGGTGCAGCCGCAGCCGTGGGCACCGCCGCCCCCTCCGCAGTGGATCATCGACAGCCGCGTCAAGGCGCCGTCCGCCGTCCACCCGGCGGTGCTCTGGATCGCGCTGCTCACCGGCCTTCTGGCCGCCGTGCTGCTGCGCGACGGCATCGGTGTCAACCTCCTGCTGACCGCGCTGCCCGCCGCGCTCGCCGCCGGGGTCGCGGCGGTCGTGCGCGGCCGCCGCCCGCGTCCATGGACGCTGGTGTGGGCGGCCACCGCCCTCGGCCTGCTGCTCGTCCCCGCGCTGCGCGACGCCGGCTGGCCCGCCTTTCTCGCGGTCCTCGGCTTCTTCGTCGTGGGTTCGCTCGCCCTGCACGGTGGCCGCCGCTGGCCGGGAGTGCTGCTGGGGGGCCTCGGTGTGTGGGCGTCCGTGGTGCCCGGCCTGGGCTGGGCGCTGCGCGGCCTGCGCGAGCGCACCGCGCGCAATCGGCGGCGCTGGCTTCCGATGGCCAAGGCCGTCGTGGTCGCCGTCGTCCTGCTGCTGGTCTTCGGTGCGCTCTTCGCCGGGGCGGACGCCGCCTTCGCCGACCTGCTGGGCGACTTCGTCCCCGACATGACGCTCGGCGACTTCCCCGTGCGCGTCCTGCTGTTCGCCCTCGGTGTGCTGGGCGCGCTGGCCGCCGCGTACACCGCCGCCGCGCCGCGCCGCTTCGACCGCGTCAAGGTCAAGCCGGGCCGCGCCCGTGGCCGGGCCGAGTGGGCGCTGCCGCTGGTCGTCCTCGCCGTGCTGTTCGCCGTCTTCAACGCCGTGCAGCTCACCGTGCTCTTCGGCGGCTATCAGAAGGTGCTCGCCGAGACCGGCCTGACGTACGCGCAGTACGCCCGCCAGGGCTTCTGGCAGCTGCTGATCGTGACCCTCCTGACCATCGGGGTGATCGGCCTCGCCCTGCGGTGGGCGCCCCGGGGCACGGACCGCGACCGGCTGCTCGTGCGCTCGGTCCTCGGCGCCATCTGCGTGCTGACGCTGGTCGTGGTCGCGTCCGCACTGCGCCGCATGGAGCTGTACGTGGGCGCCTACGGACTGACGCGGATGCGGATCTCGGTGGCCGGCATCGAGCTGTGGCTCGGGCTGCTGATCGTCCTGATCATGGCGGCCGGGGTGTTCGGCGCCCGATGGCTGCCGCGAGCGGTGGTGGCGAGCGCGGCTGTCGGCTTCCTGGCCTTCGGCCTCGCGGGCCCGGACGCCCTGATCGCCGACCAGCAGGTCACCCGGTACGAGAACACCGGCCGGATCGACCTGGCCTACCTGCAGGACCTGTCCGCCGACGCCGTCCCGGCGCTGGACCGGCTGCCGGAGCCGCAGCGCTCGTGCGCGCTGGAGCTGATGGCGCACGACCTGCGGGGCGGCGGCGACCCGTGGTTCGCCACGAGCCTCGGTGAGAGCCGGGCCCGTTCCGTGCTGGCCGCGCGTCCGGCGGACGCGTACGACGCCTGTTCGCGGGCACGACTCGCGCAGTACCGCATCGAATTGCGCTGACATCGCGCGGCATTCCGCCGCCCCGGCCTCCCCTCGGGCCGGGCGGCGGTGTGCCGTCAGGCGGCAGGCGTGCCCGCCGTGCCGCTCAGCGCCTCCAGGTCGCTCCTGCGCACCCGGATGACGAACAGCGCGGTGGTCAGGGCCAGCAGGACCAGCGCGACGGCGGCGTACAGGGCGGTGGAGATGCCGTGCGCCAGGACTTCGTGCGACCAGGGCGCCGGCAGCTCGTGCGTCCGTGCCAGCTCCGCCTTCTGCGCCGGGGTCGCCTGGGCGAGGAACCGCGGCAGCATCTCGGCCGCCTTGTCGCGGCTCGCGGTGCCGAAGACGGTCACCAGGATCGACAGGCCCAGCGAACCGCCCACCTGCTGCATGGCGTTGAGCAGCCCGGAGGCCGCGCCCGCCTCGTGCTGCGCGACCCCGGAGACGGCGGTCAGTGTCAGTGTCACGAAGTTGAGGCCCATGCCGAAGCCGAAGAGCACCATGGGGCCCAGCACCCCGCCCACGTAACTGCTGCCGGGGTCGATGAAGGTCAGCCAGGCCATTCCGGTGCCGGCGAGCGTCGAGCCCGCGACAAGGAAGGGCTTCGGCCCGAGCACCGGCAGGAAGCGGGTGGAGAGACCCGCTCCCGTCACGATCGCCACGGTGACCGGGAGGAAGGCGAAACCGGCGGCGATGGCGCTGTAGCCGAGCACGGTCTGTACGAAGATGACGATGAAGAAGAACATCCCGAACATCCCCGCGGCGAGGCTCAGCATCATCACGTACGTGCCGGAGCGGTTGCGGTCCGCGAACATCCGCAGGGGAGTGATGGGTTCCTTCGCGCGACGCTCGATGAGGACGAACGAGCTCAGCAGTACCACCGCGGCGCAGAACGCGCCGATCGTGAGCCCGTCCCGCCAGCCCTGGGCGGCGGCCCGGATGAAGCCGTAGACCAGGGAGGCCATACCGGCGGTCGACGTCACCGCGCCGGCGATGTCGAAGCGGCCGGGATGGCGCTTCGACTCGCTGATGTAGCGCGGCGCCAGGAAGGCGATCAGCAGGCCGATCGGCACGTTGACGAAGAACACCCAGCGCCAGTCGAGCCAGTCCGTGAGCATGCCGCCCGCCAGCAGGCCCACCGCGCCGCCGCCCGCGGAGACCGCGGCGAAGACGCCGAACGCGCGGTTGCGTTCGGGTCCTTCGGGAAAGTTGGTGGTGATGAGGGCGAGCGAGGTCGGCGAGGCGATCGCGCCGCCGACGCCCTGCAGGGAGCGCGCCGCGAGCAGCTGCCACGGCTCCTGCGCGAAGCCCCCGAGAAGGGAGGCGAGTGAGAACAGCAGGATGCCGAAGACGAAGACCCTGCGGCGGCCCAGGATGTCGCCGGCCCGCCCGCCGAGCAGCAGAAGGCCGCCGAAGGTGAGGGTGTAGGCGTTGAGCACCCAGGACAGGTCGGTCGTGGAGAAGGAGAGCGCGGTCTGGATGTGCGGGAGCGCGATGTTCACAATCGTGGCGTCCAGCACGACCATGAGCTGGCAGGCCGCGATCACGGCGAGTGCGATCCCCGGCCTGCCGTCGCGTCGCGCGGCGCCGGGCTTGTGTGGTGAGGTGAGTTGCTCAGTCGTCACGAGATCCCCCAGACGGTGACTAGTGAACGGCTGCGTTCACTATGGACGACACTAGAGTGGTGTTGTTAGTGAACGCAAGCGTTCACTAGAAGCGAAGAGCCGAGAAGGTGCCATGGTCATGTCGCACGAGGCGGCAACGGAGCCGTCCAAGCAGGTCGCGCCGCGTCGCCGCGGGCCGGTGCTGGAACGCGCCATCCTCAAGGCCGCCTTGGAGCAACTGGGCACCGTCGGCTGGCGGGGACTGACCATGGAGGGCGTCGCGTCCGCCGCCCAGACCGGCAAGGCGGCCGTCTACCGGCGCTGGCCGTCCAAGCAGGCGCTGGCCACCGACGCGCTGCAGGCCGCGCTCCCCGCCGTCCCCGATGTGCCGGACCTCGGCAGCCTCCGCGAGGACCTCCTCTTCCTGGTGCTGAGGATGCGCGAGGCGATGTACTCGCAGAGCGGACTGGCCCTGCGCGCGGTGATCGACGAGTCCGACCATGAGACGGCGCACTGCTTCGTGCGACTGGTCGTCGAGGGGGTGGTCGAACCCACCAAGCACCGCATCATGGACGTCGTACGGCGCGGGGTCGAACGCGGGGAGGTGCGGCCGGACGCCACCGGGGACATCGTCGCCGACGTCGTGCCCGCCCTGATGATGTACCGGTCGAAGATGGGCGGACGGGAGATCTCCGAACGCGACCTGGTGGAGGTCGTCGACCAGGTGATGCTGCCCCTGCTGCGGCCCTGAGGGACGTGCCCCGAGGAACGTGCCCGGAGGAGGCGATGTCCTGCGGGACCCCGCCTCCGGCGGCCCGGCGCGGGAGCGTAGGGTGGGCGTTGCCATGGTCCGTGAACCTCCCACCCACAGCGTCGAGCGCTCCTTGCGCGCGACACTCGGCGCCAAGATCGTCGCGGGCGTCGACGAGGTCGGCCGGGGGGCCTGGGCCGGACCGGTCACCGTCTGCGCGGCCGTCACCGGACTGCGGCGGGCGCCGGAAGGGCTCACCGATTCCAAACTGCTCACCGTCAAGCGCCGGGGCGAACTCGCCGCCTTGCTGGTCGGTTGGGTCCATTGCTACGCGCTCGGCCACGCGTCGCCCGAGGAGATCGACGACCTCGGGATGACGGCCGCCCAGCGGCTCGCGGCGACGCGTGCCCTGGAGGCCCTGCCCGTACGGCCCGACGCGGTCATCCTCGACGGCAAGCACGACTACCTCGGCGGCCCGTGGCGGGTACGGACGGTCATCAAGGGTGACCAGTCCTGCATCGCCGTCTCCGCGGCCTCGGTGATCGCCAAGGTGCGGCGGGACGCCATGATGGCCGAACTGGGCGTGGACTATGCTCCGTTCGG
Organism: Streptomyces sp. MI02-7b; assembly: GCF_033793585.1. NCBI lineage: Bacteria > Bacillati > Actinomycetota > Actinomycetes > Kitasatosporales > Streptomycetaceae > Streptomyces > Streptomyces sp. MI02-7b. The sequence goes on along the minus strand of NZ_JARAWX010000004.1, from coordinate 399,078 downwards.
TTTCGAGGACAACGCCGGGTACCCTTCGCCGGTGCACCGGGCTGCGCTGGCGGAGCTGGGGCCCACCCCCCACCACCGGCTGTCCTGGGCATACCTCGATACGCTGCCGCGTTGGCAACACCTGAAGAAAGTCCGGGAGACCGTGGTGGCGGGGGAGACAGGCGAGCAGCTCGGCTTCGATTTCTGAGCCGAGTTGTGACCTACCCGCCGCTGCGCTGTTCCGGTGCATTTGATAGACATCTGCACATGCCTCTCATCCCCGAGGAGCCTCAGATTCACGAGAGTGTCCCGGGTTCTCGCGTAGCCCCGGCCGCCGGCCGGTCCGCGTCGACCCCCCGTCCTGTACCGGCCCCCGGCCCCCGTCCCGGGTCCCCGCGCCCCGCGCCACCGCGCGGAGGCACCACGGTCAACGCCCGGCCCGGCCGTCCCGGCCCGGCTCGCGGTCCGGCCGTTCCGTCACAGCCGCGGCCGCCCCGGGAAGCCGAGGTCGCACAGGCCGGCTCCGCCGGTGCGGCGGCGACGCAGATCCAGCTCATCCCCGCTCCGGTGGAGGGTGCGCTCGACGCGGCCGACGAGGCGGTCGACCTGCTGCTCGACAGCGGTCGGGCGCCCGGCGAGGTCCTGGTGCTCACCACCGGTGAGCAGCACCCCTGGGCCGCCCACGAGCTGAGTTTCGGCGAGGCGTCCTACTGGGCGCAGTACGACGCCGGCGACGACGTCTTCTACGCGGCCCACGACGCCGAGCGTGCCCAGGGCCGTCCGGTCGTGGTCGTCGCGGTCAACGGTGGCTCGGACGAGGTCGTGGCCGCGCTGCTGCCCTCGGCCGTGCGACGGGCCGGTGCGCTGCTGATCGTGTGCGGCGACCCCCAGCGGATCAACGGGCTGCTCGGCGCGAACGCCTGATCAGCGCGCTGCCGCGCGGCGCAGGGCCGGTGCCTCCTCTCCGGGGCGCAGGGCCGCTGCGCCGTGCTGTTCGCGCGACCAGGATGAGGCGTTGGGGTTACGTCCCACGCGGGCCTCGCCGTACACGCGCCAGCCGTCCTCGGTCAAAGTGATGTAGGAGCCGGGGCGCAGGCCGTGCAACGAGCACGCGTCCCGCAGGCCCCACGCCCACGCCCCGTCCGCCTCGGTCCACTCCGCGCCGCCCTCGCGGCACACCAGGAGGACGGCGGTGCGCACGGGCGTACGCCGGCGCAGGTCGTCCGGGGTGATCCGGCGCAGGTGGGACAGGATCGCGTTGCGCCGTTCCCAGCCGTCGACGACGCCCTCGCGCTGTGCGAACGAGGCGCTGGCCGTCAGCCGTCCGTCGGGTGACAGGACCGCGAGCACCGCCGTGCCCGGCGCGGGAAGGTGCCGCGCGTGCAGGTCCTTGACCACGTCGCGTGGGCTGATCAGCAGCGGGAAGCCGGAGGCTGTCCACTCCGCCGGTTCCAGGGCGCGCGCACGGCGGGCGGGGCGGGAGGACGTGCCGGAGGAGGTTTCCGGAGCGAAGCCCATGGCCGCGATCCTCCCTTCGGGTATGCGTCCGAGACCGGGTGCGCGGGCGCATGCCGATCGGGGGGCTCGAGGAGCCGAACGGGGAACGCTCCCAATTCTCGCTGCCGTACACGCGAGCGGCAACGGTCAATTAGTCGTTGTGTCTGTTATCGGATCGTCCGCCGCATAGATCCCCGGGTGCTGTCCACCATCTGACCGCGGATCAGCCTTGCAGGGCCAGGACCAGCGGAAACACTGCTGCAACTCCTGACCTGCGCAGCAGTCGTGCGGCGACGGCCAGGGTCCAGCCCGTTTCGGTGAAATCGTCGACGAGCAGGACCGGTCCGGGCGTTGCCGCGATCGCGTCGGCGAGAGCGGGCGGAACGGCGAAGGCCCCGTGCAGCGCGCGCAGACGCTGCGCGCTGTTGCTGCGCGGCACACGCGAGGGCTCGACGTCACCTGTGTGGACCAGCTCCCCGAGCAGCGGCATGCGCCCGGCGTCGGCGATGCGCTGCCCGAGCGAGGCGATCAGCCGCGGCCTGGTGTGGGAGGCGACGGTCACCACACCGACCGGGCGGTGCGGTGCGTCGGGTGCCCCACTGGCCCAGCCGCCCGGTCCTCGGGCCCAGTCCGCCAGCACCGTGACCACGGCGTTGACCACGTCGTCCGCGACGGGCGCGTCCGGAGCGTTCACGGCGAACAGCGGCCGCAGCCGGTTGCCCCAGCCGATGTCGGAAAGCCGTCCGAGGGCGCGGCCGGGCCCGGCCTGTTCGCCGGCCGGGATCCGGCCCTTGAGGTCGATGCCCACCGCCGGGAGGCCCGTGGGCCACATCCGGCGCGGTTCCACCTCGACGCCGGGGCGCCCGAGCGCCGCCCGCGCGGACTCCAGTGCCTCCCGGGACACCTCGGCGGAGTAGCGCGGCGCCGCGCAGTTGTCGCAGCGGCCGCAGGGGGCGGCGTCCTCGTCGTCGAGTTGCCGCCGCAGGTACTCCATGCGGCAGGCGGTGGTCGTGGCGTACTCGCGCATGGCCTGCTGCTCGTCCTTGCGCTGCCGGTCGACCCAGGCGTAACGCTCGGTGTCGTACGCCCAGGGCTGCCCCGTGGACGTCCAGCCGCCGCGCACCCGGCGGACGGCACCGTCCACGTCGAGGACCTTGAGCATGGTCTCCAGCCGGGTGCGGCGCAGGTCGACGCGGGCCTCCAGGGCCGGCACGGACATCGGCGCCCCCGCCTCCGCCAGCAGCGCGAGGGTCTGGCGGACCTGCTCCTCGCGCGGGAAGGCGAGCGAGGCGAAGTAGCGCCAGATCGCCTCGTCCTCCGGACCGGGGAGCAGCAGGACCTCGGCGTGATCGACTCCTCGGCCGGCGCGGCCGACCTGCTGGTAGTAGGCGATGGGGGAGGAGGGCGAGCCCAGGTGGAGCACGAAGCCCAGGTCGGGCTTGTCGAATCCCATGCCGAGGGCGGAGGTCGCGACCAGGGCCTTGACCTCGTTGCGCAGCAGCGCGGCCTCGGCGACCCGCCGGTCGGCGTCCTCCGTGCGGCCGGTGTACGCGGCCACTTCGTGTCCCCGCTGCCGCAGGAAGGCCGCGACCTCCTCGGCGGCCGCCACGGTGAGCGTGTAGATGATGCCGGAGCCCGGCAGCTCGCCGAGGTGGTCGGCGAGCCAGGCGAGCCGGTGTGCGGCGTCCGGCAGCGGCAGGACGCCGAGCGAGAGGCTCTCGCGGTCCAGCGGCCCGCGCAGGATCAGCGCGCCCTCGTGGTCGCCGGTGCCCAGTTGTTCCGCGACATCCGCCGTCACGCGGGCGTTGGCCGTGGCCGTGGTGGCGAGGACGGGGACGCCCGGCGGCAGGTCGGCGAGCATGGTGCGCAACCGGCGGTAGTCGGGCCGGAAGTCGTGGCCCCAGTCGGAGATGCAGTGCGCCTCGTCGACCACGAGCAGGCCGGTGGTGGCGGCGAGTTTGGGCAGTACCTGATCGCGGAAGTCGGGGTTGTTGAGCCGTTCCGGGCTGACCAGCAGGACGTCGACCTCCCCGGCGGCGACTTCTGCCTGGACGGTGTCCCACTCCTCGGGGTTGGCCGAGTTGATCGTCCGGGCCCTGATGCCGGCGCGGTCGGCGGCGTCGATCTGGTTGCGCATGAGGGCGAGCAGCGGGGAGACGATCACGGTCGGACCGCTGCCGCGTTCCCGGAGCAGCGCCGTGGCCACGAAGTAGACGGCGGACTTGCCCCAGCCCGTGCGCTGGACGACCAGGGCCCGGCGGCCCTGGGCCACCAGCGCCTCGACCGCGCGCCACTGGTCCTCGCGCAGGCGGGCGGTGCCCGTCGGGTCCCCGACGAGCCGGCTGAGGATCGTGTCGGCGGTGGTGCGCAGTGCGGTGGTCATGCCCCCATGCAACCCGATGACACCGACACTGTGCCAACCGCCCTCGCCGCACCTGTGGATAACTCGTCCGGCGTTCTTGTGATGATATGGACGGTTTATCCACAGGTTTTGGAGGGGTCTGGCGGAGATCCATGCTGTGCGCCACCTTCGGATCATGACTCAGCACACCGCATCTCCGCGTCCCTCGGACGACCCGAAGGTCACCCTGCGCAGCCCGGCCGAGCTCGCCGCCGCGCTCCCCTACCTGTGCGGCTTCCACCCGGACGACAGCATTCTGATGATGGCCCTGCACGGCGAACGCGGCCGCTTCGGCGGCCGCGCCCGGCTGGGCATCCCTCGCAACCCCGGTGAATGGCCGGACGCGGCGGCGCAGTTGGCCGACTGCCTCATCACCGGCAGTACACAGCGCGGCGGCCGCCCGGACGCCATCGTGCTCTTCCTCGTCCAGGACCCCGCCCCCGGGGAGACCCCCGGGCAGGTCATGGAGCGCCTCCGGCCGCTGGCACAGGGCCTGCGGGTGGCCTGCGGCAGCCTCGACGTGCCCGTGGTGGAGGCGCTGTGCGTCTCCGCCGGCCGCTGGTGGTCCTACTCCTGCCCGGACACCGAGTGCGGGCCTCCCGAGGGCGTGCCGGTCCCACCCACCGGTGACTCGGTGATGGCGGCCGCGGCCGCCTACGCGGGTATCCGGGTACGCGGCTCCCGCAAGGCGCTGGAGGACCGCCTCGCCCCGCCCCCGGCGGGGTCGACGGCGGGCATCGCGCGGGAGGAGGCACTGGACACGGCGGCCGCCGGACTCGTGCCGCGCATGCTCGAACGCGACGACTCCGACGAGGTGCGGCGGACCACGCTGCGACTGATCGAGCAGGCCCTGGACCGGTTCAAGGCGGCCTCCCCCGAGGACGACGGCCCGATCGGCGACCGTCATGACGACGCCCTGCTCGCTGACGACGAGGCCGCCGCGATGATCCTCGGGCTGCAGGACCGTGACACCCGTGACCGGGCCGCGGAATGGATGGACCCGCCGCACACCGACGCAGCCCTGCGCCTGTGGCGGGCGCTCGCCCGCCGCTGCGTCGAGCCCTACCACGAGCACGCCGCGGCACCTCTGACACTGGCCGGCTGGGTCGCCTGGTCGGCGGGGGACGAGGCCACCGCGCGCGTGGCCTTCGGTCGCGCGCTGCACCTCGCCCCCGACTACACCTTCGCCCGGCTGCTGTACGCCGCTGTCAACAACGGGATCTCCCCCGAGCCGCTGCGCCGCTACCTGCGCCGGCGGCGCGGCGGGCAGGCCCGCCGCGCCGCCATCCTCACAGCTCGCCGCGGGCCAGCCGGATCAGCCGGTCGAGGACCCGGCCGCCGCTCACCCGGAGCCCGTCGTGCTCGTACTCGTCGGTGACCCACGTCCGCAGGCCGCGCACCGACCGGGCGGTGGCCAGGGAGTCGGCCGCGTCGACGTACATGTCGTCGTGGTACACCGCCGCGGCCACCGGCACCTCGTTCGCCGCCAGTTGGCGCGGGTCGTACAGGTCGGGCCAGTCCTCGCGCCGGGCCAGCAGTTCCGCCGTCTCGCGGAGCGGGGCGAGCGCCGGGTCGGTGGAGAACATCCAGGGGTAGATCATCTCCCCGGTCAGCAGCACCGGCGCGTCGTCCGCCAGCGGCTTGTCCACGTCGAACTGCGGGAACTCGCCGCGCACCGACTCGGCCGCCCAGCCGGTGCCCCGCGGCGACACGGACCGCTGGCCGTAGATCGACTCGTGCAGCACCGCGTAGAGCGGATTGCCCGCGAAGGACAGGTGACCCTGCACCTCGGCCAGGAAGGAGTCGGACAGCTGCGGACCCGCGGCCCCCGGCAGGAACGCGTCCTCCAGCAGGTAGTGCAGCGTGTGCGAGCCGGTGCCCGTGCCCAGCATCAGGCCGAGGGTCTGGAGCGCCTCGGCGGTCAGCAGCCCGCCGTTCGGCAGCGTCACCTCGTGCTCCCGAAGGTGCCGCGCCACGGCGCGGACCGTCTCGACGTCCTCCGGATAGCGCGCGTAGTGGGCCTCGACCTTGCGCTCCACCCGCGGATAGGCGGCCCGGTAGACGTCCTCCGCGCTGCTGCGCAGACCCGCGAGACCGCCCGTCACGAACGCCTCGCGAATCCCCTCGGGGGCGAGGGAGAGATACGTCAGCGTGCAGAATCCGCCGAAGCTCTGCCCCAGCAGGCTCCACCGGACGCTCTGGCCGAGCAGTTCGCGGCGGATCAACTCGCAGTCGCGGACGATCGAGTCGGCCCGGAAGTGCTCCAGATACCGGGCCTGGGCGGCGGCATCGCCGCGCAACGGCAGGGTCTGCCGGTTCGCGGGGGTGGAACGGCCGGTGCCGCGCTGGTCGAGGAGCAGTACACGGTAGTCGTCCAGCGCCCGGGTGAGCCAGCCGTCGCGGCCCAGCGGTCGCGGTGACCTGCCTCCCGGCCCGCCCTGCAGGAACAACAACCAGGGCAATGGCTCCCGTTCCTTGCCGACCGCCACGACCTCGCGGGCGTACACCTCGATCTGCTCACCACGTGGATCCGCGTGGTCGAGCGGTACCTGGAAGGTGCGGTCGGTGATGACGGTCCCTGGCTGGCGGTAGACGGCCATGGCTCTCTTTCCGCTGATACGAACGGTTTCCCGATCAGGAACGGTAGACGGCGCGTGACCCGAGTGCCCACACGGGCGTTCACCGGGGTAGTGGCGGCACCGCCCGCCCGAGCCGACGAGGAGATGGCATGGGCCCGCATCAGGCCAATCGGTCGTCCTCCCGCGCCGACCGGGGGCCGCAGGCGGTGCACGACGCGGTGATCTGCGTCGCGGCCCCGTCGCTCGCGGTCTCGGGGCGGGACGGGCAGCTGCGCGGTGACGGCCTGGACGGCTTCTACCAGGCCGGGCGGCGCGTGCTCGCCCGCTGCGAACTCCGGCTGGCGGGGGCGGCCCCGGTGCCGGTGCAGGGCCTGCCGGTGTCGGCCGGGGAGGCACGGTTCACGGCGGTGGCGCGGGTGCCCGGTGACACGGCCCCGGATCCGGGCCTGACCGTGGAGCGGCTGCGCTCCGCGGGCGGCACCGAGCGCATCACCGTGCACAACACCGGGCCGCGCGAGGTGCGCATCCCGTGCGAGGTGTCCCTGGCCTGCGATCTCGCCGAGCTACCGGCGATCGCCGCGGGGACGTCCGGCCCGGAGCTGCCCGCCAGCGTCAGCGACGGGGGACTGCTGTGGGCGGGCGAGGGCGGACGGGTCCGGGTCGTCGCCGTGCCGGGGCCCGACAACGCGATGGCCTCGGCCGGCTTGCTGAGCTGGGACCTCGTGCTGCCGCCGGGGGCGTCCCGCACGATCGAGCTGCGGGTGGTCCTGGAGCCTGCCGGGGCGCAGCCGGCCGGCCCGGCGTCCGGACCGACCACCGCGCCGTGGTCCGCGGCGCGGATCGACTGCGAGGACGGCGGGGCGGCGTCGCTGCTCCGCACCGCCCTCGACGACCTGCGCGGGCTGTTGCTGCGGGAACCAGGGCATCCGCTGGACGCCCACGTGGCGGCGGGGGCTCCCTGGCGGCTCGGTCTGGCCCCGGCCGACGCGGCCTGGGCGGCGCGCATGCTGCTGCCGCTCGGCACACGGCTGGCGGCCGGGACCCTGCGCACCCTGGCCCGCCGGCAGGACCCGGAGACCGGCCGGGTGCCCGGACCGCTGCGGCACGCCGGCCCGCACCTGCCGCCCACGTGCTCGGGCGTGGAGGCCGGGCTGCTTTTCGTCACCGTGCTCGCCGAGGCACGCCGCTGGGGGATCTACGACCGGGATGCCGAGCAGCTCCTGCCCGCGGCGGAGCGCTCCCTGCGGTGGCTGAGGTCGTCCCTGACCCCCGCCGGGTACATGCCCGACCCCGTGCCCGGCGGGCCCGTGCGCTGCGACGTGCAGGCGCACGCCCACCGCGCCATGCTGCACGGCGCGGATCTGCTGGACGCGTACGGACGTCCCGGGGCCGAGGAGTGGCGCGAGCGGGCGGAGGCGCTGCGCCGCCGCTTCCGTGACGACTTCTGGCTGGACGACCGTGCGGGCGGCCGCCCGGCCGCCGCGCTGACCCCGGACGGAAGACCGGTGCCGCACCTCGGATCGGCGGCGGCGCACCTGCTGGACACCGGGCTGGCCGCCGGCGGCGGGGTCGCCCCCGGACTCCTGGACAAGGTGCAGACCGAGCAGCTCGCCCGCCTGCTGGCGGCGCCTGAGCTCGACTCGGGGTGGGGGCTGCGCACGCTCTCGGCCGCGGCGCCCGGCCACAACCCCTTCGGGCACCGGGGAGGGGCCGTGCGCGTCCACGACACCGCCGTCGCGGTCGCCGGGCTCGCCGCCCACGGCTACGAGAGGGAGGCTGCCGCACTGCTGCGCGGCGTGCTCGACGCGGCCGCCGTCTTCGGCCACCGGCTCCCCGAGATGTACGCGGGCGAGCAGCGAGCCCCCGATCGCGTACCCGCCCCGCACCCGACCGCGTCCCGCCCCGCTGCGGTGGCGGCCGCCGGAGCGGTACAGCTCCTGATCACTCTCGCCGGTATCCGCCCGGACGTCCCCGAGCGCATCGTGGTCGTCCGCCCCCTGGGCTGTGCGCCCCTCGGCGAGCTGCGGCTGACGGGGCTGGCGGTCGCGGGCGAGCCGTTCGCGGTGCGCGTGGGCCGGCTCGGAACGGCTGTCGTCGAGGAGGCCGCGGCGGGACTGCAGCTCGGTTCCTGAGCCGGAGGGCACCCCTGCTTCACGAAGGCGCCCCGCCCCCGCGGCCCCGCCTCACCAGCACGTCGAACAACGGGCCGAGAGCGGGCCCCGTCATCCCTCCAACCTGCTGCTTATCGTCAGGCAGACGACTATGATCGCGGACATGTCGCCCTACGACCCGTCAGCTTTCCCGCCGTTCGCCGTCACCGTCGACCTCGTCGTGCTCACGGTGCGCAGCAATGCCCTGAGCGCCCTCGCGGTCCGTCGTGGCGAGCCCCCCTACCAGGGCCGATGGGCGCTGCCCGGCGGTTTTGTACGCGGCGACGAGGACCTGGCCGAGGCCGCCGCCCGTGAACTGGAGGAGGAGACCGGGCTCCGGGCCGGCAAGGGGGTGCATCTGGAACAGCTGGCCACGTACGGCGATCCCCAGCGCGACCCGCGCATGCGCGTGGTGAGCGTCGCCCACCTGGTGCTCGCCCCCGACCTTCCCGCCCCCCGCGCCGGAGGCGACGCGCGCAGTGCCCGCTGGGCCCCCGTCGGGGAGTTGCTGCGCAACGGCGAGGACGGCGCCCTCGCGTTCGACCACGCGCGGATCCTCGGCGACGGCGTCGAACGCGCGCGGTCCAAGCTCGAGTACTCCGCCCTGGCCACCGCCTTCTGCCCGCCGGAGTTCACCGTCGGCGAACTGCGCCGGGTCTACGAGGTCGTGTGGGGCGTCGCGCTCGATCCACGCAACTTCCACCGCAAGGTGACGGGCACGGTGGGATTCCTCGTCCCCACCGGCGGTACGACGACCCGTCAGGGCGGTCGTCCCGCACAGTTGTTCCGCGCGGGTGGCGCAACCATCCTCAATCCGCCCATGTTGCGCCCAGAGGTGTAAATTTCGGACCTTTCGCACGTTATCGTGCAAGGGTGATCCAGGCCATCGGACTGACCAGCGCGTCCCGCGGCGACGAAGCACCCGCCGTGGACGACCTCACCTTTGACGCCCGCCCCGGGGAGATCACCGCCCTGCTCGGCGACAGCGGTGCGGGCAAGTCGACCGCCCTGCGGCTGATGCTCGAACTCGAACCCGGCCGCGGCATCACCCTCTTCGGCGGCCGGCCCCTGCACCGTCACGCCCACCCGGCGAACATCGTCGGCGTGCTCCTCGGCGACGTCCCCGGACACCCCTCCCGCACCGCCCGCGGCCACCTGCGGATGCTGGCCGCCGCTGCCGGCGCACCGGCCGAACGCGCCGATCAGGTCCTGGAGATCGTGGGCCTGCGCGACGCGGCCGACCGCCGTCTCGGCGAGTTCTCGCTCGGCATGGACCGGCGCCTCGGTGTCGCGGCCGCCCTGCTCGGCGACCCTCCCGCCCTCCTGCTCGACGACCCCGCGCAGGACCTGTCGCCCCGCGACACCGCCTGGCTGTACGGACTGCTCAAGACCTATGCGGCGCGCGGCGGCACGGTCGTCGTGACCGTGAGCGATCCTCGCACTGCCGGACGCCTCGCGGACCGCATCGTCACGCTCGACGCGGGACGGCTCGTCGCCGACCAGTCCGCCCAGGAGTTCGGCCGCGGACGGCTGCGCCCCTATGTCGCCGTGCAGTCGCCGCAGGCCGAACGCCTGGCGCTGCTGCTCGCCGACGACGAGACCGAGATCACCCACGAGAGCGGCAGCCGTATCTGCGTCTACGGCACGACCACCGCCCGGATCGGCGAGACCGCCTTCCGGCACGGCATCCTGCTGCACCGCCTCGCGGACGAGGTGGGCGACACCGGAGTCCCGGAGTCGCCGCACGGCGACCGCGCCCCCGGCGCCGTCTCCCTGGCGCCGGTGCGCGAGGCCCGTCCGCCTGCCGGGCCGGCCCGTCCGGTCCGCTACGAACTGCGCCGCCTCGCGGGCATCCGCGGCCCGTGGCTGATCGCCCTCGCCGGCGTTCTCGCCTCGGCCCTCTCCACCCTCGTGCTGCTGCGCACCGGGCACCATGCCGTCTCCCTGCGCCTGCTGACCGGCTGGGCGCACTCCCTGCCGCTTCCCCCGGCCGCCCTCGGGGGCGGGCTCCTCGGAGCCCTCTCCTACGGCCAGGAGTTCCGGTACCCGGCGCTGGCGCCCGCCAACGCGCCGGTGCCGCGCCAACTGCGCCTGCTGCTGGCCAAGCTCGTCGTGAACGGCGGCGCGGCGCTGGTGATCGCCGGCTGCGCGGCTGCGGCGGGAGTGCTGGAGGCGCACTTCCTCGGTGGTCACGGACTGCCGCGGCTCCTGGTCCTGGCCCGTATCGCGGTGACGTGGGGGGTGCTGGCGCTCGTGTGCTGCTGGGCCGGTGTGCTGGCGGCCGGGGTGTTCCGGACCACCGCGCTGGGTCTGGCCGGGGTGTTGGCGGTGCCCCTGCTGGTGGCACCGGTGGTGCGCCGGGCGGCGACCGCGCCGGCGATCGACGCGGTACGGCTGGCGACCCAACCCGTCCGGTATTCCTTCGTCTTGTCGCTCTTCGCTCTGTTGTGTGCCTATGTGGCAACGGTCTTGCGCCGGAGAAACCCCATTTCCTTCCGATAAAGCGTCAATTATCAGGTGATGAGTGCTCACCCTTTCGTGTGCTTTTCAGCAAAGCCCTCAAGGCGCCGGGCGTCATCGCCGACAAATGATGCGTGAGTACCCTTGCGCACACCATGATGACCGCCGCCCGCTCCGTCGACCCCAGCCTCGTCGGCGGTGGCGAGCTCGACCGCTATCCGTACGCCGACGTCTCCGCCGGTTCCTCGCTGGACCGGCCGGGCGGTGCGCCCTCCTGGGAGGGCGACACCGACATGGGCCGGGTGGGCCGCCGGGCGGGCGGCAGCCGTGGCCGCGGGCTCCACGGCCAACTCGTCCAGCAACTCGGCCAGATGATCGTCTCCGGCGATCTGGGCGCCGACCGTCCGCTCGTCCCCGAGGAGATCGGCCAGCGTTTCGAGGTCTCCCGCACCGTCGTCCGTGAATCGCTGCGTGTGCTGGAGGCCAAGGGTCTGGTCAGCGCCCGGCCCAACGTCGGCACCCGGGTCCGCCCCGTCAGCGACTGGAACCTGCTCGACCCCGACATCATCGAGTGGCGGGCCTTCGGTCCCCAGCGGGACGACCAGCGCCGTGAGCTGTTCGAGCTGCGCTGGACGATCGAACCGCTGGCGGCCCGCCTGGCCGCCGGTCACGGCCGGGAGGACATCCAGCAGCGGCTGGTGGACATGACCGAGATCATGGCCCACGCCGTCGGTCAGGGCGACGGGCTGACCTTCTCCCGCGCCGACGCCGAGTTCCACGCCCTGCTCCTGCAGGTCGCGGGCAACCGCATGCTGGAGCACCTGTCCGGCATCGTCTCCGCCGCTCTCCAGGTCTCCGGCGGCCCCGTCACCGGCTGCGAGCGCCCCGGCGATCACTCCGTCGCCCTCCACGCGCGGGTGGTCGAGGCGCTGGCCGCTTCCGACGGTGCCGAGGCGGAGGCCGTCATGCGCCAGCTGCTGGCCGTGCACACCGAGCCGGGTCCCGCCGCCGCGACCCCCGACCATGTCGTCCCCGCACCGCGCGAGCACTGATCGCCCGGAGCGAGCCGGAGACGGCACCGACTTCCGCCGCCGGCCCACACCCTCCGGGCCCGGCGGCGGAGCCGTCCGCCGCATCGGACGGGTGGACGGAATGCGGCGGCCGGTTCACGGCGAGTGTCCCGCTATCGACGGATTGGTGTCGTTTCGGGGTGTGACTCGGACCACGTGGGGCCGGGCGTAACGCTCTGGCGAGCAGCGCGATGAGGTAAGAGGTGGCGGCCGCGCGAGGAATATCCGCGACGAACATGACGCTGAGTTGCTGAGCGGTTCCACCCTAGTCGTTTTCCATCGTTCCGAGAGGTTGTTCGTGTCGGCCAGCACATCCCGTACGCTCCCGCCGGAGATCGCCGAGTCCGAGTCTCTGATGGCGCTCATCGAGCGGGGTAAGGCTCAGGGTCAGATCGCCGGCGACGACGTGCGCCGAGCCTTCGAAGCGGACCAGATCCCGGCAACCCAGTGGAAGAACGTTCTGCGCAGCCTCAACCAGGTCCTCGACGAGGAGGGTGTGACGCTGATGGTGAGTGCCGCTGAGGCGCCCAAGCGCACCCGTAAGAGCGTCGCAGCCAAGAGCCCGGCGAAGCGTACTGCCACCAAGACCGTCGAGACCAAGGCCGCGCCGGTGAAGAAGACCGTGGCGGCCAAGGCCGCCGCGGCACCCGCGTCCGCCGTCGAGGCGGAAGCGATGGCGGACGCGGCCGACGAGGGCGTGGCGCCCGCCAAGAAGGCCGCGGCGAAGAAGACCGCGGCCAAGAAGACCACCGCCGCCAAGAAGACGACGGCCAAGAAGACCGCCGCCGATCCCAAGGCCAAGAAGGACGACGAGCTCGTCGAGGGCGAGGAGCTCCTCGAGGAGGTCACGCCCGGCAAGGACGAGGACGTGCCGGCCGCCGAGACCGAGGCGGAGAGCTTTGTGCTCTCCGACGACGACGAGGACGACGCGCCCGCGCAGCAGGTCGCCGCGGCCGGCGCCACCGCCGACCCGGTCAAGGACTACCTGAAGCAGATCGGCAAGGTCCCCCTCCTCAACGCCGAGCAGGAGGTGGAGCTCGCCAAGCGCATCGAGGCCGGTCTGTTCGCCGAGGACAAGCTGGCTCAGGCGGACAAGCTCGCCCCCAAGCTCAAGCGCGAGCTCGAGATCATCGCCGAGGACGGCCGCTGGGCCAAGAACCACCTGCTGGAGGCCAACCTCCGTCTGGTGGTCTCGCTGGCCAAGCGCTACACCGGTCGCGGCATGCTCTTCCTGGACCTGATCCAGGAGGGCAACCTGGGCCTGATCCGTGCGGTCGAGAAGTTCGACTACACCAAGGGCTTCAAGTTCTCCACGTACGCGACGTGGTGGATCCGCCAGGCGATCACCCGCGCGATGGCCGACCAGGCCCGCACCATCCGTATTCCGGTGCACATGGTCGAGGTCATCAACAAGCTGGCCCGCGTCCAGCGCCAGATGCTCCAGGACCTGGGCCGCGAGCCCACCCCGGAGGAGCTGGCCAAGGAACTCGACATGACCCCGGAGAAGGTCATCGAGGTCCAGAAGTACGGCCGCGAGCCGATCTCCCTGCACACCCCGCTGGGCGAGGACGGCGACAGCGAGTTCGGTGACCTCATCGAGGACTCCGAGGCTGTCGTCCCGGCCGACGCGGTCAGCTTCACGCTTCTCCAGGAGCAGCTGCACTCCGTCCTCGACACGCTCAGTGAGCGCGAGGCCGGCGTGGTCTCGATGCGCTTCGGCCTGACCGACGGCCAGCCGAAGACGCTCGACGAGATCGGCAAGGTGTACGGGGTCACCCGTGAGCGCATCCGCCAGATCGAGTCGAAGACGATGTCCAAGCTGCGCCACCCGTCCCGTTCCCAGGTGCTCCGCGACTACCTGGACTGATCGGACCGGCTCCCTGACGGGCCCGCGACCGCTTCTTGCGGCCGCGGGCCCGTCGACGTTTTCCGGAGCCCCCTCCGGATGCGGGGGTGGATCACTCAGGTAACGCTGAGTGCACTTGTTGTTCCGGAGGGTGAGGAGAGTGCATGCGTTCCTCGATCCGCTCGATGATCGGCGGACTGACGCTGGTATCAGCGCTCGCGATGCCGCTGGTGGCCCCCGCGTACACCGCGTACGCCGCCACTTTTGAGCCCGCCTCGCCGGGTGTGGAACCCGTGGCCCAGGATGCGGGGGGCGCCGCCGTGCCCGAGGCCGCGTCGCAGGACGGGGAGGGGGCCTCGTACGCGGCGCAGACGCAAGGGGCCTCGGCCGCCGAGCCGGGACGGGAGTCCATAGCCCGGGGCGCGGAGTCCTCCGCACAGCTCGGCCGGGCGGCGGCGCCCGCGGCACCGGAAGGGTCCCGCGAGGTGGCGAGCCCGAAGTCGCCGGGGCAGGGGGCCACCGGCGCTGTCATAGGCGGTGCGCCCGTGTCGACCCAGCAGTACCCCTGGGCCGTGGCCATCTCCAGTCGCTCCCGGTACGGGACGACGCGTTCCGGGCAGTTCTGCGCCGGCGCCCTCGTGGGTCCGGCCACCGTGGTGAGCGCGGCACACTGCTTCACCCCCGCCGCACTCGGCGGGGACTGGAGGCAGGTGCCCGACCTGCGGGTCATCGGCGGGCGCACGGACCTGAGCGGCGCGGGGGGCCGGGAGGTGCCGGTCCGCAAGGTCTGGGTGAACCCGGCCTACGATCCGGCGACCAACAACGGGGACGTGGCCGTCGTCACCCTCGCCCAGCGGCTTCCGGCGTCGGCCGCGATTCCGATGGCGAAGCCCGGCGACAGTGCCGTCTACCGCTCCGGCACCCCGGCGAAGGTCTTGGGGTGGGGTGACACGACGGGGCTCGGCACCTACTCGAGCACCCTGCGGGCGGCCCCGGTGGAGGTGCTCCCCGACTCGGTGTGCCAGAAGGCCTATCCGGGGAGCATCGACGGCAAGTACCTGTCCGGTTCCATGGTGTGCGCGGGTGAACTCACCGGCGGGCGGGACTCCTGCCAGGGGGACAGCGGCGGCCCGCTCGTGGCGGGGCAGCGGCTGATCGGCCTGGTGTCATGGGGCTCCGGCTGCGCCGAGGCGGGCCGCCCGGGGGTCTACACCAGGGTCTCGTCGGTCTCCGGGCTGGTCGGGCAGCACTCGTGACCGGATGATGGATCGTCGCGTGCCGTGGCGCGTCCAGGCGTCACGGGATGCGCGGTGCGGACGGCGCCAGGGGCGCCGTGCCGCGAGGAGGAACGAGAGGACGAGCAAGCGGACAAGCCGACGGGCGGCCCTCCACGCGGGGGGCCGCCCGTCGCTGAAAGCTCGTCGCAGTGCTACGCGTCAGCGTTCGTCATCGACCGCGACGGTCGGCGTGGCCGTGAGGCGGCCGGTCTCGTCCTGTATTTCCACAGCGATCTTCTTCAGTTCGGGCTCGAACTTACGCCCATGGTGCGCGCAGAAGAGCAGCTCACCGCCGCTGATCAGAACGACGCGCAGGTAGGCCTGGGCGCCGCAACGGTCGCAGCGATCCGCCGCCGTCAGCGGGCTCGCGGGGGTCAGAACTGTAGTCACGTCGCCTCTTCTCTAGCTCGACGAGCTGTCGTACCAGGGTCAACATCCAACCAGGCCGAAACTGTTCCCGCTCGTGCCTTTTTCCTGGAAACCGTTGTTGTAGCGGCTGGATGCTACCGATTGGCGGCGAATGATCCTCTGGTGTGGTTATTTGTCGTATTCGGGGCAATCAGGCGGAACTGGTCAGATTCTTCAGTTATGTCCCGCCGGCTGGCTTGCCGGTTGTTGATGAGGACGTGCCCGCAGCCTAAATGGTTCATGCCTCCAGGGGAACGTGACATGTGTATCACTCAAACGAGGGATCGAACATGTCTTCGATAGCGGGCTAGCATGGACCGCATACCGGGTCGCGGCGAAACGGCCGCGCGTGGCCTCGGTACCCTCTGACCGATACGGCTGTAGAACTTCATCGAGGAGACGTCCCGCGTGACCGCCGAAACATCCGTGCCGTCCACCGCGTTGCTGACCGGTGCAGATCGTGACGGCTCCAACTACACCGCGCGGCATCTGTTGGTACTCGAGGGCCTGGAGGCGGTGCGCAAACGCCCGGGCATGTACATCGGTTCCACCGACAGCCGCGGCCTGATGCACTGTCTCTGGGAGATCATCGACAACTCCGTCGACGAGGCCCTGGGCGGCCACTGCGACCACATCGACGTCATCCTCCACGAGGACAACTCGGTGGAGGTGCGCGACAACGGCCGCGGCATCCCCGTCGACATCGAGCCCAAGACCGGCCTGTCCGGCGTCGAGGTCGTCATGACCAAGCTGCACGCGGGCGGCAAGTTCGGTGGCGGGTCGTACGCGGCCTCCGGCGGTCTGCACGGCGTGGGCGCCTCGGTCGTCAACGCCCTGTCCGCCCGGCTCGACGTCGAGGTCGACCGCGGCGGCCACACCCACGCCATCAGCTTCCGGCGCGGGGTGCCCGGCCGGTTCGCCAAGCCCGGCCCGGAGGCGAACTTCGAGCCGGAGAGCGGGCTCGACAAGTCCAAGAAGGTGCCGCGGACCCGGACGGGCACCCGCGTGCGCTACTGGGCGGACCGCCAGATCTTCCTGAAGGACGCCAAGCTCTCCCTGGACACGCTCCACCAGCGCGCCCGCCAGACCGCGTTCCTGGTGCCCGGCCTGACGATCGTCGTCCGCGACGAGCGCAGGGACAACGGCAACGAGGACGGCAAGCCGGTCGAGGACACCTTCCACTTCGACGGCGGCATCAGCGAGTTCGCCGAGTACCTCACCCCGGACAAGCCGATCTGCGACGTGCTGCGGCTGTCCGGCAGCGGCACCTTCAAGGAGACCGTCCCGGTCCTGGACGACCGCGGCCACATGAGCCCCACCGAGGTCACCCGCGAGCTCGGCGTCGACGTGGCGCTGCGCTGGGGCACCGGGTACGACACCACGCTGCGCTCCTTCGTGAACATCATCGCGACGCCCAAGGGCGGCACGCACGTCCGCGGTTTCGAGGGGGCCATCACCCGGACGGTCAACGAGGTGCTGCGCGCCAACAAGCTGCTGCGCGTCGCCGAGGACGACATCGTCAAGGACGACGCCCTGGAGGGCATGACCGCGGTCGTGACGGTCCGGCTCGCCGAGCCGCAGTTCGAGGGCCAGACCAAGGAGGTGCTCGGCACCTCGGCGGCCAACCGCATCGTCGCCAATGTCGTCTCCCGTGAGCTGAAGGCCTTCCTGACCTCCACCAAGCGGGACGACAAGCAGCAGGCCCGCGCCGTGCTGGAGAAGGCCGTCGCCGCGGCCCGCACCCGGATCGCCGCCCGGCAGCACAAGGAGGCGCAGCGCCGCAAGACCGCGCTGGAGTCCTCGTCGCTGCCGGCGAAGCTCGCCGACTGCCGCAGTGACGACGTGGACCGCAGCGAACTGTTCATCGTCGAGGGAGACTCGGCGCTCGGCACCGCGAAGCTCGCGCGCAACTCCGAGTTCCAGGCGCTGCTGCCGATCCGCGGCAAGATCCTCAACGTCCAGAAGTCCTCGGTCTCGGACATGCTCAAGAACACCGAGTGCGGCGCGATCATCCAGGTCATAGGAGCCGGCTCCGGCCGCACCTTCGACATCGACCAGGCGCGCTACGGCAAGATCATCATGATGACCGACGCCGATGTAGACGGCAGCCACATCCGGTGCCTGCTGCTCACGCTCTTCCAGCGCTACATGCGGCCCATGGTCGAGGCGGGCCGGGTCTTCGCCGCGGTCCCGCCGCTGCACCGCGTGGAGCTCACCAACCCCCGCAAGGGCCAGGAGAAGTACGTGTACACGTACTCCGACCGCGAACTGCGCGAGACGCTGCTGGAGTTCGAGCGCAAGGGCATCCGCTTCAAGGACAGCATCCAGCGGTACAAGGGTCTGGGCGAGATGGACGCCGACCAGCTGGCGGAGACGACGATGGACCCGCGGCACCGGACGCTGCGCCGGATCAACATCAGCGACCTGGACGGCGCCGAGCTGGCGTTCGACCTGCTGATGGGCAACGACGTGGCACCGCGCCGCGAGTTCATCACCAATTCGGCGTCGACCTTGGACCGATCCAAGATCGACGTCTGACCCGCGGCGAACGGATCGGGCCGCTTCGGCGGTCCGATCCGGACGCCGGGCGCCGGCGGTACCGCCCCGCCGCGCGACTCCGGCCCGGACCGCCCCGCCAGGTCCTTTAGGCGAAAGGGCCGCCGCCCACCTCCCGGGGCGGAGGATCGTCACCTGATGGGGTGAAGGTTTCTGCTTGGGGCCTCCCGGATCTTCCCGCAATGTCCATGCTTGGGCGCACGGCCGAACGGTCCGTGAAGCGAGGAGAGTCCGTGAAAGAGCACGACGGGGCGGAGCCCAGCGGGCTGCGGGTGGACGACCCCTGGTACGACGCCCTGGCCGCCGGGGACTGGGAGGGACCGGAACCGCCGCCGGCGCCCGCAACCCCACAGGCCGCGCCGTCCGGTCGCGCCGCCGTGTACCGGGAGGTGCAGCGCAGCGGCCCGTTCCAGGAAGTCCGCGGCCGCTACCGGCGGTTCGTCTTCCCGGCGACGATGGCCTTCCTCGCCTGGTACCTGCTCTACGTCGTGCTCGCGACCACGGCCCCCCGCCTGATGGCCCGGCCGGTCGCCGGCGAGCTCAATGTCGCCATGGCCCTGGGTCTCGCCCAGTTCGCCTCGACCTTCCTGCTGACCTGGGCCTATGCCCGGCACGCCCGGCTGCGCCGGGACCGGGCCGCCCTGGAACTGCGCTGGGACACCCAGGAGCGGATGCGGTGACCGGCAACCACCAGGGACTCGCACTGGTCCTCTTCACCGTCTTCGTCTCCGTCACCCTCGCCATCACCGCCTGGGCCGGGCGCCGGCGCAGTTCCTCGGTCGAGTTCTTCGCGGGCGGCCGGCTCTTCTCACCCCTGGAGAACGGATTCGCCATCGCGGGCGACTACCTGTCCGCCGCGACCTTCCTCGGCATCTCGGGCCTCATCGCGCTCTTCGGGTACGACGGCATGCTCTACTCGGTGGGCTTCCTGGTCGCCTGGCTGGTCGTCCTCTTCCTCGTCGCCGAACTCGTCCGCAACTGCGGCCGGTACACCCTCGCCGACGTGCTCAGCGCCCGGATGCGGCAACGGCCGGTGCGGATCGCCGCGGGGACCGCCTCGGTGGTCGTCTCCGTGCTCTACCTGGTCGCGCAGATGGTCGGCGCCGGGAGCCTGGTCGCCCTGCTGCTCGGCGGCCAGGGTTCGGCCGCCCGTACCTGGACCGTGGTCGGCGTGGGCGCGCTCATGGTCTTCTACGTCACCTTCGGCGGCATGCGGGCCACCACATGGATCCAGATCGTCAAGGCGGTGCTGCTGATGGGCGGCACGCTCGCCCTCACGGTGCTGGTCCTGATCCGCTTCCACGGCGACCTGGGCGGGCTGCTGCGCGCGGCGGCCGACGGCAGCGGCCACGGTCGCGCCTATCTCGCCCCGGGCTTGAAGTACGGCGAGAACTGGACGTCGCGGCTGGACTTCATGAGCCTCGGCCTCGCTCTGGTGCTCGGCACGGCCGGGCTGCCGCACATCCTGTCCCGCTTCTACACCGTGCCGACCGCCCGTTCGGCCCGGCGCTCGGTGGTCTGGGCGATCGGTCTCATCGGCAGCTGCTACCTGATGATCATCGTGCTCGGCGTCGCCGCGGCCGCCGTCGTCGGCTCGGACGCCGTGCGCACCTCCAACGCGGCCGGGAACACCGCGGTGCCCCTGCTCGCCCTCGACCTGGGCGGGGGAGCGGGCTCCACCGGCGGGACGGTGCTCTTCGCGGTCGTCGGCGCCATCGCCTTCGCCACCATCCTCGCCGTCGTCGCGGGCATCACGCTGGCGTCCTCCGCCTCCGTGGCGCACGACCTGTACGCGACGCTGCGCCGCCCGCGCCCCGGCGCCGCGCGCCGCGAGCACGAGGAAGTGCGCGTGGCCCGGCTGGCGGCCGTCGGGATCGGCGGCGTGGCGATCGGGCTGAGCCTGTTCGCACAGGGACAGAACGTGGCGTTCCTGGTGGGACTGGCGTTCGCGGTCGCGGCCTCGGCGAATCTGCCGGTGCTGCTCTTCACGCTGTTCTGGCGCAGGTTCACCACCCGGGGCGCGGTGTGGTCGGTGTACGGCGGCCTGGTCCCGGCCATGGCGCTGGTGGTGCTGTCCCCGGTGGTGTCCGGCAGCCCGGACTCCCTCTTCCCGGGGCTGGACTTCGCCTACTTCCCGCTCCAGAACCCGGGGCTGGTGTCGATCCCCCTGGGCTTCCTGGCCGGCTGGGCCGGGACGCTGCTCACCCGTGAGCCGGCCGACGCCGACGCGTACGCGGAGGTGGAAGTCCGGGCCCTCACGGGCGCCGGAGCGGCCTAGGAGGCCCTGCACGGGCCCTGTGGGCCCGTGGCCGCCCTCCCGGGCCCCGCCGGGTCCCGGGAAGGCGTTCGGGCGCTCCTCGGCCCGCAACGGCCCCCTCAGACAGGGCGGTTACGCGCGGTGGAGGGCTCCGCCCAGGCGTAGCGGTGCTCCGGCCGGCCGGTGTCGCCGTACTTGAGGGTGAGGCTGATCCGGCCCTCGCGTTCCAGGAATTTCAGGTAGCGCTGGGCGGTGGAGCGGCTGATCCCCGCACGGGCCGCGACCTCGTGCGCGGACAGCGGCTGCGCCGCCTCGGTGAGGACCTTGCGCACGAGTTCGGCGGTGGGCGCCGAGTGCCCCTTCGGGAGCCCCGCCGGGGCCGCGGCCGCCGTGCGCAGCGCGCCGAAGATCCGGTCGACCTGCTCCTGGCCCGCCTCCCCGCCCCCGCCGCCGAAGCCGTCGAGGGTCCGGCGCAGCGCCGCGTACCCCTCCAGCTTCACCCGCAGTCCGGCGAAGCTGAACGGCTTGACCAGGTACTGCAGGGCACCGAAGCGCATCGCGGCCTGCACGGTCGCCACGTCCCGCGCGGCGGTGACCATGATGACGTCCGCGTGGTGACCGAGCTGGCGCATGCGCCGCACCAGGGTGAGGCCGGTCTCGTCCGGCAGGTAGTGGTCCAGCAGCACCAGGTCGACGTGCGCGCGTTCCAGCGTGGCCAGCGCCTGCGCGGCGGTGTGGGCCCGCGCGGTGACCCGGAAGCCGGGGACCTTGCCGACGTAGGCGGAATTGATCTCGGCGACGCGGAAGTCGTCGTCCACGACCAGGACGTCGATCATCGTGCTCCCCCTGCGGATACGGGTGCCGTCGCGGTGGGTTCGGGCGCGGTCAGTGCCTCCGGCAGGACGACGGTGAAGACCGCGCCGCCCCCCGCGCGGGCGGTGACGCGGGCCGTGCCGCCGTACCGTCCGGCGAGCCGGCGCACGAGCGCCAGACCGAGCCCGCGGCCCCGGTGCGCGGGGGAGACCTTGGTCGTCCACCCCTCGGCGAAGATCCGCTCGCGGGCATCGGGCGGCACGCCCGGCCCGTCGTCGGACACCCGCAGTACGGCGGTCGTGCCCTCGGCGCGCAGCTCGACCTCGACCATGGAGGCCGCCGCGTCCAGGGCGTTGTCGATGAGGTTGCCCAGCACGGTGACCAGGTCTCGGGGGTCGACGACGCGGTCGGGCAGCAGTGTCGCGGGTGCGACGGACAAGGCCACGCCCCGTTCGGCGGCGATCGCGGACTTGCCGACCAGCAGTGCCGACAGCAGCGGGTCGTGGACGCGTTCCGCGACCTGCTCGGCAGAGGCCCGCCGTCCGTCGGCCACTTCGGCGACGAACTCCACCGCCGCGTCGTACAGGCCGAGTTCGAGCAGGCCCAGCAGGGTGTGCAGGCGGTTGGCGTGCTCGTGGTCCTGCGCGCGCAGCGCGTCCAGCAGACCGTGGGTGCTGTCGAGTTCGCGGCCCAGGCGCTCCAGTTCGGTGCGGTCGCGCAGGGTGGCGACGGCGCCACCGTCCCCGGTGGGCATCCGGTTGGCGACCAGCACCCGGGCACCGCTGACGGTCAGCAAGTCGGTGCCCGCGACCCGGCCGGCCAGCACGTCGGTCGTGCGGCCCACCGGCAGCACGTCGTCCAGGGCGCGGCCGGTGGCGTCCGGGCCGAGTCCGAGCAGCCGCTGCGCCTCGTCGTTGAGCAGCCGGATCCTGCCCGCGCCGTCGAGCGCCACGACCCCCTCGCGGATGCCGTGCAGCATCGCCTCGCGCTCGTCCAGCAGCGCGGAGATGTCGGCGAACGCCAGCCCGTGCGTGCGCCGTTGCAGCCGCCGGGACACCAGCAGCGCCGCCAGCACACCGACTCCCAGCGCGGCGCCCGCGTACAGCAGAAGCACCGGGACGGTCGCCAGGAGCCGTTCGCGCACGCTGTCGTACGCGATGCCGACCGACACCGCGCCCACGATGCGGCCGAGGTCGGTACGGAGCGGCACCTTGGCGCGGGCGGAACGGCCGAGGGTGCCCCGGTCGATCTGCATGATCTCCTGGCCGCCGAGCGCCACGCTGGGGTCGGTGGACACGTGCCGCCCGATCTGCGCGAGGTCGGTGTGCGACCAGCGCACGCCGTGGGTGTCCATGACGACGATGTAGAGCGCTCCGGTGGCGCGGCGGATGCGCTCGGCCTCCTGCTGCACCGGGCCGGTGACGCTGGGGCGGGTGCGGAGCAGATCGCGGGCGAGGCCGGGGGTGGCGGCGGTGGTCTGGGCGATCGACAGGGCCTGGCGCATCGCCTGCTGGTCGAGCTGCGAGCTCAGCGGGGCGAGGAACAGGCCGGTGGCCAGGGTGATCACACCGGTGGTGAGGACCAGCTGGACGAGCAGGACCTGGGCGAAGACGCGGCGGGGCCAGCGGATGCGCATGACGTCACCGTGTCCTCTCCGGCGGTCCGCGCCCATGCGGAATTCGCTCGTCCGTTTGCCTGGCTGTGAACGCAACGTAAACGGCACCGGGCCCGCTGCCCAGCCCCTGTGGCCCTTTCGTTGTTGTAGCGCGAGCAGAATGAGCAGAACAGGGGGTTGTGGGCACAAGGCGCGGTTGTGACCGCAAGGCTGCCGCCGTGGGCCGGGCCACCTCTAGCGTCCCGGCGCATGAGCACACACACCAGCCCCGCCATCGAACTGCGGGGTGCGAGCAAAGCGTTCCGGACCCCGTCCGGGGCCCTCCACACCGCTGTGCGCGATCTGGACCTGACCGTCGGGCGCGGCGAGTTCGTGGCCGTCGTCGGACCGACCGGCTGCGGCAAGTCCACGACGCTGACCCTGGTCAGCGGGCTGGAGGAGCCCACCGAGGGCGAGGTGCTGGTCGCCGGCGAGCCGGTGCGCGGCATCGGCGGCAAGGTCGGCTTCGTCTTCCAGCAGGACGCCGTCTTCCCCTGGCGCACTGTGCTGTCCAACGTGATGGCCGGTCCCCGTTTCCGGGGCGTGCCCCGGGTGGAGGCCAGGGAGCGGGCCCGCGAATGGCTCGCCAGGGTCGGCCTCACCGCCTTCGAGGACCGCTACCCGCACCAGCTGTCGGGCGGCCAGCGCAAGCGCGTCGCGCTGGCGGCCACCTTCGTCAACGACCCCGAGATCCTGCTCATGGACGAGCCGTTCTCGGCCCTGGACGTGCAGACGCGCGCGCTGATGTCGGACGAGCTGCTGGAGCTGTGGTCCGGCACGGGCGCCTCGGTCGTCTTCGTCACCCACGACCTGGAGGAGTCCATCGCACTCGCGGACAAGGTGGTCGTGATGACCGCCGGGCCGGCCACGGTCAAGGAGGTCTTCGAGATCGACCTGCCGCGTCCGCGCAAGGTCGAGACGGTGCGGCTGGAGCCGCGGTTCATCGAGATCTACCGGGAGATCTGGGCCTCACTGGGCGAAGAGGTCCGCATCACCCGCGAGAGGGGTGCGGCGCATGTCGCCTGAGACCGTGGCGGCCCCGGCGGCCGCCGCCACCAAGGACACCGGCGGCGGATCCGACCGGGCCCGGTCCCGGGCCCGCGCCGCCCGCAACCGCCTGTACCTCGTGCAGGGCAGCCGGGTGCTGCTGCTGATCGCCGTGCTCGGCCTGTGGGAGTGGCTGGCCCGTGCCGAGGTCATCGACCCGTTCCACTTCTCGATGCCGTCGCGGATCTGGGAGCAGATGCGCACCTGGGCGGTGGACGGCACCGCGCAGGGCTCGTTGTGGGAGCAGGTCTGGTACACGCTCTACGAAGCCCTGCTCGGCTGGATGATCGGCGTCGTCGCCGGTGTGGTGCTCGGGATCGTGCTCGGGCGGATCCGCTTCCTGGCCGATGTGCTGGGGCCGTACATCAAGGTGCTCAACGCGCTTCCGCGGATCGTGCTCGCGCCGATCTTCCTCATCTGGTTCGGCCTCGGCCCGGCCTCGAAGATCGCCTCCGCGGTGGTGCTGGTCTTCTTCCCGGTCTTCTTCAACGCCTTCCAGGGCGCCCGCGAGGTGGACCGCAACCTGGTCGCCAACTCCCGCATCCTGGGCGCCGGCAACCGCCAGGTCACCTTGCAGGTCGTCATCCCCTCCGCGACCTCCTGGATCTTCACGAGCCTGCACGTGAGCTTCGGCTTCGCCCTCATCGGCGCCATCGTCGGCGAGTACATCGGCGCCACCAAGGGCCTGGGCCTGCTGGTCGCCGCCTCGCAGGGCACCTTCAACTCCGCCGGTGTGTACGCCGCCATGGCGATCCTCGCGGTCGTCGCGCTGCTCGCCGAGGGCCTGCTGACCTTCCTGGAGAAGCGGCTCTTCCGCTGGAAGCCGGCCGAGGCCGGCTCCGACCGCTGACCTTCCCACCCTCTTCGCAAGGACGTGAACCAGATGCGCGCACCCCTCAGAGTCCCCGCCGCCGTCGCCGCCTCGGCCGTCGCCCTGACCCTGCTCACCGCCTGCGGCGGCGACTCCTCGGCCGCCGGATCAGGCGGCAGGGGCGACAAGGTCAAGATCATGGTCGGCGGCCTGGACAAGGTCATCTACCTCCCCGCGATGCTCACCGAGCGGCTCGGCTACTTCAAGGCCGAGGGCGTGGACGTCGAACTGCTCACCGAACCGGCGGGCGTGCAGGCCGAGACCGCGCTGGTGTCCGGCGACGTCCAGGGCACGGTGGGTTTCTACGACCACACGCTCGACCTGCAGGTCAAGGGCAAGGAGGTGGAGTCGGTGGTCCAGTTCTCCCAGGCCCCCGGCGAGGTGGAGATCGTCTCCGAGAAGGCCGCCGCCGACATCACCGGCCCCGCGGACTTCAAGGGCAAGCAGCTGGGTGTGACCGGCATCGGCTCGTCCACGGACTTCCTGACGAAGTACCTCGCCGTCAGCAACGGCGTGAAGACCAGCGAGTTCACCCCGGTCGCGGTCGGCGCCGGCCAGACCTTCGTCTCCGCGCTGGAACAGGGCTCGATCCAGGGCGGCATGACCACCGACCCGACCGTGGCCACGGTCCTGGACAAGAAGCTCGGCAAGGTGCTGATCGACATGCGCACCCCCGAGGGCTCCCGCCAGGCGCTCGGCGGGCTCTACCCCTCCTCCAGCCTGTACATGCAGACGGAGTGGGTGAACGGCCACAAGGAGACCGTCCAGAAGCTCGCCAACGCCTTCGTGAAGACGCTCGCATGGATGTCCACGCACAGCGCCGCCGAGATCGCGGCCAAGATGCCGGCCGACTACGCGCAGGGCGGCGGCCAGGAGCTCTACACGCAGTCCATCGAGAGCACGCTGCCGATGTTCACCAAGGACGGTGTGATGCCCGAGGGCGGCCCCGAGACCGTGGAACGGGTCCTCAAGGCCTTCAACCCCAACCTGCAGAACGCGAAGGTGGACCTGAGCAGGACCTACACCACGGAGTTCGTCAAGAGCGCCGGCTGAATGCCGCTGATCTCCATGCGCAGTGGTGCCCCCAGGGCCGCCCCGCAGCTCTCGGGCCGGAGCGGCTCGGCCGCGACCGCGGTCACCCCGACGTCCCAGACCCGGCCGTCCACGTGCCGCACGCGCGTGCCGTCCACGCTCAGCGCCCCCGCCCCGTCCTCACCCGTCAGCCGGCGCACGGCGAGCTCGGCCGCCTGGCCCGGGCGCTCCCACGCGGAGCGCCCTCGGCAGCCCTCCAGCACGACGCGGCCCTCACGGGCGGCCTCCAGCACCCGCCGGGCCAGCGGGAGGTCCACGCGGCCGTAGGCGTAGCCGTACGGCAGCACGAGCATCGTCGGCGAGAAGCGGTGGCCGCCCAGGTGGGTCACCTCCCACACCTGACCGAGCCGGGAGGCGGCCAGTTCGGCCGCCAGCGGGCGGCCGTTGAGCGCGCAGCAGCGGTCGCGCCTGCCATTGGTGCACACCAGGGCCAGCGGGTCGCCCTCGTACGGCATCCCGAAGCCGCGGTGGTCGCCTCGCCCCAGTGCCGCGAAGTCCAGTCCCAGCAGGGCTTCCGGGTCCTCCAGCACGGCCTCGCGCACCCACGAGCGCCCCGGCACCGTGTGCGCCACGTACGCCGTGCGCCGGGGGACGTCGCGCCGCCGGTCCGCGTGCGGCCCGGGCCGCCGGATCAGCCCCACACGCACGCCGGTCCCCGCGGCGGCCCGTTCCAGCGCCCGTCCCACCCGCGGATCCAGATGGCTGCCGGTCAGCGCCTTCGGCCCCCACGGCCCCGGTTGCTCCAGCAGCAGCCATGTGCGCGCGGTGGCCGCGGTCGCGGCGACGGGCTCCGCCAACGAGCTGGACGCGGTCGTGCAGGTGCTCATGAAGGTAAGCCTAACCTTCTGAATCCACCGCAGCGCGCCGGCCCCTCCCGTACCGTGCGGGTGTCCCCCCAGGGCGCCCCGAAAATCCCCGTCGGGGCAGGTCGAGGGCGGGCCGGAACGGCCGCCCCGGAAACCCCGGTGGCATGCCCCCGTACCGTCGGCCCCAGCGGTCTTGCGCAAGAGCGCAAACCACTTGCATGGCGTGTCGTATGCTTGCACACATGACGCGACGGCTTGCCGAAGTAGCGAAGAAGGTCGGGGTCAGCGAGGCCACCGTCAGCCGGGTGCTGAACGGGAAGCCGGGGGTGTCGGAGGGAACCCGGCAGGCGGTGCTGACGGCTCTGGACGTGCTGGGGTACGAGCGGCCCACGCAGTTGCGGGGGAACCGGGCGCGGCTGGTGGGGCTGGTGCTGCCCGAGCTGCAGAACCCGATCTTCCCGGCGTTCGCCGACATCGTCGGGGCGGCGCTGGCGCAACAGGGGCTCACGCCCGTGCTGTGCACGCAGACCGCGGGCGGGGTGTCGGAGGCGGACTACGTGTCGCTGCTGCTGCAACAGCACGTCTCGGGCGTGGTGTTCGCCGGTGGTCTGTACGCCCAGGCGGACGCTCCGCACGACCACTACCGGTTGCTCGCGGAACGCAATCTGCCGGTTGTGCTGATCAACGCGGCCATAGAGCACCTGGGTTTCCCGCGGGTCTCGTGCGACGACTCGGTGGCGGTCGAGCAGGCGTGGCGGCATCTGTCCTCGCTCGGCCACGAGCGGATCGGCCTGTTGCTGGGGCCCTCCGACCACGTGCCGTCGCGGCGCAAGCTGGTGGCGGCCCGCGGCGTGGCCGCGGCGACCGGCACCTCGCTGCCCGACGAGCACGTGGGGCGGGCGATGTTCACTCTGGAGGGCGGCCAGGCGGCGGCCGCGAAGCTGTGGGAGCGCGGCGTCACCGGGATCATCTGCGCCAACGACCCGATGGCACTGGGCGCGGTGCGCGCGGCGCGCCGGATGGGGCTGTCGGTGCCGGGGGACGTCTCGGTGATCGGGTACGACGATTCGGCCTTCATGACCTGCACGGACCCGCCGCTGACCACCGTGCGCCAGCCGATCGAGGCGATGGGGCGCACCGCGGTCGAACTGCTCGCGCTGAAGATCGCGGGCAAGCAGGTCGCCTCCGACGAGCTGCTGTACGAGCCCGAGTTGGTCGTCCGTGGCACGACGGGGCCGGTGCGCGGCTGAGCCTCGCCCACCCCGCGCCGCGCGACGGCGTACCCCTCAGAGCCCGCGGTGCCCGGCACCGCGGGCTCCTGCGCGTCCTGCCTGCCTGCCTGTCCGTCCGCCCGCCCGCCGGACCGACGACCCGACCCGGCCCGGCCCGGTCCCGCGCGGCCGGCCCCGCCGGTCAGCCCGGTCGATGGCCGTTGAAACGCTTCGCAGCCCACCTGCGCAAGCTCGTCAGTCTTTTGCGAAAACTGCGCGACATCTTGCGGACATCTGCGGGGAGTGCTTGAGTGTGCGGCGCCCCCGCTGTGCGTAGCCGGGGGCTTCCACGCTCATGCCCGAAGGGGACCCGATGAGAAGCTCCTGGTTCCGCCCCGCCCGCCGTGCCTCCGCGGCCACGCTCGTCTCCGCGCTGGCCCTGGTCGCCCTCTCCGCCTGCGGCACCAGCAGCAGCGCGGGCAACGACGACAACGCCGGCGGCGGATCGTCGTCCGACCCGACCGCCCCGCTGGACCCGAAGGCCAAGGTCACGCTCACCATCGACTGCATGCCGCCGGCCGCCAAGAAGGCGGAGCTCAAGGAGTGGAAGGAGGACGTCGCCACTTTCAACAAGCAGTACCCGAACGTGACCATCGACGGTAAGTCGACGCCCGGTCAGTGCGAGGAGCCGGCCCGCTTCACCGCGGCTCTGAAGGCGAAGTCCCAGCCGGACGTGTTCTACACGTACTTCACCGACCTGCAGCAGGTGCTGGACAACGACGGGGCCGCGGACATCTCCGCGTACGTCACGGACAAGACCGTCCCCGCCCTCCAGGACATCGACCCCAACGTGCTGGGCGTCCTGAAGAAGGACGGCAAGCTCTACGGCGTGCCCACCAGCAACTACACCATGGGCCTGCTCATCAACCGCAAGCTCTTCACGCAGGCCGGCCTCGACCCCAACAAGCCGCCGACCACGTGGGAGGAGGTCCGCACCGCGGCCAAGGCCATCGCGGGCCTGGGCAAGGGCATCGCCGGGTACGGCGACTACAGCGCGCAGAACACCGGCGGCTGGCACTTCACCGCCGCGATGTACGGCCTGGGCGGCGACGTCGTCTCCGAGGACGGCAGCAAGGCGGCGTTCAACTCCGACCTCGGCAAGCAGATCGTGCAGAACCTGCACGACATGCGCTGGACCGACAACAGCATGGGCCAGACCCAGCTGCTCAAGTGGGGCGACCTGCAGAAGCAGATGGCGGCGGACAAGCTCGGCATGTTCCTGGCCGCGCCCGACGACATCACGTACATGGTCCAGCAGCTCGGCGCCGACTACGCCAACTTCGGCATGGGCCCGATCCCCGGCGGCAAGGCCACCCTCTTCGGCGGCAACGACTACATGATCAAGAAGGGCAGCTCGCCCGACAAGATCAAGGCCGCCATCGCCTGGCTCAACTTCAAGACCCTCACCCCGGGCAAGGGCCAGTTCGAGTACTCCCGCAGCAAGGCGGACGGCCTGCCCGTCGGTCTGCCCCAGCCGGCCTTCTTCACCGGCGCCAGCAAGACCAAGGACGACCAGCTGAAGGCGGCCAGCGCCACCATGCCGGTGGAGAACTTCCGCGCCTTCATGGACAACCCGATCCCCGGCAAGGCCGAGCCCGCGAAGGCCCAGGAGATCTACAAGGTCCTGGACAACGTGATGTCCGGCGTCCTGACCAACAAGAACGCGGACGCCGCCAAGCTGCTGTCCACCGCGGAGACCCAGGTCAACCAGGTCCTCGCCAACCAGTAGCAGCTCCGGCCCCCGGCCCCCCGGCACTCAGGAGTAACGATGTCGGCCCCCAGCGCCCCCACCCTGCCCGCCAGCACTCCCGTGAAGAGCCGGTCGCGCCGCTCGGCACGCCGCCCTGCCCCGGATCCCCACCGTCCGGGGCGGGCCGGCCGCTCCCTGCGCCGCAACCTCACCGCGTACGGCTTCCTCATCGGCGCCGTGCTGTGCTTCGCGTTCTTCTCCTGGTACCCGATGGTCCGGGAGTTCGTACTGGCCTTCCAGAAGACCAAGGACGGGCACACCACCTGGGCCGGCTGGTCCAACCTGAACTACGTCTTCCACGATCCCGCGTTCTGGCAGGCCTGGCGCAACACCCTGCTCTTCACCGGCCTGGCGCTGCTGCTCGGCTTCGCGGTGCCGTTCTTCGTCGCGCTGCTGCTGAACGAGCTGCGGCACGCACAGGGTTACCTCCGGCTGCTGGTGTACCTGCCGGTGATGCTGCCGCCGGTCGCCTCCGTGCTGCTCTTCAAGAACTTCTACAACCCCGAGTACGGCCTGTTCAACCGCATCCTGGAGACACTGCACCTGCCGGCCCAGCAATGGCTGCAGTCCACCGACACCGCGATGCTGTCGGTGGTCATCGCCTCCACCTGGATGAACATGGGCGGCGCCACTCTCATCTACCTGGCCGCCCTGCAGGGCATCCCCGGCGAGCTGTACGAGGCCGCCGAGCTCGACGGGGCCGGACTGCTGCGCAAGATCTGGCACGTGACGATCCCGCAGACCCGGCTCATCCTCTCGCTGATGCTGCTGATGCAGATCATCGCGACGATGCAGGTCTTCACCGAGCCCTTCCTGCTGACCGGAGGCTCCGGCCCGGAGGGCTCGACGACCACCGTCGTCTACCTGATCTACCAGTACGCGTTCAGCTTCAACAACTACGGCGGCGCCGCGGCGCTCGGCCTGGTCCTGCTCGTACTGCTGGCGGTCTTCTCCGCCGGGTACGTGCGGCTCAGCCGCGCCGCGGACGAGTAGGGCGGGGACCCACCGATGAGCAGCACGAGATCGCTGATATCGCCGACGCAGATGGCGACCCGGCGCGGCAAGATCATCTACCGGACGGTCCTGTTCCTGGTGGTCGCCGCCTTCACGCTGGTCTTCCTCGGCCCGCTGTACTGGATGGCCGCCAACGGCCTGAAGTCCACCGAGGAGTTCGCGCAGATCCCGCCGACCGTCCTCCCGAACGCCCTCCACCCCGAGAACTACAAGAGCGCCTGGTCCGTGATGGACCTGTCCCATCTGCTGCTCAACACCCTCTGGTACGCCTTCGGGGCGCTCGCCTTCCAGCTGGTGCTCGACGTGGCGGCGGCCTACTCGCTGTCCAAACTCCGTCCGGTGCTCGGCAACGTCATCCTCGGCATGATGCTGGCGACGCTGATGATCCCGGCGACCGTACTGGTCGTGCCGCAGTACCTGACGGTGCTGGACGTGCCGATCTTCCAGCGCAACCTGCTCAACTCGCCCTGGGTGATCTGGCTGCCCTCGGTCACCAACGCCTTCAACATCTTCCTGCTGAAGCGCTTCTTCGACTCGGTGCCGCAGGAACTGCTGGACGCCTCCGCGATCGACGGGGCCTCCCAGGTGCGCACCTTGTGGTCGGTGGTCCTGCCGATCTCCCGCCCGATCCTCGGAGTGGTCTCCATCTTCGCGATCGTCGGGGTCTGGAAGGACTTCCTCTGGCCGATGCTCACGCTGCCGGACCCGACGAAGCAGACGCTCAACGTCGGCATCTACTCGCTCGCCAGCGGGGTGCCGGAGAACTGGCTGCTGGCGGCCATCGCCATGGCCTCCGTCCCCACCCTGCTGATCTTCCTCGTCTTCCAGCGCAACATCATGAGCGGCCTGACCGCCGGCGGTCTGAAGGGCTGAGGCCCGCACCCGTCCACCGCCACGCCGCTCCCCACCAGCACCACGCCGCCCGCCGCAAGGGCCGGCGGCGTGGTCCCAGCTGCCCGAAAGGACCAGTCACGTGGCAGACACCCAGCCGACCGAGGCCACCGACGAGTGGTGGCGCGGCGCCGCCATCTACCAGGTGTACGTACGGAGCTTCGCCGACGGCGACGCGGACGGCACCGGCGACCTCGCGGGGGTGCGGTCCAGACTGCCGTACCTGGCGGCGCTGGGCATCGACGCCATCTGGTTCAGTCCCTGGTACCCCTCGCCGCTGGCCGACGGCGGCTACGACGTCGCCGACTACCGGGCCATCGACCCGGCCTTCGGGAGCCTTGCCGAGGCGGAGAAGCTCATCGCGGAGGCCCGCGGCGTCGGCATCCGCACCATCATCGACATCGTCCCCAACCACATATCGGACCGGCACGTCTGGTTCCAGGCCGCGCTCGCCGCCGGGCCGGGCAGCGTGGAGCGCGAGCTGTTCCACTTCCGCCCCGGCCGCGGTGAGAACGGCGAACTGCCGCCGAACGGCTGGCGGTCCCAGTTCGGCGGCCCCGCCTGGACCCGGCTGCCCGACGGCGACTGGTACCTGCACCTGTTCGCGCCCGAGCAGCCCGACCTCAACTGGGAGCACCCCGCGGTCCGTCAGGAGCACGAGGACGTCCTGCGCTTCTGGTTCGACCGCGGCGTGGCCGGGGTGCGCATCGACTCGGCGGCCATGGTGGCCAAGGACCCGGAGCTGCCCGACTTCGAGGAGGGGCGCGACCCGCACCCCTACATCGACCGCGACGAACTGCACGAGATCTACCGTTCCTGGCGCACCCTCGCGGACTCCTACGGCGGGGTCCTGATCGGCGAGGTGTGGCTGCCGGACGCCGAGCGCTTCGCGCGCTACCTGCGGCCCGACGAGCTGCACACCGCCTTCAACTTCGACTTCCTGTCCTGCCCCTGGGACGCGGAGCGGCTGCGCGCCTCGATCGACCTGACGCTGGCCGTGCACGCGCCCGTCGGCGCTCCGGCGACCTGGGTGCTGGCCAACCACGACGTGACCCGCACGGCCACCCGCTACGGCCGCGCCGACACCGCTTTCGACTTCAAGACCAAGGCCCACGGCATCCCCACCGACCTGGCGCTCGGCACCCGCCGCGCCCGCGCCGCCGCCCTGCTGACGCTCTCCCTCCCCGGTTCGGTCTACCTGTACCAGGGCGAGGAACTGGGCCTGCCCGAGGTCGAGGACATCCCGGCCGACCGGCTGCAGGACCCGATGTACTTCCGCTCCGGGGGCACCGACCCGGGCCGTGACGGCTGCCGGGTGCCGTTGCCCTGGTCCGGGGACGCGCCGCCGTACGGCTTCGGCGGCGAGCGGCTCTGGCTGCCCCAGCCGGCCGGCTGGGCGCCGTACACGGCGGAGGCCGAGGAGGCCGACGCCGGTTCCATGCTCACCCTGTACCGCACGGCGCTGGACATCCGGCGTGCCGAACCCGGCCTCGGTGAAGGGCCGATGAGCTGGCTCGACAGCGATGCCGAGGTGCTCGCCTTCCGCCGCGAGGGCGGTTTCGCCTGCGTGGTCAACCTGTCCGGGACCCCGGTGGACCTTCCCCGCCACCGGCAGCTCCTGCTCGCCAGCGGGCCGCTCGGCGAGGACGGCCGGCTGCCCCAGGACACGGCGGTCTGGCTGCGCCTGGACGAGTAGCCGCAGGCGCCGCACCGCGTCCCCCCGCCCCCGTCCCCCCGCCCTTCTGCGCCCGTCCCCCACGCGGGAGTGCTGCCGCCGGACAGCGTTGTCCACGGCAGCACCGACGGCTCCGCGGAGACCGCCCCCGCGGCCTGCGCCGCCCATCGCGCCCGGCACCCGTGCCTCACCGGCGCCCCGTTCGCCGGGCCGCGCCCGGCCGCCGACGCTCCGGGCACGGCCACCCCGCGACCCGCGCCCGGTCCCCCCGGGCCACACCGGCCGGCCCGCCGCCCGACACGGCGGGCTGACGGCGTACGCGTCCTGACCGCGTACGCCGAGGGGCGCGGCACCGCACCGGTGCCGCGCCCCTCGCTGCTGTCGTGCGGCCCGTCACACCGGGCCGGCGACCACCGCGACCCGCTTGGTCAGCGCCACACCCGAGCCGTCCCGGCGCGGGTCCTTCGGCGGAAGGTCGGCGGGGGCGCCGGTGGACGTGGCGGCGCGGGCGGGGGCGACGCCGGCCCAGGCCAGCAGCAGCACGTCCTCGCCCTTGAGGAAGCGCTGGCAGCGCACACCGCCGGTCGCCCGGCCCTTGCGCGGGTACTGGTCGAACGGAGTCAGCTTGGCCGTGCTCTCCTCCGCCCCGTCCAGCACCTCGCGGGCGCCGGCCAGGGTGAAGACGACGGCGTCGGCCGACGGGTCCACCACTGTGAAGGAGATCACCTTGGCGCCCTCGGTGAGCTTGATGCCGGCCATGCCGCCCGCCGGGCGGCCCTGCGGACGCACCTGGCCCGCCGGGTAGCGCAGCAGCTGGGCGTCGTCGGTGATGAAGACCAGGTCCTCCTCGCCGGTGCGCAGCTCGACCGCGCCGACGATCCGGTCGCCCTCCTTGAGGGTGATGACCTCCAAGTCGTCCTTGTTCGCCGGGTAGTCCGGCACGACGCGCTTGACGACGCCCTGCTCCGTGCCGAGCGCCAGCCCCGGCGAGGACTCGTCGAGCGTGGTCAGGCAGACCACCCGCTCGTCCGGCTCCAGCGACAGGAACTCCGCGAGCGGCGCGCCGCCCGACAGGTTCGGCGGCCCCGACATCTCCGGGAGGATCGGCAGGTCGATCACCGCCAGCCGCAGCAGCCGCCCGGTCGAGGTGACCGCCCCGATGTCCGCCCGCGCGGTCGTCGGCACCGCGGAGACGATGACGTCGTGCTTGACCCGCTTGCCGTCGCCCGGCGCCAGGGCCTCGCCGTTCGCCGTGCGCGCCAGCAGCCCGGTGGAGGACAGCAGCACGCGGCAGGGGTCGTCGGCGACCTCCAGCGGCACGGCGGCGATCGGCGCCGCCGCCGTCGCGTCCAGCAGGACCGTGCGGCGCTCGGTGCCGTACTTCTTGGCCACCGCCGCCAGCTCGGTGCTGACCAGCTTGCGCAGTTCGGTGTCGGACTCCAGGATCCGGGTCAGCTCCTCGATCTCCGCGGTGAGCCGGTCCCGCTCGGACTCCAGTTCCATGCGGTCGAAACGGGTCAGCCGGCGCAGCGGGGTGTCGAGGAT
The DNA here is from genome assembly GCF_033793585.1 of Streptomyces sp. MI02-7b. Lineage (NCBI taxonomy): Bacteria > Bacillati > Actinomycetota > Actinomycetes > Kitasatosporales > Streptomycetaceae > Streptomyces > Streptomyces sp. MI02-7b. The sequence continues at coordinate 364,169 of NZ_JARAWX010000004.1, read as the reverse complement.
GTACTGGGTCTGGATCTCCGACAGCGAGAAGTGCTCGATGAGCCGCTCCTTGGCCTGGGCGGCGTTGTCGCTGGAGCGGATGATCGAGATGACCTCGTCGATGTCGACGAGCGCGACCAGCAGGCCCTCGACCAGCTGGAGGCGGTCGCGGCGCTTGCCGCGGCGGAACTCGCTGCGCCTGCGGACCACCTCGAAGCGGTGGTCGAGGTAGACCTCCAGCAGTTCCTTCAGGCCCAGCGTGAGCGGCTGGCCGTCGACCAGGGCCACGTTGTTGATGCCGAAGGACTCCTCCATCGGCGTCAGCTTGTAGAGCTGCTCCAGGACGGCCTCCGGGTGGAAGCCGTTCTTGACCTCGATCACCAGCCGCAGCCCGTGCTCGCGGTCCGTGAGGTCCTTGACGTCGGCGACGCCCTGCAGCCGCTTGGCGCCGACCAGGTCCTTGATCTTGGCGATGACCTTCTCCGGGCCGACCGTGAACGGCAGCTCGGTCACGACCAGGCCCTTGCGGCGGGCCGTGACGTCCTCCACCGAGACCGTCGCGCGGATCTTGAAGGTGCCGCGCCCGCTCTCGTACGCGTCCCGGATGCCGTCCATGCCGACGATGCGGCCGCCGGTCGGCAGGTCGGGGCCCGGCACGTGGCGCATCAGCGTCTCGAGGTCCGCGTTCGGGTACCGGATCAGGTGGCGGGCGGCCGAGATGACCTCGCCGAGATTGTGCGGAGGCATGTTGGTCGCCATGCCGACCGCGATCCCCGAGGCGCCGTTGACCAGCAGGTTCGGGTACGCGGCGGGCAGGGCGACCGGCTCCTGCTCCTGGCCGTCGTAGTTCGGCGCGAAGTCGACGGTGTCCTCGTCGATCGACTCGACCATCAGCATCGCGGCCGGGGCCGTGCGGCACTCGGTGTACCGCATGGCGGCCGGTGGGTCGTCGTTGCCGAGCGAGCCGAAGTTGCCGTGGCCGTCGACCAGCGGCACCCGCATCGAGAACGGCTGCGCCATGCGCACCAGGGCGTCGTAGATCGAGGCGTCGCCGTGCGGATGGAGCTTGCCCATCACCTCGCCGACGACGCGGGCGCACTTCACGAAGCCGCGTTCGGGACGCAGCCCCATCTCGTTCATCTGGTACACGATGCGGCGGTGCACCGGCTTGAGCCCGTCGCGGGCGTCGGGAAGCGCACGCGAGTAGATGACCGAGTAGGCGTACTCGAGGAAGGACCCCTGCATCTCGTCGACGACGTCGATGTCGAGGATCCGCTCCTCGAAATCGTCCGGCGGCGGGGTCTTCGTGGTGCGGCGGGCCATCAGGGCGCTGCTCCTTCGGCTGGACCTCATCGGGTGTGGACACGTGACTGACGCGGACCATTGTGGACCGCCCCGCCGACAGCCCGGACCACCCCCCGGCTCCTGCGCGCCGGTGACGGGAACTTCGCAGGCTGTTTGTCCGCTGCCTAGAGTGGCAGGTCTAGGCACGAAACAACGAGTACGCGACGGGAAGGACAGCTTGCCCATGGGTCACACGGCCACGCCGGAGGCAGAATCCGGCGGCCTCACCGCGACCGAGCACCGCCTGGCCAACGGCCTGCGTGTGGTGCTCTCCGAGGACCACCTCACCCCGGTCGCCGCGGTCTGCCTCTGGTACGACGTCGGTTCCCGTCACGAGGTGAAGGGCCGTACCGGACTCGCCCACCTCTTCGAGCACTTGATGTTCCAGGGATCGGCGAACGTCAAGGGCAACGGCCACTTCGAACTGGTCCAGGCCGCAGGCGGCTCGCTCAACGGCACCACGAGCTTCGAGCGGACCAACTACTTCGAGACCATGCCGGCCCACCAGTTGGAGCTGGCCCTGTGGCTCGAGGCCGACCGCATGGGCAGCCTGCTGTCCGCGCTGGACCAGGAGAGCCTGGACAACCAGCGCGACGTGGTGAAGAACGAGCGCCGTCAGCGGTACGACAATGTGCCCTACGGCACGGCGTTCGAGCGGCTGACCGCCATGGCGTACCCCGACGGGCACCCGTACCACCACACGCCCATCGGCTCGATGGCCGACCTGGACGCCGCCTCCCTGGAGGACGCGCGCGCCTTCTTCCGGACGTACTACGCCCCGAACAACGCCGTCCTCGCGGTGGTCGGCGACATCGACCCGGAGCAGACGCTCGCCTGGATCGAGAAGTACTTCGGCACCATCGCGTCCCACGACGGCAAGCCGGCGCCGCGCGACGGTTCACTCCCTGGAGTGATCGGCGGGCAACTCCGCGAGGTCGTCGAGGAGGACGTACCCTCCCGTGCCCTCATGGCCGCCTACCGGCTGCCGAAGGACGGCACCCGCGAGGCCGACGCCGCCGACCTGGCACTCACGATCCTCGGCGGCGGGGAGTCCTCCCGGCTCCACAACCGGCTGGTCCGCCGGGACCGCAGCGCGGTCGCGGCCGGCTTCGGCCTGCTGCGGCTGGCCGGGGCACCCTCGCTCGGCTGGCTGGACGTGAAGACCTCCAGCGGGGTCGAGGTGCCCGACATCGAGGCCGCCGTCGACGAGGAGCTGGCCCGCTTCGCCGAAGAGGGCCCGACACCGGAGGAGATGGAGCGGGCCCAGGCCCAGCTGGAGCGCGAATGGCTGGACCGGCTGGCCACGGTCGGCGGCCGGGCCGACGAACTGTGCCGCTACAGCGTGCTGTTCGGCAGCCCGCAGCTGGCGCTGACCGCGGTCAAGCGGGTCCTGGAGGTCACCGCCGACGAGGTGCGTGACGTCGCCGCGGCCACGCTGCGGCCGGACAACCGGGCCGTGCTCGTCTACGAGCCCACGGGCTCCGCGGCGGCCTCCGGCGAGGACTTCGACGAGGACGAGGAGGGCGCGGACCAGTGACCGACGTCCACAGCACCATGACGTTCCACCCGCAGCCCCGGCCGGGGGAGCCCAAGCCCTGGGACTTCCCGGCCCCCGAGCGGTCCCAGCTGCCCAACGGGCTGACCGTGCTGCGCAGCCATCGCCCCGGCCAGAAGGTCGTCGCCGTCGAGGTGCTGCTCGCGGCGCCGCTCGACGCCGAGCCCGAGGGCCTGGACGGCGTCGCCACGATCATGGCCCGCGCCCTGTCGGAGGGCACCGACAAGCTCACCGCGGAGGAGTTCGCCGCCGAGATGGAGCGCTGCGGCGCCACCCTCGACGCGCACGCCGACCACCCCGGCGTCCGGGTCTCGCTGGAGGTCCCCGCCTCGCGCCTCGACAAGGCCCTCGGCCTGATCGCCGACGCGCTGCGCGCCCCGGCGTTCCCGGAGAGCGAGATCGAGCGCCTGGTCGGCAACCGCCTCGACGAGATCCCCCACGAGCTCGCCAACCCGGCGCGGCGGGCCGCCATGGCGCTGTCCAAGGAGCTCTTCCCCGCCGAAATGCGCTGCTCCCGGCCCCGCCAGGGCTCGGAGGAGACCGTCGCCCGGATCGACGCGGCGTCCGTCCGCGCCTTCTACGACGCGCACGTACGGCCGTCCACCGCGACCGCGGTCGTGGTCGGCGACCTCACCGGGATCGACCTCGACGCGCTGCTCGGCAGCACCCTGGGGGAGTGGAGCGGCAAGCCCGCCGAGCGCCGCCCGCTGCCCGCGATCACCGCGGACGACACCGCCCGCGTGATCATCGTCGACCGGCCCGGCTCGGTGCAGACCCAGGTGCTCATCGGTCGTACCGGCTCGGACCGGCACGACCCGGTCTGGGCGGCCCAGGTGCTCGGCACGTACTGCCTCGGCGGCACGCTGACCTCGCGCCTGGACCGCGTGCTGCGGGAGGAGAAGGGCTACACCTACGGCGTCCGCGCCTTCGGGCAGGTCCTGCTCTCCACGCCGGAGGGAACCGGTGTCTCGCTGCTCGGCATCAGCGGCTCGGTGGCGACCGACGTCACCGCGCCCGCGCTGGCCGACACCTGGCAGGTGCTGCGCACCCTGGCGGCGGAGGGCCTCACCGACGAGGAGCGGGACGTCGCCGTCCAGAACCTCGTGGGCGTCGCGCCGCTGCGCTACGAGACGGCCTCGGCCGTCGCCGGCACCTTCGCCGACCAGGTCGAGCAGTTCCTGCCCGACGACTTCCAGGCGCGGCTGTACGAGCGCCTGGCGGCCACCGGCACCGTCGAGGCCACGGCCGCGGCCGTGGCCGCGTTCCCGCTGGACCGGCTCGTGGTCGTGCTGGTCGGTGACGCCACCGCGATCGGCGACCCGGTCCGCGACCTCGGCATCGGCCCCGTGACGGTCGTCACGGGCGCCTGACGACCGCCCGCCCGCACCGCGGCCCCGGACGCCCCTGCGGCGGCCGGGGCCGCGTGCTGTCACCCGCGGGCGCGGACTCAGGGTGCGAGCCGTGTGGCGGCCATGTTGATCCTCATGCCGCACGGGAGCCGCCCGTCGGGGCCGGCCAGGGCGGCCGCGCGGCCGAGGAACTCGGCGCGCAGGTCGGCTGTCGGCTCCTCGCCGAGGACCTCCATGTCGTAGTACGTCGAGGTCAGTGCGGACCAGACCTCCAAGGGCGTGCCGTCCATGCCGATGACCACGGTCCGCCACGACACCGGCGCGAACCCGAGCGGTCCCAGGAGCGCGTCCAGCCCCTCCCGCCCGCGCGTCCTGCGGTCGCCGAGCCGCGGCAGGCGACGCTCGGGCGCAGCCGCCTTGAAGTGCGGCACGGCCAGCGTCAGGAAGAGGTCCACTCCCTCGCCGGGGACGGGGCCGCCGCCGACGGCGACGGCCAGTGCGCCGCCCGGGGCGAGCACCCTCGCCGCCTCGGCGCACACCTGGTCGGGGTCCGACATGAGCATGAGCGCCATGTGCGACACCACGGCGTCGAAGGAGCCGTCGGCGAAGGGCAGCTCCTGGGCGCGCCCCTGCCGCAGATCGGCGCCCGCCAGCCCGGGCCGCCGACGGGCGAGGGCCAGTTCGCCCTCCGACAGGTCGATGCCGGCCAGGACCCCGGCCCCGTGCCCGGCGAGCAACTCCAGGAGCGCGCCGTCCGCGCAGCCCAGGTCCAGGACGCGGCGGGCACCGCGGATGTGCTCGGCCAGCACCTGGTGGGTCGTGCGCCCGTCCCGGGTGAGGGCCCCCTCGACCCCGGCCGACTGGAGGCCGGGGTTCCGGTCGTGGAAGGCGCGCAGGAAATCCTCGGCGGTGCGGGTGGCGGGCGTCGTCGCCCCTGATGTCGTGGTCACGCGGGGACCCTACGCAGGGGGACGCGCGCCCCGGCGTCCCTCCGGCGGACCCGGAGGGTGACTCCGGTCACGTGTCCGGGGGCGGTGGCCGGCCGTCGGCCGGGCGGGTGGACGGGAGCGGCAGTGGGGGGCTCGGGACGTGCGGGGAACTGCGGTTTTGTCATCCAGGGGGCGGTTGGGACCGGTTGGGGGCCGGTGTGGCATCCCGCACAAAAGGCCGGATTTTTTTGGAACGGCCGCGGGGGCGCGGTTAGCGTCCTCGGGTTGTCCGGCGGAATCAGCCGCCTCCCGCGGCACCGGAGCAACGATCGCCGAGTCCCCGTCGGGCGTGAGCCTGGGGAGCCGGGGACCCATGTGAGTCGTCCCCTGGGGTGAATCGGGCCCGTCCCTGACCGGGGCGCCCGTAGGAGACCTTCCTGCTCCGAACCCGTCAGCTAACCCGGTAGGCGAGAAGGAAGGAAAGGATCTCCGCCTGCCCATGGCGTTCACCATACGTACCACCGTCGCCTGCGCCGCCGCGCTCACCGCCGTCACCGCCGGCACGCTCACCGCCTCCGCGCAGGCCGCGGAGGCCGAGCGGTCCGCGTTCGCCAAGTGCGCCGCCGTCAGCGGCGACATGGCGGCCCGCCTCGCCGAGCAGGCGGAAGCCCAGCACAGGGCGGCGGTCTCGGCGGCGAAGAAGCGGCACGCGGCACACGTCGCGCACGTGGCGAAGGTGCGGGCCGCCAAGAAGGCCGCGGCCGCCAGGGCCGCGAAGGAGGCCGCGGCCGCCGCCAGGGCCCGTGTCCGGGCCGCGGCCCGCGACGGCGCCGCGCACGCCTCGCGCTCCCGCGCCCGCACGTCCCTGACCTCCTGGATGCTGCCGGTGCACGGCGCCATCGGCACCCCGTACCACGCGACCAGCAGCCTGTGGTCGTCCGGCTACCACACGGGCGTGGACTTCCAGGCGGCCGTCGGCACCCCGGTGCACGCCGCCGGCGCCGGCACGGTCGTCGAGGCCGGATGGGGCGGCAGTTACGGCAACAACGTCGTGATCCGGCACGCGGACGGCATGTACACCCAGTACGGCCACCTGTCCTCGATCGGCGTCTCGGTTGGCCAGACGGTCTCCGCCGGCACGCGGATCGGCCTGTCGGGCGCCACGGGCAATGTGACCGGCCCGCACCTGCACTTCGAGGCCCGGACCACCCCTGCGTACGGCTCCGACGTGGACCCGGTGGCGTATCTGCGCTCCCACGGCGTCCTCTTCTGACCTTTCCGGTCTTCCTGGTCTTGCCGGTCTTTCCGGTCTTCCCGGCCTTCGCGGCCGCCCGGTCCACCTCCCTCCCCCCACCCGAAGGCCCCGGCTCCCCCCGCCGGGGCCTTCGGCATGCCCGGAGCTGTGTCCAAAAACGCTCCATGAATTCAGGACCGCCGCCGGAATCGACGGCGTGCTGGAATAGAGTCGCCACAGAAACGCCGGCATCTGCGTTACGCGGTAATTAAGCGGCAGCCGTCGGCAGGCAAGGAGAGGAAACCGGCGATGTGGGACCGGACGTGAACGGGACGGGCGGCGCGGAGCGCCGGATTTCGGCCCAGGCGGTGTGCACGGCGATCCGTGACGACATCATCAGCGGGCACTTCGCGCCGGGCACCCGGCTGACCGAGGAGCAGCTCGCCAAGCGCTACGGGGTGTCGCGGGTCCCGGTCCGCGAGGCGCTGCGGACCCTGGAGTCCGAGGGCTTCGTCCGCACCCGCAGGCACGCCGGCGCGTCCGTGGCCGAGCCCACCGACCAGGAGGCCGCGGACCTGCTGGAGATCCGCGGCCTGCTGGAGCCGCTGGGTGCCGCGCGCGCCGCCCAGCGGCGCACCGAGGCGCACGTCAAGGTGCTGCGCGGGTTGGTGCGGCTCGGGCAGGAGCGTTCCGCGCAGGGGCAGTTGTCCGATCTGCCGGCGCTGGACGGCTGGTTCCACGAGACGCTGGCGCAGGCTTCCGGGAGTCCCACGCTGGTCGCGCTGCTGACGCAGCTGCGGCACAAGATCGCCTGGGTGTACGCGGTGGACTCGCCGGGCCGCGCGGCGGAGTCCTGGGAGGAGCACGGAACGGTCGTGGACGCCGTCGCCCGCGGGGACGCCGAGCGCGCCCGCACGGCGATGGCCGACCACGTGGAGCGCGCCACTTCGGTGCACCGGCTGCGCCGCCCGGAGCGCGCGGGCCGCGGCGCGCCCCCCGGGTGAGGAATCGGAAACATGCCGTACACAAAACGAGCGATCGCGTTTAACAGAAGTGCCGTATACAACTGAGACAATAGGGGTGCGCTGTATTTTGCGCCCATGATTCCGTCGTGAGCCTGGAGAATTCGGCGAGTGCCGAAATAGCCGGGGCCGCGAAATCCGGTCGGATTTCGCGGCCCCGGCCCGCAGGTCCGGCGACCGGGTCAGACGGTCTCGGGAAGCTCTTCCAGACCCTCGGACACGAGCTTGGCCAGGCTGTCGAGCGCGGCGTCGGCGCCCTCGGCGTCGGAGGCTAGGACGACCTCCTCGCCGCCCGCGGCGCCCAGGCTCAGCACGGCGAGCATCGAGGCGGCGTTGACGGGGGCACCGTCGGCCTTGGCGATGGTCACGGGGACGCCGACGGCGGTCGCGGCGCGGACGAAGATCGCTGCGGGGCGTGCGTGGAGGCCCTCGGCCCAGCCGACGGTGACGCGGCGCTCAGCCATGGTGTTGTCCTTCGGGTCGTTCCAGGGTGGTCTAGACCAGTCTGCCACGCCGGGCGCACCGGTCGGTCCCTTCCGTCCCTGACATGGTCGCACCGATCCCGCGTCCCCCGATGGCCGTACGCTGGCCCCATGACGAGCCCGCCGCCCACGGAAGAGCGTGAGTACCCGGTCCACTGGGAGGCGGACATCGTCCTGCGCGACGGCGGGATCGCCCACGTCCGGCCCATCAGGCCCGACGACGCGGGCCGGCTGGTCAGCTTCTACGAGCAGGTCTCGGACGAGTCGAAGTACTACCGCTTCTTCGCGCCCTACCCGCGCCTGTCCGACCGGGACGTGCACCGCTTCACCCACCACGACTACCGCGACCGGGTGGGGCTGGCGGCCCTCGTCGGCGGCGAGTTCATCGCGACCGTCCGCTACGACCGCACGGAGACCGACGAGGCCGAGGTCGCCTTCCTCGTCCAGGACGCCCACCAGGGCCGCGGCGTCGCCTCCGCGCTGCTGGAGCATGTCGCCGCCGTGGCGCGTGAGCGCGACATCCGGCGCTTCATCGCCGAGGTGCTGCCCGCCAACCGCAAGATGATCAAGGTCTTCACGGACGCCGGATACACCCAGCAGCGCAGTTTCACCGACGGCGTGGTCCGGCTCGAGTTCGACCTCGAACCCACCGAGCAGTCCGTCGCCGTCATGCGCGCCCGCGAGCAGCGCGCCGAGGCGCGGTCCGTACGGCGGCTGCTCAGCCCGTCCTCGATCGCCGTGATCGGCACCGGACGGCGGCCCGGAGGCGTCGGCCGCAGCGTGCTGCGGCACATCACCGAGGGCGGCTTCACCGGCCGGATGCACGCGGTGAACCGTTCCTTCGACGCCGGCCTGCCGGTCCTGGAGCCCGAGGGCGTCCCGGCCCACCGCTCCGTCGCGGAGATCCCCGGACAGGTCGACCTCGCCGTGATCGCGGTCCCCGCGGAGAACGTCGCCGAAGTGGTCGACGAGTGCGGCTCGCACGGCGTCCTCGGCCTGCTCGTCCTGTCCTCCGGCTACGCCGAGTCCGGCCCGGAGGGCAACCGCAGGCAGCGCGCCCTGGTCCGCCAGGCCCGCTCGTACGGCATGCGCGTCATCGGGCCCAACGCCTTCGGCGTCCTCAACTCCGCCGCCGACGTCCGGCTCAACGCCTCATTGGCCCCCGAGATGCCGCAAGCCGGGCGGCTCGGGCTGTTCACCCAGTCCGGGGCCATCGGCATCGCCATGCTGTCCGGGCTGCACCGGCGCGGCGCCGGGCTGTCGTCCTTCGTCTCCGCGGGCAACCGCGCGGACGTCTCCGGCAACGACATCCTCCAGTACTGGCACGACGACCCGGCCACCGACGTCGCGCTGCTCTACCTCGAAACCCTCGGCAACCCGCGGAAGTTCTACCGGCTCGCCCGCCGCACCGCCGCCGTCAAACCGGTCGTGGTGGTCAAGGGCGCACGCCACTTCGCGGCGACCCCGCCCGGCCACACCGTGCCGGTCACCCGCATCCCCGACAGCACCGTCTCCGCGCTGCTGCGGCAGGCGGGCGTCATCCGCACCGACACCGTCACCGAGCTCCTGGACACCGGGCTGCTGCTGTCCTGCCAGCCGCTGCCGTCCGGATCCCGCGTCGCCGTCCTCGGCAACTCCGAGTCGCTCGGTCTGCTCACCTACGACGCGTGCCTCACCGCCGGACTGGAGCCGGCCCGCCCCGCGGACCTCACGACCTCCGCGGCGCCGGAGGACTTCCACGCCGCGCTCGGCGCCGCGCTGCGCGATCCCGCCCACGACGCCGTCGTCGTCACGGCCATCCCGCGCGTCGGCGACGAACTGCAGGGGCACCCCGAGACCGGCGACGACCCCGACCTCGCCGCCGCCCTGGAGCGCGCCGTCGCCGAGGCCGGCGGCGGCAAACCCGTGGCGATCGTCCACACCGCGCTCGAGGCCATGGGCACCCGCCTCGCCGCGGCCGGCATCCCGGCCTACGCCGCGGCCGAGCGCGCCGTGAAGGCCCTCGCCCAGGCGGCCGCCTACGCCCAGTGGCGCCGGGACGCCGCGACCCCCGGCAAGGTGCCCGAGTTCGACGACGTGGACGGGGCCGCGGCCCGCCTGGACGTGGCGCGGCTGCTGAAGGACACCGGGGAACGGGCCGCGGACGGCGCCCCCGGCGTCACCCTGGACGAGGCCTCCGCCGCCGCGCTGCTGGCCCGCTACGGCATCGCCGTGCGCTCCGCGCTGCCCGCGCCGGATGTCGCCACCGCCCTGGACGCCGCCCGCCGCCTCGGCTACCCCGTGGCGCTGAAGACCACCGCCCCGCACCTGCGCCACCGCGCCGACCTCGGCGCCGTCCGTCTCGACCTCGCCGACCCCGACGACCTGCGCCGGGCGCACGAGGAGCTGACCGCACGCCTCGGCAAGCCCGAGGAGCTGCACCTTGTGGTGCAGGCCATGGCGCCGCGCGGGGTGGACACCGTCGTCCGCGCCACCGTCGACCCGGGCGCCGGCGCCGTGCTGTCCTTCGGCCTCGCCGGCGCGGCCTCGGAACTGCTCGGCGACACCGCGCACCGCCTCGTCCCCGCGACCGACCGGGACGCCGCCCAGCTGGTGCGTTCCATCAGGGCCGCCCCGCTGCTCTTCGGCTGGCACGGCGCCGAGCCGGTCGACACCGCCGCCCTGGAGGAGCTGCTGCTGCGGGTCTCGCTGCTGGTCGACGACCTGCCCGAGGTCGTCTCCGTCGACCTCGAACCGGTCGTCGTCGCCGCCGAGGGACTGACGGTGCTCGGCGCGTCCGTGCGGCTCGCGCGCCCCCCCGCTCGAACGGACCTCGGACCACGCGCACTGTCGTCCTTCTGAACACATGCGCCGCACTAGGATGGTGCGCATGGCGAAGACCGGTACGACCACCCAGGGGCTGCGCGCGGCGATCGAGCGCAGCGGCTACTACCCGACCCTCGTGGCCGAGGCCGTGGAGGCCTCCGTCGGCGGGGAGCCGGTCCACTCGTACCTGGTCCACCAGGAGACCACCTTCGACGCCAACGAGGTCCGCCGGCACGTCACCGTGCTCGTGCTGACCAGCACGCGCTTCATCGTCAGCCACACCGACGAGCAGGGTGCCGACGACACGTCCCCGACGCCGTACGCCACCACCTCCACCGAATCGGTGAAGCTGGAGCGGATCTCCTCGGTCGTGCTCAGCCGGGTGGTCGCCAACCCCGAGTCCTACACCGTGGGCACCCTGCCCCGCGAGGTCGTGCTCACCATCGGCTGGGGCGCGGTCAGCCGCATCGACCTGGAGCCCGCCGCCTGCGGCGACCCCAACTGCGAGGCCGACCACGGCTACACCGGCTCCTCCACGGCCGACGACCTGAGCCTGCGGGTCAGCGAGGCGGGCGACGGCCCCGAGACCGTGCGCCAGACCCTGGCCTTCGCGCAGGCCCTCTCCGAGGCGACCGCGAGCACGGCCGCCTGATGGCCCATCCCGTCCCCCCGTACGAGTCCGCACCGCTGGACCCCGCGAGCGCCCCCGCCCCGCGCTACGGCACGGCCGCGCTCAGCGACCTGCTGCCCGCGGTGGCCGCCGGCCTCGGTGTGACCGGCCTCCCGCCGACCGCGCTGCGCCTGGCGCCGGCCGACCGGGTCTGCGTCTTCCTGGTGGACGGCATGGGCTGGGAACTGATCCTGCGGCACCCGGACGAGGCGCCCTTCCTCACCTCGTTGCTGGGCACCTCGACCGGCGGTACCGGGCAGCCGCTCACCGCGGGCTTCCCCTCGACCACCGCCACCTCGCTCGCCTCGGTCGGCACGGGCCTGCCGCCCGGCGCCCACGGGCTGGCCGGCTACACCGTCCTCAACCCGGACACGGGCGGGCTGATGAACCAGCTGCGCTGGCTGCCGTGGACGTCCCCGCAGGACTGGCAGCCGCACCCCACCGCCTTCCAGCTCGTCCAGGACGCCGGGGTCGAGACCTGCCAGGTCACCTCGCCCACCTTCCAGCACACCCCGCTGACGAAGATCGCCCTGAGCGGCGGCACGTTCCACGGGCGGCTCACCGGCGACGAGCGCATGGACCTCACCGCCGAACGGCTCGCCGCGTCCGACCGGGCGCTGGTCTACACGTACTACAGCGAGCTGGACTCCATGGGCCACCGGCACGGCGTCGACTCCGACGCCTGGCGCGGCCAGCTCATGACGGCCGACCGCCTGGTCCAGCGGCTCGCGGAGCAGTTGCCGCCGCGCAGCGCGCTCTACGTGACCGCGGACCACGGCATGATCGACATCCCCTTCGACCCTGAGTCGCGGATCGACTTCGACGAGGACTGGGAACTGGGTGCGGGCGTCGCCGTCCTCGGCGGCGAGGCCCGGGCCCGGCACGTCTACGCCGTCCCCGGCGCGGCCGCCGACGTCCACGCCGTGTGGAGCGAGGTCCTCGGCGAGCAGATGTGGGTCGCCACCCGTGACGAGGCCATCGGGATGGGCTGGTTCGGCCCGCACGTGGAGGACAGGGTGCGCGGGCGCATCGGCGACGTCGTGGCCGTCGCCCGGGACGACGTCGCCGTCGTCGCCACCCGAACCGAACCGGGGGAGTCCTCGATGGTGGGTCTGCACGGTTCGATGACCCCCGTCGAGCAGTTGGTGCCCCTGCTCGAAGTACGCTCCTGAGTCCCGCACGCCGCCCGCACACCCACCGCCCACCACCGTCCGCCGCCCCGAAAGGCCGTCGCCCCCTCATGCCTGAGCTCGTGTTCTTCTCCGGAACGATGGACTGCGGAAAGAGCACACTGGCGCTGCAGATCGGGCACAACCGGTCTGCCCGCGGGCTCCAGGGCGTGATCTTCACGCGGGACGACCGGGCGGGGGAGGGAAAGCTGTCGTCGCGGCTTGGCCTGGTCACGGAGGCGGTGGAGGCCGCCGAGGGGATGGACCTGTACGGGTACGTCGTGGACCTGCTGTCCAGGGGCGGCAGGGTGGACTACGTGATCGTGGACGAGGCGCAGTTCCTCGCGCCGGAGCAGATCGACCAGCTGGCCCGGGTGGTGGACGACCTGGACAAGGACGTCTTCGCGTTCGGCATCACCACCGACTTCCGCACGAGGCTGTTCCCGGGCTCGCAGCGCCTGGTCGAGCTGGCGGACCGCCTGGAGCAGTTGCAGGTGGAGGCGCTGTGCTGGTGCGGGGCGCGGGCCACGCACAACGCCCGTACGGTGGGTGGTGAGATGGTCGTCGCGGGTGCCCAGGTCGTGGTCGGCGATGTGAACGGTCCGGGCGACGAGGTCGGCTACGAGGTCCTGTGCCGCAGGCACCACCGCCGCCGGGTGACGGCCGCCACGGCCGGTGCCTCCGCCCTCTCGCCGGACGTCCTGCCGGTGGCCTCCGACTGAGGGTCGCCGGCCGGATCGGCTCTCCGCCCGCGCGGCGGGCCCGAACGGAACGCCCGCCGTGCGCACAGAGGTTGACAACGATTCAGGCGGGGTTCAATGACGCCAGGACGCGAACTCACCGGTGCGCGCTAGGTTCTTGACCGCGACGCAGTTCATCACCGCCGGTCGGGAGAGGAGCCCTCATGGCAGAGATTCAGATTCCGGGTGACGAGTTGGAGGATCTGAGCGGGCTGCTGGGCCGGGTGATGGACCTCATCGACACCAAGCCCACGGGCTTCGACGAGACGGCCGTGGGCGCACCGCTGGCGTCCTCCGGCGGCCACTTCGAGAGCGCGTGGAGCGACGGCCGTACGCAGCTCAAGCGCCAGGGGAACCAGCTGAAGGACGCCTGCGACCAGATCGTCAAGGCGTTCACCGACTACGACAACCAGAGCGCGGAGTCCCTGACCGCGAAGTAGCCGACCCACCCGACAGGTCCACACGGCACTGACTGAGGAGCGCGCGGCGATGGCCCTTGACGGAACCCTGGCGTTCGGCCTTCGGATACCGGACGGCTGGGTGGAGTACGACCTGTCCGGCGAGGCGCTGGCCGGCATCCGGGCCGCGCTGATGAAGCAGACGCCGGACAAGGCGGAGCGGGACCGGATCAACGAGACGTTCCGCAATGTGCGGCGGATCGCGCAGGGCGCGCAGCGGCGCGGCGCGGTGTACGCGGCGGGCACGTTCACGATGTACGAGGACGGCCTGCTGATGGCGAACGTGATGATCTTCAAGGTCACGCCACCGCCGGGGCGGAGCTTCTCGCTGCACGATCTGAGCAAGGAGTTCTCGGCGGCGGGCGGCCGTCAGGGCGAGGGCACGGCCCGGACGTTCAGCACCGTGGAACTGCCGGGGATCGGCCCGGTGGGACGGGTGAAGGGCGTCGAGGAGGCCGAGGTCTCGCACGGGATCAGGACCAAGCTGCTGATCATGCACACGGTGGTGCCGTTCCCGGACGAGAGCGGCCAGGTGCTGGTGATCACCTGCTCCAGCCCGAACCTCCCGCTGGCGGAACCGCTGTACGACGTGTTCGACGCGATCACCTCGACGTTCAGTTTCGGTGTGATCACCCCGTCCTGACCGCGAGCGGCACGACGGGCCCAGTCCTCCCGCGGGAGGACCGGGCCCGTCGCGGCGCGGTGTTCAGCGCCCGCCGCCCGGCTCGGGGACGCGGACGGTCACGTACCTGCCGTCCCCGAGGTGCAGGTACGCCCTGCCGGGTTCGGGGTCGGCCCCCAGCAGGCCGTGCGGGAGACGGGCGCCGACGGGTTCACCGTCGCTGAGGTTGCGCGGGGCGAGGATCGCACCGCAGCGGTTGCGGCGGAGCGCGACCTGCCAGCCGCTCATGCTGCTGAGGAACGCCTCGTTGTTGCCGGCCGCGATCAGGCCCCAGCCGTCCCCGGCGGCCCCGCGGGCGAAGGTGGTGAGGTCGGAGTCGATCTCGGAGTGGGCCAGCATGTCGGCGTCGTCCAGCAGGATGGCGCCGGTCGGGCTGTCGACGCCGTGCAGGGCCTTGCGGAAGTCGGCGAGCGCCACGTCGGGATCGGTGAGGACGTCCACGACACCCGGCCGGCCGGCCAGGGAGCGCAGCGGAGACGGCCGGGGGGCGACGACGACCAGTTTGTTGCCGCGGGCGAGCAGGGACCGGGCCATGGTGAGCAGGACCGTGCTGCGCCCGGAGCGGGGCGGCCCGGCGATGACGAAGGTGGGGACGGCGGCCAGGTCCGTTCCCACGGCGGAGAGTTCGTCGCCGCCGACACCGACCATCGCCCACAGCGGGGAGGCGCCCTCGGGGATGCGGGTAAGGGCGTCCTCGAAGGAGAACCGGTCCGGGAGCACGTCCACCCGGAAGGGACGGAGCTGGGCCGGTACCGCGCGGTCGCGTTCGGCGGTCAGCTTGGCGATCCGGTCCAGGGCGGCCGCCTGCGCGGCGCCACTGGGGTCGGGGTCGATGAGCGCGATCTGGACGCTGCAGGTGTCCTTGAGCCGGATGGCACGGCCGGCGGGCAGTTCGGCGGGTATCTCCCGGTAGGGCACGCCGACGGCGGAGTAGTCGTTGCGGTCGTTGAGCCGCAGTACGAGCTTGTCCTCGGTGGTGGAGACGAACCGGGACGAGGTCAGGATCCGGTCGCCGGTGAGGACGAGGTGGATGCCGACGGCGGCGCCCTCGCGGAGCAGCAGGAGCATCTTCTCCATGACGCTGCCCTGGTCGTAGGTGCCGAAGTCGCGCTCGAACGCCTCGAAGCGGTCGACCAGGAGCAGCAGGTGCGGTGGGCGCCTGAGGGGGCTGCGGCGGCGGCGCAGCTCGGTGAGGTCGGCGAGCCCGCCGCGGCCGAGCTGGGCGCGGCGGCTGTTGAGTTCGGCGACCAGCCGGTTGAGCAGCCGGACCACGCGTTCGACCTGGCCGCGGTCCACGACGGCGCCGCAGTGCGGCAGTTCGGCCAGCGCCTGCAGGGCGCCGTTGCCGCAGTCCAGCCCGTAGATGTGGACGTCGGCGGTGCTGTGGTCGCGGGCGACGGCGGCGGCCAGGGTGCGCAGCGCCTGGGAACGGCCGCTGCGCGGCGCGCCGATGAGGTGGAGGTGGCCCATCGCGTCGAAGTCGAGGACGAGGTCGGTGCGGGCCTGTTCCGCGGGCACGTCGACCTGCCCGAACGTGACCGGGGTGAGGCGGCCCTCGGCGTCGTAGGACGGGCCGCTGCCCTCGGGGAGCGCGTAGGAGTCCGGCAGCGGCGGCAGCCAGGGGCGGCGGGGCTCGGGGATGCCGAGCAGTTCGGCGGCGGCGCCGATGCCCTGCACCAGGACGGCCAGGTCGGTGACCGTCTGGACGGCGCGCTGCTCGCCGTCCCCCCGGCGGGCGGGCGGCGGGTCGCCGAGTTCCTCCCAGTGCAGTTCGGTGAGGAGGGGGGCCGGGTGGTCGCCCTCGGAGGTGGTGGTGAGGTCGGGGCGGCGCCCGCCGATCCGGCCGGTCTGGAAGGGCAGCAGGACGGCGTGGCCGAGGCGGGCGTAGGCGCGGCCGGGGGTGCGGGGGGAGAGCTGGCCGGCGTCGGGGGCGTCGATGATGTCCCGGCTCTCGGCCGGGTCGGTGGTGCGCAGGGCGATCCGCAGGTTGGTGTTGGCGCGGATGTCGGCGGTGACCGCGCCGGAGGGGCGCTGGGTGGCGAGGATCAGGTGGATGCCGAGCGACCGGCCGCGCTGGGCGATGTTGACCAGTCCGGAGACGAAGTCGGGCAGTTCGCGGACCATGGAGGCGAACTCGTCGATGACCAGGACGAGCCGTGGCATCGGGCCGAGTTCGCGGCGGCGGGCGCGCTTGTCCGTGTAGTCGTCGATGTCCTTGGCGCCGGCGTCGGCGAGGATGTGCTCGCGGCGGCGCAGTTCCGCGCCGAGCGAGGTCAGGGCGCGTTCGACGAGGTGGGTGTCGAGGTCGGTGACCATGCCGACGGTGTGCGGGAGGTCCTCGCACTCGGCGAAGGCGCTGCCGCCCTTGTAGTCGACGAGGACGAAGTTCAGCTCGTCGGGCCGGTTGGCGACGGCCAGCGAGGCCACGAGCGTCTGCAGCAGTTCGGACTTGCCGGAGCCGGTGGTGCCGGCGATCAGGCCGTGCGGCCCGTCGGCCCTGAGGTCGACGGCGAACGGGCCGTCGACGCCCTCCCCGAGCACGGCCCTGGTGCTGCGCGGGGACACCGCCCACGCGGCGGCGACGGCCTCGGCGGTGGGCGGTTCCAGACCGAGCACGTCCAGCAGTCGCGCCGAGGTGGGCAGCAGGCCCTCCTCGGCGTCGTCGCCGACGTCCCGTACGGGGGCGAGCGCGCGGGCCACCCCGGTGAACCAGGCCGGCTCGGGGGCGTCCATGAGGACGCCGGTCACCGGTTCCACTCCGGCCTGGCGGATCCACAGACCGCCTACCCCGGCGACGGCGACGGCCTGGCACTCCTCGGGCAGCAGCCGCTCCTCGTCGTCCAGGCAGAGCGCGTACACCCCGACCTCGGGGCCGTCGCGGAGGATCTGGATGACGCCGGGCAGCGCGCGCAGCCGGCGGGCGCCGTCCAGGACCACGAGGATGTCGGGCTCACCGGCGGCGCCGCCGCGCGGAGCGTTGCGGCCCGCGGCCCTGCGGGCGGCGATCAGGGCGCTCAGCTCGGCGACGCGGCGGCCCAGTGACTCGGCGCCGGACCCGACGAGGCTCACGGTGTCCTCGCCCTGCGGGGCGCAGTGCGGCAGCCAGTGGACCCAGGACCAGCGGTCCGCGCCGGACGAGCCGGACAGGACGTAGATGCGCAGGTCGGACGGGCTGTGCAGGACGGCGGCCTGGGCCACGAGCCAGCGCGCCAGGGAAGCCATGACGTCGGCGCCACTGCCCTCGGCAGGCGCGCCCCCGACCCGGAGCGCCGCGTCGGAGGCGCGTACGTCGGCGGCCAGGCCCACGACGCCCGCGTCGCGGAGCGAGACCGCGACGGGCACGGCGTGCGTGGTGCGGGTGACCCGGCGGCGGTGCTCGGCCTCGGCCGGGTCCTCCAGCTCGACCCAGGCGGGCCGGTCGGCCACCCCGAGCCGCAGGAGCAGGAAGTCGTCGTCCCGCCAGCGGCGTTCCCACAGGCGGCGGCGCGGACCGGCGGCGATGAGCAGGGCGGTGGCCGGGTCGGGGCAGGCGGCCCGGCGGGCGGCCTGCTCGGCGAGGACCGCTTCCTCGACCTCCTGGTCGAGCTCGGCCTTGGTCTCCTTGTAGACGGCGAGCTGCTCCGCGTACGTCTCCTTGCCGCGCCGCTTGGCGGTCAGCTGGTTGACCAGGGCCATGACCGGGGAGAGCAGGCCGAACAGGAGCATGCGGGAGTTGCCGGTGAGGGCCGTCATGGCGCCGGACATCACGAGCGGTGCGAAGATCATCGGCAGCTGGAGTCTGTTGCGGGCCTGCTTGCTGGGCGGTCGCGGCAGCCGGAAACGATTCTTCGGGGTCGGCGGGAGCAGCCGGGGCGGGCGGTTGTAGTCGAGACCGGTCCCGTCGGCCGAGGGGACCACGGCGGCGTCGGGGGCGGTGGCCTCGGTCCGTTCCAGCAGGACGGGCCCGCAGGTCAGCACACCGGCGACGGGCCAGTCCCGCCACTGCCCGGTGCCGGTCAGCTCGCTGTCGTCCAGACGCAGGGTCTCGCCGTGTGCGGCGCGCACCAGGACGCTGCCGTTCACGGCGACGACGAGGTGGGCGGCGATCCCCGGGAGGGCATCGGCGGGCAGCCGGACGCGGGCCGTCGCGTCGGAACCGATGTCGAAGTTGCCCGGCGGCAGCCGGAACACCGATCCGGCGCCGGTGCCGCCGATGGCGCGCAACTCCACCACGCCCTCGGGCTCCTGGCCGGCCCGCGGCACGTCGAGCGGTGTCCCGAGGGCGAGCAGGCCGCCCGAGCGCAGTCCGGCGGCGGCCACGGATTGCTCCGCGGGGAGCCGGTCGGCGCCCGCGTACAGCACGGGCGGCTCGCCGGCGGGCGCGGTGCCGAGCAGGGCCTGACCGAGCTCTCCGGCCAGTTCGCCGACCGGGACACCGGGGTCGGTGTCGATCACGATGTCGGCCGCCCGGCCCGTCCGGGGATCGGGGTCGACGACGGTGACGGTCAGGCGCATGGGGCTGCTCCTCGGTTCCTTCCGAAGCGAACGGAGGCGGTACGGGCCGGACAGGTCTGCGGTCCGGCCCGTCCGCCGTGGGGCTGGGCGACAGGGATCAGTGGGGGAGGCTGTTGCCGAGCTGGGTGTCGGTCTCGGTGAAGCCCTCGCCGACGCTCTTGACGTACTGGGAGATGCCCGGCAGCCCCTCGATGACGTCGTTGTAGCCCTTGTGGAAGGACTCGAAGAACGGCCGGAACTTCGTCTCCGCCGCCGGGGTGCGGTAGCCGTCCGCGAGCAGGTTGTCGATATCGGTCTTGATCTTGCGGAGCTGGGCGATGGCCTGGTCGTACTCGTTGGTCACGGTCGCCGACGTGGAGTCGGTGATCTCGGTCTTGACGTCGAACTGCGGCATGGGGGCGGTTCCTCTCCTGTGGAGCGGGCTGGACGGTCGTGCGGCAGGGGCGGACGGTCGGGCGGGCTGTCGCGGGCCGGAGCGGGGTTACTGGCCCGGGCTCTGTTCGCTCTGCTCGGCCTGGATCCAGGCCAGCTCCTCCGGGGTGAGCGACACCGGGCCCTCCGGCTGCGGAGGGTTGAGCAGTTCCCGGTTCTGGTTGTCGTTGGCCGTGTTGATGAACTTCACCGGGATGTCGGTGTAGAGGACCTCGGGGCCCTTGGTCTGGAAGATGTGGCTGTTCTCCAACTGCTTGTTGGTGACGCTGTTGGCGACCGAGGTGCCCACCCCGAGGGCGGCGTTCTCCAGGGCGGTCGTGGGGTCCGCGCCCAGGCCGATCTGGACACCGGCGACCGCGAAGTTCTGGATGACGCCCTTGAGCGCGCCTCGGGCGGCCTCCCAGGCGAACTCCCGGTAGTCGTCCGGCTTGAGGGTGCTGCCCCCGTTGAACGCGTAGTCGTCCACCGGCGAGTGCTGTTCGGTGAAGCCGCCCGCGCCGTCGATGCCGGCGACCTTGGTGCCGCCCGCGTCCCGGACCGTGACGGCGCTGCTGTCGCCCGCGGTGAAGGTGTGGGTGGTGCCGTTGCTGTCCACCGACCCGGTGACTCCGCTGTGACCGACGTGCAGCGTGGTGTTCTCGCCGTTGCCCGTGTACTCGAAGTCGGCCGAGCCGTGCGGGTTCTGCGTGATGGTGACGCCGTTGCCGGGGTCGGTGGTGGTGGCGGTGCCGTGGTCGACCGTGGTGCCCGGGGCGCCGCCGGGTGGGGTGAAGGCGGCGGGGCCGCCCAGGTTGGTGACCGTGGTGCCGTCGCTGAGCGTGGCCGTCTGGTGGGCCGGGATCGAGGGCCCCTGCCCGCCCTGCGGCGGGGTGACGGCGGGGTGGTCGGTGACGTGGACACCGGGGCCCCCGGTGAGGCTGTTGTCCGGCCGTACGGTGACGGAGTCGCCCGGGCCGCCCGGGCCGCCGACCTGGAAGGTCCCGTTGCCGGTGTGGTCGACGTGCAGGCTGCCGCTGGTGACGCCGGAGCCGCCGCCCCAGATCGGCACCCGGACGCTGGGCCCGCCCGGGTGGTTCGCGCCGACGGTGAAGGTGGCGGGCGGGCCCTGCGGGGCGAAGGGGCTGTCCTTGCCGGGCAGGACCCCGGACTTCTCCGCCGGTGTGGTCGCGTTGGCGTAGCCGCTGTCGGACTTGGTGACCGTGACGTTGCCGGTGTCCACCGTGGACCGGCCGCCGAAGCCGCCGGTGTGGTGGATCGTGGGGCCGTTCCCCGGGGTCCGCACGGTGATGCCGCCCTGGCCGTCGCCGGTCACGGTGGACACGGGTGTCTCGCCCGGCCCGTTGCCGACCGGGTTGCCGCCCGTGTCGACGGGCCTGCCCTGGGCATCGACCGGGCCGTTCGGGTTGGGGCCCAGGTGCGTGACGCCGCCGGGGCCGAAGCTCCCGGTCCCCGCGCCGTGCTCGACGGTCACGTGTCCGTCGCCGTTGTGGCTGACGGTGGTGCCGGGCGCGGCGAAGGGATGGGCGCCCCGGGTGGAGACCGTCGTGCCGCCCGTCCCGTTGGTCAGGGTGTTGTCGCCGCCGACGAGCGGGGGGCTGCCGACGTAGGCGGGGCCCTTGCCGGGCGGGGTCAGGACGGTCGCGCCGTCACGCGTCGCCGTGATCGTCGCCCCGCTGGGCGAATTCTCCACGCTCAGACGCCCGTTGGGGTCGACGGTGTGGCCGACGCCGGACGTGTCGTCGACCGTCCGGGTGCTGAAGCCGCCGTGGCCGTCCGGGGTGAGCGTGGTGGTGTAGCCGTTGCCCGCCGCCGTGATCGTGCCGTGCGTGGTGGTGACGCTCTGCCCCGCGGTGTTGGAGACGGTGACCGACGGGCCGCCGACCTGGACGCTGCCGTCGGGGCCGGTGACGTTCACGGTGCCGTCGACGCCGGAGGTCGTGGTCGTCGTCGCGGTGGTGCCCTGCTGGCTGAAGCTGACGCCGTCGTGGCCCGGGGCGCTCTGGACAGTGACGCCCTGCGAGCTGATCCCGTTCGCGCCGACCTGGGCCCGGACCGGATTGCCCTGGGCGTCCGGGTGGGTGATGTCGGCGGTCGGGCGGTGGGCGCCGTCGGTACCGGCGCGGACGGTGAACGCGCCGCCCTGACCGTCGTTCACGGTGGCGCTGGCGCCGCCCGCGCCGGTGTCCACGGTGGTGCCCTGCCCGACCGGTGCGCTGGAGACCGTTCCGTTGCCGGTGGCCACCACGCCACCGGCCACGTGCGTCGTGGCGCCGCCCGGGCCGAGCGTCGTCGTGCTGCCGCCGACGGCGACCGTGGCCCCGCCGTTCTGGCCGAGCGTGACCGACACGGCGGGCGGGCCGCCCGGCACGCCCGCCGTGATGCCGCCGGGGCCACGGTGGGCGGTGAACCCCGGCCCGGTCGCCGTCGTGCCGTTCGGGCCGGTGGTCACCTGGAATCCGCCGGAGTCCAGGGTCGTGGCGCCGCCCGACACCGAAGCCGTCGTGGTCACGACGTGACCACCGGCGTCCACCGTGCTCGTCCCCTGCACGCCGACCGTCGGTGTTCCATGGCCGTCCACGGAGACCGTGAGGTTGCCGTGGGACACCGGGTGGCCGGGGGCCGCCTGCGCCAGCGGTGGAGGCTGGGTCGGGACACCGTCGGGTCCCGGAGGGCCGTGCTGGCCGGGTGCGGGGGCGATGACGCCGTCCGCGCCGACGTGGTACCGGAACCCGCCCTGCGTGAAGTCGGCGGTGCCGTCGGCGTGGACGGTGGTGCCGCCGGCCGTGAGGTCGCCGTTCCCGCTGTGGCTGATGCCGCCGACGGTGAAGGAGCCGTTCTGGCCGACGGTGAACGGGGCGCCGTTGTCGCCGGTCAGCGTGACGCCGTCCGGAGTGAAGAACGCCGTGCCCCCGTGGGCGCCCGGGCCGGCCTGCACGGTCACGATGCCGTCGCTGTCGGCGCTGACGGACGGGCCGCCCTGCGTCGTCACGTTGACCGCGGAATCCAGTCCGTAGTGCCCGGCGTTGCTCTCGAACCGCACCGTGGTGCCGGGGTGGTGAGGGTCGGGGACGACCGTGAACCCGTCGCCGGCCAGGTGCGTGGTCGGGCCGCCGATCGAGCTCACCGTCGCGGTGCCGTCCGGATGCAGTGTGCCGGTCACTCCATTGTCCTGGACCGGGACACCGCCCGCATGGGGCGGGGCGACGTGCTGGTGGCCGGGCAGCGACACACCGCCGCCGATGCCGTCGGCGGGCGCCGTGACGTGGTGCCCCGCGAGATTGACGTCGACGCTACCGCCCGCACCGGCCCCGGTGTCGTGTGTGACCACCGGCGGATTGCCCGGAGCACCGTGGAACACCGAGGTGACGGTGCCCTGGTGCTGGACGGAGACCCCGTCCCCGGACACCGTGGTGGTGCCGCCCGCGTCGTGGACCGTGAGTCCCCCGGTGTGGATGTCACCGCCGGCCGCGACCGTGAAGGCGGGCGGGTTCGGGCCGTGGACCCCCGCCTCCCCGGTGCCGTTGAAGGCGACGGTGCCGTCGGCGCCCTGGGTGACGCCCCCGCCGAACGGGCCGTTCGCCGTCGTGAACCCGTGGTCGGACAGCGTGGTGGTGAGGTGGGAGCCGTTGCCGGCCGGGGTGTCCACACCGGTCCGGGTGCCGTCGTACGTGACCTTGTCGCCCTGCGGGCTCTCGATCGTGTTCGTGCCGCCCGAGGTCTTGGAGGTGAAGCCGTCCGGGGTGGTCGTCTTCGTCGTGGTCTTCGGTTCCGGCTGCGGACCCCCGTCCGCCGTCGCGGCGGGCTTGGGCGTGGGCGGCTCGGTCTTGGTCTCGGTGGTCGTACCGTCCGGCGTGGTGACCTTGGTCTTCAGCGCGCCGGTGGTCTGGTCGCCCTCGGTCTTGCTCGTGATCCCGTGGAAGCCGGTCTTCTGCGGCATCTCCCGGCCGTTGACGTGCAGCAGGCTGCCCGGGGTGAAGCTCGACGCCGAGAACGCCTTGCCGACGTTGCTCTTGAACTTGCCCTGCGTGGTGAAGGCGTCCTTGAGGTTGTTGGCGAACTTCGTGCCTCCGAGCACGGCGAAGCCGCCGCCGACGGCCGCACCCACCGCGGCCCCGGCGAGGATCCTCCCCGCGTCCAGTTGTCTGCCCGCGGCGACGTCCGAGATGACGGTCGCGGTCGCGCCGAGCGCGAACTCGGTGCTCCCCTCGGCGACCGCCTTCTGGGTCACCACGAAGGCCGGCCTCACCTTCAGCCCGTCGTAGTTGACGCCCCGGCCCAGCGGGGTGAGGACCTTGCGGGTGAAGGTGGAGGTCTTCGCCCAGCCCTTGACCGCGTTCGACATGGTGCCCGCGCCACGGCCCGCGGTCGCCAGCGCCTTGCCCAGCGGCGCGAACTTCGAGAGGACGTTGCCGAGTCTGCCCAGCTGGCCCAGCAGCACCCCGCCCGGCACGATGGTGAGCAGACCGACGATCAACTCGCCTATCTCCAGATGCCCCTGGGAGACCATCCGGATCACCGACAAGCCGAAGGCGAGTGCCCCGATGAGGATGCCGACCACCGGGAAGAAGATCGCGACGA
The DNA here is from genome assembly GCF_033793585.1 of Streptomyces sp. MI02-7b. Taxonomy (NCBI): domain Bacteria; kingdom Bacillati; phylum Actinomycetota; class Actinomycetes; order Kitasatosporales; family Streptomycetaceae; genus Streptomyces; species Streptomyces sp. MI02-7b. The sequence goes on along the minus strand of NZ_JARAWX010000004.1, from coordinate 340,247 downwards.
GACCGGCGAAGATGCCGATGATGATCTCGAAGATCGGGTGGTCCGCGAGCCAGTCGCCGATCTTCTGGAAGATGTTGCGCGCCGGAATGGCCTGGTCCGCCGCCGCGTCCAGGGCCCGGGAGGCGGTGGCGGACCCGTCTTCGCGCATCTGCTGGGCCTGCTGGGCCAGCACCGCCGCCGCCGACAGCTGCGACTTGGCGTTGCCGACCTCCGTCACCTGCGCGTCATGGCTCGACGTCTGCTCCGGCGTGGCGTTCTGGGGCAGGTCGGGGACCACCACCGAGGCGGCCGCCGCGACGGGCCCGCCCTGGTCGATCGCCCGGTCCAGCAGGCTCTGCGCCTCGGTGAGCACGCCCGCGTAGACGGAGTACGCGTCGGCCGCCGAGTGGAAGGACGTCCGCGTCTGGTCCAGGAAGCGCGGCATGTCCCTGATCTTGTCCTGCAGGGCGGCCATCGCCTGGCCCTTGCCGTGCCGGATCGCGGCGTCGGTGCCGAGCAACCGGTAGGCCTGGTCCGCCTGGTCGCCCAGGTCCCGGTACGTCCGGGCGAGGGTGCGGATGGCCTCCGGGTCGCCCGGGGTGGGGTCGCTGTCGAAACCGAGCGCTTCCCATCCGCTGGTGTGCCGTCTCGCCATAGCGCTGTCGCCCTTCCCCGATCGTTCACCGCTCGGCCGTGCCAGTAGTAACTCCGGTATGGCTAGGCTCAGTTCACAACATGACTTTCTCGCGCCCGGGTGAACTGTTCATGACAGCAGCGTTTCGGGCGGGTACTGCTCAGGAGGATGGAGATTGCGCTCCGCAAACGTTTCGGCCATGTGCGTCGCGGTCCTGGTCAGGCGCCCGGCCGCGCTCGTACTGGCCCTCGGGATCGCTGTCGCCGCGACGGCCCTGACGCCGGCCCGTACGGCGTCGGCGGTTCCGGCCCGCGCAGCCACCGCGATCGCTGTCGCAGCGGTCACCGCGGACGCCGCGGACGACGTCAGGTACTACGTCGTCACGTCCCCCGAGCAGAACGGCGGACAGCAGGAGACCCTCCTCGCCATCGCGGAGCGCACCCTCGGCGACGGCGACCGGTTCTCCGAGATCCTCGCCCTCAACACCGGCCGCGTGCTTCCGGGCGGTTCCACGTTCACCAGGCCCGAGCAACTGGTCCCCGGCTTCGCGCTGCGCCTGCCCGACGACGCGAACGGAGAGGGCGTGCGGGTGGGGCCGCTGCCCGAGGCCACGGCGGCGGTCCCGATCGCGGCGGCGTCCCCGGACCCCGCCGCCACCGGAACGGCCGCGTCCGGCCGACGGGTTCCGATCGGCCCCCTCGTCGTCGGCGGCATCGGCCTGGCCCTGCTGACCGTCCTTGTCATCGCCCGCCGCACCCTGGGCCGGATCGCCCGCCGCACCGGCACCGCCCTGCGCGCCGCCGCCCGCGTCCTGCGGCCGCGCCTGCCGCGGGCCGCCCAGCGCGCGCTGCGCCGCCGGCGCCGGGCCGCCCTGGGCCGCTCCCTGGTAGCCGACACCCGCACGCTGCCGGTCGTACGGCACACCCTGCGCGAGCTGCTGGCCGCACCCGGTCCGGTCACCGGGCCGGCCGGCGCGTCCACCCGGGTCTACAGCGTGCTCGCGCTCCCCACCAAGATGCTCGCCGCCGTCTCCGCCGGCGGCGCGCCCGCCCCGGCGCGGTGGACCGCCCTCGACGCCACCCGCTGGGAGCGCACGGGGGTCCCCACGTCCGTGGAAAACGACGCCCAGTCCGGCGGCCTGCCCCTGCCGCTGCTGGCCCGAGCGGGTGTGACCGGACGCGGCCACGCCCAGTTCCTGGTCGACCTCGGCCAGCTCAACGGGACCCTCAGCATCCTCGGTGACCTCCGCGTCGCCCGCGACACCCTGGCGGCGCTGGTGCGCAGCCTGCTGGACACCGCGCGCCAGGACAGCGCCGCGGTCACCGTGGTGGCCGTCGACCCGGCCCGCACCGTTCTGCCCGACCTGCACGCCCAGCACGGACTGCTGAGGGTCCCCGGACTTCAGGACGTCAGCGGTGGATCCCGGTCCCCGCTGGCCGTCCCCGCGCCGGAAGTCGGTGCCGGCCTCATCCGAAGCGCCACCCGCACCGGCCCCGTCACCGGCGTCCTCGTGCTGGCGCAGCCGCCCACCGGGAACGATCTCCCCGCGCTCGCCCGGCTCTCCTCCCGGGACGGCGGCTGGATCGTGCTCGCCGCCGGGGACGTCCCGGGCGCCCACTGGCGCTGGTACGCCGAGGAGGACGGCACCGTCGACACCGGGATCCTCGGCCACAAGGTCTTCGTCCCGGTCCAGACCGCACCGGAGCACGCGGGCACCGTCTGAGGCCGGGCGTCGTGCCCCTGGCCCGTGACGTCAGCCGGCGGGCCCCGCACGACCGGGGGCCGGCCGCCGGTCGCGGAGCCGACCTGCCGAGGACGTGCCGGCGGTCGTCTCCGAGCCGGTGACGAACGCCCGCCTGCACGCGGGCGGCCGGGCGGTGGACCGGCTCAGGCCGGCAGCGGCTCGGTGCGGATCACGGTGAACACCGCGCCCTCGGGGTCGGTGACGGTGGCCACCCGCCCGTACGCGGAGTCGCGCGGGGCGCGCAGGACGTTGCCGCCGAGCTCGACGACCTGGCGCGCGGCCGCGTCGGTGTCGGTCACCTCGAAGTACGCCATCCAGTGCGCGCCGCGATCGCGCGGCAGACCCCGGCCGACGCCGTGGATGCCGCCCACCGGGTGGCCGTCGAGCTGCAGGGTGAGGTAGTCGAAGTCGGTCGAGACGACGTGCTGGGTCTCGAAGCCGAAGACCAGCGAGTAGAACGCGGCGACCATCGACGTCTCGCGGGTGACCAGTTCGTTCCACACGGGCGAGCCCGGTTCGCCGGAGGTCTCGATGCCCCGGTGGCGCACGGCCTGCCAGATCCCGAACACCGCCCCCAGCGGGTCCAGGGCGATCGCCAGCCGCCCAGCGTCGTCCGCGTCCAGCGGGCCCACGCCGACCGTGCCGCCGCAACCGCGGACCAGTTCGGCGGTCTTGTCCGCGTCGTCGGCGGCGAAGTACGTGGTCCACGCGATCGGCAGCTGCCGGCCCCGGGGCAGTTCGCCGATACCGGCCACGCTCTTCCCGTTCAGCGTGGCGCGCACAGAGGTGTCCAGCGAGGACGGACCCGGGTGGAACTCCCAGCCGAACAGGTGGCCGTAGAACTCCTGCGTGGCCTCGACGCCGCGTGCCAGCAGGCTGACCCAGCACGGAGTCCCGTGCGGGTGGCGGTTCCCTACCTCGGTCATCAATTCTCTCCTGGGGAGCGGCGCTCGGGGTCGTGGAGGAGGTACCACAGCAATGCTCGCACCACAGGGCCTGCCGCGTCCGGGGGCCGCGCCGCAGGGTCCCCGTGCCGGGTGACCACAATGGGCTCATGCATCCTGTCATTACCGTAACCGAATTGGCCGCGCGGCCGAAGGGCGCGTCAGACGGCGGGCCCGTCCTGCTCGACGTCCGCTACCGGATGGGCGGGCCGCCCGGACGCCCCGAGTACGAGGCCGGCCACCTCCCCGGCGCCCACTACGTCGACCTGGAGACGGAACTCGCCGGGCCGCCCGGCGACGCCGGCCGCCATCCCCTGCCGGACGTGGCGGTGTTCACCGCCGCCATGCGGCGCGCGGGCGTCGGCCCGGACCGGGACGTCGTCGTCTACGACAACTGGCTGGGCTGGGGCGCCGCCCGTGCCTGGTGGCTGCTGCGCTGGGCCGGACACGAGCGGGTGAGGGTGCTGGACGGCGGCCTCGCGGCCTGGACGGCGGCCGGCCTCCCGCTGGAGACGGGCGCACCGGCCGACGGGGACGGGGACTTCACGGCGGTCCCGGGCGGGTTGCCCCTGCTCGACGCCGACGGCGCGGCGGCACTGGCGCGCGAGGGCGTGCTCCTCGACGCCCGGGCGTCGGAGCGCTACCGCGGCGAGGTCGAACCCATCGATCCCGTCGCCGGGCACATCCCCGGTGCGGTCAGCGCCCCCACGACGGAGAACGTGGACCCCGCCACCGGGCTCTTCCTTGCGCCCGGCGACCTGACGGCCCGCTTCGCCGGCGTCGGTGCCACCGCCGGCACCGCGGTCGGTGTCTACTGCGGCTCGGGTGTCTCGGGTGCCCACGAGGTGCTCGCCCTCGCGGCGGCCGGCGTTCCCGCCGCCCTCTACGTCGGCTCCTGGAGCGAGTGGTCGCACTCCGGCCGCCCCGTGGCGACGGGCCCCCAGCCGGGCTGAGGCCCGGCACTCCCACCCGTCCGTCCACGGCGCGTCACCCTCGCGTGGCCCCGCGACGGTGCCGGCCGGCGGACGGGCGGGAGAACCGGGCGGCTTTCGACGGGCCGCGCCCTGCGGTGTGCCCTGACCCGTCGCCCGACGGTGGTGCCGCCGTGTCAGTCCTGCTTCTTGCGGCGGCTGCCGAAGACGATCTCGTCCCAGCTCGGCACCGTCGCCCGCCGTCCCGGCCGGACCCCGTCCGCCTCGGCCTGCCGGTCGGTGGAGCCGACCAGCCGGTCCCGGTGGGCGCCAACGGACCGCGGCATGAGGACGTCCGCGTACGCGGATCCCGCGCTCGCGGCGGGCGCCGGCGGCACGGACTCCTCGGCCTCGGGGTCGTCGACCGCACCGTCGGTGCCCGCCGCCGCGGCCGCGGGAACCTCCGGTGCCGCGGGCGATGCGGGCTGCGAGGGGACGACCATGTCGCCGCGGAAGCTCGGCACGGCCTCCAGGAGGCTGGTCAGGGAGTCGCGTTCCTCCTCGGCCCGCTCCTCCGCGCCGCTCGCGCGTTCCGGCCGCTCCATGACCCGGTCGCGCGGCAGCCGCGCGATCCTCGGCACGAAGGGGTAGCTCGGTTCCGCGGGCTCCTGGGTGGCCTCGCCGATCAACGCGCGCGCCTCGTCGTCGACGGCCTGGACCAGCCGCCGCGGCGGGTCGTAGGTCCAGCTCGCCGAATGCGGCTCACCGGCGACGCGGTAGACGAGCAGCACCTCCCAGGTGCCGTCGTCGCGCCGCCAGGAGTCCCAGACGACGGAGTCCTTCTCGGCGCCCCGCAGCAGCAGCCGTTCGGCGACGGCCTCGCCGAGCTGCGGTCCGGTGCTCTCGCCCTGACGCCGTACCGGGGTCTTGCGCGCCCGCTCCGCCATGAAGGCGCGCTCCGCGAGCACGGGGCCCTCGAAGCGCCGCACCCGCTCGACGGGGATGCCGGCGAGCTGCGCGACCTCCTCGGCGGTGGCGCCCGCTCTTATCCGCGCCTGGATGTCGCGGGGGCGCAGATGGCTCTCGACCTCGATCTCGATCTGGCCCAGCCGCGCCCGGTCGTTGCGAATGGCGGCACGCAGGCGTTCGTCGATCGGGAGTGTGTACTCCGTGCTGTCGGCAGCCTTGAGCACCAGTCGTGTGCCGTCGTTGCTGACGGCCACGACACGCAATTCGGGCACGGTTACCTCCCGGGTGGTGCCTGCCGACGTCACGTGCGTCGCTGCTCCCGATGGACGAGTGTGACCTGCCCGGGTGCAGCCTGCCACAACCTTGCTGAGTTTCCCGGCGTGTCGGGCATGTGCCGTGACGCGCCGTTATGGCACGGTTACCTATTTGCAACGCTGAGTGACCAAACGCGTCACTCGGCGCCACGTGTCTCCGGGTCGCTCGACAGCACCCCGGGATGAAGTGCGCCGTCTCCCCCCGGAGCCAGGATTTGTCACAGTACTCCATTTGGGCCACGCCGGTGGGGCGCCGCGCCGTCGAACTTTGTGCGGGTCAAGGGAGTTGGCCGGGGACCGTTACGCAATCTCCACAAATGGAGGCTTGGGATCTACTCGCCCAGCACCCGCCGCAGGTAGTCGTTGCGGAACAGCCGGTCCGGGTCGAGCCGGTCCCGCAGCGCGGTGAACTCGCCGAAACGCGGATACGCCTTGGCGAACCAGTCCGCGTCCCGGGTGTGGACCTTGCCCCAGTGCGGCCGGCCCTGATGCGCCGTCATTATTTCCTCGACGGCCGTGAAGTACTCCTGGTACCGGCTGCCCCGGTACATGTGGACCGCCACGTAGGCGCTGTCGCGCCCCGAGGCCGTCGACAGCGCGATGTCGTCCGCCGGGGCGACCCGCACCTCCACCGGGAAGCTGATCCGCAGGGCCGAGGAGTCGACCATCGACTTCAGCTCCCGCAGGACCTCCACCGCCGCGGCCCGTGGAACGGCGTACTCCATCTCCACGAAGCGCACCCGGCGCGGGTGGGTGAAGACCTTGTACGGGATGTCGGTGTAGGTGCGCGCGGACAGGGCCCGGCTGGAGACCTGCGCGATCCCGGGGATCAGCGACGGCGCGGCCTGCCCGAGCGCGCAGGCGGCCCGGAAGACGCCGTTGGAAAGGAACTCGTCGTCGAGCCAGCCGCGCACCGGGGGCACCGGCGCCGCGGGGCCCTGGCTGCGGTTGTTGCGCTTGGTGTTGCAGCCGTCGGTGTGCGGGAACCAGTAGAACTCGAAGTGCTCGTTCTCCTCGACGAGTTGGTCGAACTCCCCGAGCACCCGGTCGAAACGCATCGGTTCCTCGCGGGCGGTGAGCAGGAAGACCGGCTCCACCGCGAAGGTGAGGGAGCTGACCACGCCCAGGGCGCCGAGCCCGATCCGGGCGGCGGCGAAGACGTCGGCGTTCTCCTCGGCGGAGCACGTGAGCACCGAGCCGTCGGCCGTCACCAGTTCCAGCGCGGTGATCTGGGCGGCGATGGAGGCCGAGTCGCGGCCGGTGCCGTGGGTGCCGGTGCTGGTCGCCCCGGCCGCGGTCTGCTCCATGATGTCGCCCATATTGGTGAGCGACAGACCCTCGGCGGCGAGGAACGCGTTCAGGTGCTTCAGCTGGACGCCGGCCTCGACGGTCACGGTCCCGGCCGCGCGGTCCAGGGAGCGTATGGAACTCATGCGCTCCGGGCGGATCAGGACGCCGGCGGTGGCCGCGGCGGAGGTGAAGGAGTGCCCGGTGCCCACGGCCTTGGCCGGCAGGCCGTCCGCGGCCGCCTTCCGCACGGCGGCGACCAGCTCCTCCAGCGAGGCGGGTGACACCTCCCGCGCCGGGACGGCCCGCACGTTGCCCGCCCAGTTATGCCATGTGGCCTTCCCGGCGGTTCTGTTCGTCGTAGCCATGCGTACGCGATCCCTCCAGCTCCGGCGCCGGCTCCAGCCGGCGGTACCCCAGGAAGGCCGCCACCACGGCGAGTGCCGCGGCGGAGGCGGGCACCGCGAACGCCGCCCGGGCCCCCGCCGCGTCGATCACCCACCCGGCGAGCGAGGCCCCGAGCGCCACACCGACCGCGAGCCCCGTGCTCGTCCACGTCATGCCCTCGGTCAGCTTCGCGCGCGGTACCAACTGCTCGACGAGCGCCATGGTCGTGACCATCGTCGGCGCGATGGACAGGCCCGCGACGAACAGCGCCACGGCCAGGAACGGCAAGTTCCCGACCAGTAGTGGCGGGATCATACTCACGCCCATGGCCCCCACGCCCAGCAAAAAGCGACGGGAGGCCGTGCCACGCGGTCTCATCAGGCCGAAAAGGACTCCCGCGAGGCAGGATCCTGACGCGTACACGGCGAGGACGAGGCTGGCGGCGGCCTTGTGGCCCTGTTCCTGGGCGAACGCCACGGTGGTGACGTCCACCGCGCCGAAGATCGCCCCGGTCGCCACGAAGGTGAGCACGAGGACCCGCAGCCCGGGCGAAGCGAGCGCCGAACCCCGCGTGTGCTGCTCGCGCGGGTGCGGCGGCGGTTCGGTGGAGCGCTGCGCGGTGAGCAGGAAGGTGCCGGCGGCGAGGAAGACCGCCGCCAGCAGGGGACCGGCCTCGGGGAACCACACGGTGCACAGCCCGATGGACAGGATCGGGCCCACGATGAAGCAGATCTCGTCGACCACGGACTCGAAGGAGTACGCGGTGTGCAGCAGGGTCGGCGAGCCCCGGTGGATGGCAGCCCACCGCGCCCGCACCATGGCGCCCAGGCTCGGCGTCAGCCCGGCGGCCGCGACGCAGGCGAACAGCGTCCAGTCCGGCGCCCCGGTCCGTACGCACACCAGCAGCGCGGCGACGGCGAGCACCGTGGTTCCGGCCGCCGGGCGCAGCACCCGGCGCTGGCCGTACCGGTCCACCAGCCGGGAGACCTGCGGCCCGAGCGCCGCCCCCGACAGCGCCAGTACGGCCGCGAGCGCGCCCGCGATCCGATAGCGGCCGGTGACCTGGGACATCATCGTCACGATCCCGATGCCCAGCATGGACAGCGGCATCCGGCCGATGAGGCCGGCAGCGGCGAAGCCCCTGGTCCCGGGGGTGGAGAAGATCGCGCGATAGGGACTGGGCAAGGGGCGCTCCTCGGCTTCGTCGCCGATCCACGAGGGGGTGCGGGTAAGGAATGTGGCTGCTCATCACAGCTTACAAATGGAGCGCAAGCGATTTTTCCCGCCGCCCGCCGGCCCCGCCGCCCGCCGGCCTCCTGCGACCGCTCCCGCCCCGAGGCCCGCGCCGTTCCACGGCCGTCACCGGGCGGTGGGAGGATCGGAGACATGTCCGATCACACCGAGGCCGCCACTGCCGCTCCCTACGACGCCCTGCTCCTGCTGTCCTTCGGAGGGCCCGAGGGGACGGACGACGTCGTCCCCTTCCTGGAGAACGTCACGCGGGGGCGCGGCATCCCGCGCGAACGCCTGAAGGAAGTGGGGCAGCACTACTTCCTGTTCGGCGGGGTCAGTCCCATCAACGCGCAGAACCGCGAACTGCTGCAGGCGCTGCGCAAGGACTTCGCCGAGCACGGCCTCGACCTTCCCGTGTACTGGGGCAACCGCAACTGGGCGCCCTACCTCACCGACACCCTGCGCGAGATGGCCGACGACGGCCGCCGCCGCATCCTGGTGCTGGCCACCAGCGCGTACGCCTCCTACTCCGGGTGCCGCCAGTACCGCGAGAACCTGGCCGACTCCCTTGCCGCGCTGGAGGCCGAGGGCCGCCCGGTGCCGCGGGTGGACAAGCTGCGCCACTACTTCAACCACCCCGGCTTCGTGCAGCCCATGGTCGACGGTGTCCTGACCGCGCTCGCCGAGCTGCCCGAAGAGGCGCGCGCCGGTGCGCACCTGGCCTTCACCACGCACTCCATCCCCCTCGCCGCCGCCGACACCTCCGGCCCGGCCGACGCGCACACCATGGACGGGGCCGGCGGCGCCTACGTCGCCCAGCACCTGGACGTCGCCCAGGTGATCGCCGACGCCGTCCGGGAGGCCACCGGCACCGACCGTCCCTGGAAGCTCGTCTACCAGTCCCGCAGCGGCGCCCCCCACATCCCGTGGCTGGAGCCCGACATCTGCGACCACCTGGAGGAGGTGCACGCCTCCGGGGCGCCGGCCGCCGTCATGGTGCCGATCGGCTTCGTCTCGGACCACATGGAGGTCCGCTACGACCTCGACACCGAGGCCACCGCCAAGGCCGCCGAGCTCGGGCTGCCCGTGGCCCGCTCGGCCACGGTCGGCGCCGACCCGAGGTTCGCCGCCGCCGTCCGCGAGCTGGTCCGGGAGCGGGCCGCGGCCGAGCGCGGCCTCACGCCCGAACGCTGCGCGCTGGGCCGGCTCGGCGCGAGCCACGACGTCTGCCCGGTCGGCTGCTGCCCGGCCCGCAGCCCGCGCCCCGCCGCGGCGGGCGCCGAGTGACCGACACATGCCGACGCACAGCACAAGGAGCGCCGTGACCGACCAGCTGAAGGACGAACTCCTGGCGGTGGCCCTGGAGGCCGCCCGCAGGGCCGGGGAACTGCTGCGCGACGGCCGCCCGGCCGACCTCGGGGTGGCCGCGACCAAGAGCAGTCCGATCGACGTCGTCACCGAGATGGACCTCGCCGCGGAGAAGCTCATCGCCTCCTTCATCGGCGAGCGCCGGCCGGACGACGGGCTGCTCGGCGAGGAGGGCGCCAGCGCGCCGGGCACCACCGGTGTCCGCTGGGTGATCGACCCGCTCGACGGCACGGTGAACTACCTCTACGGCCTGCCCGGCTGGGCGGTGAGCATCGCCGCCCAGGTCGAGGGCGAGACCGTCGTCGGCGTCGTCGAGGCGCCCATGAGGCGTGAGAGCTACCGCGCCGTCCTCGGCCGCGGCGCTTGGGTGGGCGACGTCCGGGCCCGGCCGCGCCCCGCGCCGCCGTTCGAGCAGGCGCTGGTCGGCACGGGCTTCGGGTACTCCACCGAGGTGCGCACCGGACAGGCCGAGGTGGCCCGCCGGCTGATCCCGAAGGTGCGGGACATCCGCCGGGCCGGTTCGGCCGCGATCGACCTGTGCGACGTGGGCTGCGGCCGGCTCGACGCCTACTACGAGCGCGGGCTCAACATCTGGGACTACGCCGCGGGCGACCTCTTCGCCCGCGAGGCGGGCGCGCTCACCGGCGGCCGCCCCGGGGAGCCGCCGTCACCGCAGCTGACGGTGGCGGCGCCGACGGGGGTCTTCGAGCCGTTGCAGGCACTCCTGGAGGAACTGGGCGCCTGGCACGACTGACCGGCGGCCCCGGACCCGGGCACGCGAACGCCCCGGCACCTGTGCGGTGGCCGGGGCGCGGCGCCGGTTCCGGTTGCCCTCAGGCGATCTTGGGCAGCACCTGTACGCCGTGGTCGGCGGCGAGGCGGCGCAGATCGGCCAGTTCGGCCTCCTCGACCTCGGCCAGGAACTCGTCCCCCGCCTCCCGGGCGGCGAGCAGGTCCGACTCAGTGCTGTGTATGCGCTGCAGGATGCCAGTGGTGAATGCGTCCATCAGGTGGCGCCCCCTCGTCGTCGATAGGTGACACAGGGTGTGGGTGGGTACGGGTCGATGCGGCTGCGGGCAGGTTGTTCCGAGATCCCCGCGGATCGCGCGACGGCTGCCGCCACAAGTCCACTGCGAACGCCCAAGGGGCGCGATCGGGGGTGTGCAGTCGTCCTCCCCAGGCCCGCCGGAGCGGAAACCTCCGCAACCCGAAGAATTCCGCGCCGAGTTCCCGTCCGCGCCACGCGCGGCCCACGACCGGTACGGACGCCGCTCCCCGCCACGCACGGTGTGGCCCGTGTCACGTGCGGTGCCGGGCGGCTCGGGGTCGGAGGGCGGCCGGAGGGCGGCCGGGGCACGGCCGCGGGGGCCGTCGCGCGCGGCCCGGGAACGCGCTCTTACCGCCGGTTTACGGCCTTCAGGTGCAGGATGGAGACGCATTCGGCCTGCGCACAGGCCGTTGAGAAGTGTTCACGGAAGGAAGGGCGCCTTGCGCGTACTGGTCGTCGAGGACGAACAGCTGCTCGCCGATGCGGTGGCCACGGGACTGCGCCGCGAGGCCATGGCCGTGGACGTCGTCTATGACGGCGGGGCCGCTCTGGAGCGGATCGGGGTGAACGACTACGACGTCGTCGTCCTCGACCGGGACCTGCCCGTGGTCCACGGTGACGACGTCTGCCGCAAGGTCGTCGAGCTCGGCCTGCCCACCCGGGTCCTGATGCTCACCGCCGCCGGCGACGTGAGCGACCGCGTCGAGGGCCTGGAGCTCGGCGCCGACGACTACCTGCCCAAGCCCTTCGCCTTCACCGAGCTGATCGCCCGCGTGCGGGCGCTCGGCCGGCGGACGACCGCCCCCCTGCCGCCGGTGCTGGAACGCGCGGGCATCCGCCTCGACCCCAACCGCCGCGAGGTCGTCCGCGAGGGGCGGCAGGTGCATCTGGCGCCCAAGGAGTTCGCGGTGCTGGAGGTACTGCTGCGCAGCGAGGGATCCGTGGTGTCCGCGGAGCAGCTGCTGGAGAAGGCCTGGGACGAGAACACCGACCCCTTCACCAATGTGGTGCGGGTCACGGTCATGACGTTGCGCCGCAAGCTCGGCGAGCCCGCCGTGATCGTCACGGTGCCCGGCTCCGGCTACCGGATCTGATGCGCCGTGGCCACTTCCTCTTCCTCCTCGCCGGCGTCCTCCTCGTCGTCCTCGTCCTCCTCTTCGTCGTCGTCCTCGCCGACGACCCCGCCGCGCATCCCGCCGAAGCCCACCTGGGAGCCGGCGTCGCCGGCCGGCCGCGGTCCGCTGTTCCGTCCCACGATCCGGATACGGCTCACCCTGCTCTACGGCGGCATGTTCCTGATCGCCGGCGTCGTCCTGCTGTGGATCATCTACCTGCTGGCCGCACAGGCACTGCACGACGGCAACGAGCTGCCCTTCCGGCTGCTGAGCGGCCACGTGGCCACCACGACGCCCAGCTGCCAGCTGCCGAGCTCGGGGACGACCGACGAGTTCACCGACGCCATCAACGCCTGTATGCAGGACCGGCGCGAGGTCGCGCTCGACAGCCTGCTGCGGCGGTCGCTGTTCGCGCTGGTGGGTCTCGCCGTGCTGGCCTTCGCCTTCGGCTACCTGCTGGCGGGCCGTGTGCTGTACCCGCTGGGCAGGATCACCCGCACCGCGCAGGCCGTGGTCTCCTCCGACCTCAAGCGCCGTATCCACCTGGACGGGCCGGACGACGAGCTCAAGGAGCTCGCGGACACCTTCGACGAGATGCTGGAGCGGCTGGAGCGGTCCTTCGACGCGCAGCGCCGTTTCGTCTCCAACGCCTCCCATGAGCTGCGGACCCCGCTGGCGATCAACCGGACCCTGCTGGAGGTCCAGCTGTCCGACACCGCGGCCGGCCCGGAGGTCCAGCAGCTGGGGAAGACCCTGCTGGCCACCAACACCCGCAGCGAGCAGCTCGTGGAGGGCCTGCTGCTGCTCGCCCGCAGCGACAACGAGATCGTGGACCGCAAGCCCGTGGACGTGGCCGAGGCGGCCTCCCAAGCCCTGGAGCAGACCCGCAGCGAGGCCGACGCCAAGGGTGTGGCGCTCCGCAGCGAACTGCACGAGGCGGTGGTCCAGGGCAACGGCGTGCTGCTGGAGCGGATCGCGCTCAACCTCGTCCAGAACGCCGTCCGCTACAACGTCCCCGAGAACGGCTGGGTCGAGGCCACCACGGGTCTGGAACCGGGTCTCGCGGTCCTGACGGTCACCAACACCGGCCCGGTGGTTCCCGCCTACGAGATCGACAACCTCTTCGAGCCGTTCCGGCGGCTGCGCACCGAGCGGACCGGGAGCGACAAGGGCGTGGGACTCGGGCTGTCGATCGCGCGATCGGTGGCGCGGGCCCACGGCGGCACCATCTCCGCGGTGCCCCGCGAGGGAGGTGGCCTGGTCATGCGGGTTGCGATCCCCGTCTGAGGCACCCGGGAGCCGTTCCGCGACACCCCCGGGACCGTGTTCGCTTTGCGCTGAATTTTGCGGTCTGATCCCCGCGGCGGCATGCTGTGAGCGATTACACATACGATTCCGGCCGCGGGTACGCTCCGTGTTCGCCGGTCCGGGAAAAGAGCGGAAAAATCCATGTTTCCGCAGGTCATGATCACGGGAAGTACACGTGGAGGCGTGAGCAAGGTGCGACAACCCGGCCCTTTCCGGTCATGACCGGCAGTGGATCCGATCACCTCTTCGGGGGTGCGGTTGGGTGTCGATTGAGTAACGGCACTTGATGTAAGGCAAAATCTCCGCTTCGGGCCGGGCACAAGACCGGCCTCCCATGCGTTACGTGCGCTGGAGACACCGCAGACACCCAGAGGGGGAGAGCGATACATGGCTACTGATTACGACACACCACGCAAGACCGACGACGATGTCAACGAGGACAGCATCGAGGAACTGAAGGCTCGCCGGAACGACAAGTCCACGTCCACGGTGGACGTCGACGAGTTCGACCAGGCCGAGTCCCTCGAACTGCCCGGCGCCGACCTTTCCAACGAGGAGCTCTCGGTCCGGGTCCTGCCCCGGCAGGCCGACGAGTTCACCTGCATGAGCTGCTTCCTGGTGCACCACCGCAGCCAGCTGGCCTCGGAGAAGAACGGCAACCCGATCTGCCGCGACTGCGCGGCCTGACGGGACACCGGGATCGTGGACAGCGACGACGAGCGAGGCCGCGCGGCCTCGCTCGCGGGCGCATCGGAGGAACCGGCGGTCGACGACGGCCTTCCCGGACCTCCGAGCCGTGCCGCCCGCGGGCGTGCCCGCGCCAGGGCGGCACTGTCGACCCTCGCCGAGGGTTTTCTCGAGACGGCCCCGCGGATACCCGTACGGGACCTGGAGGCGCTCCGCCGGCAGTTCCCCGGGCTGGGGCCCGAGGAGCTGGCGGACAAGCTCGTGAGCGCCGCCACCCTGGGCACCGCGACGGTCGGCGCCGGCATCGGCGCCGCCGCGATGCTGCCCACCCCGCCCGCCATGCCCGCCGAGCTGGCGAGCGAGACGATCGGCGTCGCCCTGATCGAGTACAAGCTCATCGCCGAGCTGCACGAGGTCTACGGGCTGCGCGCCCCGGGCACGCTGCGGCAGCGCGCGGTGATGTACATCGCCGAGTGGACCGAGCGACGCGGCATCGACTTCTCCAAGCCGTCCACGCTGAACGTGGCGCTCGGCGGCCGGATGAAGCGCGAGCTGCGCCAGCAGCTCATGAAGCGCACCATGCGCAATCTGCCGACGCTGACCCCGTTCATGGTCGGCGCGGCCGTCGGCGCCGTGATGAACCGGCGCGACACCAGGAAGCTCGCGGAACAGATCCGCAAGGACCTGCGCGAGCGGCAGGTGCCCTGGGGGCTGCTCTCCGTCGAGGAGCCGCCGCCCGCCCTGGGACCCGGCGGGCCCGGGGAGCTGCCGGCGAAGTCCGCGGAGACGGACGACTGAGGCCGCCGGTGCGGGCGCCTCAGGCGGTCCGCACGTCCCGCAGCGCGGCGGCCAGCCGCTCGGGGGCCCGCGTGGAGAGGTACAGGTAGGGCGTCGGATCCGCGGGGTCGGTGACCTCGACCTTCAGCGCGGTCGGCACGTACGACCGCAGCAGCATGAACGCGCGCGGATCGGCCTTGTACGAGCGCCAGGCCAGCGCCTCCTGGTGGTCCAGCACGGTCGCCTCGCCGAGCGCCCCCACCGGGATCCGCGCGTCGCCGGCGACCAGCGACCCGGCCACCACCCGCAGCCGCGCCGAGCCGTACGAGCTCACCGCGACCGCTCCGGCGGCCGTGCCCCCGACGAGGCCGCCCAGCAGCGGCAGCGCCCCGAAGGGCAGCAGGATCAGCGCCAGTGACACACCCGCGCCGAAGGCGAGCAGCCACCAGGAACGCGGCGCGGTCAGCCGCTCCTCATAGGTCATGCCGGTCATGGGACCCAGCTTGTCATGCCGCCCTGTCAGCGCCCGCCACGGGACCGCAGACGCGACAGGGCCTGCGCGGCGCGCGGCGCGGTGCGCAGGCCGATGGCGACCTGCTTGGCCCAGTCGGTGGCCGCGGTGGGCAGCGCGGCGTCCAGGACGGCCGAGGAGCGGGCGTCGTTGCCCACCAGGTACCGGGGGAGCGGCCGGGGCGCCGACAGCGCCCTGAGGACCGCACGGGCCACCGGGCGCGGTCCCGGCAGCTCGCGCTTGAGCAGGTCGTCCGCGGCCTCGTACCGGTCGCGGTACGGCGAGGCCGTGCCCTGGGGCAGCCGGGTGGCTCCGCGCTCCCAGATGTCGGTGCCGAAGGCCCCGGGCTCGACCAGCACCACCTTCACCCCGAACGGCGCCGCCTCCATGCGCAGCGCGTCCGTGATCGCCTCCAGGCCCTGCTTGCTCGCGCAGTACCAGCCGAGCAGCGGCATCGAGACCCGGCCGGAGATCGAGGAGATGTTGACGATGCGCCCCGCGCGCCGGGCGCGCATGGTCGGCAGCACGAGCCGGGCGATGCGCGCCGGTGCCACCAGATTGATCTCCAGCTGCTGGCGCACCTGTTCGTCGTCGACGTCCTCGATCGCACCGGGCTGCGCGATGCCCGCGTTGTTGACCACCGCCCAGGGACCCCCGTCGGTCATCGTGGCGATCTCCGTGAACGCCCGTACGGACGACGTGGCGTCCGCGACGTCGAGCAGTACGGTGCGCACCGAGGCGCCGGTCCTGGCCACCGCCGCGCGCAGGGCCTCGGCCTTCTCCTCGGTGCGCACCGTGCCGATGACGTCGTAGCCGGCGTGGGCCAGTTCGAGGGTGATCGCCAGCCCGATCCCGCATCCGGCTCCGGTGACGACGACGGACCTGGGGGTCATGGGGTGCTCCAAGGGATGGGGGACACGTGCCGCGTGGCCGGAAGGAGAACGGGCGGGCGGCGGGAAAGGATCCCGCAGGAGGGTAGGGTCTCCCGCGTGAACGGAGCCACACCCGACGTCCCGGCCCGCCCGGGCCTGACACCGCCGAAGGACGCCTCGCCGCCGGTGCGGCACCCCGGCGCGCCCGCGCCCGGCGAACCACTCGGCGCGCACTACGAGCACTGCTTCGGCTGCGGCGGGGCACAGCCCCACGGCCTGCACCTGGAGGCACGGGCCGCAGAGGGCGTCGGCGTCACCGCCGAGTTCACCGTACAACCGGCCCACCAGGGCGCTCCCGGCCTCGCGCACGGCGGTGTGCTGGCGACCGCGCTGGACGAGACGCTCGGCTCCCTCAACTGGCTGCTGCGCACTATCGCGGTCACCGGGCGCCTGGAGACCGAGTACGTCCGGCCGGTCCCCGTCGGCTCCACCCTCCACCTGGACGCGCGCTGCACGGCGGTCGCCGGGCGCAAGATCTACTGCACCGCCACCGGCCGGATCGGCGGCCCCGACGGCCCGGTCGCGGTCCGCGCGGACGCGCTCTTCATCGAGGTCAAACTGGAGCACTTCACCGACCACGGCCGCGCGCAGGAGATCCAGGCCGTCATCGAGGACCCCGACCAGGTCAAGGCCGCCCGCGCCTTCGAGGTGAACCCGTGACCCGCCCGCCGGTGGACGTGCTGATCCGCCGGCTCGACGCGGACGTCCCGATTCCCTCGTACGGGCACCCTGGCGACGCCGGAGCGGACCTGGTCACCACCCGGGCGGCGGAGCTGGCCCCCGGTGAGCGGGCGGTGCTGCCGACAGGCGTCTCCATCGCCCTGCCGGAGGGGTACGCGGCCTTCGTGCATCCGCGCTCCGGGCTCGCCGCGAGGTGCGGAGTGGCGCTCGTGAATGCCCCAGGAACGGTTGATGCCGGGTACCGTGGGGAGATCAAGGTGATCGTGGTCAACCTGGACCCGCGCGAGAGTGTGCGGTTCGCCCCGGGGGACCGGATCGCGCAATTGGTCGTCCAGCAGGTCGAGCGGGTCCGCTTCCACGAGGTGGCGGAACTGCCCGATTCGGCGCGGGCGACGGGGGGCTTCGGCTCCACGGGGGGTCATGCCGCGGTGGACGGCCCTCCGGTCGGTCCGTCCGGCCATGGATACGCATCGGTCATCGCTGACCGGGAAGGACAGTGACGTGTTCCGTCGTCGTCGCAAGGAGCGCGAAGACGCCCTCGACGAGCTCGAGGCCGAGAGCCCTGACGAGCTGGCCGAAGACGCCGAGGAGTCGGACGACTCCATGGAGTCCCGTCGGTACAACCTTCCGCCCGCCCCGAGGCCGGACGGTCCGTGGGACGTGAGCGAGGTCGGCACGCCCGGCGAGGGCCGGGTGGACCTCGGTGGTCTGTTCGTGCCCGGCGTCCAGGGCATGGAGCTGCGGGTCGAGGTGGCCGGCGAGTCCATCGTCGCCGCCACCGTGGTGCTGCGGGACAGCGCCATCCAGCTGCAGGGCTTCGCGGCGCCGAAGTCCGAGGGCATCTGGGGCGAGGTCCGTGACGAGATCGCGTCCGGGATCACCAAGCAGGGCGGCATCGTCGACGAGGTCGAGGGTCCGCTCGGCTGGGAGCTGCGCGCCCAGGTGCCGGTCCAGCTGCCCAACGGGAACAACGGCGTGCAGGTGGTGCGCTTCGTCGGCTGCGACGGACCGCGCTGGTTCCTGCGCGGCGTCATCTCCGGCCAGGGTGCCGTGCAGCCGGAGACCGCGGGCCTGCTGGAGCAGATCTTCCGCGACACCGTGGTCCTGCGCGGCGAGACCCCGATGGCGCCGCGCGACCCGATCGTGCTGAAGCTGCCGAACGACGCCCAGATGGTCCCCGAGGGCATCGCCCAGGACCAGGACGGCGGGCGCTTCTCCGACGGCATCGACCCGATGCGCCGCGGACCGGAGATCACCGAGGTGCACTAGCGCCGCCGTACCGCCCGTCCGATGGGCCGACCCGCTTCCGCGGGGTCGGCCCATCGGCGTTTTCGCAGGTCGAATGGGTTCCTCCCAAGAGATCACCACGGCGGGCCCGGGCGCCCGTCAGTACGACGCGGACGCGCTCGGGCGGCCTGTTGACGGGATGTTTGCTGTCCTGGTCATTGTCCGTTCTTTCCTGATCCGGGAGCGCACGATGGCCGATCTGGTCTTCGTGGCCACCACGGTCGCGGTCTTCGCGCTGGTGGCCTTCATCGCCAAGGCGGTGACGAAGCTGTGAGTGCCGAGAACATCGTCGGCCTCGTCGTGGCCGTCGCTCTGCTGGGCTATCTCGTCCTCGCCCTCGTCTTCCCCGAGAGGTTCTGAGGCGCGGACATGAGCCCCGTCCTCGCGCAGGTGCTCCAGGTCGCCGCCCTCGTGGCGGCGCTGGCCCTGGTGTACCGGCCCTTCGGCGACTACATGGCCGCCGTCTACAGCTCCCGCAGGCACTTGCGGGTCGAGCGCGTCCTGTACCGCTGCTTCGGGGCCGACCCCGACGCCGAGATGCGCTGGCCGTCCTATCTGCGAGCGGTCCTGGCCTTCTCCTTCGTGGGCGTGCTGTTCCTCTACCTGTTCCTGCGGGTCCAGAACCACCTGCCGCTCTCCCTGGGGTTCGCCGCGATCACCCCCGACCAGGCGTTCAACACCGCGACCTCGTTCGTGACCAACACGAACTGGCAGTCGTACATGGGCGAGAACACCATGGGGCACGCCGCCCAGGCCGGCGGCCTGGCGGTGCAGAACTTCGTCTCGGCGGCGGTCGGCATGGCGGTGGCCGTGGCGCTGGTCCGCGGTTTCGCCCGGTCCCGCACCGGAGATCTCGGCAACTTCTGGGCCGACATGGTCCGCGGAACCATCCGCGTCCTGCTGCCGATCGCCTTCGTCGCCGCGATCGTCCTGATGGCCTTCGGCGCGGTGCAGAACTTCGCCGGCTGGCACGACGTCACCACGCTCGCGGGTGGCCGGCAGACCCTGACCGGCGGACCGGTGGCGTCCCAGGAGGCCATCAAGGAGCTGGGCACGAACGGCGGCGGCTTCTACAACGTCAACTCGGCCCACCCCTTCGAGAACCCCGACGCGTTCACCAACCTCTTCGAGATCTTCCTGATCCTGGTGATCCCGTTCTCCCTCACCAGGACCTTCGGCACGATGGTCGGCAGTGTGAAGCAGGGCTACGCGATCCTCGCCGCCATGGGGGTCATCTGGGTGGGCTTCGTCGCCCTGATGAGCTGGGTGGAGTTCGCCCACCCCGGATCGGCGAACCAGATCGCGGGCGCCGCGCTGGAGGGCAAGGAACAGCGTTTCGGCGTCGGGGCCTCGTCGCTCTTCGCGGTCAGCACGACACTGACCTCGACCGGCGCGGTGGACTCCGCCCTCTCCTCCTTCACCGGGCTCGGCGGCGGCATCGCCCTGCTGTCGATGATGCTCGGCGAGATCGCTCCCGGCGGCACCGGTTCCGGCCTGTACGGCATCCTGATCATGGCGATCATCGCGGTGTTCCTCGCGGGTCTGATGGTCGGCCGCACCCCGGAGTTCCTGGGCAAGAAGGTCGGCACGCGCCAGATCAAGCTCGCCGCGCTCTACATCCTGGTCACCCCGGCGATCGTGCTCTGCTTCACGGCCCTGGCCATGGCGCTGCCGACCCCGCCGCACTCCATGCTGAACAGCGGCCCGCACGGTTTCTCGGAGGTGCTGTACGCCTACACCTCGGCCGGCAACAACAACGGCTCCGCCTTCGCGGGGCTGAGCGCCGACACGCAGTGGTACAACACCACGCTCGGCCTCGCGATGGTCCTCGGCCGGTTCGTGCCGATGATCTTCGTCCTGGCCCTGGCGGGTTCGCTCGCCCAGCAGAAGCCGGTCCCGGCCACCGTCGGCACCCTGCGCACCGAGAAGCCGCTCTTCGCGGGCCTGCTCGTCGGCGCGATCCTGATCGTGACGGGTCTGACCTACTTCCCGGCGCTGGCCCTCGGCCCGCTGGCGGAGGGGCTGTCATGAGCCGCCCGGACCGTACCGACCCCGCGGGGGAATCCAAGTCCACGGAATCGTCCGCGCGCGCGTCCAAGGGAGGGACGGCGCCGCACGCCCCCGACACGGGTCAGGGCGGGCGCGTCTCGGGCGGTCTGTTCGACCCGGCGCAGCTGCTGAAGTCCCTGCCGGACGCGCTGCGCAAGCTCGATCCCCGGGTGATGGTCAAGTCCCCCGTCATGTTCGTCGTCCTGGTCGGCTCGGTGCTCACCACCGTGCTGGCGGCGCTGTCCCCCGCCGCCTGGTTCGGCTGGGCGATCACCGTCTGGCTGTGGCTGACCGTGACCTTCGCCAACCTGGCGGAGGCGGTCGCCGAGGGCCGCGGCAAGGCCCAGGCCGACACCCTGCGCAAGGCCAAGACCGACACCGTCGCCCGCCGTCTGGTCGACGGCAAGGAGGAGCACGTCCCGGGCGCCGAATTGCGCGTCGGCGACCTGGTGGTGTGCGAGGCCGGTGACGTCATCCCGGGTGACGGTGACGTCGTCGAGGGCGTTGCGTCGGTGGACGAGTCGGCGATCACCGGTGAGTCGGCCCCGGTCATCCGGGAGTCCGGCGGCGACCGCTCGGCCGTCACGGGCGGCACCAAGGTGCTCTCGGACCGCATCGAGGTCCGGATCACCACCAAGCCGGGCGAGACCTTCATCGACCGGATGATCGCGCTGGTCGAGGGCGCCTCACGGCAGAAGACGCCCAACGAGATCGCGCTCAACATCCTGCTGGCCTCGCTGACCATCGTCTTCCTGCTGGCGGTCGTGACCCTGCAGCCGTTCGCGATCTACGCGGGCGCCGAGCAGTCGATGATCGTCCTGGTCGCGCTGCTGGTCTGTCTCATCCCGACGACCATCGGCGCCCTGCTGTCGGCGATCGGCATCGCGGGCATGGACCGGCTGGTGCAGCGCAATGTGCTGGCCATGTCCGGCCGTGCCGTCGAGGCCGCCGGTGACGTCTCCACCCTGCTGCTGGACAAGACCGGCACCATCACCCTCGGCAACCGCCAGGCCTCGGAGCTCGTCCCCGTGCCGGGCGGGGGCGAGGCCGAACTGGCGGACGCGGCGCAGCTGTCGTCGCTGGCCGACGAGACGCCCGAGGGCCGCTCCGTGGTCGTCCTGGCGAAGGAGAGGTACGGCCTGCGGGCCCGGAGCGAGGGCGAGCTCGGTCGCGCCGAGTTCGTGGCCTTCACCGCCCAGACCCGCATGTCCGGCGTCGACCTGGAGGACCGGAAGGTCCGCAAGGGCGCCGCGTCCGCGGTGACCGCGTGGGTCGCGCAGAACGGCGGCGACGTCGCGGCCGACGCCCAGCGGGTCGTGGACTCCATCTCCGCCGCCGGCGGCACCCCGCTGCTGGTCGCGGTGAAGGACCGTGACCGGGCCCGGGTCCTGGGTGTCATCCATCTGAAGGACGTCGTCAAGGAGGGCATGCGGGAGCGGTTCGACGAGCTGCGGCGGATGGGTATCCGCACGGTGATGATCACGGGTGACAACCCGCTGACCGCGCGGGCGATCGCGCAGGAGGCGGGTGTGGACGACTTCCTCGCGGAGGCGACGCCCGAGGACAAGATGGCGCTGATCAAGCGGGAGCAGGCGGGCGGCAAACTCGTCGCGATGACCGGTGACGGCACCAACGACGCCCCGGCGCTGGCGCAGGCCGATGTCGGCGTGGCGATGAACACCGGCACCTCGGCCGCCAAGGAGGCCGGGAACATGGTGGACCTGGACTCCAACCCGACCAAGCTGATCGAGATCGTGGAGATCGGCAAGCAGTTGCTGATCACCCGTGGCGCGCTGACGACCTTCTCCATCGCCAACGACGTGGCGAAGTACTTCGCGATCATCCCCGCGATGTTCGCGGTCGTCCACCCGGGCCTGGACAAGCTCAACATCATGCGGCTGTCCTCGCCGGAGTCCGCGATCCTGTCCGCGGTCGTCTTCAACGCGCTGATCATCATCGCGCTGGTGCCCCTCGCCCTGCGCGGTGTGCGGTACCGGCCGAGCAGCGCCGACCGGATGCTCCGCCGCAACATCGGGATCTACGGCCTCGGCGGCCTGGTCGCCCCGTTCATCGGCATCAAGATCATCGACCTGCTCATCTCCCTGATCCCCGGGATCGGCTGACGGCCATGAACGCTTCCGTACGCCATTCCGCCCGGCTGCTGTGGAGCGCGCTGCGCGCTCTGCTGGTCCTGACCGTGGTGCTCGGCGTGGCCTACCCCGTCGCGGTGTGGGGCGTGGGCCAGGCGGCCTTCCGCCGGCAGGCGGGCGGCTCGGAGGTGAGGGCCGACGGCAGGGTCGTCGGGTCGAGGCTCATCGGCCAGAACTTCACGACCGGCAAGGACTTCGCGCCCGACCCCCGGTGGTTCCAGCCGCGCCCCTCGGCCGCCGACGCGGGCGCCGGTGCGGGCCCCTACGACCCGACCCACACCAGTGCCTCCAACCTGGCGGTCACCGGCAAGACGCTGACCGACCTGGTGAAGGAGCGGGGGCAGGAGGTCGCCGCTCTCAACCACGTGCCGCGGTCCGAGGTCCCCGCCGACGCGGTCCAGGCCTCCGGCTCCGGCCTCGACCCGGACATCTCCCCGGCCTACGCGGCCGTCCAGACGGCGCGGGTCGCCAAGGCCAACGGCCTGCCCACCGCAGAGGTCGCCAGGCTCGTCGAGGAGCACACGCACGGCCGTGAGTGGGGCTTCCTCGGCGAGCCGACCGTCAACGTCCTGGAGCTCAACATCGCCCTCCGGCAGCTGGCCCGCTGACCATCCCCTCCCGTCCGCGACGGGTGCGGGCGTACGCCGTCCCGCCGTCGCGCTCCGAAGGGGGCGGCCCCGGTCCGCCGTGCACCGGCCGCAGATCCAGGCCGTGAGCCTCGAAGGGATCGCGCCCGCGCCCGGTCGGCAGGGGGGCCGCCGGCGTGGGAGAACGCGGGCCGCGCGTCAGGGACGCGTCAAGGGCGTCGGGGGCGGCGTACGGAACCCGCCAAGGCGGGGGGACGGGGCCGCGATCGCGGGAAGAGTGGTGCTCGCGAGGGGGGCCTGCGGAGGCCGCTCCGCGGTGTGCGGAGGGGGGCGCAGCCCGATGGCGGTCGCCGTCATTGCTGCGGAAGGCCGGGAGGCGCCTGCGGGGGCGCCGGAAGCGGACCCGGAAGGACGCCACCGCGTCCCGCCGGAGGCCCCCGCGCGCCGGCCACGGAGGCCGCGCGGCCGTCGCCCGGTCACCGAACCGGCACGGTTGCGCGGCTTCCGCGCGGTCGTGCTGACCGCGTGCGCCGCGCTCGCGGCCGTCCTGGTGACCGGCGGCGTGGCCGCCGACGCCTCCTGGGACGCGGTCCGGGACCACTCAGCACCCCGTGTGACCAGCGCGACCGGGCTGTACTTCGCCCTCAACGACATGGACGCCCAGATCGCCAACCAGTTGCTGGCCGGCGACACCGCGTCCCTCGCCCGGACCCGCGCCGACGCGGCCCGCGTGTACGAGCGGCGCCGCGTCGAGGCCGCCGGCTACCTCCGCGACCTGGCCGCGGCGGCCGCCGGTGATCCGGCGGGCGGGCGTGAGGTCGCCGGCGCCATCGCGGACTTCGGGGCGTACGAGGAACTGGCCGCCCGCGCCCTCGCCCTCGGCCGCACCGCGGAGTACCGCAACGCCTCGCACCTGATGCGGACGCGCCTGCTGCCCGAGGCCGACGCCCTGGTGACCGCGAACGACCGCGCCTTCGAACACACCTACCGGGACGCCCTCGGACGGGCCGCGTGGGCGCGCGCCGCGCTGATCGGCACGGGCCTGGCGCTGCTGGCCGTCCTCGTCGCGCTGCAGATCCACCTCGCGGGACGTTTCCGCCGCGTGGTCAACCCCGGTGCCGTCGCGGCCACTCTCCTCGTGCTCGCGGTGACCGTCGTGGGCGCGGCCGGGATCGGCACCCAGCGGCACGACCTGGACGTCGCCCGGCGGGACGCGTTCGACTCCGTTCTGGCCCTCACCCGCGCCCGTGCCGTCGCGTACGACGCCAACGCCGACGAGTCCCGCTACCTGCTGGACCGGGCCCACTCCGGCGCGCAGGAGGCCGCCTTCCTCGGCAAGAGCCAGCGGCTGCTGCGGGTGCCGGGCGCCACGATCGACACCTACGCCACGGGGCTCGACGACGTCCGCGTCGCCGACGGCGCGACGGGCTATTTCGGCGACGAGTTCCGGAACATCACCTTCCCCGGCGAACGCGCCGCCGCCGGCCGGGTGCTCGCCCGCTACCGGGCCTACCAGCGCGACGACCGCACCGTCCGCACCCTCGCCCGGGCCGGCCGGCACACCGAGGCCGTCGCCTACTGCACCGGCTACGGCCCCGGTGAGTCCAACCACGACTTCGCCGCCCTCGACGCGGCGCTGCGCGACGTCATCGCCATCAACATGTCCGCCTACGAACGCGCCTCCGCCGACGGCGCCCGCGGCGCGCTCCCTCAGCCGCTCGGGCTCGCGGGCGGTGTGGCCGCGGCGGCGGCCCTGGTCCTGCTGGGCCTGCGCCCCCGCCTCGCCGAGTTCCGCTGACCGGTGCCGGCGGGGGCGGCCGGTCAGCCCACGTCAAGGGGATGTCAAGGGCGCTCCGCGCGGCGTCATGGCTTCGCCAACGGCCTGGGCGGCGAAGACGGCGAAGCGCTTCGCTGCCAGTGAGGCGGTGCTCCGAACCGCACACTCCGCGCAAGGAGGCGCATCAGGTGGCGCACAGCGTCGTCGCGGGCCATCCGCCGGGCCGGGTGCCCGGTCGGCTCAAGGTGTACCTCGGCGCGGCTCCGGGGGTCGGCAAGACGTACCGGATGCTCGACGAGGGCCGACGGCGGGCCGCGCGCGGCACGGACGTGGTCGTGGCCCTCGCGGAGTGCCACGGCCGCCCGCGCACGCTGGAGATGCTGCACGGCCTGGAGGCCGTGCCCACGAGGCGGAGTACGCACCAGGGTGTGGAGCGCGCCGAACCCGACGTCGCCGCCGTGCTCGCCCGCCGTCCCGCGGTGGCGCTGGTCGACGAACTCGCCCGCACCAATGCGCCCGGCGGCCGGAACGCCAAGCGGTGGCAGGACGTCGCCGAGCTGCTGGCCGCCGGGATCGACGTGGTCACCGCGGTCGACATCCGGCACCTGGAGTCCCTGAACGACGTGGTGCGGGAGATCACCGGTGTCCCGGAGCCGGAGACCGTGCCCGACGCGATCGTCCGCCGGGCCGACCAGATCGAGCTCGTGGACATCCCGCCCGAGGGGCTGCGCCGTCGCCTGGCGCACGGAAACGTCTGCGAACCCGGCCGTATCGACGCCGCGCCGGCCCACCGCTTCCGGATCGGCGATCTCACCGCTCTGCGCGAACTGGCCCTGCTGTGGCTGGCCGGACGGGTCGACGAGGCCCTGCAGCGGTATCGCACGGAACACGGTATAGGCCGGGTCTGGGAGACCCGCGAGCGCGTCGTGGTGGCGCTGAGCGGCGGCCCGGAGGGCGAGACGCTGATCCGCCGGGCGGTACGGATCGCCGACCGCGCGGCGGGCGGGCGCACCCTCGGGGCGGGCCGGGCTCGGGACGTCCTGGCGGTGCACGTCGTCCGCAGCGACGGCCTCACGGACATCCCGCCCGGCAGCCTCGCCGAGCAGTGGCAGCTCGTGGAGGGCCTGGGCGGCAGCCACCACACCGTCGTGGGCGACCACGTGCCCACAGCGCTGCTGGACTTCGCCCGCGCCGAGAACGCCACCCAGCTGGTGGTCGGGGTGAGCCGGCGCGGCCGGCTGGCCCGGATGGTGACCGGGCCGGGCGTCGGCGAGACCACCGTCGAGCACTCCGGGGACATCGACGTCCACATGGTCACCCACGAGCGGGCCGGCCTGGGGCGCCTGCCCTCCGCGCCCGGCGGCGGAGTGCCGCCGGCGCGCAGGCTCGCCGGGCCGGTGGCCGGCCTCGTGCTGCCCGCGCTGCTGACCGTCGTGCTCGCGAACACCCGCGGGCACCTCAACCTCACCAGCCAGGCGCTGCTCTTCCTGCTCACGGTGGTCGGCGTCGCCTGCATCGGCGGGGTGGTCTCCGCGCTGCTGGCGTCGGTCGCGGCCTCGCTGCTGCTCAACTACTGGTTCATCCCGCCCGTCGGCCGCTTCACGATCAACGACACCAACAACGCCGTGGCCACCCTCGTGTTCGCCGCGGTCGCGGTGACCGTCGCGGCCATGGTCGACCGCTCGCAGCGGCTGTCCCGCCGGGCCGCCCGCGCGACGGCCGAGGCGGAGACGCTGTCCTCGCTGGCGGGCGACGTCCTGCGCGGCGACCAGGCCGTGCCCCTGCTGCTGGAGCGCACCCGCGAGGTCTTCGGAATGGACAGCGCCGAGCTGCTGACCGGAGCCGGCGAGCCGGCCGGCGGGGAGGGGCCGCCGCCGGTCATCGTGCCGATCGGCGCCGACGCCCGCCTGGTGCTGCGCGGCCGGGGTCTCGCCGCCTCGGAACGCCGGGTGCTCACCGCGTTCGCCGCCCACCTGACCGCCGCGGTCGAGCACGCCCGGCTGGCCGAGGCCGCGGCCGAGATCGAGCCGGTCAAGGCGGCCGACCGCATGCGCACCGCGCTGCTCGCCGCCGTCAGCCACGACCTGCGCACCCCCCTGGCCAGCGGCTGGGCGGCGGTGAGCTCGCTGCGCAGCAGCGACGTCGAATTCTCCGCCGAGGACCGCGAGGAACTGCTCGCCACGGCCGACGAGTCCATGGCCCGGCTCGGCCGCCTGGTGGACAACCTGCTCGACATGAGCCGCCTGCAGGCCGGCGCCCTCACGCCGCGGCCGGTGCCCACGGCGCTGTGCGAGGTGCTGCCGCTCGCCCTGGACAGCCTTCCGGAGGACCGGGCGGCGGTGCTCGCGCCGGAGCTGGAGCGGGCCCCCGACGTCCTCGCGGACGCGCCGCTGCTGGAGCGGGTGCTGGCCAATCTGGTCGCGAACGCGGTCCGGTACGCGCCCGCCGGGAAGCCCGTGCTGGTCACCGCCGGCTCGCTGGCCGACCGGGTGGAGCTGCGCGTCGCCGACCGGGGACCGGGGCTGCCGCCGGACGCGCGCGAGCGGGTCTTCGGGGCGTTCCAGCGCCTGGGCGACACTGACAACAGCACCGGCCTGGGCCTGGGGCTCGCCCTGTCCCGCGGCCTCGCCGAGGCCATGGGCGGCACCCTCGTCCCCGAGGACACACCGGGCGGCGGGCTCACCATGGTGCTGTCCCTGCCCGCCGCCCGGACGCCGCGGCAGGCGGCCGCCTGAGGACCAGTGGCCGCCACGGGGCGTCAAGGCCACGTCAACATGACCAGGTGCCGAGCACCATGTCCTGTTTGTCCTTTGCTGGGACCATAGGATTTGCAACGTCGGCGCGTCGGACGGTCGGCGCAACGAAGCGGAACGTGGAGTCATGGCACGCGGCATTTTGCGGATTTACCTGGGGGCCGCCCCTGGAGTGGGCAAGACCTACGCCATGCTCTCCGAGGCCCACCGGCGGCTGGAGCGGGGCACCGACCTTGCCGTGGCCTTCGTCGAGCACCACAGGCGCCCCCGTACCGAGGTCATGCTGCACGGCCTGGAGGTCGTACGGCGCAAGGAGATCGAGTACCGGGACACCACGTTCACCGAGATGGACGTCGACGCGGTGCTCGCCCGCCGCCCCGAGGTGGCCCTGGTCGACGAGCTCGCCCACACCAACGTCCCCGGCAGCCGCAACGAGAAGCGCTGGCAGGACGTCGAGGAACTGCTGCAGGCCGGGATCAACGTCATATCGACGGTGAACATCCAGCACCTGGAGTCGCTCGGCGACGCCGTCGAGTCGATCACCGGGGTGCGGCAGCGCGAGACCGTCCCCGACGAGGTGGTCCGCAGGGCCGACCAGATCGAGCTGGTGGACATGTCGCCGCAGGCCCTGCGCCGCCGCATGGCGCACGGCAACATCTACGCCTCCGACAAGGTCGACGCGGCCCTGTCCAACTACTTCCGGCCGGGCAACCTGACCGCGCTGCGCGAACTCGCGCTGCTGTGGGTCGCCGACCGGGTCGACGAGTACCTGCGGCAGTACCGCGCCGACCACCACATCTCGTCCACGTGGCAGGCCCGCGAGCGCATCGTGGTCGGCCTCACCGGCGGCCCCGAGGGACGCACCCTGATCCGGCGCGCGGCCCGGATGGCCGCCAAGGGCGCGGGCGGCGAGATCCTCGCCGTGCACATCGCCCGCAGCGACGGCCTGGCCGCCGGCTCGCCCAAGGAGATCGCGGTCCAGCGCACCCTGGTGGAGGACCTCGGCGGCTCCTTCCACCACGTCGTCGGCGACGACGTGCCCACCGCGCTGCTGGACTTCGCGCGCGGCGTGAACGCCACCCAGATCGTGCTGGGCACCAGCCGCCGCCCTGCCTGGCAGTACGTACTCGGCCCCGGCGTCGGCGCGACCGTGGCCCGGGAGTCCGGCCCCGACCTCGACGTGCACATCGTCACCCACGAGCGGGCCGCCAAGGGGCGCGGGCTGCCCATCGCGCGCGGCGCCCGGCTCGGCCGTTCCCGGGTGATCGCCGGCTGGCTGACCGGCGTGCTCGGCCCGGTCCTGCTCTGCGTCGTGCTGACCAATCTGCACAGCGGCCTCGGTCTGGCCACCGACATGCTGCTCTTCATGGCCCTGACGGTGGCGGCGGCGCTCACCGGCGGCCTCTACCCGGCACTGGTCTCCGCCGTCGGCGGCTCCCTGCTGCTGAACTGGTTCTTCGCGCCGCCCCTGCACACCTTCACGATCTCCAAGCCCGAGAACCTGATCGCCATCGTCATCTTCGTGGTGGTCGCCCTCGCCGTCGCCTCGGTCGTGGACCTGGCGGCCCGCCGCACGCACCAGGCGGCCAGACTCCAGTCCGAGGCGGAGATCCTGTCCTATCTGGCGGGCAGCGTGCTGCGTGGCGAGCACTCGCTGGACGCGCTGCTGGAGCGGGTACGGGAGACCTTCGGCATGGACTCCGTGGTCCTGCTGGAGCGGGCCGGCGAGCACGAGGCGTGGACCTGCGCCGCCGGTGTCGGCGGCAGCCCGTGCCTGCGCCCCGAGGACGCCGACGTGGAGGTGCCGGTCAGCGACAACCTCTCGCTCGCCCTCACCGGCCGCGTGCTGCCGGCCTCGGACCGCCGTGTGCTGTCCGCCTTCGCGGCCCAGGCGGCCGGGGTTCTGGACTGGCAGCGGTTGGAGGACGAGGCCGCCCTGGCCCGCGGGCTCGCCGAGGGCAACCGCATCCGCACCGCCCTGCTCGCCGCCGTCTCCCACGACCTGCGCACCCCCCTCGCGGGCATCAAGGCAGCGGTCAGCTCCCTG
Organism: Streptomyces sp. MI02-7b; assembly: GCF_033793585.1. NCBI lineage: Bacteria > Bacillati > Actinomycetota > Actinomycetes > Kitasatosporales > Streptomycetaceae > Streptomyces > Streptomyces sp. MI02-7b. The sequence goes on along the minus strand of NZ_JARAWX010000004.1, from coordinate 310,768 downwards.
CGCTCGGACGACGTCGCCTGGTCGGAGGAGGACGAGGCCGAGCTGCTGGAGGGCATCGAGGACGGCGCCGACCGGCTGGACAACCTGGTGGGCAACCTGCTCGACATGTCCCGGCTGCAGACCGGCACCGTCAATCCGCTGATCCGCGAGATCGACCTGGACGAGGTCGTGCCCAAGGCCCTGCGCGGCGTTCCCGACGGCAGCGTCAGCCTGGACGTCCCCGAGACCCTGCCCATGGTCTCCGTGGACCCGGGACTGCTGGAGCGCAGCGTCGCCAACATCGTCGAGAACGCCGTGAAGTACAGCCCCGAGGGCACCAGGGTCCTGGTCGCCGCCAGCGCCCTCGGCGACCGCGTCGACCTGCGCGTGGTCGACCGCGGACCGGGCGTCCCCGACAGTGCCAAGGACCGCATCTTCGAGCCCTTCCAGCGCTACGGCGACGCCCCTCGCGGCAACGGTGTCGGCCTCGGCCTGGCGGTCGCCCGCGGCTTCGCCGACGCCATGGGCGCGACGCTGCACCCGGAGGACACCCCCGGCGGCGGGCTGACCATGGTGCTCACCCTGAAGGCCGCGCCCGGCAGTCCTCCCGCGACGCCGGACCTCCCCGCCGAGGCGACGACATGAGCGCGTCGCCCGGTCCCACGACCGCCGCCCCCACGAATGTCGCAGTGAACGAAAGGCAGGCCCCATGAACCGGGTGCTCGTGGTCGACGACGAGCCGCAGATCGTGCGGGCTCTCGTGATCAACCTGCGTGCCCGCAAATACGAGGTCGACGCCGCCCATGACGGTGCGACCGCGCTCGCGCTCGCGGCCGCCCGCCACCCCGACGTCATCGTGCTCGACCTCGGTCTGCCCGACATGGACGGCGTCGAGGTGATCCGGGGCCTGCGCGGCTGGACCCGGGTGCCGATCATCGTGCTCTCCGCCCGCCAGGCGTCGGACGAGAAGGTCGAGGCGCTGGACGCGGGCGCGGACGACTACGTCACCAAGCCCTTCGGCATGGACGAACTGCTGGCCCGGCTGCGCGCGGCCGTCCGGCGGGCCACGCCCGGCGGTCCCGAGGACGGCGCCGCCACGGTGGAGACCGAGTCCTTCACCGTCGACCTGGCCGCCAAGAAGGTCAACCGCGACGGCGCCGACGTGCGCCTGACCCCGACCGAGTGGCACCTGCTGGAGGTCCTGGTCCGCAACACCGGCCGCCTGGTCAGCCAGAAGCAGCTGCTCCAGGAGGTCTGGGGGCCCTCGTACGGCACGGAGAGCAACTACCTCCGGGTCTACATGGCGCAGCTGCGGCGCAAGCTGGAGGCGGATCCCGCGCATCCCCGGCACTTCATCACCGAGCCGGGGATGGGCTACCGCTTCGAGAAGTGATCCTGCCCCGCGGCCCGGTACCCTTCGGAGTATGAGTGGTACCACCCGTTCGGACCGACCTGGCGGCCGTTTTCGCCGGATGCTCGACCGCCTGTCCACCTCCCAGGAGGAGCTGCACTCCGACGAACTGCGCAAGGACACAGCGGACGTCGGGTGCACGCGGATCTGCGACTGCCACGACCGTGACATCGTCACGGTGACGGGTACACTGCGCGCAGTCACGCTGCGTCCCCGTGCGGGCGTTCCCGCGCTGGAGGCGGAGCTGTTCGACGGCTCGGCACCGCTGGACGTGGTGTGGCTCGGCCGGCGGAGCATCGTCGGCATCGAGCCGGGCCGCAGGATCATCGCGTCGGGCCGGATCTCCATGAACCGAGGCCGTCCGGTGCTGTTCAACCCCAAGTACGAGTTGCGTCCGGTCGGACAGGAGTAGCCGGTGGCGTCGATCGACAAGCGGACCGGGACAGAGCCCGGCACCGATGCCGGGCCTCAGGGCCCGGAGCACGACGCGGCCGCTTCCAGGGCGGCCGCCGACCACGCGCTCCTGGAGGCCTTCGGCGGCGTCTGGGGCATGGTGGACACCACGGTGCCCGGCCTGGTCTTCGTGCTGATCTACACGATCAACCGCGACATCAAGACCGCGGCCGCGGCCGCGCTCGGCCTCTCGCTGGTGCTGGCCCTCGCCCGGGTGGTGCGCAAGCAGACCCTCAAGCACGCCTTCAGCGGTGTCTTCGGCGTCGCCTTCGGCGCGGTCTTCGCGATGCTCTCCGGGGACGCGAAGAACTTCTACCTGCCGGGCATGCTGTACACCCTCGGGCTCGCGGTCGCCTACGTGGTCTCGGCGCTGGTGGGGTACCCCCTGATCGGGCTGCTGCTCGGCCCGATCCTGAAGGAGAACCTGTCCTGGAAGACCAGGAACCCCGGGCGGCTGGTCGCGTACACCAAGTCCACCTGGGCCTGGGGCGTCATCCTGCTGGCCAAGTCGGCGATCCTCTTCCCCCTGTACTTCTGGGGCAACGCCACCCAGCTCGGCTGGGTCAAGGTCGCACTCGGCATCCCGCCGTTCCTGCTCGCCGTCTACCTGACGTGGATCTTCCTCGCCAAGGCCCCGCCGCCGATCGACGTGATCGCCGAGATGGAGGCGGAGGAGGCCAAGGAGGCCGAGGAACGGGCCGCCAAGGAGGCCGCGGAGCGCTGACACCGCCCGCCGGCGGCTTGCTCCGCAACGAACGAAGGGGCGCCCGGAACCGCACGGTTCCGGGCGCCCCTTCGTCTGCGCGGTGCTGGTCTTGCTACGCGCCGCTGCGGACCGAGAGCAGGTCCTCCAGTTGCTCCTCGCGGTGCGGGGCCGCGACGAACAGCAGCTCGTCGCCCGCCTCCAGCGCGTCGTCCTTGGACGGGGTGAGCACCCGGTGACCGCGGATGATGGTCACCAGCGCGGTGTCCTCGGGCCAGTTCACGTCGCCGACGCGGGTGCCGACCAGCGCGGCCTCCTCGGGCAGCGTCAACTCGACGAGGTTGGCGTCACCCTGGCTGAAGCGCAGCAGCCGGACCAGGTCGCCGACGCTCACCGCCTCCTCGACCAGGGCCGACATCAGACGCGGTGTGGAGACCGCCACGTCCACGCCCCAGGCCTCGTTGAACAGCCACTCGTTCTTCGGGTTGTTCACCCGGGCGACCACGCGCGGCACGCCGTACTCCGTCTTGGCGAGCAGCGAGACCACGAGGTTGACCTTGTCGTCACCCGTGGCGGCGATCACCACATTGCAGCGCTGCAGCGCCGCCTCGTCCAGCGAGGTGATCTCGCAGGCGTCGGCCAGCAACCACTCCGCCTGCGGCACCCGCTCGACCGAGATCGAGGTGGGGTTCTTGTCGATCAGAAGGACCTCGTGGCCGTTCTCCAGCAGCTCACCCGCGATCGAGCGGCCCACGGCGCCCGCCCCGGCGATGGCGACCCTCATCGGTTCGTCTCCTCGGGACCCTTGGCGAACGCGGCCTCGACCTGCTCGACCTCGTTCGTGCGCATCATCACGTGCACGAGGTCGCCCTCCTGCAGAACCGTCTCGGACGTGGGCAGCATCGCCTCGCCGAGCCGGGTGAGGAACGCCACGCGCACTCCGGTCTCCTCCTGCAGCCGGCTGACCTTGTGGCCCACCCACGCGGTGTCGGTGTGCACCTCGGCGAGCTGCACCCCACCGCTCGGATCGCGCCACAACGGCTCGGCCCCCGACGGCAGCAGGCGGCGCAGCATCTGGTCGGCCGTCCAGCGCACCGTGGCCACGGTCGGGATGCCCAGGCGCTGGTACACCTCGGCACGGCGGGGGTCGTAGATACGGGCGGCCACGTTCTCGATGCCGAACATCTCACGGGCCACCCGGGCCGCGATGATGTTGGAGTTGTCCCCGCTGCTGACGGCGGCGAACGCGCCGGCTTCCTCGATGCCCGCCTCGCGCAGCGTGTCCTGGTCGAATCCGACCCCGGTCACGCGGCGTCCGCTGAAACCCGAGCCCAGGCGGCGGAACGCCGTCGGATCCTGGTCCACCACGGCCACTGTATGACCTTGCTGCTCAAGGGAGTGCGCGAGAGTGGAACCCACTCGCCCGCAACCCATAATCACGACGTGCACGACCGTCCTTCCGGCTGTCAACAATGTGGCCGATTCCCTCTCAGGGTCTCAGACCGCGGCCAAAGCTACACACGCACGTAACCGCTCGATAGGTGGGCGGTGGATCGAAAACCTTGACGATCCTCTAACATCCTCGGGTGTCCAAACTGACCGACCTTCCGAAACGGATCCTGATCGGGCGGGCGCTGCGGAGCGACAAGCTCGGGGAGACCCTCCTGCCCAAGCGGCTGGCCCTCCCGGTCTTCGCCTCGGACCCGCTGTCCTCCGTTGCGTACGCGCCGGGCGAGGTGCTCCTCGTCCTGTCGATCGCGGGAGTGTCGGCCTACCACTTCAGCCCCTGGATCGCGGTCGCGGTCGTGGTGCTGATGTTCACGGTCGTCGCCTCGTACCGGCAGAACGTGCACGCCTACCCCTCCGGCGGCGGCGACTACGAGGTCGCCACCACGAATCTGGGGCCGCGTGCCGGGCTCACCGTGGCCAGCGCGCTGCTCGTGGACTACGTGCTCACCGTCGCCGTGTCGGTCGCCTCGGGCGTGGAGAACCTCGGGTCCGCGGTGCCGTTCTTCGTCGAGCACAAGGTGATCGGCGCGATCGGCATGATCGTGCTGCTCATGCTGATGAACCTGCGCGGCGTCCGCGAGTCCGGGACGATCTTCGCGATCCCCACCTACGCGTTCGTGTTCGGCGTCTTCTGCATGCTGCTCTGGGGCATCTTCAAGATCGCCACCGGCAGTGAGATGCACGCCCCGACCGCGGGCTACACGATCAAGGCCGAGCACACCGGGCTGGCGAGCTTCGCCCTGGTCTTCCTGCTGCTGCGCGCCTTCTCCTCCGGCTGCGCGGCGCTCACCGGCGTCGAGGCGATCAGCAACGGCGTGCCCGCCTTCCGCAAGCCGAAGTCGAAGAACGCCGCCACGACGCTGGCCGCCATGGGCCTGCTCGCGGTGACGATGTTCTGCGGCATCATCGCGCTCGCGCTGTACACCAAGGTGCGGATGGCCGAGAACCCGGCGACCGACCTGCTGGTCAACGGCAAGCCGGTCGGCGCGGGTTACACCCAGGACCCGGTGATCGCCCAGGTCGCCTCGGCCGTCTTCGGCGACGGCTCGATCCCCTTCATCTTCCTGGCGGGGGCCACCGCCCTGGTCCTCTTCCTGGCCGCCAACACCGCCTACAACGGCTTCCCGGTGCTCGGCTCGATCCTCGCCCAGGACCGCTACCTGCCGCGGCAGCTGCACACCCGCGGCGACCGGCTCGCCTTCAGCAACGGCATCGTGCTGCTGGCCGCGTTCGCCGCGGTGCTGGTGTACCTCTACGGGGCCGACTCGACCCGGCTGATCCAGCTCTACATCGTCGGCGTCTTCGTGTCGTTCACCCTGAGCCAGATCGGCATGGTCCGGCACTGGAACCGGCACCTGGCCGACGAGACCGACCCGGCGGTGCGCCGTCACATGATCCGCTCACGCGCGATCAACACCTTCGGCGCCTTCTTCACCGGTCTGGTGCTGGTCGTCGTCCTGCTGACCAAGTTCACCCACGGCGCCTGGGTCGCGGTGCTCGGCATGGGCCTGTTCTACGCCACGATGACCGCCATCCGCCGCCACTACGACCGGGTCTCCAGCGAGCTCGCCGCCGCGGAGGAGCCCGGCGAGGAGGAGGCCAAGCCCTCCCGGGTGCACTCGATCGTGCTGGTCTCCAAGGTCCACAAGCCCACGCTGCGCGCCCTGACCTACGCCAAGCTGTTCCGCTCGGACACGCTGGAGGCGCTCAGCATCAACGTCGACCCCGCCGACACCAAGTCGCTGCAGGCCGAATGGCAGCGGCGCGGCATCGACGTGCCGCTGAAGGTGCTGGACTCGCCCTACCGCGAGATCACCCGGCCGATCGTCGATTACGTCAAGAGCCTGCGCCGCAGCAGCCCGCGCGACGTCGTCTCGATCTTCATCCCGGAGTACGTGGTCGGCCGCTGGTACGAGCATCTGCTGCACAACCAGAGCGCCCTGCGGCTCAAGGGCCGGCTGCTGTTCACCCCCGGTGTGATGGTCACCTCGGTGCCCTGGCAGCTGGAGTCCTCCGAGCGTGCCAAGGTCCGGGCCCGCAAGGGCGCCGAGTGGAACGCGCCCGGTTCGGTGCGCCGCGGCGAGGTCGGCCGCCCGCGCAGGCGCCGGGAGCCCAGCGGACGGGCGTGAGGGGAGGGCGGTGGCGCACCGTAGACTGGTGAGCTGCCGTCCTCATCCCGCCCCCGTTGTCAGGAGCCCGTTCCGAGATGCAGCACCGTACGAAGGCCCCTGAGGCCGACGCCCTCGTCGGCGAGCGCTACGAGGTCGAGGTCGGCCCCGTCGCGCACGGCGGTCACTGCGTCGCCCGCCACGAGGGCCAGGTGCTGTTCGTCCGGCACGCCCTCCCCGGCGAGCGCGTGATCGCCGAGGTCACCGAGGGCGGCCCGGACTCCCGCTTCCTGCGCGCCGACGCGGTGGAGATCCTCCAGGCCTCCCCTGACCGGGTCGAGGCGCCCTGCCCCTTCTCCGGACCGGGCAAGTGCGGGGGCTGCGACTGGCAGCACGCGGCGCCCGGCGCGCAGCGGCGGCTGAAGGTCCAGGTCATCACCGAGCAGCTGGAGCGGCTCGGCGGCCTCACCCCGCAGGAGGCCGGCTGGGACGGCACCGTGGAGCCCGCGCCGGGCGACAAGGTCGCCAAGGGCGAGGTCCCGGCCTGGCGCACCCGCGTCCAGTACGCCGTCGACGCTGAGGGGCACGCGGGCCTGCGCCGCCACCGCTCCCACGAGGTCGAGCGGATCGACCGCTGCCTGATCGCCGCCCCGGGCGTTTCCGAGCTGGGCGTGGAGTCCCGCGACTGGCCGGGCATCGCCACCGTCGAGGCGATCTCCGCCACCGGCTCCTCCGACCGGCAGGTCATCGTCACGCCGCGTCCCGGCGGCCGGCTGCCCATCGTGGAGCTCGACCGGCCGGTGTCGGTCATGCGGGTCGACGAGCAGGGCGGTGTGCACCGCGTCCACGGCCGCGGCTTCGTCCGCGAACGGGCCGACGACCGCACCTGGCGCGTCGGGTCCGGCGGCTTCTGGCAGGTCCACCCGATGGCCGCCGAGCTCCTGGTCGAGGCCGTCATGCAGGGCCTCACGCCCCGCAAGGGCGAGACCGCCCTCGACCTGTACTGCGGCGTGGGCCTGTTCGCCGGCGCCCTGGCCGAGCGCGTCGGCGAGACCGGTGCCGTGCTCGGCATCGAGTCCGGCAAGCGCGCGGTGGAGGACGCCCGCCACAATCTCGGCGACCTCGACCGGGTCCGCATCGAACAGGGCAAGGTCGAGACCGTCCTGCCCCGCACCGGCATCACCGAGGCCGACCTCGTCGTCCTCGACCCGCCCCGCACCGGCGCGGGCCACGCGACCGTCCGCCACGTCGCCTCCCTGGGCCCCCGCCGCATCGCCTACGTCGCCTGCGACCCCGCCGCCCTCGCCCGCGACCTGCGCTGGTTCGGCGAAGCCGGCTATGTCCCGCGGCGCATGCGGGCGTTCGACCTCTTCCCGATGACGCACCACGTGGAGTGCGTCGCGATTCTGGAGCCCGCGCCCGAACCTTCCTGACCCGCTGTCCTGTGCGGGCGTGCCATGGCGCGCCGCGGGCGTTGCGGTCGGCGTCCCCCCGCGGGACGACGCCCGTGACGCCGGTTCCGGCGGGCGCCGGACCGGCCGGCGGATCGGGACGTGTGCCCGGGAGCAACCCCTCCGGCGCGACCGCGTCCGACCGGCCGTCACGGGCGGGGCGCCGAGCGGCCGTTGTCGTTCGCGTGGGAGGTCCCTCCCGGCCGCGCCGATGCGGTTCCGGACGTGATCCGCGTCACCGGCCGTGACCGAGGGGTGCCGGGCCGGGGCCGGGCGGCGGCCTGGCACGGTCCACCGGGCAGGACGTGCAGACTGGTGGCATGCAGACTTCCGAGGCGCGGGGGGAACCGGCGCAGGCGGCACCGCTGAGGCGGGCGGACGCACGCCGGAATCACGAGCGGGTCGTGGCGGCCGCGATCGAGGTGTTCGCCGAGTTCGGCCCGCAGGCCACCGTGCCGCAGATCGCGGCCCGGGCGGGGGTCGGCAAGGCCACGGTGTACCGGAGCTTCCCGGCCAAGGAGGATCTGGTCGAGGCGATCGCGCAACTGCGCCTTGAGGAACTCAAGCGGGACACGGAGGCCGCGCTGGGCGAGACCGGCCCCGAGCGCGCGTTCCACGCCTATGTGCTGCGGCTCTTCGAGAACCTGGCCCGCGACCGGCTGCTGGCCGGACGGCTGGCCGAGGCGACCTCGCCCGCGGCCGGCTCGGTCCTGACCGTGCTGACGGAGTTGATGCAGGCGGCCAAGGTGTCCGGGACGGTCCGCGAGGACGCGACGTTGCTGGATCTGCGCGTCATCCTGTGCGGTGCGGCCCTGCAGCTCATGACCGTCGCGGAACGCGATCCGGCGGTGTGGCGGCGCTACGGGGAACTGGTGCTCCAGGCACTGCGGCCCTGAGCGCGGACGCCGGGCGCCCTCGGGTCACTGCGCGTCGGCGCCGGGGCCGGGGGCGTCGTCGGACAGGAGGGGTTCCCCGGCGCCGTACACCTTCGTGATCTCGACGTCGAGCACGGTGCACACCCTGCTGAACGACCAGTAGTAGCCCGCCACCTGCAGTACCTCGACGAGTTCGCGCGCGCTGAGGAACCGCCGTGCCTCCCCGAAGATCTCGTCGGACACCCGTGGGTGCCGCACCACCTCTGCGGTGAGGCGGACGACCGCCCGGTCGTACGGGGACAGGCCGGGGCTCTCCGGTTCCCGGTCGGCGATGAGCCGGCGGGTTGCTTCGTCGATACCGGCGGCCTGCGCCATCGGCTCGTGCTGAGCCGCGACGAAGGCGCAGTCCGCGTACGCGGCCACCGTGAGGATCACCAGCTCCCGCGAGCGGGCGGGCAGTTCCAGCGAGGTGAACTGCGCCTTGGCGAGCTCGATGAAGGGCCGCACCGTGCCGGCCGCGTGGGACAGCATCTTGACCAGCGGGTCCGGCGGGAGGAAGGAGAGGAATTCGCGTACGTCGGCGGGGAGCGTGTCGGGGTCGGGGTTCGCCAGGCGGGGCATGTGGTTCTCCGTTCGCAGGGGTGGACGGGCGGATCAGGCGGCAGGGTCCGTGGCGACGCTGAAGCCCGTCTCGCTCAGGTGCCGGAACCTGCCGTCCTCGGCGAGCGTGCCGAAGACGGCGATCTCCCGGTGCTGGGTGGAGCCGTCCGCCAGGGTGATCTCGAAGACGTGCCGTTCGGCATAGGTGGAGCCGTCCCGCAGTTCGTCGAGCACGGTCACGGTGCCCCGGGTGATCCCGGCGCGGGTGCGGGCGACCATGGCGGCGAACTCCGCGCGGTCCATGGTCGTGCCGTCGCTGCGGTGGGTGTAGTCGGGGGCGTAGTACGTGTCCAGGGCCTCGTCCAGGGGGAGTCGGGGCTCGAACACCAGGGCCGTGAGGGCTTCGCTGATCCGTGCGTGGGTCATCGCTCGTGTGTCCTTCCGAGAGGCGGTGCACAGAGATGTGGACTCAAAGGTCCGGATGACCGAACGGTACCGGACCTGCGAGTCCGGTACCAACGTGAGGCCGGTCATACGGGCGCGCGGCAGCGCGCGGCCGGCCCTGGAGTGTGCTCTGGTGGTCGCCGTGGCGGCGGAGCGGCCCCGCGTCAGACGGCGGGGGTGGGTGTCCCGGTGCGGACGCCGCGAATTCCGGCGACGAGGAGCTCGACGCCGCGCGCGTAGTAGACGTCGCCACTCGCGCAGGACGCCAGTGCGCCCGCCGCGGCGACGAGGTGCGGGTAGCGCACGGGGGAGAGCGACTCCAGTGACGCCCGCTTCGCCTGGACCGCGTCCTCCCGGGCCTGCGGGTCCTCGGTCTGGACCCGCCCCGGTTCGGTCACGACGAGCGTGACCATCGAGCACAGGGACTGGCTCGCGATCTCCGCACCCTGCTCGACCCCGAAGCCGGCGGCGGCCAGCAGTTCCAGGGTCCGCTCCGCGATGGCGAGCCCAGGCGGCGAGCCCAGGATGCGGGTGGTGACGAGCCCGGCCGCCGCGGCGTGCGGGCGCAGGACGGTGAGCAGCGCGGTGAGCACGTCGCGCAGCTGGACGTCCCAGACGCGGTCGTCCGGTTCGGGGAGCCGGACCTCGGACAGCAGGCGCTCGGCGATGGCGTCGAGGATCTGGTCCTTGTCGCGGAAGTGCCGGTAGAGGGCCATCGGCGAGACCCCGTGCTCCTGGCCCACGCGGCGCGTGGTGACGGCGGTCAGTCCCTCCGCGTCGGCGAGGGCGAGGGCCGTGGTCACGAGGACGTCGCGGTCCAGGCGCTTTCGCGGTGACTCCATGTGCGCCCTCCCTGACCGGCCGGGTTTACAGCGTACATGTGCGGGGGCTTGTGCGAGGACAGGCTTGTTTACGCTGTAATCTCATGCCTATGCTTACGCTGTAAACATCGCTCCCCCCGGCACGGTTCCGGCCCGTTCCCGGTCCGGGGAGGCGGCATTCGAAGGCGTGACAACTCCCCTGTCCCACCCTCCCGTTCTCCCGTTCTGACGAGGAATTCCATGCGGCGCAGCCCTTGGGCGACCCTGACGGTGTTGGCCCTCGCACAATTCACCGTGGTGCTCGACGTGACGATCGTGAACGTCGCACTGCCCCATATCCAGACCGATCTGGACTTCACCACCGACGGCCTCCAGTGGGTCATCAGCGCGTACACCCTGTTGTTCGGCGGATTCCTGCTGCTCGGCGGCCGCGCCGCCGACCTGCTGGGCTCCCGGCGGGTCTTCCTCGCCGGCCTCGCCCTCTTCGGCGTCACCTCGCTCGTCGTCGGCCTGGCCGACACCCCCGGTGAGCTGATCGCCGCCCGGGCGGTGCAGGGGCTGGGCGGGGCGCTGATGTCCCCGGCGGCGCTGTCGATCCTGACCGTCACCTTCGCGCACGGCAGGCAGCGGAACATCGCCATGGGCGTGTGGGGCGGCCTGGCGGGCCTCGGCGGCACGCTGGGCGTGGTGGCCGGCGGACTGCTCGTCGACTCCCTCGGCTGGCGCTGGGTCTTCTTCGTCAACGTCCCCGTCGTCGTGGCCCTGATCGCGGCCACCCCGCTGATCATCCGCGCCACGGCACGGCAGGCGGGCCGCGGATTCGACGTCCTGGGCTCGGGCCTGAGCACCGCGGGACTGCTGGCCGTGGTCTACGGCGTGGTACGCGCCGAGCCGGTGGGCTGGGGCTCGGCCGAGGTGGTCGTCTGCCTCGTCGCGGGGGTGGCCCTGCTGGCCGCCTTCGTCGCGGTCGAGGCCCGTTCCGCGGCGCCCCTGGTGCCGCTGCGGCTCTTCCGTTCCCGTGCCCTCAGCTCGTCCAGCGGCGCCCTGGCCCTCAACGGCGCGGCCTTCCTGACGATGTTCTTCCTGACCGCGATCTACCTGCAGCAGGTCCGTGGCGCCTCGGCGCTGAGGACCGGTATGGAGATCCTGCCGATGGGTGCCGCCGCCATCCTCGTCGCCGTGGTGACCCCTCCGCTGGTGCACCGCTTCGGCACGCGCACCGTCCAGTTGTCCGGCGCCGTGCTCAGTGCGCTGAGCCTGCTGCTGCTCGCCCGGACGGGCGCGGACAGCGGATACGCCTCGCACCTGCTGCCGGGGCTCATCCTTTTCGGGGCCGGCATCATCGCCGTCGGCGTCCCCGCCCAGATCGCGGCCGTCGTGGACGTCGAGCACCACGAGGCGGGTGCGGCCTCTGGCGTGGTCACCGCCTTCTACCAGGTCGGCGGCGCGCTGGGGCTGGCCCTCGCGACGACCCTGTCCGTCTCGCGTGCCGACGCCGCGCTCGCCGACGGCACGGCGCCGCAGCAGGCTCTGGTCGAGGGCTTCCACCGCGGGCTGCTCGTTGCGGCCGCCTTCGCCGTGGTCAATGTGCTGGTGACCCTCGCCTCACCCAGGATCGCGCCGAGCGCGGAGCAGATCGCCGAGGCCGCGGCCGCTGCCTGATGTGGCGTCACATCGGGTGCTCGAATGGGCCGTTGGGCGACCGGTTCTGCCGGGTCCCGAGGGTGCCGCGCGGCGTCCGCTCGCGGCGAGGGCGCCGTGTGCGGTGAGACGCGTGCCACTTCCGATGCCGGAACTGGCGGATTGCGGCATAGTCGTTTAACGTTCAACCATGCGGAGGGCGGTGCCCTGCCCGCAAGATCCGGCACAGCAAGGAGCGATACACGTGACACGCGTCTCGATCATTTACTACTCGGCCACCGGCTCGGTGCGGAGCCTGGCGCAGGCGATCGCCGAGGGCGCGCAGAAGGAGGGGGCGGAGGTCCGGCTGCGTCGCGTGGCGGAGCTCGCGCCCGAGGCCGCGATCAACAGCAACCCCGTGTGGGCCGAGAACCACCGCGTCTCGCAGGAGATCCCCGAGGCCACCAACGACGACCTCGAGTGGGCTGACGCCGTGCTCGTCGGCTCGCCGACCCGCTTCGGCCTGCCGGCCGCGCAGCTCAAGCAGTTCCTCGACCAGACCGGCCCGCTGTGGGCCCAGGGCAAGCTGGCGAACAAGGTCTACGCCTCCTTCACCTCCGCGGCCAACGCCCACGGCGGTCAGGAGAGCACCATCCTGGCGATCAACAACACCTTCTACCACTGGGGTGGACTCATCGCGTCCCCCGGCTACACGGACCCGCTGCTCTTCGCGGCCGGTGGCAACCCCTACGGCCCCTCGCACCCCTCCAACAACGGTGCCGACCTCCCGGACGCCGCCCGTCTGGAGGCCGCCCAGTACCTGGGTGCCCGCGTGACCCGCATCGCCGCCGCGCTCAAGCCCGGTGGCTCCCTCTGACCTTCCCGGTCGGCCGAAGGCCGCCGTCCCTCCGGGGGCGGCGGCCTTCGCGTATGTGCGGCGGGCCGGGTGAACCAGGAGGGAACTCTTGGTCATCGATTCCTCTGGGAAACGTTTTGACCTGATTCCGCTGCCTAGCATGAGGTGATCAACGCACCGTACGACACCGGGGGAGGCCCGGAATGCCCTTGCCCGGCCCCGGGTCGCGCTCGTCCCGCCTGTGGGGCGCCACCGGTCTCGTGGTGGTGCTCGCCGTCTTCGCCGCCGTCGTCCCCTGGCAGGACCCGCCCGCCACGACCACGACCGCGGCAGGACCGCGGCACACCACCGTCGAGGTGTCGCGCGGCGCCTGCGGCCACGGCTGGGACGACGCCCGGCCCGGCCTTCAGGTCTTCGACCTGCGCAACACCTCCGACGTGGCCTCCGAGGTCTACCTGGAGGACCCGGCGAGCAGGGCCGTGTACGGCGAGGTCGAGGGCGTGGGCCCCGGCACGACCCGTTCGCTGACCGTCGACCTCGGCAAGGGCGCGTACGCCTTCCGGTGCGTACCCGACGACGGCGACGCGATCACCGGGCCCACGGTCCGTGTCACGTCGGGCCAGGGCGGCCCCGCGGCCGCCCCCGTCAGCCGGCAGGACCTGGTCCCGCCGTCCATCGCCTACCAGAAGTGGGTCGCCGGAGGCCTCGACCGCGTGGTGCGGCTCACCGGGGACGTGCGCGACGCCGTCGACCGCGGGGATCTTGCCGCGGCGCGGAGGGCCTGGCTGCCCGCGCACCTGGAGTACGAGCGGCTCGGCGCCGCCTACGACGCCTTCGGCGACGCGGACGGGCAGATCAACGGGACGGACGCGGGCCTGCCCGGCGGCGTCGGCGACCCGTCCTTCACCGGCTTCCACCGCATCGAGTACGGGTTGTGGCACGGCCGGTCCGCGGGCAGCCTGCGCGCCCCGGCCGGTGCCCTGGTGGCAGCCGTCACCGCGCTGCGCGACAGCTGGTCGCAGACCCGCATGGACCCGGCCCAACTCGGCCTGCGGGCACACGAGATCCTGGAGAACACCGTGCAGTTCGAGCTGACCGGACGGACCGACTACGGCAGCGGCAGCAATCTGGCCACCGCCCGTGCCAACCTCGACGGCACCCGCGAGGTCCTGTCCCGGCTGCGCCCCCTGCTCTCGACGCGGTACCCGGAACTGCCGGAGCTGGACCGCGAACTGGACGAGACGCAGGACACCCTGGACGGGCTCGCCCCGGACGGCGAGTGGACCCCGCTGTCCCGGCTGACCCGCGCCCAGCGGGAGAAGGTCGACGCGGCCCTGGACGAACTGGTCGAACGGCTGGCGTCGGTGGCCACCTTGTGCGAGCCGCGGAGGACGGTGTGAGCTCCGCGGGGCGACCGGGCGGCGGGGGAGTCGGACGGCGCGGCTTCCTGCGCGGCGCGGCTCTGGCCGGTGCCGGGCTCGCCGCCGGCGCCGCCGCGCCGCCCCCCGCCGGCGAGGGCGGTGCGGGCGGTGGCGGCGAAGCGGCCGGCACACCCGTCGCCCCGTTCCACGGCAGGCACCAGCAGTCGGTGATCGCCGCCGCGCGCCGGGTCACCGCGGTCACCGCCCTCGACGTGACCGCCGGCACCCGCGCCGAACTGACCGACCTGCTGCGCACGCTCACCGACCGCGCCCGCGCGCTCACCTCCGGCGGTCTGCCGCGACCGGTCGGCATCACCGGACCGCCCGCCGATTCAGGGCTGCTCGGGGAGCGGGTGCCCGCCGGCGCGCTCGCGGTGACCGTGGGCGTCGGCGGCTCCCTCTTCGACGGCCGTTTCGGCCTCGGCGACCGCAGGCCCCGGCGGCTGACGGCGATGCCCGCATTCCCCGACGACGACCTGCTGCCCGAGTGGTGCCACGGCGACGTCAGCCTGCAACTGCACGCGGACGACACGGACACCGTGCTGCACGCGCTGCGCGACATCACCCGGCACACCCGCGGCGGCATGCAGGTCCGCTGGCGGCTGGACGGATTCAGCAGCCCGCCGCGCCCTGCCGGCACCCCGCGCAACCTCCTGGGGTTCAGGGACGGCACGGCCAACCCGGACCCCTCCGACGCCCGCGAGATGGACCGCCTGGTGTGGGTGGGGCAGGGCGCCGGTGAGCCGGACTGGGCGGTCGGCGGAAGCTACCAGGTGGTCCGGCTGATCCGGATGCTCGTGGAGTTCTGGGACCGGGTCTCGCTCCCGGAGCAGGAGCGGATGTTCGGCCGGGCCCGGGAGTCCGGGGCGCCGCTCGACGGCAACCACGAGCGGGACGCCCCCCGTTACGCGGACGACCCCAAGGGCGACGTCATACCCCTGGACAGCCACATCCGGCTCGCCAACCCCCGCACCGCGGGCACCTCCGACCAGCGCATCCTGCGGCGCCCCTACAACTACGACCGGGGCGCGGACTCCAACGGCAACCTCGACATGGGCCTGATCTTCTGCAGCTACCAGCAGGACCTGGCCCGCCAGTTCGAGGCCGTGCAGCACCGTCTGGCGGGCGAACCGCTCGTGGACTACATCAAGCCCTTCGGCGGAGGCTACTTCTTCGCCCTGCCCGGTGTGCGGGACGCGGACGACTGGTACGGGCGCGCCCTGCTCGGCTGAACCCTGCCCGCACCGTCCGGGCACCGCAGGTGCCCCGGGTCAACTGGTGGTCAAGTTTTGGCCCGGCTTCCCTGACCCTGTGTTCATCCCGTGGCCATCAACGCTCCGGTATCAGGCCGTTCTGCGGGCGGAGTATCCGAGAACGTACGCCAAGGCAACGATCCTCCGCGGAGCGTGAGAGAACATGATCAGCAGGCAGAGACGAGCGGCGATGCGGAGCCTGGGGGCGCTTGCGGGCGCCGCCGCGCTCACCGTGCTCGGCGGGAGCGCGGCCACCTGGGCCGCGACACCCACCAGGCACCATCCCGCCCCCTCGACGGCCACGCCCATCAAGCACGTGGTCGTCCTCTTCGACGAGAACGTCTCGTTCGACCACTACTTCGGCACCTACCCCAAGGCCGCCAACACCGACGGCACCACATTCACGGCGGCCAAGAACACCCCCCGGGACGTCGACACCCTGGCGCACGCCGGGCTGCTGACGAAGAACCCCAACCAGTACGCGCCGAAGCGGCTGGCCTCCTCGCAGGCGCTGACCTGCGACCAGAACCACAACTACGGGCCGGAGCAGTACGCCTACAACGGCGGCAAGGCCGACCAGTTCGTGCAGAACACCAACGTGGACACCTGCAGCGGCGGCCTCTTCGGCGAGCCCGGCCTGGTGATGGACTACTACGACGGCAACACCGTCACCGCGTTGTGGAACTACGCCCAGCACTACACCCTGGGCGACCGCTCCTTCAGCTCGGTCTACGGCCCGTCCACCCCGGGCGCGCTCAACCTGATCGCGGGTCAGACGCACGGCGTCACCTCCGTCGACCCGGCCACGGGCACCGAGCACCCGAAGCAGACGTCCACGCCGGACGCCTACACCGTTGCCTCCCCGAACTCCAAGGGCGTCGGCACGGTCATCAACGACCCGGACCCGGCCTACGACGACTGCTCCGACAAGGACCACACCAGCACCAACGCGCTCGGCGCGATGCAGGGCCGCAACATCGGCGACCTGCTCAACGCCAAGAACGTCAGCTGGGGCTGGTTCCAGGGCGGCTTCCGGCCCTCCACCGCGTGGGACGGCAAGCAGGGCGACTACGCCAAGTGCGACACCACGCACGCCAACATCGGCGGCGCGGCGGTCGTGGACTACAGCCCGCACCACTCGCCGTTCGAGTACTTCAAGTCGACGTCCAACCCGCACCACCTGCCGCCCAAGAGCCTCGACGAGATCGGGCACAACGGCCAGGCCAACCACAACTACGACCTTTCGGACTTCGACGCGGTCCTCAAGGCGGGCAAGCTGCCCTCCGTGAGCTTCGTCAAGGCGCCCGAGTACCAGGACGGCCACGGCGCCTACTCCGACCCGATCGACGAGCAGCACTTCCTCGTCCAGCAGATCAACGCCGTGCAGCAGTCGCCGCAGTGGAGCTCCACCGCTGTCGTCGTCGCGTACGACGACTCCGACGGCTGGTACGACCACACCTTCGTCAAGCCGCGCAACGGCTCGAAGGACACCACGGTCGGTTCCAACGGCAAGACCACCGACAGCCCCGCGTGCCAGGCAGGCCCCAAGGCCGCGGGCGGCTACGCGGACCGCTGCGGGCCGGGCACCCGTCAGCCGCTCCTGGTCGTCTCCCCGTACAGCAAGGTCAACAAGGTGGACCACACGCTGACGGACCAGTCCTCGATCATCCGTTTCGTCGAGGACAACTGGCGCACCGGGCGGGTCGGGGACCACTCCTTCGACGCCACGGCCGGCTCGCTCACGGGCATGTTCGACTTCCGGCACCCGAACAACAAGCAACTGGTGCTGAACACGGACGGCTCGGTCAAGTCCTACGGCCCGATCCGGCACGTGGCACCGGTCCGCACCAGCATCACGCCGGGGCCGGCCATGAGGACCACCGCCGCGACCAGCGACGCCCCGGCGTTCCCGGCGCTGCCGGTGGGCCTGGCCGTCGGCGCGCTGCTGGCCGCCGGTGGCACCGGCACCTGGTTCACGGTCCGGCGCAACCGGCGCACCGCCGCCTGACGCGGCCGCGCCGGCCGATGCGACGGTCGCTGTGACGGAGGGCCCGCTGTGGAGGCGGGCCCTCCGTTCGTGTTCGGCGTCAGTCCGCCACGGCGCAGTCGGGGCACCGCCCCCAGAAGGTGACGGCGGCCTCGTCGACCGTGTACGTGTCGGGGAGACCGGGGTCCAGGCACGGCGCACGGCCCACGGCGCACTTCACGTTGCGGATGCTGCCGCAGGACCGGCAGACGAAGTGGTGGTGGTTGTCGCCGCTCTCGGTCTCGTACCGGCCGGGGTGGCCCGGGATCAGGGTGCAACGGACGAGCCCCGCGTCCACGAGGGCGCGCAGGACGTTGTAGGTGGCCTGCAGGGAGAGGCCTCCCGTGACACGGCCGGCCACCTCACGCAGGGTCTCGGCGTCGGCGTGGCCAGATGACTCGTCCACGGCCATGAGCAGCGCGATGCGCTGCGCCGTCACCCGCAACCCCGCCGCGCGCAGCCGGGCGGTGGCGGCGGCCATGGGTTCGACGGCGGTCACCGGTGACTCTCCGTGCCGGCCGGGGACCCATCGGGCCGGCGGTGCAGCTCGAACCACACGGCCTTGCCCACGGGGGTGCTGTCGGAGCCCCAGCGTGCGGAGAGCTGTTCCACGAGCGCCAGCCCGCGCCCGCTCTCGTCCTCGGAACCGGCCCTCATGACCTGGGGCAGGTCCGGACTTCCGTCGATGACGACGCAGCACACGGTGTCGCCCAGGAGCACGCAGTTGAGCGCCAGCGGTGCGCGAGCGTGCCGCAGAGCGTTGCCGACCAGTTCGCTGACCAGGAGTTCCGCGGTGTCCGCGACATCGTCCAGGCCCCACTGGTGAAGCGCCCCGCGGACCGCCGCGCGCGCATGGTGGCAGGCCTGACTGGACCAGGGCAGGGCCCAGGAGCCCACGGCCGCGGACGGCGTGGATTGCGGTCCGTGGTCGCCGGAACAAGGGATATGGGAGGGAAGGAGTGCGGCGTCCATGATCAACACCTGCCCAGGGGATGGATGGGCAAGGAAGCCTCAAATGCGACATTACTACTTTTCTGGAGTGGGTCAAGTGAAGTGACTACCTCCTCGATAGGTGTCGCTCCAGTTGCTGGAGAGCGCCTGATGATTACTCCACGTCATGGTTCGCGGAGGTGTCCGGAATCCGGGGTCGGCCGGCGGCCGGCATTGCCGTGGGCGGGTGCGGGTCCGCCAACGGCATGCTCTTGGATGTGGGCATGACCGTTCACGACACCGCCCGGCGCCTGCCCGGCATCCCTGTACTCCGTGACCACTGCCGTGCGTTGGCCATGCTGGATGCGATCCTCAGCCCCGAGTGGGCGGACCGTTACTACTCCTTCGACTCCCGGTGGTCCGGGACCGAGGAAATGGCCTCGATGCGGAACGGCTCAGGCGACGAGTACGCGATCGTCTTCTCGCCGGCGGGCGCCTACGTCTGCGGGTTCGCCCATGACTCGCACATGAGCCCCTATGCGGCCGACGGCCCCTGGCCGGGTGTCCTCGACGAGGTGCCCGAGGTCTTCCGCCCGTACGTCGATGAGCCGGCGTTCTCGGACGAGGACGGCACTCCGGTGGTGACCGTCTGTATGTGGCGGCAGCCGCAGGACGACGCGTGGCGGGCGGGGACGATCGACTTCCCCGAGGACGGGACGGACGACCCGGACGGTGCGGGCGCTCTTTTCGCTTTGCTGGCCGACCGCTCGGCAGAGGCCTATCGGGAGTTCGCCGAGGACTACTACGAGCGCGCGGTCGACCTGGAGGCCGTCCGACATGTCCATGACCTGCGCCCGCTGACCGGCGACGTGATCGCTGCGCTCAACCCGGACGTGGACCCGGCCGATCTCGTCAAGGACATCGAGCAGATCGGCTATCCGCGCGGCTGAGCACCCGCCCCGGCACGAGCCCGGGCCTCCGCGGCGGCCTTGACGGCGGCCGGCCGTATCCCGTGCTGCGCACTGAGTTTGCGGGGACTGAACAGGAGGCGGACGAGCGGGGCCGCCATCGACTCCTCGATGCGCAGGACGGTCCCGCCGTCCGGCGTCGCCGTGAGCACCTGGCGGTCCACCGCCTTGACGCCCATGGCGACGCCGGTCCGGGTGAGTTCTCGCCCCTCGTCGACCACGGCGAAGCGGGACCTGATGTTTTTCCGGCCCATGGCCCAGATGAACTCGGCGCCGCGGGTCGCGCCGTCGTCGAGCCGCACGACACGGCGGCCGGGCGGCACGGACGACCGGCCGGAGGGGTCGGCGATGATCCGCCGGACCCGCTCCGGCGGCGCCTCGATCCGCACCTCGGACATGCTCACGACCGGCGCGTCGGCGTCGATGCGCCGGCGCTTGGCGAGCTGGTCGTGGAGGACCTGCCGGCTCGGGCCGTGGTAGAGCAGTTTCATGGCGAACCCCATTCATGAACGTTGACGCATGCTTCGGACTGTGAGCAATGCTCTCGTGGTGCATTGATCAGAGTCAAGAGCAGTGCTCTCGAACGGGTGAGACGAAGTTCGCCGGGCAACCGCCGGCGCTGAGGTGGCGGTGGGGTGGCGGTGGGGTCAGCCCGTGCCGCTGATGCTCTCCGGAGCGATGACGAAGAGGACGCGCACCTGGTCACGCCCGCCGAACCATGCGTAGGGCCCGCCCGTGTACTTCTGGGACAGCTTCTCGATGTGCTCCGCGGCGCCGTCGGTCGTCACCTCGATCACGCGCCCGCGGACCTGGAAGTAGCGGGACGGGTGGTCGGGGTCCGAGATCGTCACCGCCACGCGCGGATCCCGCTGGATGTTCCGGGTTTTCACGTGGGTCTGGACGCTGTTGACGAGCACGTGCTCGCCATCGGTGTCGACCCAGGTCTGGGTCAGCTGCGGCGAGCCGTCCGGCATCGTCGTGGCGAGGTAGCACGTGCTGGGGCGGTTCAGCAGATCGAGCAGTGCGGCGGTGAGCTTCACAGTGATCCCTCGGTGCGGTGGTTTCCGGCGGGCGCAGCCTACGGGTCGCCCGGTCCGCCCCCGGACGGCTCCCCCCCTGCCGCCTCATCGTCGGCGCCTGCCCGGGCGCCCCTGCCCCGTGTCGCCCCCTCGCCGGGGGCCGCGGTTCCGGGGCGGCGCTCAGATGGTCTTGTTCTGGCCGCCGTCGATGAGGAACTCGGCGCCGGTGATGTTGGCCGCCACCGGCGAGGCCAGGAAGAGCGCGAGGTCGGCGACCTCGTGCGGCTCGGTGATCCGGCCCGTGCTGATGCCCATGCTCTGCGGCACGACCACGTCGAGGGCCTCTTGTGCCGTGGTGCCGGCGGCGCTGGCCGTGGCGTCGGCGAAGGCGCCCGGGGCCGTCCAGAACGGGGTGCGGACCGGCCCCGGGGAGACCGCGTTCACGCGCACGCCGCGGGGCGCGAACTCCTCCGACAGTGCCTTGGTCAGGCTGGTCAGTGCGGCCTTCGCCGCCGAGTAGTCCACGACCATGGGAAAAGGCAGCCGGGCGTTGATCGAGCTGATGTTCACGATCGAGGCGCCTTCGGCCGCGAGCAGGTGCGGGAGCGCCGCGCGGCTCGTGCGCACCGCGCTGAAGAAGGTCAGGTCGAAGATCCGCTGCCACTCGGCGTCGCCCACCTCCAGGAAGCCGGAACGGGCGTCCGCGCCGCCGAGGTTGTTGACGAGGATGTCGATCCGGTCGTGCTGCTCCACGGCGCGCCGCACCAGCGTCTCGGCCCCTTCGGCGGTGGACAGGTCGACCGGGACGACTGTGACGTCGTAGGTGTCGCGCAGCGCGTCGAGTTCGGGGGTGGAGCCGCGGCTGCCCGCGACGACGCGGACCCCTTCCCGGCCCATCGCCTCGACGATGGCCAGGCCGATGCCCTTGCTGGCCCCGGTGACGACAGCGACCTTGTCCTTGAGGCGCAGTTCCATGACATGTCCTTTTCTGGATTGATTGATAAACAATGACGGTACGGTGAGCTGCGGGCGGGCGCCAGTGCAGCGCCGCCACTGTGGCGAGGGAGTGCGGGGGAGGAGGTCAGTCCAGGCTGCGCAGCGCGGTCGCGACCGCGTCCTGCGTGAACGTCCGGCCGAGGCGTGCCTGGCCGACGACGCGGAGGCCCTGGACGAAGGTGGTCAGGAAGCGCGCCAGTTCCACCGGATTCTTGTCCTGGGACAGTTCGCCACGGGACTTCGCCCGTTCCAGGGCGCCCGCCAGGGCCGACTCGACCGAGCGCATGGCGGCCGCGACGCGGTCCACCGTGTCGGGGTCGTCGCCGCGCTCGGTGGCGGCGTTGACGACGAGGCACCCCCGGCTGGGGTCGGCCAGATCGGCCTCGACCATCTCCGTGAGCACCTGGTGCACCGCGGGCCGGATCTCGGTCGCGTTCTCCAGGATCTCCGTCAGGCCTCCGGCCTGCTGTGAGCAGTACCGTTCCAGGGCTCTGGCGTAGAGCTGCTCCTTTGACCCGAAGGCGGAGTACAGGCTGCCGCTTCCGATCGACAGTTCCTTGAGCAGGTCCTGCAGGGACGTCTCGGCATAGCCGCGGCGCCAGAACAGGTCCATCGCTCGATCGATGGCCTGGTCGGTGTCGAACTCCCGGGTGCGTCCCATGGTGCCCACCGTAGCACGGTTGTGGATTGATCGATAAAAAATCTTCGCGGCCCGGCCCCTTGCGGCACTACCGGCCCTAATTCGGTTGCCCGCCGCGCGCGCCCTCTGCTGCACTGCCCGGGAAAGACCGATTCGACCCAGGAGAAGTGATCATGCGGGGACTGTCGATGTCCATTCAGCCGGGAATCATCGCCTACGCGAAGGACACGACGTTCCATGCACGTGCTGAACCTGGGAATCCTGGCGCATGTTGACGCCGGAAAGACCAGCCTCACCGAGCGGCTCCTGCACGCCGCCGGCGTCATCGACGAGATCGGCAGCGTCGACGACGGCAGTACCCGGACCGACTCCATGGCGCTGGAACGACAGCGCGGCATCACCATCAAGTCCGCCGTCGCCTCCTTCGGGATCGGCGACATCACGGTCAACCTGATCGACACGCCCGGTCACCCCGACTTCATCGCCGAGGTCGAGCGGGTGCTCGGCGTTCTCGACGGCGCTGTGCTGGTCGTCTCGGCTGTCGAGGGCGTCCAGGCCCAGACCCGCGTCCTGATGCGGACCCTGCGGCGGCTGCGCATCCCCACCCTGGTGTTCGTCAACAAGACCGACCGCACCGGGGCCCGCTGCGACGCGGTCCTGCGGGCCGTCACCGGCAAGCTCGCCGCCACCAGTGTCGCGATGTGCCGCGTCGAGCACCCGGGCACGCGGACCGCGCGCACCGTCGCGTACACAGCGGACGACGCGGACTTCACGGCCCGGCTGGCCGAGGTCCTCGCCGACGGCGACGAAGCACTGCTCGCCGCCTATGTGAACGAGGCCGCCCTCCCGTACGGCCGGCTGCGCG
The DNA here is from genome assembly GCF_033793585.1 of Streptomyces sp. MI02-7b. Classification (NCBI taxonomy): domain Bacteria; kingdom Bacillati; phylum Actinomycetota; class Actinomycetes; order Kitasatosporales; family Streptomycetaceae; genus Streptomyces; species Streptomyces sp. MI02-7b. The sequence continues at coordinate 287,820 of NZ_JARAWX010000004.1, read as the reverse complement.
CCGCGCTCGCCGAACAGACCCGCCGGGCACAGGTCCACCCGGTGTACTTCGGCTCCGCGATCACCGGTGCGGGCGTGGACACCCTGGTCGACGGCATCACCGAGTTGCTGCCAGCCGCCGGGGGCGACACCAGGGGCCCTGTTTCGGGCACCGTCTTCAAGGTGGGCCGGGGGCCCGCCGGGGAGAAGATCGCCTACGTCCGCATGTTCTCGGGCACCCTCGGCGTCCGGGACCGGGTGCGCTACGGCGCACAGGGGGAGGAGGGCAAGGTCACCGCGGTCAGCGTCTTCGACCAGGGGACCGATGCCCCGTCGCCTTCGGTGTCCGCGGGGCGGATCGGCAGGCTGTGGGGGCTCGGCGGCGTCCGTATCGGCGACACCATCGGCGAGCCGGACAGCGCGCCACCAGGAGGCGGCCGCCACTTCTCCCCGCCGACCTTGGAGACGGTCGTGGTCCCGTGCCGGAGCGCCGACCGGGCCGCACTGCACCTGGCGCTCAGCCGCCTCGCGGAACAGGACCCGCTCATCGACCTGCGGCAGGACGACGCCCGCCGGGAGCTGTCCGTGTCGCTCTACGGCGAGGTGCAGAAGGAGGTCATCCAGGCGACCCTGGCGGACGATTTCGGCGTGGACGTCACCTTCCGCGAGACGACGACGATCCACATCGAACGCCCTGAGGGCACCGGTTGCGCCGTCGAGATCCTGCACGCCGACTCCAACCCGTTCCTGGCGACCGTTGGACTGCGCGTCGATCCCGCGCCCGTCGGCAGTGGCGTGGACTTCCGGCTGGAGGTCGAACTCGGCTCCATGCCCCCTGCGTTCATCCGCGCCGTCGAGGAGAGCGTCCATGCGGTGCTGCGGCGCGGCGGGCTCCACGGCTGGCAGGTCACCGACTGCACGGTCACGATGACGCACTCCGGGTACGCCGCCCGTCAGAGCCATGCCCATGCCGTCTTCGACAAGAGCATGTCCAGCACGGCCGGGGACTTCCGCGGTCTGACCGCACTGGTGCTGGCGCGCGCCCTGCGGCAGGCCGGCACCAGGGTGTACGAGCCCGTGCACCGCTTCGGCCTCGAGATCCCGGCGGACGTCTACGGCACGGTCCTGCCGGTGCTCGGACGGCTGCGCGCGGTGCCGCGCACCTCGTCCCCGCACGGGGCCTCGTACGTCGTCGAGGGCGACATCCCCGCCGCGTCCGTCCACGCCCTGGAGCAGCGGATGCCGTCGCTCACCCGCGGCGAGGGCGTGCTGGAGTACGAATTCGACCACTACCAGGAGGTGGCGACTCCCCCGTCCTCCGGAGACGGACGCCGCTCCTGACCCGCGGCGCGGACACCACGCCGGGGACGCGTGATGTGGTGCCCCGTCCCATGTCGGGCACGGGACGGGGCACTTACCGTCCGACACCATGACCACACACGCAGCCGAACATCGCACGGGCCGCCTGCGCGCGGTCCTGCTCGTTCTGATCGCGGCGCTCGCCGCCGCCTTCCTGCCACCCGCCACCGCCCGGGCCGCGGGCACGATCGAGGAGGTGACCGGCTTCGGCAGCAATCCCGGCGCGCTGAAGATGTACCGGTACGTCCCCGCCGGACTCCCCCAGGGGCGCCCCGTCGTCGTCGCCCTGCACGGCTGTACCCAGAACGCCCGCGACTACGGGACGCAGAGCGGATGGACGACCCTCGCCGACCGGTGGGGCTTCTCGGTCGTACTACCGGGCCAGACCACCGCCAACAACATCAGCCAGTGCTTCGACTGGTTCCAGCCCGGCGACATCGCCCGCGGTCAGGGCGAAGCCGCGTCCATCCGGCAGATGACCGCGCGCCAGATCACCGACACGGCCGCCGACCCCGCGCGCGTCTACGTGACCGGGCTCTCCGCGGGCGGCGGCATGACCGCGGTCATGATGGCCGCGTACCCGGACGTGTACGCGGGCGGAGGGGTCGTCGCCGGACTGCCCTACGGGTGCGCGCAGGCCGCGGGTTCGCCGTACGTGTGCATGTACGTCGGCGCGACGCAGACACCCCACCAGTGGGGCGACCGCGTGCGCGCCGCCTACCCCGGGTACACGGGGCCGTGGCCGAAGCTGACCGTCTTCCAGGGAACGGCCGACTACACCGTCAAGCCCGCCAACATGGACGACCTGGTGAGGCAGTGGACGGATGTCCACGGCGCGGACCAGAGTGCCGACGCGAGCGACACCGTCGCCGGCTTCCCGCACCGTACGTACAACGACCCCTCCGGTGCGCCGGTCGCGGAGACGTACAGCATCACCGGCATGGGGCACGGACAGCCCGTCGACCCCGGAACCGGTGCGACCCAGTGCGGGACGGCGGCGGCCTACATCCTCGACGTCAACCTCTGTGCCGCCGGGAGGCTCGGCCAGAGTTGGGGGCTGGGCTGATCATCGCGGCCCGGGTCACCCACCTGCCATCGCCGCCAGCTTGCTGACGGTGTTCCAGTTGCGGGCCGTGGCCGTCAGGCCCAGTCGCTTCTCCCAGAAGGAGTGCGAGAGGCGGGTCTTCTGCACGCCTTCCGGGCAGTGCACGTAGATCTCCCGCTCGCCCGGGCGGAACTCGTCCGGGGCGAAACCGGCGGGGTCGAGGCCGGAGATCCGGTCCGCTTCGACCGGGCCGGACAGAAAGGTGACGAGGAAGCGCGCCGGGTTGACGCCGGTCATGTCGAACGGATTGCGTTCGATCACCGTGCGCAACTCGGCGGCCTCGCGCACCACACAGGGAACGTCGCGGCCGAACTCGGCACGGATGGCCCTCTCCAGCTCCGCGGCGAGTGCCGCCGGATCGGCGAGGTGGTGGTCGAACAGCGCGTTGCCGCTCTGGAGGTGGGTGCGCACCGCGGTGGCGCCGATGCCCTCGAGCAGCACCCGCAGATCCTGCATGGGGAGCCTGGTCGTCGGCCCGACATTGATCCCGCGCAGGAGTGCCACGTATCCGGTCACGAGGCCACATTAACCGCGGGCTCGCGGGAGGTACCCACTTTCGGAGGACCGGTGGCCCGGCGGAACGGTTCGGCACCCCGCGGCACCGCTACGTTCGCGTGCATGAGCACGAACAGTCACCGGCCTTCCGTGACCGAGCTGCGGCTCTCCGCCTTCAAGTCGCACCGCGGCGCGAGCTTCCCGCTCGGCCCGCTCACGCTGCTCGCCGGGCCGAGCGGATCGGGCAAGTCGAGCGTGCTGGAGGCGCTGGGCGTGCTCGGGCAGCTTGCCGCCGGGGAGGAGCTGGACGCGGTCTTCGACGGGGTGCGCGGGGGAGTCGCGGCGTGTGTGCCGGACGGCGCCCAGCCCGACGCCGAGGGCCGGCGCGGATTCCGTATCGGCTGTACGGTGACCGGTTCCGTCGGACCGGTGCAGCTCGATGTCGCCGTGCAGACCGAGCCCGAACTGCGCATCGTGGGCGAGCGGTTGGTCGGCGCCGGCGAGACGCTGCTCTCCACGGCACTGCGTGATCCCGGCCGGCGCCAGGTCCAGGCGGCCTGGCACACGGCGGGACTGGTCCCGGTCACCCGGGCACCTCTGCCGGACGACCGGCTGGCCACCTCGCTGCTGCCGCTGCGCGTCGCGGGGACCACGGACGGGCAGCGCCTGGTGCTGGCGGCGGCCGAGCAGGTCGTGCTCGCGCTGCGCGGGGTCTTCCCCGTCGACCCGCGTCCGCAGGGCATGAGGTCGCCCGCCGCGGTGTCGGACGGGATGCTGCGCGGTGGCTGCGACAACCTCTCGGCGGTGCTGCGCCGCACGCAGGGCGAGTGCCGCACCCGGCACGCGGCGCTGGTGGGCGCCCTGCGGGAGGTATGCAGGCCGCCCGTGGAGGGACTGACCGTGGTCCCCGGTGAGCGGCCGCAGCCGGGTCCTGACAGCGTGCTCGCGGCGATCGACCGGGGGTCCTTCGGGCTGGTGCCGGTGGACCGGCTCGGTGACGGGGAACTGCGATTCCTGGCCCTGGCCCTCGTCCTGCTCACCGGACCGGGTGTGCTGGAGGTCGACACGAGCGGCGAGGTGCCCGACGCGGTCCAGGTGCTGACCGTCCTCGCCGACGGCCTGGACGGGGGACTGGACCGGGCGCAGTCGCGGAAACTGCTCGACCTCGCGTGGCAGGTGGCCGAGCGCGGTCACATCCGGCTGGTGGGGACGGTCCACGACGAGACGGTGGCGGAGGGCGCCGAGGGCGTGACGCTGCTGCGCCTCGGGGTCCCGGCGGAGGACCGGGAGCGCGTCCCCCTCCAGGGAACAGGGCCGGAGCCGGAGCGCACCGGCGCGGCGATGCGGTAGACCTTCCCGTGTGACCGAGGATCTGCAGGCCCTGCAGCGCCGGCTGACCGCTTTCGCGGCGGCCCGGCACTGGGAGGGCTACCACACGCCGAAGAACCTGGCCGTGGCGCTGAGCGTCGAGGCGTCCGAGCTGCTGGAGATCTTCCAGTGGCTCACGCCCGAGGAGGCGGCGCGGGTGATGGAGGACCCGCAGAGCGCACACCGGGTCCGGGACGAGGCCGCGGACGTCCTCGCGTACCTCCTGCAGTTCTGCGAGGTGCTGGGCGTCGATCTGCCGGCCGCGCTCTCGGCGAAGATCGACCGGAACGAACTGCGCTTCCCGCTGCCGGGCGCGTCGCTGGAGCCGGAGCGGCCCGCGGCGGCCGAGCAGCCCGGGAACGCGCCGGACGCGGAGGGGCTCGGCGGCTGAGGCCGGCGGGACATCCCGCCGTCCACGGCGAGCGGGAGGTCCGGCGGCCTGCTGTCGGCCTTCACTCGGTCGAGTGAGCGAGTTTTCCACAGGCGCGATGTTGTCCACAGTTCCGCCCCGGGCCCTTTCGCGGAGGGTCGCCGTCCATCACGCTGGGTGACCACGGGAGTTCTCGTGAGCTGAGGCGGAGGTGCGACATGGACGCGGTACGACTGATCCGGGCGACCCGGCGCGCGTTGCAGGGCGGCGGCGCGGAGCGTGACCTGATGGCCGAGGCCTGGCAGGCCCAGGCGCTGACGCAGGCGATCGGCAGCCATCTCGCCCTGCACGGGGCCCCGGAACTGCGGACACTGGGCTTCTGGGTCTGCGAGGCCAGCGGCCGGGCGTGCGGTTCGACGGGGCCGCCCGGGGCGAGTGCCGGGCCGCTGCGTGCCGCGATACTCACCGAGGTCCGCGAGCCGGCGGGTGCGCTGCGCGAACTGCGCGAGTTGCTGGCGGAACTCTGCATGGCCCTGGTGTCGGTCGCGTGCACGGCCGAGTCCGAGACCGAGTACTGGCAGTGCATCGAGGCGGTCGACGCCGCCGACGAGTCCAAGGACCGGGTCGGCGCCCTGCTGCGCGCGGTCGAGTCGTCGCAGCGGCACAGCGTGTGATCCGCGACGGCGCGGGACGGGATTCGCGGTCGCGCGGCCCATGGCACCGGCAACGCGACTTTTTCTGAGCTGAGTTGGCCGACATTTGCCTCACCGTGGACCGTGTCGCGATCGCGGAGCCACGGGTCGGCGATCACTTTCGCGGTACGAGGTGCAGGATGGAAGCATGGATCTTCGAATTTTCACGGAGCCCCAGCAGGGGGCCACCTATGACACCCTTCTCACCGTCGCCAAGGCCACGGAGGACCTCGGCTTCGACGCGTTCTTCCGCTCCGACCACTATCTGAAGATGGGCGGCGCGGACGGTCTGCCCGGGCCCACCGACGCGTGGATCACCCTGGCCGGCCTCGCCCGTGAGACCTCCCGCATCCGGCTCGGCACGCTGATGACGGCGGCCACCTTCCGGCTGCCGGGCGTCCTGGCCATCGAGGTCGCGCAGGTGGACCAGATGTCCGGAGGACGCGTCGAGCTGGGCATCGGGGCCGGGTGGTACGCGGAGGAGCACGCCGCGTACGGCATCCCGTTCCCGAAGGCGAAGTTCGCGCGCCTGGAGGAGCAGCTCGCCGTCATCACCGGACTGTGGTCCACGCCCGTCGGGGAGACCTTCGACTTCGACGGCAAGCACTACACGCTCAAGGACTCGCCCGCCCTGCCCAAGCCGGCCCAGGCCAAGGTGCCCGTCCTCATCGGCGGCCACGGCGCCGAGCGCACGCCGCAGCTCGCCGCCCGCTACGCCGACGAGTTCAATCTGCCCTTCGGCTCGCTGGAGGACACGGCCCGGCAGTTCACCCGGGTGCGGAAGGCGGCCGAGGAGCACGGCCGCGGCAAGGACGACATCGTCTACTCCAACGCCCTGGTGGCGTGCGTCGGCAAGGACGACGCCGAGGTCGCCCGCCGTGCCGCCGCCATCGGCCGCGATGTCGACGAGCTCAAGGCCAACGGCCTGGCCGGTTCGCCCTCCGAGGTCGTCGAGAAGATCCACCGCTACGCGGAACTCGGCGCGAGCCGCTTCTACCTGCAGATCCTCGACCTGTCCGACCTCGACCACCTGGAACTGATCGCCTCGGGCGTCCAGCCGCAGCTGGGCTGACGGGCACCGTTCCGCCCACCGCACAGCAAGGAGCACCCGCGATGTCCGTGCCGACCAGGGCTTTGGCGCAGGCCCTCGCCGAGGGCACTGTGGCCCTCGACGGCGGCCTGTCCAACCAGCTCGCCGACCAGGGCTGCGACCTGTCCGACGAGCTGTGGTCCGCCCGGCTGCTCGCCGACGACCCGGAGCAGGTCGAGGCGGCCCACGCGGCCTACGTCCGGGCGGGCGCGCGGGTGCTCATCACCGCCAGCTACCAGGCGACCCACGAGGGCTTCGCCCGGCGCGGAATCGGCAGCGACGCCGCGAGCGCGCTGCTGCGGCGCAGCGTCGAACTCGCCAGGGCCGCGGCGGACCGGGTGGCGGAGGAGGTGTGGGTGGCGGCGTCGGTCGGCCCGTTCGGCGCGATGCTCGCGGACGGCAGCGAGTACCGCGGGCGCTACGGACTGAGCATCGCGGAACTGGAGCGTTTCCACCGCCCCCGGATCGAGACCCTGGCCGAGGCGGGGCCGGACGTCCTTGCACTGGAGACCGTGCCGGACACCGACGAGGCCGAGGCGCTGCTGCGCGCGGTCGACGGGGTCGGTGTGCCCGTGTGGCTCACCTACACCGTCGAAGGCGACGCGACCCGCGCCGGCCAACCGCTGGAGGAGGCGTTCCGGATCGCGGCCGGCAGCGACGCCGTGATCGGCGTCGGGGTCAACTGCTGTTCCCCGGCGGACGCGGACCGGGCGGTGGAGACGGCGGCCGCAACGCAACTCCCCGTCGTGGTCTACCCCAACAGCGGCGAGACGTGGGACGCCACGACCCGCGCCTGGCACGGCGGTTCCTCGTTCGACCCGGAGCGGGTCCGCGCATGGGAGGAGGCCGGAGCCCGTCTCATCGGCGGCTGCTGCCGGGTCGGTCCCGGCGAGATATCCGGCCTGGCCGGTGCCCTCACCCGCTGACGCCCGGAAAACCGCTGGTCGCGCGGGGCGGAGCAGGGTGATACTCAGGCGGTGTTCCTGACGATATCGACCACTGGCAGCGGCGGCGCGCCCGCCACGGACCTCGGCTTCCTGCTGCACAAGCACCCGGAGAAGACGCAGATCTTCTCGACGTCCTACGGCGACGCCCATGTGTTCTACCCCGAGGCGTCCGAGCATCGGTGCACGGCCGCGTTGCTCCTGGAGGTCGATCCGGTGGCGCTGGTGCGGCGCGGCAAGGGCCGCGGCGGCGCACCCGACTCCGCGCTCGCGCAGTACGTCAACGACCGGCCGTACGCGGCGTCGTCGCTGCTCGCGGTCGCCCTGCGCACGGTCTTCGCCAGCGCGCTCAAGGGCGTGTGCACCGCGCGTCCGGAGCGCGCGGCGAGTCCGCTGCCGCTGCGGATCGCGATCCCCGCCGTTCCCGCGCGCGGCGGTGCGGCCCTCGTGCGCCGGTTGTTCGAGCCGCTGGGCTGGACGGTGGAGGCCGAACCGGTCCCGCTGGACGCGCAGTTCCCCGCCTGGGGCGACTCGCGGTACGTACGGCTGGTGCTGGAGGGCGAGCTGCGCCTCGCCGAGGCGCTGCGCCATCTGTACGTGCTGCTGCCGGTGATGGACGACGCCAAGCACTACTGGGTGTCGCCCGACGAGGTCGACAAGCTGCTGCGGATGGGGGAGGGGTGGCTCGCGGGCCACCCCGAGCAGCGACTGATCACCAGCCGCTACCTCGCCCGGCGCTGGTCGCTGACCCGGCAGGCCATGGAGCGGCTGGAGCTGGCCCGGCTGGCCGAGGCCGACGACAGCGAGCCCGAGGCACTGGACAACGCGGTGGACGAGGAGGTGGACACCGAGGAGAAGCCGGTACCGCTGGCTGTGCAGCGGCGGGAGGCGATCCTGACGGCACTGCGCTCCGCCGGCGCCGCCCGTGTTCTCGACCTCGGCTGCGGGCAGGGCCAGCTGGTCGGCGAACTGCTGAAGGACGCCCGTTTCACCGAGATCGTCGGTGTCGACGTGTCGATGCGGGCGCTCGGCGAGGCCACCCGGAGGCTGCGCCTGGACCGCATGGGCGACCACCGGGCGGCACGCGTGCGGCTGATGCAGGGCTCGCTCGCGTACACCGACACCCGGCTCAAGGGGTACGACGCCGCGGTGCTCAGTGAGGTCGTCGAGCACCTGGACCCGCCGCGGCTGCCGGCGCTGGAGTACGCCGTGTTCGGCACGGCCCGGCCCGCGACCGTGGTCGTGACCACGCCGAACGTCGAGTACAACGTGCGCTGGGAGACGCTGCCGGCCGGACACGTCCGGCACGCCGACCACCGCTTCGAGTGGACCCGCGAGGAGTTCCGCTCCTGGGCCGGGCAGGTGGCGCAGCGGCACGGATACGACGTCCGCCACCTCCCCGTCGGGCCGGACGACCCCGAGGTCGGCCCGCCCACCCAGATGGCAGTCTTCACCACGACCGCGAAGGAGGCGGTGGCATGACCGGCAAGCGCACCCTGCCCGTGACCGACCTGTCCCTCGTGGTCCTGATCGGCACCACCGGCTCGGGCAAGTCCACGTTCGCCCGGCGCCACTTCAAGCCCACCGAGGTGATCTCCTCCGACTTCTGCCGCGGGCTGGTCAGCGACGACGAGAACGACCAGAGTGCCAGCGGCGACGCCTTCGACGTCCTGCACTACATCGCGGGCAAGCGCCTGGCCGCCGGCCGCCTCACCGTCGTCGACGCCACCAGCGTCCAGCAGGAGAGCCGTCGCCAGCTGGTCCGGCTCGCCCGCGAGTACGACGTGCTGCCCATCGCGATCGTCCTGGACGTCCCCGAACAGGTATGCGTCGAGCGCAACGCCGCCCGTCCCGACCGCGCCCACCTGCCCCGGCACGTCGTGCAGCGCCAGCACCGCGAACTGCGCCGGTCCCTGCGGCAGCTGGAGCGCGAGGGCTTCCGCAAGGTGCACGTGCTGCGGGGCGCGGAGGAGGTCGAGGCGGCCGAGGTCGTCCTGGAGCGCCGCTTCAACGACAAGCGCGAGCTCACCGGGCCGTTCGACATCATCGGCGACGTCCACGGCTGCAGCTCCGAGCTGGAGACCCTGCTCGGCAAGCTCGGCTACGCCGACGGCGCCCACCCCGAGGGCCGCACCGCCGTATTCGTCGGCGACCTCGTCGACCGCGGACCCGACAGCCCCGGCGTGCTGCGCCGCGTCATGAGCATGGTCGAGTCCGGCAACGCCCTGTGCGTGCCCGGCAACCACGAGAACAAGCTCGGCCGGTACCTCAAGGGCAAGAAGGTCCAGCACACCCACGGACTCGCCGAGACCATCGAGCAGTTGGAGAAGGAGGACGCGAAGGACCCCGCCTTCCGTGAGCAGGTCCGGGAGTTCATCGACGGACTGGTCAGCCACTACGTGCTGGACGGCGGCAAGCTGGTGGTCTGCCACGCCGGCCTGCCCGAGAAGTACCACGGCCGCACCTCCGGCCGGGTCCGCTCGCACGCCCTGTACGGCGACACCACCGGTGAGACCGACGAGTTCGGCCTGCCCGTGCGCTACCCCTGGGCCGAGGACTACCGCGGCCGCGCCACCGTCGTCTACGGCCACACGCCCGTGCCGAACACCTCGTGGATCAACAACACGATCTGCCTGGACACCGGCGCCGTCTTCGGCGGCCGGATGACCGCGCTGCGCTGGCCCGAGCGCGAGATCGTCGACGTGCCCGCCGAGCGGGTCTGGTATGAGCCGGCCAAGCCGCTCGCCGCCGAGGCCCCCGGCGGCCACGAGGGGCGGCCGCTGGCCCTCGCCGACGTCACCGGCCGGCGGATCGTGGAGACCGCGCACCACGGCCGGGTCGCCGTCCGCGAGGAGAACGCGGCCGCCGCACTGGAGGTCATGAGCCGCTTCGCGGTCGACCCGCGGCTGCTCGCCTACCTGCCGCCGACGATGTCGCCGTGCGCGACCTCGCACGTCGAGGGGTACCTGGAGCACCCGCACGAGGCGTTCGCCGCCTACCGGGAGGACGGTGTGCGCGAGGTGCTGTGCGAGGAGAAGCACATGGGCTCCCGCGCGGTCGCCCTGGTCTGCCGCGACACCGAGGCCGCCCGTGTGCGCTTCGGCGTGACCGACGGGACCACCGGCACGCTGCACACCCGCACCGGCCGGCCGTTCTTCGACGACCCCGCCGTCACCGAGGCGGTGCTCGACCGGCTGCGGGCCGCCGTCACCGCCGCCGGCCTGTGGGACGAGCTCGGCACGGACTGGCTGCTGCTCGACGCCGAACTGCTGCCCTGGTCGCTGAAGGCCTCCGGCCTGCTCCGCAAGCAGTACGCCGCCGTGGGTGCCGCCTCCGGCGCCGTCTTCCCGGAGGCACTGGCCGCCCTGGAGGCCGCGGCGGCGCGCGGCACCGACGTCGCCGGGCTGCTGGGACGCCAGCGCGAGCGCGCCGGGGACGCCGCCGCCTTCACCGAGGCGTACCGGCGCTACTGCTGGACGACCGAGGGGCTGGACGGGGTGCGCCTCGCACCGTTCCAGATCCTGGCCGTCCAGGGCCGCAGCCTGGCCGCACTGCCGCACGACGAGCAGCTCGGGCTCATCGACCGGCTGGTCGCGGGCGACCCGACCGGGCTGCTGCAGGAGACCCGTCGGCTGCTGGTCGACACCGGCGACGAGGAGTCGGTGGCCGCCGGCACCCGCTGGTGGCTGGAGATGACGGAGGCCGGCGGCGAGGGCATGGTCGTCAAGCCGCTGCGGGCGCTGCTGCGCACCGAGGACGGCAACCGGCTGGTGCAGCCAGGCATCAAGTGCCGCGGCAGGGAGTATCTGCGGATCATCTACGGTCCGGAGTACACCCGGCCCGAGCAGCTGGCCCGCCTGCGCTCCCGCGCGCTCGGGCACAAGCGCTCGCTCGCGCTGCGCGAGTACGCCCTCGGCCTGGAGGCGCTGGACCGGATGGCCGCGGGCGAGCCCCTGTGGCGGGTGCACGAGGCGGTCTTCGCCGTCCTGGCGCTGGAGTCGGAGCCGGTGGACCCCCGTCTGTGACGGGTGAGGGGCGGGCACGTGGGTGCCCGCCCCTTCCAGGCGGTAAACCCCCGCCAAGTGGGAATGTCTAGCCCCATGGCATTCCATGTGGACTCCGAGGCCGGGCGGCTGCGCAGCGTCATCCTCCACCGCCCCGGCCTGGAGCTGAAGAGGCTCACGCCGTCGAACAAGGACGCCCTGCTCTTCGACGACGTCCTGTGGGTGCGCCGGGCGCGCGCCGAGCACGACGGCTTCGCCGACGTGCTGCGCGACCGGGGGGTGACGGTCCACCTCTTCGGCGATCTGCTGCGCGAGTCGCTGGCCCTGCCCGAGGCCCGGCGCCTCGTCCTGGACCGGGTCTTCGACGAGAAGGAGTACGGGCCGGTCGTCACCGACCACCTGCGCGCCGCCTTCGAGGAGCTGACCGCCGCCGAGCTGACCGAGGCACTGGTAGGCGGCATGACCAAGCGGGAGTTCCTGGCCCGGTTCGCCGAGCCGACCTCGGTGCGCTTCCACGTCATGGAGCTGGACGACTTCCTGCTCGATCCGCTGCCGAACCACATCTTCACGCGGGACACCTCCGCCTGGGTCTACGACGGCGTGAGCATCAACGCGATGCGCTGGCCCGCCCGCTGGCACGAGACCGTCCACTACGAGGCGGTCTACCGGCACCACCCGCTGTTCGCCGGCGCGGGCTTCCACGTGTGGTCCGAGGGCCAGGCCGCCTACCCCTCCACCATCGAGGGCGGCGACGTGCTGGTGATCGGCAACGGCGCCGCGCTGATCGGCATGAGCGAGCGCACGACTCCGCAGGCCGTGGAGATGCTGGCGCAGCGCCTGTTCAACGCGGGCTCGGCGACCACCATCGTGGCGCTGGACATGCCCAAGCGGCGGGCCTTCATGCACCTGGACACCGTGATGACCATGGTGGACGGCGACACCTTCACCAAGTACGCGGGGCTGGGCATGCTGCGCTCGTACACCATCGAGCCCGGCGCGGGGGAGCGGGATCTCAAGGTCACCGACCACCCGCCGGAGCACATGCACCGCGCCATCGCCGCCGCGCTCGGCCTCGACGACATCCGGGTCCTGACCGCCACCCAGGACGTGCACTCCGCGGAGCGCGAGCAGTGGGACGACGGGTGCAACGTGCTGGCGGTGGAGCCGGGTGTGGTCCTGGCGTACGAGCGCAACAGCACCACCAACACCTTCCTGCGCAAGCGCGGCATCGAGGTGATCGAGATCCCGGGGAGCGAGCTGGGCCGGGGCCGCGGCGGTCCGCGCTGTATGAGCTGCCCCGTCGTGCGCGACGCCGTGTGACGGCTCGGCGACGAAGCGGCCGCGACCGGGCGCTCCGGTCGGCGGGTTCGGCGGGTTCAGCCGGTGCGGCGGTGCGTCCGGTGCGTCCGCGCGGTAAATCGTGTGCCCCGCGGACACCGCAGGGGCTACGCTCGGCGCTGTGAACGTCATGGGCCGAAGCACCACCGCGACCGCGCGAGCGACCAGCTCGCCGGTTGCCGCCGCCTGACGTACCTCCTGCTTCCACCGGCGACCGGAAACGGTCCGCCGATGGCCCCATGGCTTCCCCGCCCCGGTTCCGATGATCGTGCGGACTGCTGTCCGGTGCCTCCCCGCTGCACACGCGAAGGAGTCATCCCATGCACACCGACCGGATCATGAGCACCGATCAGATCGCCCGCACGTTCGTCGAGTACTACGAGGAGCGCGGCCACCGCCGGATCACCGGCTCGACCCTGCTGCCGCCGCCCGGTGATCCGGTGCTGTTCACCACCTCGGGCATGCACCCGCTCACCCCGTACCTCGAGGGGCGCCCGCACCCGCTCGGCAGGCGGCTGGTCAATCTGCAGCGCTGTCTGCGCACCACGGACCTCGACGAGGTCGGCGACCGTACCCATCTGACCGTCTTCGAGATGCTCGGCACCTGGTCGCTCGGCGACTACGAGGGCCCGTCGAGTCTCGAGTGGGGCTACGGACTGCTCACCGAGGGGTTCGGCGTCGATCCGGCCCTGCTCCACGTCACGGTCTTCGGCGGCGACGACCGGACCGGCCCGGACACCGCCTCCCTGGAGCTGTGGCAGGGGCACGGGGTGCCGGTGGAGCTCACCGTCGAGGACAACTGGTGGTCCAACGGGCCGACCGGCCCGTGCGGCCCCGACTCGGAGATCTTCCTGTGGACAGGGGACACTCCGCCGAGGTCCACGCCGACCGGGGACGACCGCTGGGTGGAGGTGTGGAACCACGTGATGATGCGCCATCGGCGGCTCGCCGACGGTTCACTGGTGCCGCTTCCCCAGCGCAATGTCGACACCGGGCTCGGCCTGGAACGGCTGGCCTCGCTGCTGCAGGGGCGGACGTCGGTGTTCGAGTGCGACGTCTTCGACCCCTGGCGCCGCCTCGTACCGGTCCTGTGGCCGTTGGACGAACCGTCGCTGCGTCTGGTCTACGACCACCTGCGCTCGGCCGTCGTGGTGATCGGCGACGGGACGCTCCCGGCCCCTACCGGCCGCGGCTACGTGCTGCGCCGGCTGATCCGGCGGGTGCTCACCGTGCTGCGGCGGGACGATCCGTCGCGCGGCCTGGGGGACCTGCCGGACGAACTGGTCCCCCACACCCTCGACCACTTCCGGCAGGAGACGGACCCGGACACCGTACGCCGGGTGCTGCTCGAGGAGGAGCACCGCTTCGACCGGCTTCTGGAGCGCGGCCGGCGGGTGCTGGCCCGGCCCCGGTTCCGTGGCCCGCTGGGCGAGGAGGACTTCCGCTACCTCCACGACACCCACGGCCTGCCGCGCGACCTCGTCCTGAGCCTCCGGCCGCAGTGACGGGTCGGGGCGTGGCGAGGGATCCAGGCGGTTGCCGCGGCGTGCCCCCACCCGTGTGGTGGATTCCCGGTCGGGAGAACGGGATCCCCCACGCGGCGGGAAGGTGTGACCTGGCACGCCGCTTCGGGCGACCGATGCCCTGCCGACACGAGAATCGGCGCGCCGCGTCACAGTGGTGTCACCCAGTCTTCTTCCGGAAGGCTCTGTATAAACATGCGAATTCGCGTATATACTTTCACGTCATTGGTGTACGCGTGTTCGGCGCCCGGCCGACGACGACCTAGGAGCCCCTCATGGCCATCGACCTCGCCGGTCGCCCCTTCCTCAAGGAGCTGGACTTCGCCCCCGAGGAGTTCCGCGGCCTGGTGGAGCTGGCGGGCGAGCTGAAGGCGGCCAAGAAGGCGGGCGCCGAGGTACGGCGGCTGGCCGGCCGGAACATCGCGCTGATCTTCGAGAAGACCTCGACCCGCACCCGTTGCGCCTTCGAGGTCGCCGCCGCGGACCAGGGTGCCGCCACGACGTATCTGGACCCCTCCGGTTCCCAGCTCGGCCACAAGGAGTCGGTCAAGGACACGGCGCGGGTGCTGGGCCGGATGTTCGACGGCATCGAGTACCGCGGCACCGGTCAGGAGATCGTCGAGGAACTCGCCGCGCACGCCGGTGTCCCGGTGTGGAACGGGCTGACGGACCAGTGGCACCCCACGCAGATGCTCGCCGACGTCCTCACCATGACCGAGCACAGCGGCCGCCCGGCCGGTGACGCCGCCGGCATCGCCTACGCCTACTTGGGCGACGCCCGCTCCAACATGGGCAACTCCCTCCTGGTCACCGGCGCCCTGCTGGGCATGGACGTGCGCATCGTGGCCCCGAAGCGGCTGTGGCCCGACACGTCGGTCGTCGCGGAGGCGCACCGGCTGGCCGCCGCCACCGGCGCGCGCGTCACGCTCACCGAGGACGTCGCCGAGGGCGTGGCGGGCGCGGAGTTC
The DNA here is from genome assembly GCF_033793585.1 of Streptomyces sp. MI02-7b. Classification (NCBI taxonomy): domain Bacteria; kingdom Bacillati; phylum Actinomycetota; class Actinomycetes; order Kitasatosporales; family Streptomycetaceae; genus Streptomyces; species Streptomyces sp. MI02-7b. The sequence continues at coordinate 272,586 of NZ_JARAWX010000004.1, read as the reverse complement.
GTCCACACCGACGTCTGGGTCTCGATGGGCGAGCCCAAGGAGGTCTGGGACGAGCGCATCGCGCTGCTCGCCCCCTACGCCGTGACCGCGGACGTCCTGCGGGCGACGGGCCGGGCCGACGTGAAGTTCATGCACTGCCTTCCCGCCTTCCACGACCTCGGCACGCAGCTGGGCCGGGAGATCCACGAACGGCACGGCCTGACCTCGCTGGAGGTCACCGACGAGGTCTTCGAGTCGCCGCACTCGGTCGTCTTCGACCAGGCGGAGAACCGGATGCACACCATCAAGGCGGTCCTCGTCGCCACCCTGGCAGGCGCCACGCCTATTGCGTAGTCGTGACGGCGGTCACGAAGGAGTGATAACTTCGCGGTGAAGGCAGTCTGCCTCCCCCGCGAAGGAGGACGTGCCCATGAGCCCCTACCGAGGCTCCGCAGGCCGCACCGAGGAATGGCGGCACCTGCGGGTGGACCGGGCCGACGGCATCGTCACCGTCACCCTCGACCGTCCCGACCGGCTCAACGCGCTGACCTTCGGCGCCTACGCCGATCTGCGCGACCTGCTCACCGAGCTGCCGCACGACGGCGACACCCGCGTCCTGGTACTCGCCGGAGCCGGCCGCGGCTTCTGCTCCGGCGGTGACGTCGACGAGATCATCGGCGCGACCCTCGCCATGGGCGCGGGCCAGTTGCTGGACTTCACCCGGATGACCGGGCAGGTCGTCCGCGCCATCCGCGAGGCGCCCTTCCCGGTGATCGCGGCGGTGCACGGCGTGGCGGCGGGCGCCGGCTCCGTCATCGCCCTCGCCTCGGACTTCCGGGTGGTCGAACGCTCCGCCCGCTTCGCCTTCCTCTTCACCAAGGTGGGCCTGGCCGGCGCGGACATGGGCGCCGCCTACCTGCTGCCCCGCATGGTGGGCCTCGGCCACGCCACCCGGCTGCTGATGCTCGGCGACACGGTCGGCGCACCCGAGGCCGACCGCATGGGCCTGGTCAGCGAACTCGTCGACGACGGGCAGGCCGACGCGAGCGCCGCGGCGCTGGCCAAACGCCTGGCCGCCGGGCCCGCACTGGCGTACCAGCAGACCAAGGCGCTGCTCACCGCCGAGCTCGACATGCCGCTGGCCGCGGCCGTGGAGATGGACGCCGCCACTCAGGCGCTGCTGATGACCAGCGCCGACTACGCGGAGTTCCACGCGGCGTTCACCGAGAAGCGCAGCCCCAACTGGAAGGGCCGCTGACCGTGCGAGTGGCCATCATCGGCGGCGGCCCCGGCGGCCTGTACGCGGCGGCGCTGCTGGCGCGCCTCGACCCCGAGCGGTCCGTCACGGTCTGGGAACGCGGCGCGCCGCAGGACACGTTCGGCTTCGGCGTCGTGCTGTCCGACGAGACGCTCGGCGGCATCGAGCACGCCGACCCGGTCGTCTTCCGCGCCCTGGAGCGCGAGTTCACCCGCTGGGACAACATCGACGTCCACCACCGCGGACGGGTGGTGACCTCCGGCGGCCACGGCTTCGCGGCCGTGGACCGGCGCCGGCTGCTCACGATCCTGCACGACCGGTGCCGTGCCCTCGGGGTGACCGTCCGCAGCCGCGAACTCGCCCCCGCTGCCGCGGAACTGGCCCGCACCCACGACCTCGTCGTCGCCGCCGACGGCGCCAACAGCGCCACCCGCGGCGCCCACGCCACGTCCTTCCGCCCCACCCTGACCGGCCACGGCTGCCGCTACATCTGGCTCGCCACCGACCTCGCCCTGGACGCCTTCCGCTTCGAGATCGTGGAGACCGAGCACGGGATCATGCAGGCCCACGGTTACCCCTACCGGCCGGGCGCCGCCACCTTCATCGTCGAGATGCACGAGGACGTCTGGCGCCGCGCCGGCCTGGACCGCGCGGACGAGACGGAGTCCATCGCCCGCTGCGAGAAGATCTTCGCGGACGCGCTCGGCGGCCACTCCCTGCGCGGCAACCGCTCCCGCTGGGGCGCCTTCACCACGGTCGTCAACGAGCGCTGGCGCCACGAGAACATCGTGCTGCTGGGCGACGCCGCGCACACCGCGCACTTCTCCATCGGCTCCGGCACCAAGCTGGCCATGGAGGACGCCCTCGCCCTCGCCGCGTCCCTGCGCGAACAGCCGGACCTCCCGGGGGCGCTGGCCGCGTACGAAGCCGAGCGGAGGCCCGTCGTCGCCAGTACCCAGCGGGCGGCGCGGGCGAGCCTGGAGTGGTTCGAGCACCTGGAGCAGTACGCGGCGCAGCCGCCGCGGCAGTTCGCGTTCAACCTGCTGACCCGCAGCCGCCGCGTCACCCACGACAACCTGCGGCTGCGTGACGCGGACTTCGCCGCCGCCGTCGAGCGGGACTTCGGCACCGCCCCGGACACCCCGCCGATGTTCACGCCGTTCACCCTGCGCGGGCTGACCCTGCGCAACCGCGTCGTCGTCTCCCCGATGGACATGTACTCGGCCACCGACGGGGTCCCCGGCGACTTCCATTTCGTCCACCTGGGCGCCCGGGCGCTGGGCGGTGCGGGTCTGGTCATGACCGAGATGGTCTGCGTCAGCCCCGAGGGCCGCATCACCCCCGGCTGCGCGGGCCTGTGGAACGACGAGCAGGAGGCGGCCTGGCGCCGCGTCACCGACTTCGCGCACACCCAGCCCGGGGCCGCGATCGGCCTCCAGCTCGGCCACAGCGGCCGCAAGGGCTCCACCCGCCTGATGTGGGAGGGCATCGACCAGCCGCTCCCGTACGGCAACTGGCCGCTCGCCGCGCCCTCCCCGCTGCCCTACCGGCCCGGCACCAGCCAGATCCCGCACGCCCTGGACACCGACGGGCTGGACCGCATCCGAGAGCAGTTCACCGAGTCCGCGCGGCGCGGCGCCCGGGCCGGCTTCGACCTGCTGGAACTGCACTGCGCCCACGGTTATCTGCTCTCCGGCTTCCTCTCCCCGCTCACCAACCGACGCACCGACGCCTACGGCCGCGACCTGGCCGGGCGGCTGCGCTTCCCGCTGGAGGTCTTCGACGCCGTCCGCGAGGTCTGGCCCGCCGACCGGCCCATGACGGTGCGCATCTCCGCCACCGACTGGGCCGAGGGCGGCACCACCGCCGAGGACGCCGTCGAGATCGCCCGTGCCTTCGCCGACCACGGCGCCGACGCCATCGACGTCTCCACCGGCCAGGTCGTCCCCGACGAGCGGCCCGACTTCGGCCGCTCCTACCAGACCCCCTACGCCGACCGGATCCGCAACGAGCTCGGGATCCCCGTCATCGCCGTCGGCGCCCTCTCCTCCTGGGACGACGTCAACTCCCTGCTCCTCGCGGGCCGCGCCGACCTGTGCGCGCTGGCCCGCCCGCATCTGTACGACCCCCACTGGACGCTCCACGCCGCCGCGGAGCAGGGCTACACCGGGCCCGGCGCACCGTGGCCGCTCCCGTACCAGGCGGGCAGCCGCAAGCCGCCCACCGGGCGCACGGACGCGCCGAGGCCGCGCCTGAGGCTGGACGGGTGACACACGTCAGGCGAAGACGGACGTGTCCAGGGAGAACGAGAACGGCTCGGGGAGGTCGAGTTCCTTCCCGAACAGGACGCGGACGTCCTGGCGGTAGTCCCCGTCGGCGGGCTCGCCGTACCGGGTGACGGTGCCCTCGGTGCGGTCCACCAGCAGGTAGAAGGGGATGCCGGCGGCCGCGTAGCCGCGGCGCTTCGGGCCGCGGTCCTTGTCCGGGCGCGTGGATGTCACCTCGACGGTCATGACGACTCCGTCGAGAACAGCCCACGCGTCGAGGCCTCGGAAGAACGGTCGCGGAGCCACGGTGGCGTCCGGGACGAAGCGGCCGAGCGGGGTGATCAAACCCTTCGTGCCGGCGCCGTAAAGTTCGGCGGAGATTTCCTGGCGATCTGCCAGAGCAGTTCCCCCACGGCGTCCTCGTGGTCTCCGTCGGGCGGCGGGGTCGCGACGATCTCCCCCTCGATCAGCTCGGCGCGGTATCCCTCGGGCCCCGTGAGGTCGAGGAAGGCGGCCAGCACGGCGTCGCCGCCGGAGTCCGGGCGTCCGGTCGCGGGCAGTGCCATGTCGCGTACCTCCTCGATCGTCATGGTTCCGCTCCCATGCGGTCAGGTCATGCCCCGCCGGTCGGCATGGGCATGTGTCCTGTCAACGATCACCCGCGGCGCCGGACACGTCATGCGATCAGCGGACCGGCAGGAACGCCGCGCCCGCGTCCCGGAGCCGGTCGTGCAGGTCGTGGAAGACCGCGGCGCTCCTGCCGCCGGGCCAGTCGCGGGGCAGCAGGGCGGGGGAGAGGCCGGGGTCGGCATAGGGCAGCCGGCGCCAGGAGTCGAGGGCCCGGAGGTAGTCCGCGAAGGCGTCCTGGGCCGGGGTGGTGCGGCGGGCGGCCCAGCGGCGCAGGACGGGCTCGTGGGCGTCGAGGAAGGCGAGGTGGAGCTCGGCGATGCCGTCCAGGTCCCACCAGCGGCGCACGGCGGAGGCCGTCGGCTCGAAGCCCAGGTGGGTGCCCGTGAAGAGGTCCACATAGGTGTCCAGGCCGAGGCGGCGCAGGGTGTGCCCGGCCTCGTCGTACAGCCGGGCGGGGGCGATCCACACTCCGGGCGCGGCGGTGCCGAAGCCCAGGCGGGCCAGCCGGGAGCGCAGCAGATGGCGCTTGTGGCGCTCGCTCTCGGGGACCGAGAAGACCGCGAGCACCCACTGCTCGCCGGCCGCCTCGTCGTCCGGGCGGCCGTAGATGCGCCGGTCGCCGTCGGCGAGCAGCTGCCGCGCGTCGTCGGACAGGACGTACCCGGCGGCCCCGTCGACGCGGTCCGGGGCGAGCAGGCCGCGCCGCTTGAGCCGGGAGACCGCGGAGCGGACCGACTGCGGGTCGACGTCCAGTGCGCCCATGAGCCGGATCAGTTCGGCGACCGGGATGCGGCCGTCCCACTCGCCGGTCCGCCCGTAGGCGCCGAAGTAGGTCACGATCAGCGAACTGGGAGTGTGCTCGGTCACGCGATCACTGTAGGTCGCGCAGCCGGAAGCGTTGCAGCTTCCCCGTCGGCGTGCGCGGAAGGGCCTGGACGAACCGGATCTCGCGCGGGCACTTGTAGCCCGCGATCTCCTCCTTGACGAAGGCGCGCAGTGCCTCGGCCGTTCCCGCGCGTCCGTCGTGCGGCAGCCCGTCGCGCAGGACGACGAAGGCCCGCACGACCTGCCCGCGGCCCTCGTCCGGCACGCCGATCACCGCCGCCTCGCGGACGTCGGGGTGGCGCAGCAGGGCCTCCTCGACCTCGGGGCCCGCGATGTTGTAGCCGGCCGAGATGATCATGTCGTCGGCGCGGGCCACGTAGCGGTAGTAGCCGTCCGGCTCACGCACATAGGTGTCGCCGGTCAGGTTCCAGCCCTCGCGCACGTAGTCGCGCTGCCGCTCGTCCGCCAGGTAGCGGCAGCCGGTCGGACCGCGTACGGCGAGCAGTCCCGGTTCGCCGTCCGGCAGCGGAGTGATCGTCAGCGGGTCGACCACGCGCGCCTCGTAGCCCGGTACCGCGACGCCGGTGGTGCCGGGCCGGATCGCCTCGTCGGCGGCGGAGATGAAGATGTGCAGCATCTCTGTGGCGCCGATGCCGTTGATGATGCGCAGCCCGGTCGCCTCGTGCCAGGCCCGCCAGGTGGCGGCGGGCAGGTTCTCGCCCGCGGACACGCAGCGCCGCAGCGAGGACAGGTCGTATTCGCCCGGGAGCTGCAGCATCGACCGGTAGGCGGTGGGCGCCGTGAAGAGCACGCTGACCCGGTGGGTGCCGACGGCCCGGGCCAGTTGCTCCGGCCCGGCCTGCTCCAGGAGCAGAGTGGAGGCCCCCGCCCGCAGCGGGAAGACGACGAGCCCGCCGAGCCCGAAGGTGAAGCCGAGCGGCGGGCTGCCCGCGAACACGTCGTCGGCGCGGGGTCGCAGGACGTGCGCGGAGAAGGTGTCGGCGATGGCGAGCACGTCGCGGTGGAAGTGCATGCAGCCCTTGGGGCGGCCCGTCGTGCCCGAGGTGAACGCGATGAGCGCCACGTCGTCCGCGGAGGTGGCCACGGCCGCGAAGCGGTCCGGCTTGGCCGCGGCCAGCCGCAGCAGGTCGTCGGAGGCCTCCCCGCCGTACGTCGCGATCCGCAGTCCCGGCACCTCGGCCTTGGCCAGGTCGTCCACCGACCGGATGTCACACAGCGCGTGCCCCACGGCGGCGAGGCGGCCGATCGTCGCCAGCTCCTGGGCGCGGTGCGCCGCCAGCACCGTGACCGCGACGGCCCCCGCCTTCATCACGGCGAACCAGCAGGCCACCAGCCACGGCGTGGTCGGCCCGCGCAGCAGCACGCGGTTGCCGGGCACCACGCCGAGGTCGTCGACGAGCACGTGCGCGATGCGGTCGGCGGCGGCGCGCAGGTCGTCGTACGACCACACCTCGCCGTCCGGCATGCGCAGGCAGGGCGCGTCGGGCGTGCCCCCGGCGAGCAGTTCGGCGCCGCAGTTGAGCCGGTCCGGGTACGCCATGGAGGGGAGGTCGCAGGACAGGACGGGCCACTGGTCACGCGGCGGGAGGTGCTCCCGCGGGAAAGTGTCCACGTGTGCGGATGGCAGCAGGTCCATGGCGGGTTCGCCCCTCGTTGGCACCTGGTTGCGGACGGATTCAGCGTAACGTGTTTGTGACGGCAGTCAACGGTACGCGATACGGGAGGTGCCCCGTGGCATCGTTCGCGCTCGACCCGGAACAGCTCAAGTGGTGCGCGCAGGTGCGCGACTGGGCCGCGGAACGGCTGCGGCCGCTCGCCGAGGCGGGTGAACCGGGCCGCGTCAACCGGCCGCTGCTCACCGCGCTCGGCGAACTCGGTCTGCTCGACCGCCTGTTCTCGGGCACCGCACTCGACCTGTGCCTGCTGCGGGAGTCCCTGGCCCGAGAGTGCACCGAGGCCGAGACCGCCCTCGCCTTGCAGGGACTGGGCGCGCACGCCCTGCTGGGGTCACCGGAACTGGCCGGCCGCTGGATCCCGCGGGTCGTGTCCGGCGAGGCGGTCGCCGCGTTCGCCCTCACCGAACCCGGCGCCGGATCGGACGCCGCCGCCCTGGAACTGGCCGCCGAGCGCGACCCGTCGGAGGGCGGCTGGCGGCTCAGCGGCGAGAAGTGCTGGATCTCCAACGCCCCCGACGCCGACCTCTACACCGTCTTCGCCCGGACCACCCCCGGGGCGGGCGCCCGCGGCGTCACCGCCTTCGCCGTCCCCGCCGACCGGCCAGGACTGGGCGGGCAGCGGCTCGACATGCTCTCCCCGCACCCGATCGGCCGGCTGACCTTCGACGCCGTCCCGGTCGGCGAGGGGGACGTCATCGGCGAAGTGGACCGCGGCTTCCGCGTCGCCATGACCACCCTCAACCGCTTCCGGCCGAGCGTCGGGGCCTTCGCCGTCGGCATGGCCCAGGCCGCCCTGGACGCGGCCACCGCCCACGCCGCCTCCCGCACCGCTTTCGGCGCCCCCCTGAAGGACCTCCAGTCCGTCTCCCACAGCCTCGCCGAGATGGCCACCCGCACCGAGGCCGCCCGCCTGCTGGTGTACGCGGCCGCGGAGGCGTACGACGCGGGATCGCCCGGAACGGCGCGCAGTTCCGCCATGGCCAAGCTCTTCGCCACCGAGACCGCCCAGTTCGCCGTGGACGCCGCCGTCCAGATCCACGGGGCCCGCGCGCTGGAACGCGGTCATCTGCTCGAACACCTCTACCGCGAGGTCCGCGCGCCGCGTATCTACGAAGGTGCCACCGAAGTCCAGCGGTCGATCATCGCCAAGGAGCTCTTCGCATGACCCTGCACCGCGTCAACCCGCCCGAACTCTCCCCGCCCACCGGCTTCAGCCACGCCGTGACCGCCACCGGCCGCACCCTGGTGTTCCTCGCGGGCCAGACCGCGCTCGACGCCTCGGGGAAGATCGTCGGGGACACCCTCCCGGACCAGTTCGAGCTGGCCCTGACCAATCTGCTCACCGCCCTCCGCGCGGCCGGCGGCACGCCGGCCGACCTCGCCCGTCTCACCGTCCACACCACCGACGTCGCCGCCTATCGCGCGCACGCCCCCGAACTGGGCCGCGTCTGGCGGACCCTGGCCGGCCGCGACTATCCCGCCATGGCCGTCATCGGCATCACCCGGCTGTGGGACGAGGAGGCCATGGTCGAGCTCGACGGCCTCGCGATGCTGCCCTAGGGCCGGGCCGCCGAGGGGGACTGCGGCCAGCCGAGCCACGCCCCCGAGTCCGTCGGCCGCCGCGACATCCGGCGTCGGCGAGGTCGCGATGGCGAGGGACGCCGTGCGAGAGCGCCGGGAGCCGTGTGGCCGGTCCCCGGGTGTCGCCCCGCGCGGGAGGGCCGTCCGTGGCCTTACGACGTGTTGAGCTCCGCGAGCCTGCGCCGCAGGAAGTCCTGCTCGGCGGCGTTCCCGGTGCGCGCGATCGCCGCCTCGTAGGCCCGCGCGGCCTCGGCGCCGCGGCCCAGGCGCCGGAGCAGGTCCGCGCGGACGGCGTGCAGTACGGAGTAGCCGTCGAGCGCCAGGTCGTCGACGATTGCGAGCGCGGCCGCCGGGCCGTCCACCTCGGCGACGGCGACGGCGCGGTTGAGCGCGACCACCGGGCCGGGGGCCACGGCCATGAGCTGGTCGTACAGGGCCAGAACCTGCGCCCAGTCGGTCGCCGCGGCTGTCGGCGCGTCACTGTGCACGGCGTTGATCGCGGCCTGGATCTGGTACGGGCCCGGCCGGCCGCGGCGCAGGCAGCGGCGGACGAGGACCTGCCCCTCGGCGACCAGTTCACGGTCCCAGCGGTCGCGGTCCTGCTCGTCGAGGGGGACGAGACCGCCGTCCGCGGCGGTGCGCGCGGGCCGGCGCGCCTCGGTGAGCAGCATGAGCGCGAGCAGTCCCAGGACCTCCGGCTCGTCGGGCATGAGCCCGGCCAGCAGCCGTCCCAGCCGTACCGCCTCGGCGCACAGGTCCCCGCGCGTCAGGTCGTCGCCGGAGCTCGCCCGGTAGCCCTCGTTGAAGATCAGGTAGACCACCGCGAGCACCGGCCGGAGCCGGTCGGGGAGGTCCGCATCGGCCGGGACCCGGTACGGGATGCGCGCGTCGCGGATCTTGCCCTTGGCACGGACCAGGCGCTGCGCCATGGTGGGCTCGGGGACGAGGAAGGCACGGGCGATCTCGGCGGTGGTCAGTCCGCCCAGCAGCCGCAGCGTCAGGGCGACCTGCGCGGCGGGGGCCAGGGCGGGGTGGCAGCAGGTGAAGATCAGGCGGAGCCGGTCGTCGCGCACGGGGCCCTCCTCGGCCGGTTCGTCGCGGTCGTGCAGCAGCGCGGCCTCGGCGTGCCGGTCCTCGCGGGTCGCCTCGCGGCGCAGCCGGTCGATGGCCCGGTTGCGCGCGGTGGTGATGATCCACCCCGCCGGGCTCGGGGGCACGCCCGTGGACGGCCAGCGCCGCAGGGCCGTCGCGAAGGCGTCCTGGACCGCCTCCTCGGCGATGTCGATGTCGCCGAAGCGGCGGACCAGGACGGCCACCGCACGCCCGTACTCCGCGCGGAAGACGCGCTCGACCTCGGCGGCGGGGGCCGGCGTGCCGCTCGTCAGTCCCCCGCCCCGTCCGGTCCGCCGGCGAAGGGCCGCACCTCGATGGGCAGCGTGGTCGCGCGGGCGAGTTCGCGGCCCCAGGCCAGGGCGGCGTCCAGATCGGGGGCGTTGACGACGGTGAACCCGCCGAGGTACTCCTTGCCCTCCAGGAAGGGCCCGTCGGTGGTCAGCATCCCGCCCTCCTCCAGCCGCACGACGGTCGCCGTGCCGGGCGAGTTCAGCCCTCCGGAGAAGACCCAGGCGCCTGCGGCCCGCATCCGCGCGTCCACGGCGTCGACGTCCCGCATGATCCCTTCCAGGACCTCCGGCGGGGGAGGGGTGCCCTCCGGCTGGTACACACTGAGCAGGTACTGCTTCATGGCGGTCTTTCCTGTCGTCGGCCGCCGGTCTCGGTACCGGCGTCTCACCTTCTGTACGAACGGGCCCGGCCCGGATCGACACCCGCCGCCGCCCGGTTTCCGCGCGGGCGGTTGCGCGGCCCGCTCTCCCCTCCTCCCCGGTCCCGGACGCGCCGATGCCCCGCCGGTCGGCCGAACGGGGGACCGGCGGGGCATCGAGGGATGCGGTGTCAGCGCCTCGGCGCGGCCACCTCGTCGCGGAGCCTGGACAGGATCTGCGCCGCGTGGTCGAGACCGGCGGCCTCGCAGCGGGCGATGGCGGCGCCGAGCCGGGCTCGGGCCGCGTCCGGCGACTCCAGGCCGTTGGCCTCGATGAGGGCGGCGACCCGGACCGCCTCGGCGCGCGGCGACTCACCGGCCGGTCCGCCCGCGTCGTGGGCGGTGATGGCCCGCTCCATCTCGGCGAGGGCCTCAGGGAAGCGCTCCGCCGCGGCGAGGGCGCGGCCGCGCTGGTAGTGCGTGGCGCCGTTCTCGTACCACAGGGCGATGTCCTCGGTGCCCTCGTCCACGGCCGCCAGCAGTTCCTCGGCCCCGCGGAGATGGCCGAGCGCCGTGTCGATGCCCTCGGGGCCCTCGGACGCCATGGTGTGCGCGGCGAACTGCCGCATCATCTCCGCGACCATGGGCAGGTTGGGTGCCTTGCCGTGCGAGGCGACGGCCCGGTCGTACGCGGACCGGGCCGCGTCCGGACGCCCCGCCTCCAGCAGCGCGACCGCCGCCTCCGAGGCGGCGAGGGTGTGCGTGAACTGCTCCTCCCACGGGGCGACCAGGTCGGCCAGGAGCAGGAACTGCTCCGCGGCGGACCGGTGTTCCTCCAGTTCCCGCAGTCCCCGGGCCAGGCTCAGCCGGGCCTGGGCGAGCACCCGCTCGTCTGTGCCGGCCGGGACGTCGTCGGTGACCAGGGACTCCAGCACGGCCACCGCGTCCGCCTGCCGGTCGGCGCGGGCGAGGACGTCGGCCAGCTCCAGACGCACCTCGACGGCACCGGCGGCGTCGTCCTGCCGGTCCAGCCGGGAGGCGCCCTCGGACAGATGGCGCACGGCGCCCGCCAGGTCGCCGGCGTGCGAGAGGGCGTGTCCGAGCATCGCGTGGGTGCGCGCCACCGGGAACGCGGTGTCTCCGTGCGCGGCGGCCGCCGCGAGCGCCATGCGCAACTGCTCCACGGCCTCGTCGGGGCGGTGCTGCTGCATCAGGATCTGGCCGAGCAGCCCGTGCGGTCGCTGTGCGCGCCAGGGCGCCCCGGCGCTGTCGATGGCCTCCAGTGCGGCGCGCAACTCCCGCTCCGCGCCCTCGAAGTCCCCGGAGCGCGCCGCGAGATCCCCCACGTACAGGCGGACGTTGATGGCGCGCTGCGGCACGCCGAGCCGTTCCGCCTCCTCGACGGCCTCCTGTGCGGCGGCCCGGAAACGCGACTCGACCTCCGCCGGGACGTCCGGCAGCGCCGAACTGGCCTCGGTGTGGGCCAGGAAGGCTCGGCACTGCAGCACGATGCAGTAGGACCGCCGGTCGTCCTCCGAACCGTCCAGCGGCAGTTCGCGTGCCCGCGCCAGGACGGCGTCCAGTTCCACCCAGCCCTCGGCGCTCTCCTCGCCGGGCGCGACCCCGACCGATGCGCGGCGCGCCCGGGCCGCCAGGGCCCGCCACTCGGCGCCTGCGCGGCCGAACAGCTCGATCGCCTCGGTCAGGGCCTCCCGGATCGCCGGCCGGTCCGGCCCGTCGGCCAGGTCCGAGGCCGCGAACGCGCGCTGCTCGGCCAGTTCGGCCCGCAGCACCTCCTCCGGCCCGAGCCGCGGATCGTGCGCGTGGTCCGCGGCCTCGACCCGTTCGGCGATCCGCCGCCAGAGCCGCTCGTCGCCGGGACGCGCCTGCGCGGCGTGCGCGCGGGCCCGCTCGACCAGGTCCGCGAAGTCCTCCGGGATCTCCTCCACGGGCGCGGCCGCCGGCCGGAGCCGGGTGGCGGATCCGGCCGACGCGGAGGGCACCGCGGCCGTGCGCAGGCCCAGTTCCAGCGGCTCGGCGAGCAGCGGCCGGGCGGCGAGCCGGGCGCGCCGCCGGTCGCCCACCGTCGTCGTGCCGTTCCGTTCGTCGAAGGCCGTGGTCAGCTCGTCCGCCTCGCGCTCGACATGGGCGAGCAGCGTCCGCGCCGTCCAGTTGCGGCCGAGCGGCCCGGACACCGGGAGGTCGGCGTGGCCGTCCTCGGTCAGCCGCCGCAGCAGGACCTGTACCCCGGTCAGGAATCCGAGCAGCGACAGGGGCGCCCCGGTGGTCCCGAAGAGCGGACGGTTCTCCGCGAGGATCTCCAGGGCGCGGCCCTCGTTGCCGGACAGGGCGCAGAACTCCAGGTGCAGTCCGACCTCCTCCGCCATGCCGAGCCGGCCCCGGGCCCGCCGGTACCCCGACAGGTGGTACGAGCGGGCCTCGTCGGTGCGTCCGAGCCGCAGCAGGGGGAGCAGGGCGTGGGCCTGGCTGACCCAGGGCTCCTCCTGGCAGCTCTGGCCGCCCTCGAGCACCGGCTGCCAGGCCCCCAGGGCCCGGTCGTCGTCGCCCGAGACGAGGTGGTGGACGGCCCGGTGCCGGGTCTCGCACGCCTCGCAGTCGCTCAGCGCCTCGCGCGGCCGGGTGGCCCACAGGTCGAAGAGGTGGTCCCGGTCGACGCCGGTGTGGGCGGCGACCCGGTGGCGCATGGCGGCGATGGGCTGCAGGCCGTGCTTCGCGTCGCGGTACCGGTCGCGCATCTGGTCGATCCAGCCGTGGACAGCCGGCAGCGGCACCTCGGGCACCTGGAGCAGGGAGGTCGCCACCCACTTGTGGCGCCACAGGACCTGGCCGGCCTCCCACTCGCTGAAGGAGCCGGGCACCTCGTCCCACAGCTTGAGCACGCGGGCGAAGACGACCGGCGACTTGCGGTGCTCGGCGGCGTACTCGTACGCCGACATCAGCTCCAGCAGCGCCGTGACGAGGACGTCCTTCTCGTCGAACTGCTCGGCGGCCTCGACCAGTTCCTCGGCCGTCACGGTGCGGGGCAGCCCGTAGGGCCGCTCGTTGTTCTCGCGCAGGGCCTCGAAAACGGCCTCGGGGGTCTCCAGCATCACTGCTCCTTGGCGTCCGGCCCGGGCGCGGGGGTGTCCTGGTCGTGCATGGCGTGGGTGAGCAGGCCGATGAAGGCCCGGTTGAGCAGGGCGCTCTCGGAGGCCTTCAGCGGCCGGCGGGTGAGCAGCAGCGCCTGTCCGTACAGCGCTTCGGCGGTGGTGACGGCCAGCCCGCGCTCGCTGACGGTGGCGGCCCGGCGCACCAGCGGGTTCAGGTGGTTGAGCACGAGCTGGGCCCGCGGCGCCTCGGCCTTGAGCGAGCCCAGGATGTCCGCCCACAGACCGTCGGTGCCCGCGGCGAGACCGGCCCGGGTGCGCTCGTGGCGGGCCTCGCGGTTGTCCAGCAGCAGCGCGGGCGCGGTGACGGGCTGGAAGGCCCGCAGCACCACGTCGCAGTCGTACGTCCCGACGACCTCGCGGGCGACCGAGAGGAAGGCGGCCGCGGCGAGTTCGGCGCCGGAGTCGACGGGGTCGAGATGGGCGGTCACCGTCGCGGGGTCCAGGTCGGTGACGGTGGAGCCGGGACGGATCTCCGGCAGCCGGTGCACCAGCTCCCGGTCGTAGGTGTAACCGCCGTTGACCACGCCGAGGCCGGCCGCCGCCGCGATGGGCGCGACCTGCCGGAACTCGTCGACGCTGCGGGTGACCAGCACCGTCGGGTGGGTGCGCGCGAACTCCTCGAGGGTGACGTTGCCGTCCGTCGTCTCGAAGGGCAGCCAGGGCAGGAGCATCCGCAGCAGGTCGTCGTCGTAGCGGGCGAGCGCTTTGACCGCGAGGTGGTGGCTGTCGATGAAGCGCTGCAGCAGCGCCGGGTCGCTGGCCGCGAGCTCGGTCAGCCAGTCGCGGATGCGCGCGCCCAGGGCGTCCCGGACGGCGGCCAGCGTCTCGTCCTCGTACAGCGCCTCGCGCGAGGCCGTCGGGCGCAGGCTGCTGACGTCCACGACACAGCGGACGAAGAAGGCCCACTCCGGGAGGAGTTCGGACGCCCGGTCCGACAGGAGCATGCCCTTCAGATGCACCCGGTGCCCGGCGCGCTCCGACGGGTTGACGGCGGTGGGCAGGACGTACGCAACGCCGCGCAGCCCGGCGACGGGCAGGTCGAGGTCGATGGTGTCCAGCGGCGTGAACCCGAAGGTGGTGCGGCAGTGCTCGGCCAGCGCCTCACGGCGGGCCAGCGGCGAGCCGTGGCGGCGCTCCCAGGGCGGGGTGTCGTTGACCACGGTGCTCCCGCCGCGCGGGTCGACCACGGTGACCTCGTGCCGGAGCAGGCTGCCGTAGTGCCGGGCCAGCGAGGTCACCCGGTCCGGCTGCGTCCACTCGCCGCCGTCCGCGCGCGGTGTCAGCGTCACGCGCGTGCCCGGCTCGGGCATCGCGCCGGCGGGCAGCGTGCGGATGGTGTAGCTGCCGTCGGAGCGGCCGCGCCACTCGACGGCGGGGGCGCCGGGGACGGCGGCGTGACGGCTGAGGACGGTGATCTCGTCGGCGACGACGAAGCAGGCGAGCAGGCCGATGCCGAACTGGCCGATGAAGTCGCCCCGGGCGGCTTCGAGTTCCCCGGCGGCGGCGCGCTTGGAGCTGCGCCCGATGGTGGCGAGGAAGGAGTGGACGTCGGCCTCGCTCAGGCCGACACCGGTGTCGGTGACGGTCAGCGAGTCGCCGGTCGCCACGGTGATCCGGGCCGGGGCGCCCGGCTGGAGCGCCTGTCGCGCGGTGATCGCGTCGACGGCGTTCTGCAGCAGTTCGCGGAGGTAGACACGCGGGCTGGAGTAGAGGTGGTGGGACAGCAGATCGACCAGGCCGCGCAGGTCGACCTGGAACGTGTGGGCTGTCGGGGAAGGGGAGTGGGACACGTGGATGGCCTTCTCGATCGGCGCGCCGGCGAGCGTGTGCCGCCCGGCACGGCGCGGTGTGCGGAGTGCGGCGGCGGGGGCTAGTGGCGGCCGGCGCCGGAGCGCAGGGCGCGGTAGGGCACCCGCGGGTCGTCTCCGTTGATGTACTGCCACGGGGAGCGGGTGACGAGGCCGCGGGTCGCGGCGAAGGCCGCGGCGGCCGCCCGCTTCTCCCCGGCGAGGGCGAAGGCCATGGCGAAGACGTTGTAGCACTCGACGGCCTCGATCCGGCCGGCGAAGCCGGGGTGGCGGATGGACCGGTCGGCGGCCTCGTGGAGCTCGCGGCTCACGTGGTCCTGCAGGATGTAGGCGCTGTCGGCGCCCTGGTCCAGGTGCAGCCAGTGCTCGAGGTGCGCGACGGCCACGAGCACGCCCAGCGGCCCGCCCTCCGGCCCGCTCTCCATGGACTCGCGGGCGAAGGCGTGCATCTCCTCGTGCGAGCCGCTCCACTTGGCGCACACCTGCTGCAAGTGCTGCTGGTGCGCCCCCAGATGACCGGGCACGCGGCGCACGGAGGCCTCGAAGCGCAGGCGCGCCAGGTCCGGGCCGATCTGCAGGCCCCGCCCGCACATCTGCAGGAAGTACCAGGGGGAGGCCCACCCGGGTTCGAGCTCGGCTGCCCGGTACAGCAGGTCCTCCGCGGTCTCCAGGCGCTCGTGGAAGATCCGGAACTGCTCGCGGGAGACATGCGAGGCGCGCGCCCCCGTGCGGGCCTCCCACGCCCAGCTCACCCCGCGGGCGCCCGCCACCAGCAGGGCGAGTCCCGAGTCCCCCTCGGCCTCGACGACGCCGGGCATCCACTGCTCGAACCCGGCGACGTCGGTCGCCGCCGCGATGAGCCAGCTGCGCTCCCAGTCGTCCGTGACCGCGGACAACTGGGCCCGCATCGCGGGCCAGTCGCCCGAGGCGGTGGACGCGAGCAGCCGTGCGCGGTCCGGGTTCCCGCCCGCCGGATCCAGTCGTGCCGCCGGGCGCGGCGCCCACCGTCTCAGGGAGAACGCCGACGCGCGTTCCCGGATCCCCTCCGTCGCCGTGCCGCCGCTCCGTTGACCGACCTGTCGGACCTGTCGGACCGCTGTCATGAAAACCCCCTCCTGGCCTGGCCTTTTCCCCCCGGGCCATGATCCGGTGACCGCAGCATGATTATCACGGCGGGTTCGGTGCGGGCCAAGGGGTGCCAGATGCCGGGAGGGGTCCGGGAGCCGCGGGGTCGGCTTCCGCGGGATCAGATGTCGCGGAACGTCTCGATCTGCGCGCCGATCGAGTTCAGCCGCTCCGCCAGTTCCTCGTAGCCGCGGTTGATGACGTACACGTTCCGCAGGACCGAGGTGCCCTCGGCGGCGAGCATGGCCAGCAGGGTGACCACGGCGGGCCGCAGCGCGGGCGGGCACATCATCTCGGCGCTGCGCCAGCGGGTGGGGCCCTCGACCAGGACGCGGTGCGGGTCCAGGAGCTTGACGTTGGCGCCGAGGCGGGTCAGCTCGGTGAGGTAGATGGCGCGGTTGTCGTAGACCCAGTCGTGGATGAGGGTCGAGCCCTGCGCGGTCGCGGCGATCGCCGCGAAGAAGGGCACGTTGTCGATGTTGAGGCCCGGGAAGGGCATCGGGTGGATCTTGTCGATGGGGGAGCGCAGCTTGGAGGGGCGCACCGTGAGGTCGATCAGCCGGGTCCGGCCGTTGTCGGCCTTGTACTCGGCGGAGCGCTCGTGGTCCAGGCCCATCTCCTCCAGGACGGCGAGCTCGATCTCCAGGAACTCCACCGGCACGCGGCGGATCGTGAGTTCGGACTCGGTGACCACGGCCGCGGCGAGCAGGCTCATCGCCTCCACCGGGTCCTCCGACGGCGCGTAGTCCACGTCCCGGTCGATGTGGGCGACGCCGTGCACGGTCAGTGTGGTGGTGCCGATGCCGTCGACCCTGACCCCCAGCTCCTCCAGGTAGAAGCACAGGTCCTGGACCATGTAGTTGGAGCTGGCGTTGCGGATGACGGTGACACCGTCGTGCCGGGCGGCGGCCAGCAGCGCGTTCTCGGTCACGGTGTCGCCGCGCTCGGTCAGCACGATGGGCCGTCCGGGGGTCACGGCGGGGGTGACCCGGGCGTGGTACATGCCGCTGGTGGCGGTGACCTCCAGCCCGAAGTGGCGCAGGGCCGTCATGTGCGGCTGGACCGTGCGGGTGCCCAGGTCGCAGCCGCCGGCGTACGGGATGCGGAAGCGGTCGGTGCGGTGCATCAGGGGGCCGAGGAACATGATGACGCTGCGGGTGCGCCGGGCGGCCTCCATGTCCATGGAGTCCAGCTCCAGCGCGGCCGGCGGCACGATCTCCAGGTCGTTGCCGTCGTTGATCCAGCGGGTGCGCACCCCGATGCTGTTCAGCACCTCCAGGATGCGGTAGACCTCCTCGATCCGCGCGACGCGGCGCAGGGTGGTCCGCCCGGAGTTCAGCAGCGTGGCGCACAGCAGCGCCACGCACGCGTTCTTGCTCGTCTTGACGTCGATGGCGCCGGACAGCCGGCGCCCGCCGACGACCCGCAGGTGCATCGGGCCCGCGTACCCCAGGGAGACGATCTCGCTGTCGAGCGCTTCACCGATTCGGGCGATCATCTCAAGGCTGATGTTCTGGTTTCCGCGTTCAATACGGTTCACCGCGCTCTGGCTGGTGCCGAGCGCCTCCGCCAGCTGTGACTGTGTCCAGCCCCGGTGCTGACGGGCGTCACGGATGAGTTTGCCGATACGTGCGAGGTAGTCGTCTCCCATGGGGCGAGGGTATCTCACATATGAGATGGCAGCCCGCGTTCCAGGTCGAGCAGGTACCTCTTGCGGCCGAGGCCGCCCCCGTAACCGGTCAGGCTCCCCGAGGCGCCGATCACCCGGTGGCAGGGCACGACGATGCTGATCGGGTTCCGCCCGTTGGCGAGCCCGACGGCGCGCGAGGAGCCGGGGCTGCCCAGCTCGCCGGCGAGCTGACCGTAGGTCATGACGGTGCCGTACGGGATCTCTCGCAGGGCCGCCCAGACGCGCTGCTGGAACGGGGTGCCCGCCATCGCCAGCGGCAGGTCGAAGTCGGTCAAACCACCCGCGAAATAGGCCCGGAGCTGCTCGGCGACCTCGGCGAAGGGGGAGTCGGCGGGGTCGCGGCGCTCGCCGAAGGTCTCGACCGGGGGCCGGTGCCGGTGCTCGGTCATGTAGAGACCGGACAGGACGCCGTCGGTGGCCACCAGGGTCAGCGGTCCGACCGGGCTGTCCGTCGAGGCGTGTGTGCGAAGGGGCATGACGGAAGCTCAGTTCTTGTCGGAGGGGAGGAAGTTGATCGCGTGGTCGCCGGTGGCCCACAGGTACTGCACGGCGTAGGCCCGCCAGGGCCGCCACGCGGCGGAGCGCCGGACGAGGGCCGCGGGGGTCCTCGGAAGGCCCAGCGAATCCGCCGCGAGGCGTACGCCCAAATCGGTGGGGAGGAACGCGTCGGGGTCGCCGAGCGCACGCATCGCGACCGCCTCGACCGACCATGGGCCAAAGCCCGGCAGGGCGGCCAGTTGCTCGCGCGCCTTGTCCCAGTCACTGCCGACGTCCAGGTCGAGTCCGCCCTTGGTGAGCGCCTCCACCAGGCCGGTCAGCGTGGTCCGTCGCGAGCGCGGCATGGCCAGCCGCTCGGGGTCCAGCGAGGTCAGCGCCCAGGGCGACGGGAAGAGATGGGTGAGGCCGCCTCCGGGGTCGGCGACCGGATCGCCGTGCGCCGTGACCAGGCGCCCGGCCAGGGTGCGCGCGGCCGCCGTGGAGACCTGCTGCCCCAGCACCACGCGTACCGCGAACTCCGCGCCGTCCACCGTGCGCGGTACCCGGCGCCCCGGGCTCTTGTCGACGTGCGGGGCGAGCAGCGGGTCCTCGCGGAGCAGCCCGTCGACGGCGACCGGGTCGGCGTCCAGGTCCAGCAGCCACCGGCAGCGGCTGATGGCGTGCGACAGGTCGCGCCAGTCCGTGAGCGACAGCCGGCACCCTATGTGCCCGGCCTCGGGCCGCAGGGCCGCGATCCCGTACCCGTACGGCAGCCGCAGCGTGCGGCGGTACGCGCCGTCGCGCCACTCCTCCACGCCGGGCACCGCGGTCGCGGCCAGGTGCCCGAAGAGGTTGCCGGGGCAGAGCGGCGTCCGGTGGGGCAGCCGCAGCGACAGCGTTCCGGAGACGCCGGGGGCGGCCGTCGCCCGCTGCCGCCCCGCCCGGGCCCGCAGCTCGCTCGGCGTCAGCGCGAAGACCTCGCGCACGGTGTCGTTGAAGGTGCGGATGCTGGAGAAGCCGGCGGCGAAGGCGACGTCGCCCATCGGCAGCGCCGAGGTCTCGATCAGCAGCCGGGCGGTCTGCGCCCGCTGCGCCCGGGCGAGCGCCAGCGGCCCCGCCCCGAGCTCGGCGAGCAGCTGCCGCTCCACCTGCCGGGTGCTGTAACCGAGCCGCCTCGCCAGGCCCGGGACGCCGTCGCGGTCCACGACCCCGTCGGCGATCAGCCGCATCGCGCGGGCGACGAGGTCGGCCCGCTCGTTCCACTGCGGCGAGCCGGGGCTGGCGTCCGGGCGGCACCGCTTGCAGGCACGGAAACCGGCCTGCTGGGCCGCGGCCGCGCTCGGGTAGAACGTCATGTTCTGCGGCTTCGGCGGGTGCACGGGGCAGCCGGGCCGGCAGTAGATGCCGGTGGTCAGCACCGCGGTGAAGAACCACCCGTCGAAACGGGAGTCCTTCGCCTGTACGGCGCGTACGCAGCGTTCGAAGTCCTCGTGCACATCACCCAGCATCCGTGGGCGGGACCCCCGGAGGCTAGCGAGAATCCGACATCGACGTAGGCGGACGCGGGCGGACGGTCGTGTCGGAAATCCGCCGGACGGCCACCGCGTCCCGCTGATGGACTGGCCGGTGTGAATCCTGAACTCAAGGCCGAGGCCGAACTGTTCCGTTCCCTCCATGTCCCTGGCCGCCCCCTGCTGCTGGCCAACGCGTGGGACGCCGCGAGCGCCCGCGTCGCCGAGCGCGCGGGGGCCGCCGCCGTCGCCACCACCAGCTCAGGTGTGTCCTGGACCCTCGGCACCGCGGACGGCGGCCACGTCGATCCGTCCCTCGCGCTGGCGCTCACCGCCCGGGTCGCGGCGGCCGTCGCGGTCCCCGTGAGCGCGGACATCGAGGGCGGTTACGCGACCGGCCCCGAGGGCGTCGCCGACACCGTGCGGGCGGTCCTGGCGGCGGGCGCCGTGGGCGTCAACATCGAGGACTCCTTCGCCGGCGGTCCGCGGCCGCTGCGTGCCCCGGCCGACCAGGCCTCCCGGATCGCCGCCGCGCGCCGGGCCGCCGACGAGGCCGGGGTGCCGCTCTTCGTCCACGCCCGTACCGACACCTTCCTGCGCGGTCCCGGCGACATCGAGGAGACCCTGGCGCGCGCCGCCGTCTACCTGGACGCCGGTGCCGACGGCATCTTCGTCCCCGGCGTGACCGACCCGGCCCTCGTCTCCGAGCTCGCCGACGGGATCGACGCCCCCCTCGGTGTCCTCGCCGGTCCCGGGGCACCCGCCGTCGCCGAACTCGCCGCCGCCGGCGCCGCGCGGGTGAGCCTGGGCAGCGCCGTCGCCGAGGCGGTCTACGCCCTTGTCGACCGCGCGACCCGCGAGTTGCTGGAAAGCGGAAGCTACGCCGCGCTGGCGGGCGGCATCCCCTGGGGCGAACTCAACGCCCTGATGCGCCCGGAGGCGTGAGCCGCCCGGTCCTCCTCCGCCCGTCACCGCCCGGCCTCCCGCGAAGCGGTTGATCGGAGACGGCGGTTGGGGGCGGGCCGATCGCGGCCCCCGGTTCGCCCGCCCGGTCCCGGCCGGGCGAACCGGGAAGGAGAACGGGCTATTTCACGGGGGTTACGCGCTCCACTCTTGACAACGTTGTCTGGTAAGGAACAGGCTAACCGCGATCTACGGCAGGTGTGCCCTTTTACGAGTCCCCCATCCCCTTACGGAGCTTCCGCATGATCCAGGACCTTCGCCCCAACTCGTGTCCGGGGCCAGGGCGGTTGTCGCCGTTCCGGGTCGGCGGTCGCGGCACCTCCTCGTACTGACCTGTCTCGATCTGTCCCGACCTGTTCTCCGGGCCGAACGGCCTCCTGGCGCCGATCAGGACCGAGCCGCGGCGCGCCCCGACGTGATGCACCCGACCTCCAATGACGAAAGGTCCCTCCGTGTCACCTTCCCCCTCTGCCCGCCATCTGTCCTTGCGAAGATGGGCAGGCGCCGCGATAGCCCTGTCGCTGCCCGTGGGTCTGCTGGTCGTCGCACCCTCGGCGGGTGCCGCGGCGCCGCCGCCCGGGAACTTCAGCTCCTCCTTCGAGTCGGCCGACCCGCAGCCCGCGGCGAGCACCGTCGAGCTCGACGGCAGCGGCAAGCCGGTCCAGGAGAACCTGAGCGGATCGAGCTCCACGGGACTGCCCGGCAGCCTGCTCGACCAGGTCGGCGCGGTGACCGCCAGCGCCGACAACCCGCCCGGGGAGATCGCCTCCAACGTCAAGGACGCCAATCCGTCAACCAAGTGGCTGGCGTTCGCCAAGACCGGCTGGGTGACGTACCGGCTGGCCAAGCCCGCGGCGGTGGTGAAGTACTCGCTGACCTCCGCGAACGACGCGGCGGGCCGCGACCCCAAGGACTTCACCGTGCAGGGGTCGAACGACGGCAGCGCGTGGACCGACCTGGACACGCGCACGGGTGTGAGCTTCAGCGGGCGGTTCGCCACCAACACCTACAGCTTCACCAACACGACGGCCTACGCCTACTACCGGCTGAACGTCACGGCGAACTCCGGTGACTCGATCCTCCAGCTCGCGGACTGGAACATCAGCGACGGCTCAAACGTCCTGCCGCCGGCCACCCCGATGGTCAGTGTCGCCGGCGCGGGACCGGTCAGCGGCTACAACATGAAGTCGGGGGCCGGGTTCTCCGGCGTGGCCTCGCTGCGGTACTCGGGCGGCGCGCGGGCCGACGGCCGCTCGTACGCGACCAACAAGCTCTTCGACGTCGACATCCCGGTCGGGCCCAAGACCCGGCTGTCGTACAAGATCTTCCCCGAGTTCACCGCCAAGGACACCACGTACCCGTCCACGTACGCGGCCGTCGACCTGCACTTCACCGACGGCACCTACCTGAGCGGCCTCTCGCCCGTCGACCAGCACGGCTACGCGCTCACCGCGGCCGGGCAGGGTGCGTCGAAGGTGCTCTACGCCGACCAGTGGAACGCGGTGCAGTCCGAGATCGGGGCGGTCGCAGGCGGCAAGACGATCGACCGTGTCCTGCTCTCCTACGACGACCCCAAGGCCACCGCCTCGACGCGTTTCCAGGGCTGGCTCGACGCCGTCACCGTGTCGGGCACCCCGACGCCGGTGGACGGCTCCAGCCTGACCAACTTCGTCGACACCCGGCGCGGCACCAACGCGTCCGGCGGGTTCTCGCGCGGCAACAACCTGCCGATCTCGGCGGTGCCGAACGGCTTCAACTTCTTCACGCCGGTCACCAACGCCGCGTCCAACTCCTGGGAGTACGACTACCAGGCGGGCAACAACGCGGCCAACCTGCCGACGCTGCAGGGACTCGCGATCTCGCACGAGCCCAGCCCGTGGATGGGTGACCGCAACCAGATGTCGGTCATGCCGGTGCCGGCCGGGGGCTCGCTCACCGGAGCGCCCAGCGGACGGGCACTCGCCTTCAGCCACGACGACGAGATCGCGCGGCCGGACTTCTACCAGGTCACCACGCAGAACGGCCTGAAGGCGCAGATGTCGCCCACCGACCACGGTGGGATCATGCAGTTCACCTTCCCGTCCGGGCAGGCCACCGGAAGCCTGGTCTTCTACAACGGCACGTTCACCATCGGCACGGACGGCACCTTCACCGGCTGGGTGGACAACGGAAGCGGTCTGTCGGCCGGTCGCAGCCGGATGTTCGTGTCCGGCACCTTCGACCGGGCGCCGACGGCGACCTCCGCCACCTCCGCCACCTTCGACACCTCCGCAAGCCGGCAGGTGACGCTGCGGATCGCGACCTCGTTCATCTCGGTCGGCCAGGCGGGCAAGAACCTCGGCCTGGAGGTCACCGGGCAGAGCTTCGACCAGATCCACGACGCGGCCACCGCGGCGTGGAACGACCGGCTCGGCCGGATCGAGGTGCAGGGCGCGAACGAGACGCAGAAGGTCACGCTCTACTCGAACCTCTACCGGCTGAACCTGTACCCGAACTCGCAGTCGGAGAACACCGGCACCGCTGCCGCGCCGCGCTGGCAGTACGCGAGCCCGGTGTCGGCACCGACCGGCACGTCGACCGCCACGCAGACCGGCGCCAAGGTCGTGGACGGCCAGATCTACGTCAACAACGGGTTCTGGGACACCTACCGCACCGTGTGGCCCGCGTACTCGCTGCTGTACCCGGACGTCGCGGCCAAGATCGCCGACGGCTTCGTCCAGCAGTACCGCGACGGCGGGTGGATAGCCCGCTGGTCCTCACCCGGCTACGCGGACCTGATGACCGGCACCAGCGCCAACGTGGCACTGGCCGAGGCCTACCTCAACGGTGTCGACGTGCCCGACCCGCTCGCCGCGTACGAGGCGGCGGTCAAGGACGCCACCGTCGCGTCCGGACGCAGTGAGGTCGGCCGCAAGGGCATCGAGAACGGGCTGTTCCTCGGCTACACGCCCACCTCCACCGGCGAGTCCGTGTCGTGGGCGCTGGAAGGCTTCATCAACGACTACGGCATCGGCAACATGGGCGCGGCCCTGGCCGACGACAAGTCGGTGCCGAAGGACGACCGCAAGCGGATCAAGGAGGAGTCGGCGTACTTCCTCCAGCGCGCCCGCAACTACGTCAACCTCTTCGACAAGGACAGCAAGTTCTTCGAGGGACGCCAGGCCAACGGCACGTTCCTCACCGGCAACCCGCTCGACTGGGGCGGCGCCTATACCGAGACGAACGGCTGGAACTTCGCCTTCACCGCGCAGCAGGACGGCCAGGGCCTGGCCAACCTCTACGGCGGTCAGAAGCAGCTGGAGCAGAAGCTCGACCAGTTCTTCTCCACCCCGGAGAACGCCGACCACCCCGGTGGGTACAACGGCACGATCCACGAGATGCTCGAGGCGCAGGCGGTCCGCATGGGCCAGCTCGGCATGAGCAACCAGCCGTCGCACCACATCCCGTACATGTACGACTACGCCGGTGCGCCGTCCAAGACGCAGGCGATCGTGCGGGAGCTCCTGCAGCGCGTCTACGTCGGCGACGAGATCGGCCAGGGCTACCCGGGTGACGAGGACAACGGCGAGATGTCGTCGTGGTACATCCTCAGCTCGCTGGGCATCTACCCGCTGCAGGCCGGCTCCTCCCACTGGGCCATCGGCTCGCCGCAGTTCACCAAGATGACCGTCCACCGCACGAGCGGCGACATCGTCGTCAACGCGCCGGACAACAGCACCAAGAACGTCTACGTGCAGGGTGTGAAGGTCAACGGCAAGACCCAGCGCGCGGTGTCCGTCGACTCGGCCGAGCTCGTCCACGGCGGCACGATCGACTTCGCGATGGGCTCGCAGCCGTCGTCGTGGGGTACCGGGAAGAACGACGCGCCGCCGTCGCTGACCGAGGGCACGGACGTGCCCAAGCCCTTGCAGGACACCACGGGTCCGGGCCTCGGCACCGCGACCACCGGCGACGGGCAGGACGCGTCGAAGCTGTTCGACGACTCGTCGACCACGCAGATGACCTTCGCCACCGGCGAGCCCCAGATCGACTGGGTCTACCGCGGCGGCAAGCAGACGCCGTCCTACTACACCCTCACCTCCGGTGCGGGCGCGGGCGACCCGACGGACTGGAAGCTGCTGGCCTCCAACGACGGGATCACCTGGACCACGCTCGACTCGCGTCACCGCGAGGTGTTCCCGTCCCGCAACCAGACCCGGCCGTTCAAGATCGGCAATCCGGGCGCGTTCGCGCGGTTCCGCCTGGTCGTGAAGGAGACCGCCGGCGCCGCGCAGACCAGCCTCGCCGAGGTCGAACTGCTCGCGGGCGGCGACGTCCAGCTCGGTGGCGGCGACCTCACGGTCGCCGGCGTGAGCAGCGGGCTGCACGCGACGTCCGGCGTCGCGGTCTCGGCACCCCTGGCCACCGTCACCGGCGGCACCGCGAGCGGCTACCAGGCCACGATCGACTGGGGTGACGGCTCGCCGGTCACCACGGGCACCACGGCTCTGAGCTCGCGGGGCGTGTACAGCGTCAGCGGTACGCACACCTACGCCAAGCCCGGTTACTACCAGGCGAACGTCACGGTGACCGACGGCACCGTCCAGGGCTCGGGCACGGTCGGGGCCGACGTGGCGTACGCGCCGAGCTCCAGCCTCACCGCCGCCTTCGACACCGTCTGCATCGGGGACGAGGGCGCGCTCGCCGCGAACTGCGACAGCAAGTCCTGGGCGTACTCGCGTGCCGCTCTCAAGGCGGCCGGCGTGACCCAGGGGCAGCAGCACGACGTGCCCGGCACGGCGCTGCACTTCACGCTGCCGGAGACCCCGGCGGGCCAGCCGGACAACGCGACGGGCAACGGCAGCACGCTCGTGCTCAACCTGCCGTCCGACGCGAAGAGCATCTCGTTCATCGGCGCCGGCACGCAGGGCAACCAGAACACCACCGGCACGGCGACGTTCAGCGACGGCAGCACCGCCGCCGTCCCGATCCAGATGAGCGACTGGACGCTGGGCGGCAACGCCAACGGCACGCCGTCCTTCGGCAACATCGTCGTCGCCAAGTCCGCCTACCGGCTGCTCGGCACGAGCCGGGACGGCGCCCAGCCGTTCCTGTTCGCCACCACGCCGTTCCAGATCCCGGCGGGCAAGACGCTGGTGTCGGTGACCCTGCCCAAGCAGACCGGCGACGCCGGTTCGGCCGGCCGGATCCACGTGTTCGCCGTCGCCCACGACGGCACGCCGGCGCCCGCGCTGGTGACCACCACTCCGAAGGACCGGACGGCCACCCCGGGGAAGGCCCTCGCGGCGGACCTCGGTTCGGTGACCGGCGGCGTTCCCGGCCCGACGGGCTACCAGGCCCGCGTCCAGTGGGGTGACGGCACGGTTCCGTCCGACGCCGCGGTCGACGCCTCCGGTGCGATCAGCGCAGAGCACACGTACGTGCAGCAGGGCACGTACACCGTGCACGTCACCACGTGGGACACGCTGTCCAGCAGGACGGAGACGTTCACCGTGACCGTGGGGGAGGCGGCGCTGCAGCCGTCGATCTCGGCTTCGGCATCCGCCACCGTCGAGGCCGGTGACGCGATCACCGTCAACGGCAGCGGGTTCGCCGCCGGCGAGCGTGTGACCGTCAAGCTGGGCACCAGCCCGGCGCGCAGCGTGACGGTCGAGGCCTCCGCGACGGGTGCGGTCCACGCGTCCGTGGCGGCGTCCGACGACGCGCAGCCCGGCCGGTACGCCATCACCGCGGCCGGTACGTCCTCGCGGACCCCGGCGACGGCCACCGTCCGGGTGACCGATGAACCGCAGGCGCGGACGTACCGACCCGACGTGCTGCTGTCGACGACGTCGGGGCCGCGCGCCACGGCGATCGTCGTCAACGCCAGCGGGTTCGCGCCGAACGAGGCCGTGAGGATCGGCTTCGGTGACGGTCTCGCCTTCATCACCGTGCACGCGAACGCCGACGGTGTGATCTACGGCGCGACCATCAGCGTTCCGGGGACGGCCAAGCCGGGTCCGACCGGTGTCACGCTGGCCGGCGCCGATTCGGCGGCCCATGTCCGGCTGCACTTCGAGGTCACCGACCAGAACTGACCCGAACCGAGCTGGACCGAGCCGGACTGGGCTGAACCAGTCAGAGCCGCCGGTGGGCGGGGCCGTGATCACGGCCCCGCCCACCGGCGCTTTTCCGTGCAGCCCCGCGGGCGCGTGCGCGGCACAGGGGCGTCGCGGGCACGGCCGGCGGCCCCGGGCGCCCTCCGGGGGCCGCAAGGGGCCCAGAGCCCCGTTCCGGGCCCTGTCCGGGCAAGTCCCGCGCACGGCGCAGGGCAGGCCGCCCGGCGGGGCGGCCACGGCCGTGAACGGCTCCGGGCGGCCCAGCGCATGACCCGGCAGCGGTGATGTATTAGAGTTATCTCGACATCGAGATATCTGCCGAGGCGCACCGCTGCCGCCACAGGTAAGGCTCACCTTACTTAGTCCTACCTTAGCGGATCGGCCTGAGGCCGTAGCGGCAGCATTGCGGTGGTACGCGCAAAGTTACGAAGGAGACTGTCGTGTCGGCGAACAGCTTCGACGCCCGCAGCACCCTGCAGGTGGGCGACGAGTCGTACGAAATCTTCCGGCTGGACAAGGTCGAGGGCTCCGCGCGCCTCCCTTACAGCCTGAAGGTGCTGCTGGAGAACCTGCTCCGCACCGAGGACGGCGCGAACATCACGGCCGACCACATCCGCGCGCTCGGCGGCTGGGACTCCCAGGCGCAGCCGAGCCAGGAGATCCAGTTCACGCCGGCCCGTGTGATCATGCAGGACTTCACGGGTGTGCCGTGCGTGGTCGACCTCGCCACCATGCGCGAGGCCGTGAAGGAACTGGGCGGCGACCCGTCCCGCATCAACCCGCTGGCGCCCGCCGAGCTGGTCATCGACCACTCCGTGATCGCCGACAAGTTCGGTACTCCGGAGTCCTTCTCGCAGAACGTGGAGCTGGAGTACGGCCGCAACAAGGAGCGCTACCAGTTCCTGCGCTGGGGCCAGACCGCGTTCGACGAGTTCAAGGTCGTCCCGCCGGGCACCGGCATCGTCCACCAGGTCAACATCGAGCACCTGGCCCGCACGATCATGGTCCGGGGCGGCCAGGCCTACCCCGACACGCTGGTCGGCACCGACTCGCACACCACCATGGTCAACGGCCTCGGCGTCCTCGGCTGGGGCGTCGGCGGCATCGAGGCCGAGGCCGCGATGCTCGGCCAGCCGGTCTCCATGCTGATCCCGCGCGTCGTCGGCTTCAAGCTGACCGGCGAGCTGCCCACCGGCACCACCGCGACCGACCTGGTGCTGACCATCACCGAGATGCTGCGCAAGCACGGGGTCGTCGGCAAGTTCGTCGAGTTCTACGGCGAGGGCGTCTCCGCCACCTCGCTGGCCAACCGCGCCACGATCGGCAACATGTCGCCGGAGTTCGGCTCCACCGCGGCGATCTTCCCGATCGATGCAGAAACCATTAACTACCTGAAGCTGACGGGCCGTTCGGAGCAGCAGCTCGCCCTTGTCGAGGCGTACGCCAAGGAGCAGGGTCTGTGGCTGGACCCGGCCGCCGAGCCGGACTTCTCCGAGAAGCTGGAGCTCGACCTCTCCACGGTCGTCCCCTCCATCGCCGGCCCGAAGCGCCCGCAGGACCGCATCGTCCTGGCGAGCGCCGCCGAGCAGTTCAAGAGCGACGTCCGCAACTACGTGGACACCGCGGACGAGTCGGGCAAGGAGTCCTTCCCGGCCTCCGACTCCCCGGCCGCCGCCAACGGCGTGCCGTCCCGCCCGACCCTGGTCACGGCGCCCGACGGGTCCACGTACGAGATCGACCACGGCGCCGTCACCGTCGCCGCGATCACCTCCTGCACCAACACCTCGAACCCGTACGTCATGGTCGCCGCCGCACTGGTGGCCAAGAAGGCGGTCGAGAAGGGCCTCAGCCGCAAGCCGTGGGTCAAGACCACGCTGGCCCCGGGCTCCAAGGTCGTCATGGACTACTACGACCGTGCCGGCCTCACCCCGTACCTCGACAAGATGGGCTTCAACCTCGTCGGGTACGGCTGCACCACCTGCATCGGCAACTCCGGCCCGCTGCCGGACGAGGTCTCCAAGGCCGTCAACGAGCACGACCTGGCGGTCACTTCGGTGCTCTCCGGCAACCGCAACTTCGAGGGCCGGATCAACCCGGACGTCAAGATGAACTACCTGGCGTCCCCGCCGCTGGTCGTCGCGTACGCCATCGCCGGCTCGATGAAGGTGGACATCACCAAGGACGCCATCGGCACGGACACCGAGGGCAAGCCGGTGTACCTGCAGGACATCTGGCCGTCCGAGCAGGAGGTCAACGAGGTCGTCGCCTCCGCGATCGGCCAGGACATGTTCAGCACGTCCTACCAGGACGTCTTCGCCGGCGACGCCCAGTGGCAGTCGCTGCCGATCCCGACCGGCAACACCTTCGAGTGGGACCCGCAGTCGACCTACGTCCGCAAGCCCCCGTACTTCGAGGGCATGAAGCACGAGCCGGACCCGGTCACCGACATCACCGGTGCCCGTGTGCTGGCCAAGCTGGGCGACTCGGTCACCACCGACCACATCTCC
Source organism: Streptomyces sp. MI02-7b (assembly GCF_033793585.1). Taxonomy (NCBI): domain Bacteria; kingdom Bacillati; phylum Actinomycetota; class Actinomycetes; order Kitasatosporales; family Streptomycetaceae; genus Streptomyces; species Streptomyces sp. MI02-7b. The sequence goes on along the minus strand of NZ_JARAWX010000004.1, from coordinate 243,238 downwards.
CCGGCCGGCGCGATCAAGGCCGACACCCCGGCCGGCAAGTACCTCACCGAGCACGGTGTGGAGCGCCGCGACTTCAACTCCTACGGCTCCCGCCGCGGCAACCACGAGGTCATGATCCGCGGCACCTTCGCCAACATCCGCCTGCGCAACCAGATCGCGCCGGGCACCGAGGGCGGCTACACCCGCGACTTCACGCAGGAGGGCGCCCCGGTCGCCTTCATCTACGACGCGTCGCAGAACTACCAGGCGGCCGGCACCCCGCTGGTCGTCCTGGCGGGCAAGGAGTACGGCTCCGGCTCCTCCCGCGACTGGGCCGCCAAGGGCACCGCGCTGCTCGGCGTCAAGGCCGTCATCGCCGAGTCCTACGAGCGCATCCACCGCTCGAACCTGATCGGCATGGGGGTCCTGCCGCTGCAGTTCCCCGAGGGCGCCACGGCGGCCTCGCTGGGCCTGACCGGTGAGGAGACCTTCTCCTTCACCGGTGTCACCGAGCTCAACGAGGGCACCACGCCGCGCACTGTCAAGGTCAGCACCGACACCGGCGTCGAGTTCGACGCCGTGGTCCGGATCGACACCCCCGGCGAGGCGGACTACTACCGCAACGGCGGCATCATGCAGTACGTCCTGCGTTCGCTCATCCGCAAGTAAGGATCAAGGCGCTCGCAAGGCCGCAGCGGGCCCGCACCCCGGCAGGGGGTGCGGGCCCGCTCGCGTTACCGCGAGGTCTCAACTAGGGAAAGCTGTCTGCCAAAAGCGCGTATGACCTTGCCCACTTCGCGGGAAGTGGACTATACCTGTGCGCGTCCAGGGGGCCCGCCAACACGGGCTCGCGCGGGGGGAACGGCGGGTGTGTGGCCCGTGCACGGAAACAACTCCGCACTGCCTGGGTCCTGGAGAAGGTGAGGACTTGAGCATGGGATCCGACGTCAACCGGCGCGATCTGATCAAGCGGGCAGCGGCCGTGAGCCTGCTGGCCGCCCCGTCCGCGGGACTGCTGAGCGCGTGCGCGTCCAGCGGTGGCGGCAGCAACGCCCCCGAGAAGGGGGAGAAGTCCAAGGACAATCCGTTCGGCGTGGCCAACGACGCCGCACTCGATGTCGTGATCTTCAAGGGCGGCTACGGCGACGACTACGCCAAGCAGTTCGAGAAGCTCTACCAGAAGAAGTTCTCCGGGGCGAAGATCAGCCACCTGGGCACCCAGGAGATCACCGGCAAGCTCCAGCCCCGCTTCAACGCCGGCAACCCGCCGGACGTCGTGGACGACTCCGGCGCCGCGCAGATCAAGCTGGACGTCCTCTACAAGAGCGGCCAGCTCACCGACCTCACCCCCCTCCTCGACGCCGCTTACATCGACGACCCGACCAAGAAGATCCGCGACGTCCTGCAGCCGGGCACCATCGAGACCGGCACCTTTGACGACGGCAAGATGTACCAGCTCTCCTACATCTACACGGTGTGGGGCCTGTGGTACTCCGGCAAGCTCTTCAAGGAGAAGGGCTGGACCGCGCCGAAGACCTGGGCCGACTTCATGTCGCTGTCCGCGGAGATCAAGAAGGCCGGGATCGCCCCCTTCTGCCACCAGGGCAAGTACCCGTACTACATCAACATCGTGGTCATGGACCTGATCGCCAAGCAGGGCGGTCCCGACCTGGTGAAGCGGATCGACAGCCTCGACCCGACCGTCTGGGACGAGCCGGCCGCGAAGGCGGCCGTCGAGGCCGTCTACGAGATCCCGGACAAGGGCTTCCTGCTGCCGGGCACCAACGGCATGACCCACATCGAGTCGCAGACCGCCTGGAACGAGGGCAAGGCCGCCTTCATCCCCTGCGGTTCGTGGCTGGAGAACGAGCAGCTGAAGGCCACCCCCTCGGACTTCGAGATGACCTTCATGCCGATCCCCTCGCTCGACGGCGACAAGCTGCCCTTCGAGGCGATCCGCGCCGGCGCCGGTGAGCCCTTCATCGTCCCGAAGAAGGCCAAGAACCAGGCCGGCGGCCTGGAGTTCCTGCGCCTGATGCTCACCAAGGAGGGCTCCAGCAAGTTCGCCCAGACCGCGAACTCGCTGACCGTCCTCAAGGACGGCGTCGGCTCCGACGTCGAGCTCCGCCCGGGCACCAAGTCCACCGTGACGGCGCTCAGCGCGGCCGGCAGCAACGTCTTCAACTACAACTACCCCAACACGCAGAGCGCCTTCGACACGGACGTGCAGAACGCCAGCGCCGAGCTGATGGCCAAGCGCATCAAGCCCGCCGACTGGCTCAAGCGGGTCAAGGCGGCGGCCGAGAAGGCCAAGAAGGGCTAACCGTCCACCGGCCCTTGCGCACCGGGGGCCCGATCCCCCCTCATGGACGAGGGGGCGGTCGGGGCCCCGGTGCGATGGTCTATCCGATGGCAGGAGCAGTGCCATGCGATACCGCAAGTACCCCTTCATCGTGGGGTTTCTCTTCTTTCCGCTCGTCCTGTACATCGTCTTCGTGATCTGGCCGTACCTGCAGACCTTCGGCTATTCGCTGACGGACTGGTCGGGTCAGTCCCAGACGATGAACTTCGTCGGTCTGAAGAACTACACGACGCTCTTCAGTGACCACGTCTTCCTGCAGGCACTGCAGCACAATGTGCTGCTCCTGGTGTTCCTGCCGGTGATCACGATCCTGCTGGCGCTGTTCTTCGCCTTCATGCTCAATGTCGGCGGCCGCGGCGGCACGACCGGCGTCCAGGGAGTACGCGGCTCCGCCTTCTACAAGGTGGTGTTCTTCTTTCCCCAGGTGCTCTCGGTCGCCATTCTCGTCGTGCTCTTCCAGGCGATCTACCGCAGTGACGGATCGGGCCTGCTCAACGGCGTGCTGCTCAAGCTGCACCTGGAGGACGCCCAGAATCCGATCGAGTGGCTGAACAGCCCGAACCTGGTGATGTGGTGCCTGCTGGGCGTCCAGATCTGGGCCGGTGTGGGTTTCTACCTGGTGCTCTTCTCAGCGGCGATGCAGTCCATTCCGAAGGACATCTACGAGGCGGCCCTGCTGGACGGCGCGGGCCGTGTGCAGACGTTCTTCAAGGTGACGCTCCCGCTGCTGTGGGACAGCGTGCAGACCGCGTGGGTCTATCTCGCGATCGCCGCGATGGACTTCTTCGCCCTGGCCTCCAACCTCACTCCGGGATCGAATTACGGCGGCGGCCCGGACTACCACGGTGAGGTCATGTCGACCTATCTGATGCGTAACTTCCTCACCTTCGGAAAGAGCGGCTACGCCTGCGCCATGGGCGTCGTCATCCTCTTCCTCACCTTGATCCTTTCCGCTATCACGCTGCGGGCCACCCGCCGCGAGCGCATCGAATTCTGAGCGGGAGGCATCCCATGGCCACTCCCATCAAGCAGCCCACGCCCGTCCCCCTCACCAGCCCTTTGCCGGTGATCGACGGCAGGAAGCCGGACCGCCCGCACTCCGCCGAGGGCGGTACGACGCTCAACGTCTTCTCGCACGGCTTCCTCGTGCTGTGGGGCGTGATGATCCTGCTGCCGCTGGGCTGGATCGTCCTCGGTTCGTTCAAGAACAACAAGGAGATCGGTGCGAGCGCCTGGTCCTGGCCCTCGCACTGGTCCTTCGACGCCTTCTCCCGGGCCTGGGAGAAGGGCATCGGCGAGTTCTTCGTCAACACCGTGATCGTGCTGGTCTTCTCCGTGCCGCTGACGATGCTCCTCGGCGCGATGACGGCGTACGTGCTGGCGCGCTACGAATTCCCGGGCAACCGGGCCATTTACTACCTGTTCGTCGGGGGCGCGATGTTCCCGGTGTACCTCGCCCTGGTGCCGCTGTTCTTCATGGTCAGCAACCTGGGCATGCTCAACACCTACCAGGGCCTGATCCTGGTCTACATCGCGTACTCGCTGCCGTTCACGGTCTTCTTCATGCACTCGTTCTTCCGGACGCTGCCGACGGCGGTGCACGAGGCGGCGATGATCGACGGCTGCTCGCACTCCCGGGCGTTCTTCCAGGTCATGCTGCCGATGGCCAAGCCGGGCCTGATCAGCGTCGGGATCTTCAACGTCCTCGGCCAGTGGAACCAGTACATCCTGCCGATGACCCTCATGCAGCAGCAGAGCAGCAGCGACCCGGACCGCTCGATGCTCGCCCAGGGCCTGGTGAACCTGGCGCAGCAGCAGGGCTACTCCGGCGACTACCCGGCGCTCTTCGCCGGCATGACGGTCGCCATGCTGCCCGTGCTGGTGGTCTACCTCAGCTTCCAGCGCCAGGTCCAGGCCGGTCTGACCGCCGGCACCCTGAAGTGACCCGGGGCACACCGAAGTGACCTGAAGTAATCGGGCAGGCGCGCTGCGCAGCCGATCCGCCCGAAACGGAGGCGGCCTCGTCACATGACGGGGCCGCTTCCGCAGTTTTCGGGCATTCCGGCAGCTCTGTTGTTCTCCCCCTTGACGGGAAGTAGGCCCAAAGGCTCAAGTTAGAGTTCACATGTTGTAGACGACGGGGTCTCATCGGTGCGGTCCCGTCCGGTCGTCGGGAGTGGGATGGTCGTGGAGACTCCGGGATCGCAGTCGTCGCTGCACCGGGCCAACCTGGAGCGAGTGGTCCGGGCCGTGCGCCTGGCGGGCTCGCTGACGCAGGCGGAGATCGCCCGGTCGACGGGGCTGTCCGCGGCAACGGTCTCCAACATCGTTCGTGAACTGAGGGACAGCGGGACGGTTCAGGTCACGCCCACCTCCTCGGGCGGCAGGCGGGCGCGCGCGGTCACCCTGTCCGGGGACGCGGGCATCGTCGTCGGCGTCGACTTCGGGCACTCGCACCTGCGCGTGGCCGTCGGCAACCTCGCCCACCAGGTGCTGGCCGAGCAGTCCGAGCCGTTCGACGTGGACACCTCGGCCTCCGAGGGTTTCGACCGGGCGGAACAGCTGGTGACCCGGCTGATCGAGTCGACCGACGTGGGGACGGACAAGGTGATCGGGGTCGGCCTCGGCGTGCCGGGCCCGATCGACGTGGAGACCGGGACGCTGGGCTCCACCGCGATCCTGCCGGGCTGGGGCGGTCTCAACCCCCGCCAGGAGCTCGCCGAGCGGCTGGGCATGCCGGTCCAGGTGGACAACGACGCCAACCTCGGCGCGCTGGGCGAACTGGTCTGGGGCAGCGGGCGGGGGGTCAAGGACCTCGCCTACATCAAGGTGGCCAGTGGTGTCGGCGCCGGACTGGTGATGGACGGCCGGATCTACCGGGGTCCGGGGGGCACCGCGGGCGAGATAGGTCACATCACGCTGGACGAGTCGGGCCCGGTCTGCCGCTGCGGCAACCGCGGTTGCCTGGAGACCTTCACCGCCGCCCGGTACGTCCTGGAACTGCTGCGCGGCAGTCACGGACCGGACCTCACCCTGGCGCGGATGGTGCAACTGGCCCGTGAGGGCGACCCGGGCTGCCGCCGCGTCATCGGTGACGTGGGCCGGCACGTGGGCATGGGGGTGGCCAGTCTGGCCAACCTCCTGAACCCCAGCCGCGTCGTGTTGGGCGGCGACCTGGCCGAGGCCGGTGAGCTGGTCCTGGGGCCCATAAGGGAGTCTGTGGCCAGGTACGCGATCCCCAGTGCCGCCCGCCGTCTGTCCGTCGTCTCGGGGGCACTTGGGGGCCGCGCGGAGGTGCTCGGGGCGCTGGCCCTGGCGCTCAGCGAGGTCGGAGATTCGTCCCTTTTGGATGCTTCTGCACCCCTCGTAGCGGGCGTGTCCTAGGGATCACGCTGCGTTCATCTACATAACGAAACGCACCGTTGCCATCTCGTTAAGTATTAACTTCTTGACGTCAAGTCTGTTGCCGAGTTGACTCACGACCACCTCGGCCGCAGTGTTGCGGCCCAGTCAGGGAGGCAACCCCACATGAACGCAATGATGCGGCGCGTCGTGATCGGCACCGCGGCTGTTTCCATGGCCCTTTCCGTGGCCGCCTGCGGCAAGGCCGGCGACGACAAGAAGGACGACGCGAGCGGCAGCAGCAGCTCCGGTGGCTCCAAGACCATTGGTCTGCTGCTCCCCGACAGCGTCACCGCGCGGTACGACAAGTTCGACCACCCGCTCTTCGAGGCGAAGGTCAAGGAGCTGTGCGCGGACTGTGACGTGCAGTACGCCAACGCCGCGGGCGACGCTGCCAAGCAGGCGCAGCAGGTGAGCACCATGATCACCAAGGGCGTCAAGGTCATCGTGATCAGCTCGCAGGACGCTGCGGCCATCAAGTCCTCCGTGCAGGCGGCCGTGGACAAGGGCATCAAGGTCGTGGCCTACGACCGTCTCGCCCAGGGTCCGGTCTCCGCCTACGTCTCGTTCGACAACGAGAAGGTCGGCGAGCAGCAGGGCCAGGCGCTGCTCGACGCGCTGGGCTCCAAGGCCACGCCGTCGGCCAACGTTGTCATGATCAACGGTGACGACGCCGACCCGAACGCCGCGCTGTTCAAGCAGGGCGCCCACAAGATCCTCAACGGCAAGGTCAAGATTGCCTACGAGCAGAGCGGTCTGTGGAAGGACACCGTCGCCAACCAGAAGATGACGGCGGCCATCACGCAGCTCGGTGCCAAGAAGATCGTCGGCGTCTACGCCGCGAACGACGGCATGGCCGGCGGTATCGCCACCGCCCTCAAGGGCGCCGGCATCAGCGGCATCCCGCTGACCGGTCAGGACGCCGAACTCGCGGGCATCCAGCGCATCATCGCGGGCACGCAGTCCAGCACGGTCTACAAGCCGTTCAAGCCGGAGGCCGACGCGGCTGCCCAGCTCGCGGTCAACCTGCTCGAGGGCAAGGCCATCGACTCGCTCGCCACGACCACGCTGACCAGCGGCTCCGGCGACAAGGTCCCGTCGCAGCTGGTGCCTTCGATCTCCGTGACCAAGGCGAACGTGAAGGACACGGTCATCAAGGACGGCCTCTACAGCGCCTCCGAGATCTGCACCGCCGAGTTCGCCAAGGCCTGCAAGGCCGCCGGCATCCAGTAACACGGCAAGGTCCTCCCACCGGAGGCCGCCGCACAGACCTGTCCGGTGCCCGCCCGTCCACAGACCCCGCTGACGGGCGGGCGCCGGACAGACACTCTGTTGTCATCATGTAAGGCAGTGCAACTCGCACAAAACTCCGCGCCAGTCCAAGCGCGGCATCCCCGCCGGTCAGGCGGCGAAGGAGATGGTTCACGTGTCCGCTACGCCCGTGCTGGCGTTGCGCGGAGCCTCCAAGCGATTCGGTGCGGTCCAGGCACTCACCGATGTCGACCTGGAGGTTCACGCCGGAGAGGTCGTCGCGCTCGTCGGCGACAACGGCGCAGGTAAGTCAACCCTGGTGAAGACGATCGCCGGTGTGCACCCCATCGATGAGGGCGTCATCGAGTGGGAAGGCAAGCCGGTCAGCATCAACCGGCCGCACGACGCCCAGGGTCTGGGCATCGCGACGGTCTACCAGGACCTCGCGCTCTGCGACAACCTGGACGTCGTCGCCAACCTGTACCTCGGCCGGGAGCTGCGGCGCGCCGGTGTGATCGACGAGGTCACGATGGAGAAGCGTTCGCGGGAGCTGCTCAGCACCCTGTCGATCCGCATCCCCAGCGTCCGCATCCCGATCGCGGCCCTGTCGGGTGGTCAGCGGCAGGTCGTCGCCATCGCCCGCGCGCTGATCGGTGACCCCAAGCTGGTGATCCTCGACGAGCCCACCGCCGCCCTCGGTGTGGAGCAGACCGCCCAGGTCCTCGACCTGGTCGAGCGGCTGCGCCAGCGCGGCCTCGCCGTCATCCTCATCAGCCACAACATGGTCGACGTCAAGGCTGTCGCCGACCGCGTCGCCGTGCTGCGTCTCGGCCGCAACAACGGCGTCTTCGACGTCAAGAGCACGTCCCAGGAAGAAATCATCTCCGCCATCACGGGTGCCACGGACAACGCCGTGACCCGCCGTCAGGCGCGGCGCACGGAGGTTGCGAAGTGAGCGACACGTCGAAGACCGTCAAGCCGGAGAACGAGACGGTGGCGTCGGTCGAGGACCCGTCCTCGGCGGCCGTGCCCGTCGTCGACCCGCGACTGCTGGTCCGCGAGGAAGGCTTCAAGGGCTACCTCACGGAGTTCAAGCGCAAGGTGCGCGGCGGTGAACTGGGCTCGCTCCCGGTCATCATCGGCCTGATCATCATCTGGACCATCTTCCAGACCCAGTCCAGCCAGTTCCTCACCGCGGGCAACCTGGCCAACATCGGCTTCTTCCTGGCCGCCACGGGCATGCTCGCCATCGGCCTGGTCTTCGTGCTGCTGCTCGGCGAGATCGACCTTTCGGTGGGCTCGGTCAGCGGTCTGGCCTCGGCGCTCTTCGCCATCTTCGTGACCAAGCACGGGATGAACCCCTGGCTCGCCCTGCTGCTCACCATCGTGACCGGCGTCCTCATCGGTTCGCTGCACGGCTGGTTCTTCGCGAAGATCGGCGTCCCCGCCTTCGTCGTCACCCTCGCCGGTTTCCTCGGCTGGAACGGCCTGATGCTGCAGCTGCTCGGCGACAGCGGAAGCCTCTCCATCCCGGACGACGGCCCGCTGCACATCCTGGGCCAGCGCTCCTTCTTCCTGGACCAGGACGTCGCCGGTGCCTACCTGCTGGCCGGCCTCGGCACCGTGGCCATGCTCGCGGGTTCGCTGATCGACCAGCGCCGCCGTCGCTCGGCCGAGGTCCCGTACCGGCCCACCAGTGAGATCGCGCTGCGCGTCGGTGCCCTCGCGGTGGTGGCCTTCGTCGCCGCGTACGTGCTGAACCAGGCGAGCGGTGTGCCCAACGCCCTGGTGGTCTTCCTGGCGGCCCTGGTCATCACCGACTTCGTGCTGCGCCGCACCTCCTACGGCCGCAAGGTCTTCGCGGTCGGCGGCGGCATCGAGGCGGCCCGCCGTGCGGGTATCAACGTCGCCCTGGTCCGCATCTCGGTGTTCGCCATCGCCGGCGGTTTCGCGGCGCTCGGCGGTATGTTCTTCGCCGCCCAGACCTACACCGCGACGCTGGGCGCCGGTGGCGGCAACGTGCTGATGCTGGCCATCGCGGCCGCGGTCATCGGCGGTACCAGCCTCTTCGGCGGTCGCGGCAACGTGTGGTCCGCGCTGCTCGGCATGCTGGTCATCCAGTCCATCCAGACCGGCCTGGACCTGCTCAACATGAACACCGCACTGCAGTACATGATCACCGCGGCGGTTCTGCTCGCGGCCGTGGTCATCGACTCGGTGTCCCGCCGGAGCCAGAAGGCGGCCGGCCGCGGCTAGTCCGCACCGCACACCAGTGGCGTGACGTGCCCGGCGCAGGGAAGATCATCCCAGCGCCGGGCACAGGTGTGTGCGGGGCCCGGAACACGACCACATACACTCGGGAAACCCGGCAAGCGACAGCAAGGAGGCACGGGTGGCGCTGCTGACTCGTATCAAGGGACCGCGCGACCTCGACCGGCTCGCGCCAGAACAGCTGGTGGAGCTGGCCGGCGAGATCCGTACCTTCCTGGTCGACGAGGTCTCCAAGACCGGCGGGCACCTGGGCCCGAACCTGGGTGTGGTCGAGCTGACCCTGGCCCTGCACCGGGTCTTCGACTCGCCCAAGGACAAGGTGCTGTGGGACACCGGGCACCAGAGCTACGTCCACAAGCTGCTCACGGGGCGTCAGGACTTCACGAAGCTCAAGGGCAAGGGCGGTCTGTCCGGCTACCCGTCGCGCGCCGAGTCCGAGCACGACGTCATCGAGAACAGCCACGCCTCCACGGTGCTCGGCTGGGCCGACGGCCTCGCCAAGGCGAACGAGCTCCTCGGCAAGCGCGACCACACCGTCGCCGTGATCGGTGACGGCGCGCTGACCGGCGGCATGGCCTGGGAGGCGCTGAACAACATCGCCGCCGCGAAGGACCGCCCGCTGGTCATCGTCGTCAACGACAACGAGCGCTCCTACGCGCCGACCATCGGCGGCCTGGCCAACCACCTGGCCACGCTGCGCACCACCGACGGCTACGAGCGCTTCCTGAGCCGTACCAAGGAACTGCTCGAGCGCACGCCGGTCATCGGCCAGCCCCTCTACGAGACGCTGCACGGCGCCAAGAAGGGCTTCAAGGACTTCATCGCGCCCCAGGGCATGTTCGAGGACCTGGGCCTGAAGTACGTCGGCCCCATCGACGGCCACGACATCGCCGCCCTGGAGTCCGCCCTCCAGCGGGCCAAGCGCTTCGGCGGACCGGTCATCGTGCACTGCCTCACCGAGAAGGGCCGCGGTTACACTCCGGCGCTGGAGGACGAGGCCGACCGTTTCCACGCCGTCGGCAAGATCCACCCCGACACCGGTCTCCCGATCGCCGCCTCGGGCGCCGACTGGACCTCCGTGTTCGGTGAGGAGATGGTCAAGCTCGGCAAGGAGCGCAAGGACATCGTCGCCATCACGGCCGCGATGCTGCAGCCGGTGGGCCTGGACAAGTTCGCCAAGGCCTTCCCCGAGCGCGTGTACGACGTGGGTATCGCCGAGCAGCACGCCGCGGTGTCGGCCGCGGGTCTGGCCACCGGTGGCCTGCACCCGGTCGTCGCGGTCTACGCGACGTTCCTCAACCGGGCCTTCGACCAGGTGCTGATGGACGTGGCGCTGCACAAGTGCGGGGTCACCTTCGTCCTGGACCGCGCGGGCATCACCGGCACCGACGGCGCCTCGCACAACGGCATGTGGGACATGTCGATCCTCCAGGTCGTGCCCGGCCTGCGGATCGCCGCCCCGCGCGACGCGGACCAGGTCCGCGCCCAGCTGCGCGAGGCCGTCGAGATCGACGACGCTCCGACCGTGGTGCGCTACTCCAAGGGCGCGGTCGGCCCGGCGGTCAAGGCCGTGGGGCGCGTCGGCGGCATGGACGTGCTGCGCGAGGCCACGCCCAGGACCGACGAAGCGGCGGGGGAGGCGGAGGCGCCGGCGCACGACGTCCTGCTGGTCTCGGTGGGCGCGCTCGCCCCGATGTGCCTGGAGATCGCCGACCTGCTCGACGCCCAGGGCATCACCACCACTGTCGTCGACCCCCGTTGGGTCAAGCCGGTCGACGAGGCGCTGCCGGGCCTGGCCGCCCGCCACCGCGTCGTCGTCACCGTGGAGGACAACGGCCGCGCCGGCGGCGTCGGCTCCGCGGTCTCCCAGGCGCTGCGCGACGCCAACGTGGACGTCCCGCTGCGGGACTTCGGCATCCCGCAGCAGTTCCTGGACCACGCAAGCCGCAAGGAGGTCATGGCCGAGATCGGCCTGACCGCCCCGGACATCGCCCGCCAGGTGACCGGCCTGGTCTCGCGCCTCCAGGGCCGTTACGCCGACGAGCCCACCCCGCAGGTGGCCGGCGACTGACGCAGTACGGGCCGATGGGCCGGGCGGCCACCCTTACGGGTGATCGCCCGGCCCATCTGCGCAGGTGTAGGCGCGCCTGTTCCGGTCACAAGCACCCCCAGGTGTTGTGATGCAGGAACAACTGTGGAGGTGCGCCGGTGGATCTGGGTGATAACGGCGGTTTCGGCGGGCACGGCGAAAAACCTGCCGGGAGGCGACAGAGCGGGATCTTCCGGACCAAATCCGTCGAACAGTCCCTCAGGGACACGGAAGAACCGGAGCACACCCTCAAGAAGTCGCTCTCCGCCCTCGACCTCACGGTCTTCGGTGTCGGCGTCGTCATCGGCACCGGCATCTTCGTGCTCACCGGCAAGGTGGCCAGGGACAACGCGGGCCCCTCGGTGGCCTTCGCCTTCGTCGTCTCCGGCATCGTGTGCGCCCTCGCGGCCCTGTGCTACGCGGAGTTCGCCTCCACTGTGCCGGTCGCCGGGTCCGCGTACACCTTCTCCTTCGCCACTCTCGGCGAACTGCCCGCCTGGATCATCGGGTGGGACCTCGTGCTCGAACTCGCGCTGGGATGCGCGGTGGTGTCGGTCGGCTGGTCCGGCTACATCCGCTCGCTGATGGACAACTGGGGCTGGCAGCTGCCGACCGCCCTGTCCGGCAGCACGGACACCACGTTCCACTTCGACCTGCTGGCCTTCCTGCTGGTCCTCGTGCTGACCGGCATCCTGGTGGCCGGCATGAAGCTGTCGGCCCGCGTGACCTCCGTGATCGTGGCCATCAAGGTGGCCGTGGTGCTCGTCGTCATCGTCGCCGGAGCGTTCTTCGTCAAGGCCGACAACTACAAGCCGTTCATCCCGCCCTCCAAGGAGGTGACCGGGACGGGGGCCGGCCTCGGGGCGCCGCTCATCCAGCTGATGACCGGTTTCCAGCCCGCACAGTTCGGCGTCATGGGCATCTTCACCGCGGCCGCCGTGGTCTTCTTCGCCTACATCGGCTTCGACATCGTCGCCACGGCCGCCGAGGAGACCCGCAACCCCCAGCGGGACGTGCCGCGCGGCATCCTCGGGTCGCTGCTCATCTGCACCATCTTGTACGTCGCGGTCTCCGTCGTCGTCACCGGCATGCAGAAGTACACCGAACTGTCCGTCGACGCCCCGCTCGCCGACGCGTTCAAGTCGGTCGGCCACCCCTTCTGGGCCGGGCTGATCAGCTTCGGCGCCGCGGTCGGCCTGACGACCGTGTGCATGATCCTGCTGCTCGGCCAGAGCCGGGTGTTCTTCGCGATGAGCCGCGACGGCCTGCTGCCGCGCTTCTTCTCCCGCGTCCACCCCAAGGCGGGCACGCCGTACCGCTCGATCCTGCTGCTCGGCAGTGTCGTCGCGGTCGTCGCGGGGTGCACCAGCATCGCGGAACTGGCCGAGCTGGTGAACATCGGCACGCTCTTCGCGTTCATCGTCGTCGCGATCGGCGTGGTCGTGCTCCGCCGCACCCGCCCCGACCTGCCGCGGTCCTTCCGGACCCCGTGGGTGCCGTGGGTGCCGCTGGTGTCGGTGCTGGCCACCTTCTGGCTGATGCTCAACCTGCCCGCCGAGACCTGGCTCCGGTTCGCGATCTGGATGGCGCTGGGCTTCGTCGTGTACTTCGCCTACGGACACCGGCACAGCCGGCTGCGCGGGCCGCAGCCGGACCGCCGCGGGGCGAGCTGACCGCGACCAGGGGTCCCGCGGAGGTGGGGTAGCTTGGGGCGCGTGCCCAGCCGTCCCGAGAACGCCCCTCCCGCCGCGCGGGCACGGGCCTTCCCGGGCGACAGGTTCTGGCTGCCGCTGATCCCGCTGCTGACGGTCCTGGCCGCCCTGGTGCACCTGCCGTCCTTCCTGCGCCCGGTCTGGAACCCCGACGAGGGCTTCCTCGCCACGCAGGCCCGGATGCTGGCCGCCGGCGGGGTCCTGTACGACACCGTCGTCGACCGCAAGCCCCCGCTGCTGCCGTGGCTCTACCAGGGCGCCTTCGCGCTCTTCGGCGACGACTCGCTCTTGCCGCTGCGCTGCGCCGCCGTCGTCGCCCACGTCGTCACGGCAGCGCTGCTGGCCGCCCTCGCCCGTCGCCGCTGGGGCGACCGGTGGGCGGCGGCGGCCGGCGCGGCCTCCGTGCTGCTGTCCGTCGGCCTCGCGCCCGAGGACACCCAGGCGGCCAGCTTCGAGGTCTTCACGCTGCCGTGGACCGCTGCCGCCGTGCTGCTGGCCGACCGGCGACGGTGGGGCATGGCGGGGCTCGCGGTGGCCGGGGCGGCCCTCACCAAGCAGACGGGGGCCGTGGTGCTGCTGCCCGTCGCCTGGTCGCTCTGGCGGGCCGGGCGGCAGGCGCCGTCCTCCACGGGGCTGACGCTGCGCGCGCTCACCCCGTCCTGGGCCGCGGGGCGCGGCGACGGCACGGTGCTGCGGGCGGCGGCCGGCTCCGGCCCCCTGCCGCGCCCGGGCCGCGGTGCCGCCGTGGGGGGCGCCTCCGGCACGTACGCCGCCGGTGCGGGAGGCGGCTGGGGACGGCTGCTGGCGGGATGCGTGCTGCCCGTCGCGGTGGTCGCGGCGGCGACCGGCCCGCGGAACTTCGCCTTCTGGACGGCCACCGGCTCCAGCACCTACATGTCACCGCAGGGCGCCTGGCTCCTCGGCGCGGGGCGCGGGGTCGGCAACGCCGCGATCCTGCTGGCCGCCGGGGCCGGCCTGCTGGTGCCCGCGCTGTGGTGGGCGGCACGACGGCGGCCCTTCGCCGACGCGGACCTGTGGGTGTGGCTCGCGGCGTCGGTCTGCGCGGTCGTCGCGGGCTTCCAGTTCTACGGCCACTACTACCTGCAACTGCTGCCCCCGCTGGTGCTCATCGGCATCGCCGCGGTGCGCCGGCTGCCCTCCGGGGGCCCGGCCCGCCGTGTCGCCGCGGCCTGGACGCTGCTGGCGGCGGCCGCCTTCACCGCCTGGGGACTTCTCGCGCCCCGCGCCGAAGCGGACCACGCCCAGGCGGTCGCGGCGGCGGTCCGTGCCCGCAGCGACCCGCAGGACACCGTCCTGCTGTGGGGCATGCACCCCGAGCAGTACTGGCTCGCCGACCGCGCCCCCGCCGGCCGGTACCTCACCGCGGGCTTCCTCACCAACTTCAGCGGCGGCCGCGGCGGCGCCCGGGTCGGCGCCCGCTACGCCGTCCCCGGCGCATGGCACGTCCTGCGCGAGGAGTTCGCCTCGGCGCGCCCCGCCTTGGTCGTGGACGACTCACGCGGCGCCCCGTACGGGGCCGCCGCCGTCCCCGAGTTCCGCGACCTCCTCGCGCGGGGCGGCTACACCCGGGTGGGGACGGTGGACGGAGCGGTGCTGTACGCGCCCGGCGGCCACGGCTAGAGCCACCACGGACCGCGGGCCGGAACGCGGTGGCATCGCGCCGGTGCGACCGTACGGACCGGCACCCGTGGACACCCGCCGTCCTCCCTGCCCCTGCTGCGGTCCTCGACGCCGAGGACGGGTGACCCGGCACGTGTGCCGTCTGCCCGGTGTGCCACCGGGAGGACGGCCCGGAGCGTCTGCGCCGGCCCTACCGGCGGAGTTGCCCGCATCGCGTCCGGTCGTCGGGAGGGGACGAGGCGGCGCGGAATGTCCGTGCCACGGTGCCTGCGACCAGTACGGAAGGCGATGCGCGCGGCCCGACCGGCGCCCGGTCGATCCGGCCGTTGACGTGTTCGAGGAACGGACGGACGCCGCGCCTCGCCCCCCTGCCCGACGACCGGACGGCGGAGCTGTGCCAGTGGCCGCCGTCCTTCTGGGGGCGCCCCGAGGAGCCGGAGCCCGAAGCGCCGGCACGCGTGGTGATCGGCGTCGGCCCGGTCCGCGACGAGCGCGACGTGCACGCCGTCTTGAAGCGCGAACTCGGCTCCCCCTCGTTCCACGGCATGGACGGGGCCGCATTCCGGGACGCGATCGGCGGCAGCCGCGCTCGACGCCCAACTCGCCCGGTTCGGGCAGACGTCTGCGGGCTTCAGTGCGATCCACGCCCCCGTAGCGCGGGGCTACGCGCGCACCGACCGCGGTCCCGCCACCGCGGCGCCGTGCGCGGTCACGCGCTCGCGCAGTTCGCGGTCGGCCGTGACGACGAGGCAGGGCCGGTCCGGCGGCCGGCGGTCCGCGACGAGCTCCACGATCCGGTCGTCGCCGGGGCCGGGGGCGGCCTCGACCCGGACGCCGGGGACCGAGGCCACGGTCCGGGCCGCGCCCTCCACCACGAGCAGCAGCTCCAGCGGCGGCTCCCGGGCCCAGTCCGGCACGTCCGGCCGCTGCGGGAGTCCTGTCGCCGCGAGGGGGGCGAGGACGTCCCGCAGCCGCTCGGTCGCCCCGCGCCGGTCCCGCCACCAGCCGTCGGGCACCGAGCCCACGACGTTGGCCGCGTCGACCACGATCAGGGGGACGGGAATGCCGTTCACACCCACCAGCCTGGCACAGCGCCCCGGGGAGGCGGCCCCTCCTTCCGCCGGGATGCCCCCCGCCCGCATCCGGGCACCGGGGCCGGTGGTAGAAAGGCCCGGTGAAGCAGACGAAGTCCAAGCTCTTGCGCTCGTACGCCGCGACCGCGGTCGTCCTGGTCGTGGTGTTCGGCGGGTCGGCCGTCATCGGGGCGCACGTGCGCGGTGAGAAGGAGCACACGGCCAAGGCGCCGACGGGTGCCGCCGGTGAGGACGGCCTGGACGTGCCGGTGCGGCCGAGCGTGCTGCCGGTGACGCTGACCGTGTACGAGGACCTGCGCGCCCCGGAGTCCAAGGCGTTCGCCGCCGAGTTCGCGGACACCTTCACGCAGCTGCTCGCCTCGGGGCAGGTCCAGATCGACTACCGCCTGGTGAGGCCCTCCGACACCGTGAACGGCGGCCAGGGCGGCCTTGCCGCGGCCAACGCGGCCGCGTGCGCGCAGGACCAGGGCCGTTTCACGCAGTTCGTGGACGCGCTGTGGGCCGTGCAGCCCGCCGACGTCCAGGACGACGCCCTCAACAACGAGAAGCTGCTCAAGGCCGTCTCGAGGACGACCGGCAGGATCGACGAGGGCAGGTTCGTGCCGTGCCTGGAGGAACGCGACCACTACGCCTGGGTGAAGAAGTCCCAGCGGCAGTTCGCCGAGGCCGGGTTCACCGCGGCGCCGGTCGTGCAGGTCAACGGTGAGACCGTCACCGCCCCGACGGGCGGCGCGGGCGGGCTGACGCCGGCGCGGCTGCGCGGTCTGGTGAAGAAGGCCGTGGCCCTGGCGGTCCGTCAGGCCGTGAGCCCCAGTCCGAGTTCGTCGCCGAGCCCGACGGACGGTGCGACCGCAGGCAGCACGCCGACGGGCACCCCGTCGGCCACCGCCACGGACACCGCGGGCATCGGGGCGGATCCGTCCGCGACGACGGGCGAGAGCGTCACTCCGGTCGGCTGATCGCGCGCACTCTTACCCCATTTCGCAGCTTTTCCTATGAAATGGGGTAAGGGGGGCATGTGGCATCCGATTCAGAGGAGTGGTGCGCATGTCCACGCCGGTGTTCGTCGACGTCGAGCCGCGGCCCGGCTGCGGGTGCGAGGACTGCGC
Organism: Streptomyces sp. MI02-7b; assembly: GCF_033793585.1. Taxonomy (NCBI): domain Bacteria; kingdom Bacillati; phylum Actinomycetota; class Actinomycetes; order Kitasatosporales; family Streptomycetaceae; genus Streptomyces; species Streptomyces sp. MI02-7b. Next base: position 226,328 of record NZ_JARAWX010000004.1, on the reverse strand, counting down.
CCGCGCACGGTTGATCGAGGTGACGGCGCGCAGGTCACGGGGGTCATCCATGGGCCCGCGGGCGGCACCTGTGGCGGTGGCGGTGGTGGCCGCCGCGGGCGCGGTCGCCGCGGTCCCCGGCGTCACCGTCGCGGCCCCGGCACCCGGGAACCGCGTCGAGGCGGGGCACGAACTCGCCGCCGCTCCGCAGCGCCTGTCGGGCAATGAGATCCTGGACCGGGCCCAGACCTGGGTGGACGCCGAAGTCCCGTACCGGATGGACGAGTACTGGAGCGACGGCTACCGGCAGGACTGCTCCGGCTTCGTCTCGATGGCCTGGGGCCTGAACCGCAGCGAGTGGACCGGCAGTCTGCCCCGCTTCGCCTACCGCATCGGCGTCGACGATCTCGAGCCCGGCGACATCCTGCTCTACCAGAGCCGCAGGAGCCCCCACGGCGGCTCTCACGTGCGGATCTTCGCCGGCTGGGCGGACGACGAGCACACCGCCTACAACGCCTATGAGCAGGCTCCGCCGCACGCCCAGATGTCCGAGATCCCGCTGCCGCCGGACTCCGGCTACCGGCCCTACCGCTACAAGTACCTGAGCGACGGCGGGGACTCCGGCGGCGACCTGTTCGACGACTTCCCCGGGAGCTGGTCGTTCGGCGCCGGAAGCTCCAACCGCAACGTCACCCGGCTCGGCCGGATGCTGCGGACGCGCGGCGGCGGTCCGTACTACCGCTCCGGGCCCGGCCCCCGCTGGGGCGCGGCGGACCAGCGCGCCACCCGCGCCTTCCAGCGGGCGCAGGGCTGGAAGGGACCGGCCGCCAACGGCATCCCCGGCCCGACGACATGGCGCTACCTCGTCGACGGCAAGGGGGCGAACATCGGGCAGGGACCGGCGGCCCCGGCGGACCCCGCGGCCCCCGGCAGCACGGCCCCGGCTCCCGCCGGCACGGCGGCAGGCGCCGCCCCCACCGCCTACCCCGGACCCGGGACCTTCCGCCCCGGACAGTCCGACCCCCGCGTCCTGCTGCTGGGCCGGCAACTGGTCGCCAAGGGCTTCGGCAGGTACTACCGGTCCGGCCCGGGCCCCCGCTGGGGGGAGGCCGACCGGCGCGCCGTCGAGGCGTTCCAGCGCGCACAGGGATGGTCGGGCCGTGAGGCCGACGGCCATCCCGGACCCGAGACCTGGAGGCGACTGTTCTCGTGACCACCACCGACACGACGCCGTTCCCCGCGGTGAACCCCCCGGTGCCGCTGATCCCGGCGCCGTCCCCCACGCCGCACCTCTCCCCGGCCGGGTTCCCCCCGCCGAGCACGGACACCGAGGGCGCGGAGCGCCCGGGACGCTGCCTGCCGGGTGTTCCGGCGCTGGCCGTCGCCTGCGCCGCGGCGATCGCGGCGGCGGTCGTGCCGCTGCGCTTCGGCGGAGACCCGCACTCGCTGGGCTACGTGGCGACCGTCCTCCTCGCGGCACTCGCCGCCTTCGCCGCGCTCGGCCTGGCGCGCGGCCGCTCCGGCTCCGTGTGGGTGCTCACCCGGCACGGCGCCTACCGCGGCACCGTACGCCGCACCGGGCTGCTGTGGATGAACCCGCTGCTGCCGCGGCGGCGGGTGGACACCACCGTCCGGCACTGGCGCGGCAGCCCCGTGGAGGCCACCGACGCGGCCGGTACGCCGGTGCTCGTCACCGTCCTGCTGGTGTGGCGGGTGCGCGACACCGCCCGTGCCTGCTTCGCCGTAGAGGACCACGTACGCTTCCTGCGCGAGCAGACCGAGGCCGCCGTCACCCGCTGCGCGTCCCGGCTGCCCGCCGACGACTTCCGCGGCACCGGCCCCACCCTGCGCGACGTGGACATCCTCGCCGAGGAGCTCACCCGCGTGCTCGCGCGCGACCTGCGCCCCGCGGGCGTCGAGGTCTTCTCCGCACAGCCCGTGCGCGTCGCCTACGCGCCCTCCGTCGAGCCCGCGATGCAGCGGGCCCGGCTGGCGGCCCTGGACGCCCGGCACCGCCGCGCCGTCCTGGAGGACGTGCTGACGGCCGTGGACGACACCGTGCGCGGTCTCACCGAGCGCGGCCTGGTGGAGCTCGACGACTACGAACGCCGGGCCCTGGTGCGGGATCTGACGGTCGCGTACGCGAAGTAGCCGGCCGCCGTGCCGCGACGTACAAGGCGAAGGGCCGCCCGGGCAGGAAACCCGGGCGGCCCTTCGGCCGTACCGCGACGCTACGCCGGGACGCTCGCGACGCCCGGGGCGAGGAACGGCTTGCCGTTCACCCGTCGGGAGACGCCCTCACGGTCCAGGTACGGCGTGATGCCGCCCAGGTGGAAGGGCCAGCCGGCGCCGGTGATCAGGCACAGGTCGATGTCCTGCGCCTCGGCGACGACGCCCTCCTCCAGCATGATGCCGATCTCCTGCGCGACGGCGTCCAGGACCCGGGCACGCACCTGGTCCTCCGTCAGGACGGTGTCGCCCTGCACCAGGAGCGCGGCGACCTCGGGGTCCAGCTCCGGCTTGAAGCCGTTCTCGGCGGAGTAGACGTAGAAGCCGCGCTTGCCCGCCTTGACGACGGCCGCCAGGTTCGGGGAGACCTTGAATCGGTCGGGGAAGGCGCGGTGCAGCGTCTCGGAGACGTGCAGACCGATGGCCGGGCCGACCAGTTCCAGCAGCACCAGCGGGGACATCGGCAGACCGAGCGGCTCGATGGCCTTCTCCGCGGTCTCGACCGGGGTGCCCTCGTCGATGACGTTCTGGATCTCGCCCATGAAGCGGGTCAGGATCCGGTTGACGACGAACGCCGGGGCGTCCTTGGTGAGGACCGCGGTCTTCTTCAGCTTCTTCGCCACGGCGAACGCGGTGGCCAGCGACGCGTCGTCGGTCTGCTCGCCGCGCACGATCTCCAGCAGCGGCAGCACCGCGACCGGGTTGAAGAAGTGGAAGCCGACGACCCGCTCCGGGTGCTGCAGCTTGGAGGCCATCTCGCTCACCGACAGGGAGGAGGTGTTGGTGGCCAGGATCGTCTCCGGCTTCACCACCGCCTCGACCTCGGCGAACACCTGCTGCTTGACGCCGATCTCCTCGAAGACCGCCTCGATGACGAAGTCCGCGTCGCCGAAGGCGGCGGCCTTGTCGAGGGAGCCGGACACCAGGGCCTTGAGGCGGTTCGCCTTGTCCTGGTGGACGCGGCCCTTGAGCAGCAGCTTGTCGATCTCGCCGTGGACGTAGCCGACGCCCTTGTCCACGCGCTCCTGGTCGATGTCGGTGAGGACCACCGGCACCTCCAGGCGGCGCGCGAAGAGCAGCGCCAGCTGGGAGGCCATCAGACCGGCGCCGACGACGCCCACTTTGGTCACCGGGCGGGCCAGGTTCTTGTCCGGGGCGCCGGCCGGGCGCTTGGCGCGCTTCTGCACCAGGTTGAAGGCGTAGATGCCGGAGCGCAGCTCGCCGCCCATGATGAGGTCCGCCAGGGCCTCGTCCTCGGCGTCGAAACCGGCCGACAGGTCGCCGTCCTTGGCGGCGGCGATGATGTCCAGCGCGCGGTACGCGGCCGGAGCGGCGCCGTGCACCTTGGAGTCGGCGAAGGCGCGGCCCTTGGCGACGGCCTCGTCCCATGCCGCGCCGCGGTCCACCTCGGGGCGGATGATCTGGATCTCGCCCTTGAGGACGGCGGAGGTCCAGAAGAGCGACTGCTCCAGGAAGTCCGCGCCCTCGAACAGCGCGTCGGCGATGCCGAGGTCGTAGACCTGACCGCCCTTCAGCTGCTTGTTCTGGTTGAGCGAGTTCTCGATGATGACGCTCACCGCGCGCTCGGCGCCGATGAGGTTCGGCAGCAGCGCGCAGCCGCCCCAGCCCGGGACCAGGCCCAGGAAGACCTCGGGGAGGGAGAACGCCGGGACGGAAGAGGAGACCGTGCGGTACGAGCAGTGCAGGCCGACCTCGACACCGCCGCCCATGGCCGCGCCGTTGTAGTACGCGAACGTCGGCACCGCGAGGCCCTGCAGGCGGCGGAAGACGTCGTGGCCGCCCTTGCCGATGGCCAGCGCGTCCTCGCGGCGGCCCAGCAGCTCGACGCCCTTGAGGTCGGCGCCCACCGCGAAGATGAACGGCTTGCCGGTGACGCCGACACCGACGATCTCGCCGTCCGCGGCCTCCTTCTCGACCTGGTCGAGGGCGGCGCTCAGGTTGGCCAGCGACTGCGGGCCGAAGGTGGTCGGCTTGGTGTGGTCCAGGCCGTTGTCCAGGGTGATGAGCGCGAAGCGCCCGGCGTCCTGGGGGAGGTCGAGGTGGCGCACGTGCGCCTGCGTCACGACCTCGTCGGGGAACAGCTCGGCCGCTCCCTTGAGGAGCTCGGCGGTGGTGGTCACTTGCTGCCTCCGTCGAAGTGCGGGTTCTCCCAGATCACGGTGCCGCCCATGCCGAAACCGACGCACATGGTGGTCAGGCCGTAGCGGACGTGCGGCTGCTCCTCGAACTGGCGGGCCAGCTGCGTCATCAGACGGACGCCGGAGGAGGCCAGCGGGTGGCCGAACGCGATGGCGCCGCCGTACTGGTTGACGCGCGCGTCGTCGTCGGCGATGCCGTAGTGGTCGAGGAACGACAGCACCTGCACGGCGAACGCCTCGTTGACCTCGAACAGGCCGATGTCGGAGATCGACAGGCCCGCCTTGGCGAGCGCCTTCTCCGTCGCCGGGATCGGGCCGACGCCCATCACCTCGGGCTCGACGCCCACGAAGGCGTAGGAGACCAGGCGCATCTTCACCGGGAGGCCCAGCTCCTGGGCGACGTCCTCGGCGGCGATCAGGGAAGCCGTGGCACCGTCGTTCAGACCCGCCGAGTTGCCCGCGGTCACGTTGCCGTGGGCGCGGAACGGGGTCTTGAGGCCGGCCAGGTTCTCCAGCGTGGTGCCCGGGCGCATCGGCTCGTCCGTCGTCGCCAGGCCCCAGCCGGTCTCGCCGCCCTCGGGGGAGGTGCGGCGCACCGAGATCGGCACCAGGTCCTGCTGGATCCTGCCGTTCGCGTACGCCTTCGCGGCCTTCTCCTGGCTGCGGACCGCGTACTCGTCGGCGCGCTGCTTGGTCAGGTGCGGGAAGCGGTCGTGCAGGTTCTCCGCCGTCATGCCCATGAACAGGGCGGAGTCGTCGACCAGCTTCTCGGAGACGAAGCGCGGGTTGGGGTCCACGCCCTCGCCCATCGGGTGCCGGCCCATGTGCTCCACGCCGCCCGCGACCGCCACGTCGTACGCGCCGAAGGCGACACCGCCGGCGACGCTGGTCACCGCGGTCATCGCGCCCGCGCACATGCGGTCGATCGAGAACCCGGGCACCGACTTGGGCAGCCCGGCCAGGATCGCGGCCGTACGGCCCAGGGTCAGGCCCTGGTCGCCGATCTGGGTGGTCGCGGCGATCGCGACTTCGTCGATCCGCTCCGGGGACAGGGCGGGGTTGCGCCGCAGCAGCTCCCGGATGGACTTGATCACCAGGTCGTCGGCACGGGTCTCGTGGTAGATGCCCTTCGGGCCCGCCTTGCCGAACGGGGTGCGGACGCCGTCGACGAAGACGACGTCCCTAGCGGTACGAGGCACGTTGGCTCTCCTCAGGATGCGGGTTCGCTTGCCGCGGGCAGAAGACGGCGGCTCCGGAGTCCATGCTACTCATCGGTAACCGATGTGCCCAGTGCGGGTGTGGGGGGTCACACGTCGTGTCTTCTCCCACCCTCCCGCCCGAGCGCCCGGCGCGGTCGGTCACCCCGACGCGCGTTTCGTGGGGTGCCGGGGTCGGGACCTCCGGGGCTGGGCATTCTGGACAGCACATTTAGGTGCCTCAAGCGCTCTCATCTGATCACCCCGGGTCATGCACCCACATGTGCCCCACAGTCCAGAACACCCACCCTCCTCCAGCCTCCGGCCGGGGGTGCCCCCAACTCCCCCGCCCCCTCCGTCTCGTATCGCGCCTGATCCCCGGAGGATGGGTAGAGACGGCACCGTGCTCGGGCCCTTCGCCGGCGCGGCGCCGTCCAGGGGCGCAGTCGTCACTGGCGGAGGGTGTGGCGGGGGGCCACCGCTGGGGCACCTCCCAGCGGTAGCTGCGGGAGGACCCCGGCGCGGCACCGACCGCCACGCGAACAGAGCGCAGGGCCCGCACTTACCGCGCCGGGCTTGGGCGGGGAAAGAACCTCAACCGGGATGCGCGGCGAGCGCTCCCGTGAGGATCGGGGTGGTGAGCTCGACCTGCCACGGCCGCGCCCCCGCCTCCGCGAGGAACGCGGACACCGCCTCCGGCGTACGGTCCCGCGGCGGCGCCCAGCACAGGCGCCGCACGGTGTCCGGGGTGATGAGGTTCTCCTGCGGCAGATTGAGCTGCTCCGCGAGTTCGGAGACCGCCGCTCGGGCCGCCGAGAGCCGGGCCGCGGCGACCGGGTCCTTGTCGGCCCAGGCGCGCGGCGGCGGGGGGCCGGTGAAGGCGGGGCCCGGCTGGGGGAGCTCGCGTTCGGGGATGAGGCGGGCGTGGTCGATCGCGGCCTGCCACTGCTCCAGTTGGCGCCGCCCCATGCGGTGCCCGAAGCCGGGCAGCGCCGCGAGCGCGTGCGCGTTCGGGGTGGCGTCGAGGGCCGCGGTGACGATCGCCGCGTCGGTGAGGACGCGGCCGGGGGAGACGTCGCGCTCGCGGGCGAGCCGGTCGCGCAGGTTCCACAGTTCGCGGACGACGGCCATCTGACGGCGGCGGCGCACCTTGTGCATGCCGGAGGTCCGGCGCCAGGGGTCGACCCGGGGCGGGGGCGGCGGGGCGGCGGCGATGGCCTCGAACTCCTGCATCGCCCAGTCCAGCTTGCCCTGCTCGCGCAGTTCCTCCTCCAGCGCGTCGCGGAGGTCGACCAGCAGCTCGACGTCGAGCGCGGCGTAGCGCAGCCACGGCTCGGGCAGCGGCCGGGTGGACCAGTCGACCGCCGAGTGCCCCTTCTCCAGGGCGAAGCCGAGGACGTTCTCGACCATCGCGCCGAGTCCGACCCGGGCGAATCCGGCGAGCCGTCCGGCGAGCTCGGTGTCGAACAGTCGCGTGGGCCGCATGCCCGCCTCGTCGAGGCAGGGCAGGTCCTGCGTCGCGGCGTGGAGCACCCATTCGGTGTCGCCCAGTGCCTCGCTCAGCGCCGACAGGTCGGGGCAGGCGACGGGGTCGATCAGCGCGGTCCCTGCTCCGGTGCGGCGCAGCTGGACCAGGTAGGCCCGCTGTCCGTAGCGGTAACCGGATGCGCGCTCGGCGTCGACGGCGACAGGTCCGGAGCCCGCGGCGAAGGCCGATACGACGTCGGCGAAGGCCTCCGGGCTGGCGGTCACCGGCGGGATTCCCTCGCGCGGGTCCAGCAGCGGGACCGGCGCCGGTGGTGCTTCTGTTGCGGTCTCTCGGGCGTCGGTCACCAGTCAAGAGTATCCGTGTACGGCGGGCGCCCGCCGACGGAACGTTCCGTCGGCGGGCGCCCCCGGGGCGGTGACTGCGATCAGTGGATGATGCCGGTACGCAGCGCTACCGCGACCATGCCCGCGCGGTCGCCCGTGCCGAGTTTGCGGGCGATGCGCGCCAGGTGGCTCTTGACGGTGAGCGCGGACAGGCCCATCGAGACGCCGATCGCCTTGTTCGACTGGCCCTCCGCGACCAGCCGGAGGACTTCGACCTCGCGGCCCGACAGCTCCCGGTAGCCGCCCCCGTGGCCGGGGGCGCCGGGGGGCCGGCGCTGGACGCGCTGTCCTGCCGCGCCGATGGGGGCGCCGCCGGGGCGCCCGGGGATGCCGAGATTGGTGCGCGTACCGGTGACGACGTAGCCCTTGACGCCGCCCGCGAGGGCGTTGCGCACGGCGCCGATGTCGTCGGCGGCCGAGAGGGCCAGGCCGTTGGGCCAGCCTGCGGCGCGGGTCTCTGCGAGCAGGGTCAGCCCGGATCCGTCGGGGAGGTGGACGTCGGCGACGCAGATGTCTCGGGGGGTGCCGACCCGCGGCCTGGCCTCAGCGACGGAGGACGCCTCGATCACGTCGCGCACCCCGAGCGCCCACAGGTGGCGGGTCACGGTGGAGCGAACGCGGGGGTCGGCGACAACCACCATTGCGGTCGGCTTGTTCGGGCGGTAGGCGACCAGGCTTGTGGGGTGCTCGAGAAGAACCGACACCGGGCCTCCTGGGGGACTGTGGCTGGAAGGGTCACAGGTTCCTTCGGCAGCAACTTCGCCCGGCTTTAGAGAAAGATCACGGTTTGTTTAGTAACAATTCCGGCAATTCGGACGCCCTGTCGATCGTTGTCGATCGAAGGTGTGAAGATCGCGTTCATCGCGTGTGAGCCCGTGTTGACGGCGGTAAAGCGCGAGGTCGGGCGCAGGGGTGGGATGTGCTCGCGTCAGCGGGTCTGCTGCGGACCGCGCCGCTTCGGCAGCGGTACGACGGACGGCGCCCCGCCCAGCGGCGGGCGCGGGTCGGCCGGTGCCGGAGGCAGCCCGGCGCTCGTGCACATCAGGTCGCACCAGCCCGCCAGGTGCGCGGCGACGTCCGGCACGCCGCCGGCGGCCGCCACCGGGGTCCACGAGGCGCGGATCTCGATACGGGTGGAGTCCTCGCGCTCGGCGAGCGCGCCGAAGTGGTGCGAGGAACTGCGCGACACCGTGCCGCCCGCGGCCTCGAAGGCCGCGCCGTGCGTCTCCAGGGCGCCCGTCAGCCACGACCAGCTGACCTCGGGCAGCAGGGGATCGCCCGCCATCTCCGGTTCCAGCTCGGCCCGGACGAGCGTCACCAGACGGAAGGCGCCCTGCCATCCCTCCTGGCCGTCCGCGTCGTACAGCAGCACCAGTCGCCCGTCCGCCAGTTCCTCGCCGTCCACCACGACGGCCGCCTCCACGGCGTACGCGTGCGGGGCCAGGCGCTTGGGCGGCGGTACGGGTTCGAGCTCGACCTCGTTCCGGACGCGAGCGCGCCGCAGCGCGTCGACCGCGTGCTGGAACGGGAGAGGGGCGTCGTTCCCGTCCGAGAGGTGCCCATGAGCCGCTGCCATGCCCGGAAGCGTAGGCCGAAGGGCGGCTTCAGTGAGGGACGACACCCGGTTGGGCGGGTCGCCCACTTGGCGCATGCGAAGATTTGGGGGTGAGTGCGCACCAGCAGACCGCTGCTTCCCCCTTCATCCTGGCGTGCCGGCGTCGTCACGTGCCGCACACCCCCGTGTGGTTCATGCGCCAGGCAGGCCGCTCCCTGCCGGAGTACCTCAAGCTGCGCGAGGGCATCCCGATGCTCGAGTCGTGCATGCGGCCCGACCTCGTCACCGAGATCACGCTGCAGCCGGTGCGCCGCCACAAGGTCGACGCGGCCATCTACTACAGCGACATCGTGGTGCCCCTCAAGGCGATCGGGCTCGACCTCGACATCAAGCCCGGGGTCGGCCCCGTCTTCGCCGAGCCCATCCGCACCGCCGCCGATCTCGACCGGCTGCGTCCGCTGGAGCCCGACGACGTCAAGTACGTCACCGAGGCGATCGGCATGCTCACCGACGAACTGGGCGCCACGCCGCTGATCGGCTTCGCCGGCGCGCCCTTCACGCTGGCCAGTTACCTGGTCGAGGGCGGCCCCTCGCGCAACCACGAGCGCACCAAGGCGCTGATGTACGGCGAGCCCGAGCTGTGGGCCCGGCTGCTGGACCGGCTCGCGGACATCACCGCGGCCTTCCTCAAGGTGCAGATCGAGGCCGGCGCGAGCGCCGTGCAGCTCTTCGACTCCTGGGTCGGCGCGCTGGCCCCGGAGGACTACCGGCGCTACGTCATGCCGGCCTCGGTGAAGGTCTTCGACGCCGTGGCCGGGTACGGCGTGCCCCGCATCCACTTCGGCGTGGGCACCGGCGAGCTGCTCGGGCTGATGGGCGAGGCCGGCGCGGACGTCGTCGGGGTCGACTGGCGGGTGCCCCTGGAGGAGGCGGCGCGCCGCGTCGGCCCCGACAAGGCGCTGCAGGGGAACCTGGACCCGGCCGTGCTCTTCGCCCCGACCGCGGCCGTGGAGAAGAAGGCGCGCGAGGTGCTGTACTCCGCGCAGTCCGCGCCCGGGCACATCTTCAACCTCGGGCACGGCGTCCTGCCGTCGACCGACCCGGACGCGCTCACCCGGCTCGTGGAGTTCGTCCACCAGCAGACGGCGCGCTGAGGCTCCGCGCACGGTCCGTGCGGCGGGCGGGAGCCGTGCCGCACGGACCGTGCGCGCGTCGCCTCAGGGGCGCGGCTCCACGGGCGCGGCGACCGGCGCGGTGACCGGCGCGGGCGCGACGGGGCCGCCGCGGCGGCGGCGCAGCATGCGGACGGCGAACACGCCCAGCAGGGCGAGAACGGCGAACGGCAGCACGGCGGCGAGGGCGATCAGCAGGGCGCGCAGGGTCACGTAGAACGCGTGCCAGCCCGCGCCGAGCGCGTCGCCCACGGAGGCCCAGAACCCGTCGGCCTTCTCCGGCACCGCGGCCTTCTCCGGCTCGGTGAGGACGAGGGTCACCGTCGCCATGCCGGTCCGCTCCTTGAGCGAGGCCTGCTGCGCCTCCAGTGCCTCCAGATCGGCCTGGCGGGTGCTGAGTTCGCCCTCCAGCGTGACGACGTCGCTCAGCCGGGTCGCCCGGTCCATCAGTTCCCGCACCCGCGTGACACTCGCCCGCTGCGACTTGATGCGGCTCTCGACGTCGACCACCTGGCTCGTCACGTCCTCCGCGGTGACCTTGCGCTGCAGCAGCTTGCCGAGGCCGGCCAGGTCCCCGAGCACCCGCTCGTAGTCCGCCGGGGGCACCCGCAGGGTGACGCGGGAGTGCTCGCGGCCCTCGTCGTCCAGGGACGTGCTCTCGTCGCCGATGTAGCCGCCCGCGGCCTCGACCAGGGTGCGGGACTCGGCGAGTGCGTCGGGGACGTCCTTGGCCTCGACGGTGAGCGTCGCGGTACGGACGATGAGGCTGCGGTCCAGGACGGGGGTCCGGGTGCCCTTCGCCCCCGACGAACCGGTGGCGCCGGAGGGCGCCTGGGCCATGCCGTCCGCCGGTGCCGCCTTCTCCGGCGCCGCGGCGGCCTTGTCGTCCGCGCTGCTCTGGAGGCTGCCGCCGTCGGCCGACGCGCCGCATCCGGTGAGCGCCAGCACGCCCGCCAGCGCGAGCGCGGCAAGTGCTCTGCGGGCAGTGGTCGTTGGTGCGTTCATGGGGTCCCCCCTGGGGCCGGTGCCGATGTTGCAGGTTCGACGCCGCCGACCCGAGGGGGGTTTCGGATCCGTGATCCCGAAGAGGTCACGGTTAGGGCTCGTTCCGGCGTCTGAGACAGTGGAGGCATGAGCGAAACGCAGCCCCGGGCCGGACACGTGGTGGTCGTCGGCGGCGGGGTCTCCGGACTCTCCGCGGCGCACTTCCTGCTGGAGGGCGGTGCGGCACGCGTCACGGTGCTGGAGTCCTCCGGCCGGCTGGGCGGCAAGCTGTACGCGGACGAGATCGCCGGCGTCCCCGTCGACCTCGGCGCGGAGTCGCTGCTGGCCCGCCGCCCCGAGGCGGTGGACCTGGCCCGTGCCGTCGGCCTCGGCGACGACCTGGAGCCGCCCGCGACGACCACCGCCGGGCTCTGGACGCGCGGCAGGATGCGGCCCATGCCCAAGGGCGGGGTGATGGGCGTCCCCGGCGACATCGGCTCGCTCGCCGCCTCCGGCGTGCTCTCCGCGGCCGGTCTGGCGCGGCTGCCGCTGGACCACGTGCTGCCCCGCACGAAGGTGGGCGACGACGTCGCCGTCGGCAACTACGTCGCGGCGCGGCTCGGCCACGAGGTCGTCGACCGGCTCGTCGACCCGCTGCTGGGCGGGGTGTACGCGGGCAACGCCTACGAGATCTCGCTGCGCGCCGCCATCCCGCAGCTGTACGAGAGCGCCCGCTCCGGCCGTTCCCTCATCGAGGCGGTCCGCGAGACCCAGCGCCGTGCGGCCGCGGCGGCCTCCGCGGCCGCCTCCGCGAAAAAGGAGCCGGCGCCGGTCTTCGCCGGCATCCGCGGCGGTGTCGGACGGCTGCCCGTCGCGGTCGCCGAGGCGTGCCGCGCCGCCGGCGCCCGCATCGTGACCGACGCGCCCGTACGGCAGTTGCGGCGCACCCCGGAGGGCTGGCAGGTCACCTGGGACCACGAGGGCGTCCGCGAGGTGCTGGAGGCCGACGCGGTCGTGCTGGCCGTGCCGGCGCCCGCCGCGGCCAAGCTGCTCGGCTCGGAGTCCCCGGGTGCCGCGGCCGATCTCGCGGCGGTGGAGTACGCGAGCGTGGCCCTGGTGACGATGGCCTTCCGGCGCCGCGAGATCACGCACGCCCTGCCCGGCAGCGGTTTCCTCGTCCCGCCGGTCGACGGGCGCACCATCAAGGCGTCCACCTTCTCCAGCCAGAAGTGGCACTGGAGCGGGACCGCCGACTCCGACGTCTACGTGCTGCGCACCTCGGTCGGGCGGTACGGCCAGGAGGCCGATCTCGCCTGGGACGACACCGACCTCGTGCGGCTCTCCCGGGAGGACCTCGGCGAGGCCGTCGGGCTCACCGCCGCGCCGGTGGCGGCCCGGGTCACCCGGTGGGACGGCGGCCTCCCGCAGTACCCGGTCGGCCACCTCGCCCGCGTCGCCCGCGTGCGCGAGCAGGTCGCCAAGCTGCCCGGCCTCGCGGTCTGCGGGGCGGTGTACGAGGGCGTGGGCGTCCCCGCCTGCGTGGCGAGCGCGCGCGGCGCCGCGGACCAGGTGCTGGGCACCCTGCGGCCGTCCGCGGAACCGGGCGCGGGACAATAGCCCCATGACCGACTCGACTGCTTCCGACGCACCGGCCAAGGCCCCCAACGCGGGCAAGAAGGCCAAGGACCTCAACGAGGTCATCCGCTACACCCTCTGGTCGGTGTTCCGGCTCCGCGACGTCCTGCCCGAGGACCGCGCCGGCTGGGCGGAGGAGGTCGAGGAGCTCTTCGAACAGCTCGCCGCCAAGGACGTGACGGTCCGGGGGACCTATGACGTCTCCGGTCTGCGCGCCGACGCGGACGTCATGATCTGGTGGCACGCGGAGACCGCGGACGCCCTCCAGGACGCCTACAACCGCTTCCGCCGCACCCGCCTCGGCCGCGGTCTGGACCCGGTCTGGTCCAACATGGCCCTGCACCGCCCCGCGGAGTTCAACAAGAGCCACATCCCGGCCTTCCTGGCCGACGAGACGGCCCGTGACTACGTCTCCGTCTACCCCTTCGTCCGCTCCTACGACTGGTACCTGCTGCCCGACGAGGACCGCCGCCGCATGCTCGCCGACCACGGCAAGATGGCGCGGGGCTACCCGGACGTGCGGGCGAACACGGTGGCGTCGTTCTCGCTGGGCGACTACGAGTGGATCCTGGCCTTCGAGGCGGACGAACTGCACCGGATCGTGGACCTGATGCGCCACCTGCGGGCCTCCGAAGCGCGGATGCACGTCCGTGAGGAGGTTCCGTTCTACACCGGCCGCCGCCGGTCGGTGGCGGAACTGGTGGCGGGCCTGGCCTGACGGCGCCGCCGTACGTGTGAAGGGGCGGCCGGGGAACCGGCCGCCCCTTCGGCGTCCTCAGGCCAGCGCCGCCCGGAGCTCGGGGTCGGGCAGCGCGGACGGGCCGCGGACCGCGAGGGCGGTGAGCAGATGGGGGTCGTCGGGGGCGGGGGCGCGCGGGACGGGGACGGCGCGCAGCAGGTCCTGGCCGGTGGGGGAGGCCCAGCGGCTGTAGGGGTGGACCTCGACGTGGGCGATGCCGAGGCAGCCGGCGGTCAGCAGCAGCGGAAGCGCGAACCAGGGCGCGATCGGGGCGCCGCCGCCCGGGTTGCCCGCGGTCGCGGCGGCCAGCGCGACGACGATGACCACGAGGGCGGCGCGGACCTCGCGCATGCCCGCGGCGACGGACTCGCGGGCCGCGGCGGGAACCGCCAGACCGGCCGCGGTGAGGCGGTCGGCCAGGGCTTCGACGACGTCGGAGCCGGCGTGCGCGACGCGGGTCGCGGGGATCTCCCGCTGGCCCTCGGGACCGATCGCGGCGATCAGGGCGCGCTCGATGGCGTTGCGCCCCTCGGGGTCGACGACGGTCGCCCAGCCGGTCCCCGCCAGGTGCAGACGCCGCTGGCGGCCCATCGTGACCATCGCCAGGTCCGTTACCCTGCGCGGCCCGCCGGACAGGTAGGCCATCTCGTACAGCCCGAGCCGGCGCTCTCCCTCGCTGGGGGCCCGGGACGGCGGTTGGGCCGCGGCGACCGCCGCCCTGCACAGGTGTGCGCAGGAGACGATCGCCGCGGCCCAGGCCACGCAGAGGAACAGCATCCACATGGGGGAGTTCTAGCCCAACCCCCGTGGGGTTCGCCCGGGGTTTCCCGGAACGGGCGGGCGGCCCCGGGGCGTCAGCCGCAGGTGCGGTTGCGGTTGATGCAGCTGACGACCTGGTTCATCAGGTTCGCCGGCATGAAGTTGGCGAAGTCCGCGTGGTCGGTCACCGGCTTGTGCTGCTGCTCCGGGAAGCTGTCGACCGCGTAGTTCGGACCCTGCGGCACCTGATAGGTCAGGCGCATCTGGAGCTGGGGGACCGCCTTGGTGCCGGACGGGCACTGGCCGGCGCCGTCCGGGAAGACGATGTGGGTGCGGTGGTTGGCGCTGTCGGTGTTCACGCCGTCCCAGCAGCTGGGGAAGTTGAGGGTGCGGACCACCTGGCTGCCCCGCGGGCACAGCGGGTACTTGTCGGTGAGCTGGCGGTTCTCGAAGCCCGTGCAGCTCCACGACGCCTTGGCGTTGGCGACGCCGTTGGTGAAGGACTTGGCGTCACCGGTGATGATCTTCAGGGTGGAGGGCATGCCGACCACCTTGGCGGTCGGGTTGCCCTTGAAGGTCAGGCTGACCGACCGGGCCTGGAGGATGGTGCCGGTGTTGCCGTCGGCGTCGGGCGCGTCGTTGGCGCTGCGGGTGCGCAGCACCGGCCAGAAGTAGGCCGACTTGTCGCCGCGGGCGCAGGTGGTGCCGGCCGCCGCCAGCGTCTCGTTGGTCGAGAAGCCGTCGGTGCTCAGGTTGCCCACGTAGTCGTGCACGTGGTGCGCGCCGTTGGAGACACCCGGGGCCACGATGAAGTTGTCGGGGTTGTTGTGCTTGTTCTCGTTGCGTCCGCAGCGCGCGGTGAAGGCGCCGCGCGAGGCGCCCCGCTGGTTGGCCGCCCGCTGCACGTTGGGCTGGACCGAGCGGATGTCCGCGAAGTCCGCCGCGACCGGCCCGTTGGTCTGCGTACCGCCGGCGGGGGCGGACGCGGACGCCGAGGCGGAGGCGGAGGCCGACGGCGCGGCGGTCCCGCCGTTCTGGCCGCCGTTGTTCTGGTTCCCTCCGTTGTTGTTCCCGGTGTCGGCCTTGGTGCTGTTCCACGGGTTGGGCTTCTGCCACCCGTCGGAGTGGCCGGAGGAGGGCCGCCAGTGGGCCGAAGCCGAGCCGGTGACCAGGGCGAAGGTGCCGCCGGAGCCGAGCAGTGCCAGCACGGCTATCAGCACGAGTTGCTTGGTGCTCAACCTGCGCCGGTGGTTCATCTGTTGTCGTGTGGGCATGGATAGCTCATTTCTACTGCGACGGCTGGGGTGAGGACGCCGCGGGAGGGAGGGAGTACGTGGGGGACGGCGTGACGACGAAGGTCGGTTCTCCGGGGGCCGGGGAGACCGGTATCGCGGCCGCGGGGTTGGTCGGGCTCGCGGTCGTGTCGACGGCGATCTGGTCGAAGTTCACCAGCCCGGTCTTCTCCAGGACGGTGATGTGGTCGAGCACCGTCGCGTTCGCCTGGTCCGCGAGCTGGCGGACCAGTGAGTTGCGGGTGGTGGCACGCACTTGGGCGATCACCGAGAAGACCTGGCCGTGGGCGAGCCGCACGATGTTCGCGAACTTCTGGTCGAAGTCCTTGCCATTGGCCGCGGAAAAGGTGGCCAGAAAGCCCATTTGCTGCTGAGTGGGCTGATTGGGCAGGGTGATGCCCAATAGGGGGGCGATCGTGCGACACGTCTCGTCCAGGCCCGTGTGCCCGTCGATGAGGTGTTGTCCCGCACGTTTGACGGCGGGGGTCGTCCCCTTCTGCAGGGCCATCTGTCCGGCGGGGAACTCCCACAGGCCGGCCAGTCGCACCTTGGTGACGAAGGTGCGGTCCAGCTGGGTGAGCGGACCGTACTGCGTGGCGACCGTCTGGGCGGCGGCCGCGGTGACGGCGGGGCTGTTCAGCCCTGACATGACCGGGTAGGCCAGCGCGGCCAGGGTGACCACGAAAGCCCCGACCACAAGGCTCAGTCCGGTGGCGTAACGGGTGGATCGCATGGGACCGCACGTTAGTGCGTTTGACGCGGTCCGGGCGAGTTAACATCACGTATTCGCGAATCCGGGGAATCACCGCGCAGTTCTTGGTACGTTGTTGCGTTTCCCGGTGAACGGCCTCCGCTGGTATTTGCGTCGCAGGTCGGAGGCCTGTTGAAAAAGATTATGGCAGCTTTGAACGGAGCGTGTCCCGCATACGTATGAATACGCGTGAGGGCTGTCGCGAGATCGCGGACCGGTGCCGCAGCAGCCGTCGTTGCCATCCGTTCAGGGGGGCCGGACCCGAGCGTTCCCGCCACCAGACGTGGAGTTGGCGCAGGGCCGCGGCGTCGGGCAGCGCGGTGGTGCCGGCAGTGCCGGAAGCGCCGGCTGTGCGCGCTGTGCCGGGTGTGCCCGCCCCGTCGAGCAGGTGGGCGGCGAAGTCGAGGGCGTCGCGCCGGTAGCCCCCGCCGAGCGGTCGGGCGGCGGCGTACCGCAGGAACGCGGGCCGGTAGACCGGGCCGAGGATCTCCGGCAGTTCGGGCGCGACCTTCGCCACGATGCCGGCCCGCTTGGCCGCGAGGGCCCGGCTCTGCACGCCGACCCGGACCCGGTCGAAGCCCTCGGGCACCGGAGTGCCGGCCACGAGCGCGGACAGCAGTGCCGTCTGGCGCAGGGCGAGCCGCTGCCGCGCGGCCCGCGCCGCCGGCGCGACCGCGTCGGGCAGGGCGGGCGGCGCACCGGCCGGGAGACGTGCCCCGCCCTCCACCACCGCGCGGACGGAGGCCAGTTCGGCCGCCAGCTCGTCCCCCGCGGGGAAGTCGTCGTCGCGCTCCAGCAGGACGCCGGGCGGGCAGGCCCGCTCGTACAGCGCCGCCAGCACGTCGAGCACGGCCGGGGGCACGGGGTGGGCGTGGCTGTCGTGCCACACGCCGTCCTTCTCGTAGCCGCCAGCGACATGGACGTAGGCGATGGCGCCGGCCGGCAGCGCGCCCAGGGCGGCGACCGGGTCCTCGCCCCGGTTGACGTGGTTCGTGTGCAGGTTGGCCACGTCGATCAACAGCCGTACCCCGGTGCGCTCCACGAGTTCGGCGAGGAAGGCGCCCTCGCTCATCTCCTCGTCCGGCCAGGCGACCAGCGCGGCGATGTTCTCCAGCGCGAGCGGCACGGGCAGCGCGTCCTGTGCGATGCGCACGTTCTCGCAGAGTACGTCCAGCGCGTCGCGGGTGCGCGGCACCGGCAGCAGGTGCCCGGCCTCCAGCGGGGCGGAGCCGGTCGTCTCGCCGCCGCCGCGGACGAAGGCGATGTGCTCGGTCACCAGCGGTGCGCCCAGCGCCCGGGCGCGCTGCGCGAGCGCGGCCAGCCGTTCCGGGTCGGGCCGCTCGGCGCCCCCGAGGCCGAGCGACACCCCGTGCGGGACGACGGTGACGCCGCGCTCGCGCAGCCGTACCAGGGAGTCCGGGACATGGCCCGGACACACGTTCTCCGCGACCGCCTCGACCCAGTCGACGCGGCCGGCCTCCGCCAGCTCCTCGACGGTGTCCGCGATCTCCGGACGCCAGCCGATCCCCGTGCCCAACATCGAGTGCTCCACCGGTCCCCCTTCCTCCTGCCGGGGTTGTGGCCCCGCAGAAGTGGCACGAACCGTGTCCGCCGCCGGTTCAGAGCTCGATTTGAGCTTCGGCCGCCGCGGCGGCCGCGGTCACCGCAGCGCCGGGTGGTCCGCCACGACCGTGCACGAGCCCGGCGCGATCTCGGTGAACCCGGCGTCCCGCACGACGGGCAGACGGCCCGATGCGAGCGCCTCCCACCGCTCGGGGTGCGCGGTGCGCACGGCAAGTGCGAAGCCCGCCTCGCGCCACAGCTCCCGGTCGGCCGGCGACAGGGCGAGCCAGGCGAGTTGCGCGCCGTGCCCGGCCTGCGCCATGGCCTTGCCCGCCGACATCTCCACCCCGGGATTCAGCCAGAGCACGGGGGTGCCCGGCTCGGCCTCCGCGGGCGACTCGGGGTCCTCCAGCTCGGTGCCGGAGACCTGCAGCCTGGCCAGGTCCTTCGGCCAGCCGTCCAGCGGCACGGGCGGGAAGACCCGCACCTCGGCCGACTTGCCCGTCACCGTGATCCCCGGCAGCGCCTCGGCGCGCCGCCACTCGGCCCCTCGGGCCCGCCGCACCACCTTGCGGATGCGGGCGTCCTCCCAGCCGTGCACGGCCTCGGCCCACTCGCCGTCCTCCGCCGTGGCGCGCTCGTCGGAGCGCAGCGCCAGGACCGCGCGGGCGGCGGTCTCCAGGGCGTCGGTGCGGGCGGGGGGCGCGTCCCGCTCGATGCGGACGACCAGCGGGAGAACGAACTGGGGACGGCTGTCACGAGGATCGGTGCTCACCGCAACAGTCTGCCACCCGGCCCGGACGGGCTTGGCAGGGGCGATCCCTCCGGGCCAGGATGTGCCCGTGCGCAGCGACCTCTTCGCGACCGAGAACACGGCGCGGCCGGCCACCGAGCCCGGCATGACCCTGCAGAACGCCAAGTCGATCAAGTACGCCGTCAACGGCGAGTGCTTCGCGCGGCAGGGCTCGATGATCGCCTTCCGCGGCAACCTGCAGTTCGAGGTGAAGGGTCAGGGAGTCGGAAAGTTCCTCAAGCGCGCCCTCACCGGCGAGGGCCTCCCGCTGATGACGGTGCGCGGCCAGGGCGAGGCCTGGTTCGCGCACGAGGCCGCCAACTGCTTCGTCATCGACATCGACCCGGGCGACAGCCTCACCATCAACGGCCGCAACGTGCTGGTCTTCGACGCGACGCTCGCCTACGAGATAAAGGTCGTCAAGGGCGCCGGCATGGTCGGCGGCGGCCTGTTCAACAGCGTGTTCACCGGTCACGGCCGCCTGGGCGTGATGTGCGAGGGAAACCCCATCGTGATCCCGGTCACCCCGCAGGCGCCGGTCTACGTCGACACCGACGCCGTCGTCGGCTGGAGCGCGCAGCTGCAGACCTCGCTGCACCGCTCACAGAGCTTCGGCTCGATGCTGCGCGGCGGTTCGGGCGAGGCGGTCCAGCTGATGCTGCAGGGCGAGGGCTTCGTGATCGTGCGGCCCAGCGAGTCGCAGCCGCACCAGCCCAGCGCCCACTGACGTGCGGCTGGAGGCGGTCGGCCGGCGCTATGGGGCGCGCGGGCCGTGGGTGCTGCGGGACGTGGGGCTGGAGCTGCCCGGGCACCAGCTGCTGCGCGTCGAGGGCGCCAACGGCAGCGGCAAGTCGACCTTCCTGCGCGTCCTGGCCGGCATCGACCGCCCCACCGCCGGGCGCGTCACCGGGCGCCCGCGCACCGCGTACGTGCCCGAGCGCTTCCCGCCCGCGCTGCCCTTCGACGCGCTGGGCTATCTCGTCCACCTCGGGCGGGTGCACGGCCTCGGCAGCCGTACCGCGGCCGACCGTGCCGGGCAGTGGCTGGAGCGCTTCGGCATCGCCCGGTACGCCCGCACGCCGCTGCGGGAGCTGTCGAAGGGCACGTGCCAGAAGGTCGCCGTCGTCCAGGCGCTGCTCGCCGAGCCGGAACTGCTCCTCCTGGACGAGGCGTGGACGGGGCTGGACCCGCAGGCGCGCGCCGTGCTGGACGACGCCGTGCGCGCCATCGTCGCCGCGGGCGGCACCGCGGTCTTCGTCGACCACGACGTCCGGCGGCTGGCCGGGGACACCACGGCAGCGCACCGCGTGGCGGACGCCCGGCTGGTGCCCGTCCCCGTGCCCGTGCCCGTGTCGCGCGACGGGGACGCCGGGCCGCTGGTGGTCGTCGAGGCCGAAGGGCGCGGAGAACCGCCCGCGGGCCTCGGTGACGGCACGTCCGCGCCCGGCACGCTCCGGCTGACCGTCCCCGCCCGCGAATCCGACGCCGTCCTGCGGCGGTTGCTCGACGCGAACCCGCCCTGGCACATCCGGGCGGTGCGCCCGGCGGCCGGGCCGACGGAGGACGCATGACCGCGCTGCTGCGCTACCAGACCGCCCTGCTGCTGCGTTCGTACCGCTGGCCGGCGCCGCTGCTGCTGTACGCCGCGCTCCTGGCGATCGGCCTCACCGCGGGGCCGCAGCCGCTGCTGGACTCCCTCGGCTGGAACGCGGCCGCGCTGCTGCCGGCCGCCGCGTGGCTGGTCCGGGTCTGCGTCACCGGCGAGCCCCCCGCCGCCCGCGCGGTGGTGGCCGCGGCCGCGGGACCGGCGCGGGCACACACGGCGGCGGTGCTGGCCGCGCTGGGGTGCTCGGCGCTGACGGGCGTCGTGGGCACCGGTGTGGTCCTGTGGGTCGCCGATCCGCACACCACCGACCACCTCAAGGCCGTGCCGCTGGGGCCGGCCGCCGTGTCGGGGGTGCTGACGGTCCTGGTGTCGGCGCTCCTGGGCACGGCGGTGGGGGCGCTCACCAATCCGCCGGTCCTGGTGCGTCCCGGCTGGGCGGTGCCGGTCACCACGGGCGCCGCGGTCGCGGTGCTCGTCGCGGGTGGTTCGCCCGCCAATGCCGCCGTGCGCGACCTGGTCACGGCCTCGCACACCGGCAGCGTCCCCTACCCGCTGCCGTCACTCCTGGCCGCCGTGGTCCTGGCGGCGGGTGCCGTGGCGGTCGCGGGGCTGCTGAGCTCCCGTCGCGGGTGACGATCCGTCAGTTCTCCAGAGCCATGCGCACGCCCAGCGCCACCAGCACCCCGCCCGAGACGAGTTCGAGCCTGCGCCGGACGGCGGCGCGGCCGACGACGGACCTCAGCCGGTCGACGAACCAGACGTACGAGCCGTACCAGCCGACCTCGAAGACCGCCCACAGGGCCGCCAGCCCCACCATCGTGGGCAGTTGGGGCGCCTCCGCGGGAACGAACTGGGGGAGGAACGACATCGCGAAGACGGCCGCCTTGGGGTTGGCCAGGTTCATGCCGAGCCCGGCCCGGTAGGCCGCCCCGGGCGTCACGAGAACGGCCCGCGGCTCCGGCTCCTCCGCGTCGCCCCCGCGGCCGCGGCGGGCCGACCGCAGCGCCTGGACGCCGAACCAGAGCAGGACCGCCGCGCCCACGATCCGTACGGCGTCGTACGCGGCCTGCGAGGCCGCGAGCAGCGCAGTGAGACCGAGGGCCGCCGACAGGCCCCACAGGAAGACGCCCGTCTCGTTGCCGAGCACGGTCAGGAAACCCGCGCGGCGGCTCCGCAGCGAGTGGCGGATGATCAGTACGGTGCTCGGCCCCGGGGCGGCGGCGATCAGCAGGCACGCCCCGAGGAACGGCAGCAGAAAGGTCGGCATCCGCTCATGGTGGGGCCGCCGCCCACGACCGCACCAGCTGTTTTCCCCGCGTCGGGTTCGCCGGGGGCCGGCACGCTACCCACCCGGCGGCGGTCCGTGAGGACGCGCCGCACGGGGAGGCGGTCAGGACGCCGGTCGGGGTCAGCCCTCCGCGGGCTCCAGCCGCAGCGAGATCGAGTTGATGCAGTAGCGCTGGTCGGTGGGGGTCGGGTAGCCCTCGCCCTCGAAGACATGGCCCAGGTGGGAGCCGCAGCGGGCGCAGCGCACCTCGGTGCGGACCATGCCCATCGAGCGGTCCTCGATCAGCTCCACGGCCTTGCTGTCCCGCGGGTCGTAGAAGGACGGCCAGCCGCAGTGGGACTCGAACTTGGTGTCGGAGGTGAACAGCTCCGCGCCGCAGGCGCGACAGGAGTAGACGCCGTTGGTCTTGGTGTCGGTGTACTCACCGGTGAACGCCGGCTCCGTCCCGGCCTTGCGGAGGACGGCGTACTCCCGCGGCGTCAGCTCCTCGCGCCACTGCTCCTCGGACTTGTCGACTTCGTACGCCATGGTGTCCTCTCCCTCGTGTCCCTCGTGCTCAGCTCTCCAGTCGGGCCAGGATCCGCGGACCGAGGTCCGTGACGTCTCCGGCGCCCATGGTGAGAACAAGGTCACCGGGTCCCGTCATTCCGGCGATCAGCGCGGGCACGGCGTCCTTGTCGTGCGCGGCGGTGACGTCGGCGCCGTGGGCGGCCGCCGCGTCGATGATCAGCGCGCTGGTGACGCCGGGGACCGGGTCCTCGCGGGCCGGGTAGATGTCCAGCACCACGGAGGCGTCGGCCAGCCCCAGGGCCTGGCCCATCTCGCGGCCGAGCTCCTGGGTGCGGCTGAACAGGTGCGGCTGGAACACCACCAGGATGCGCCGGTCGCCCGCGGCCTCGCGCAGCGCCTCCAGGTCGGCGGTCATCTCGGTGGGGTGGTGCGCGTAGGAGTCGATCACCTGGACGCCGCCCGCGGTGCCCTTCAGCTGCAGACGGCGCTTGACGCCGGTGTACGTGCCGAGCGCCTTGGCCAGGTCCTCCGCCGGGACGCCCAGCGCCATGCCGGCGGCCAGCGCGGCGACCGCGTTGTGCGCGTAGTGGCGGCCCGGGACGGAGACGGTGAAGGTGTGCTCCCGGCCGCCCAGGCACACGGTGACCTCGCCGGCCATGCCCTGCGGGGTGATCCGTGCGATCCTCAGGTCCGCGCCGGCGTCCTCGCCGACCTTGACCACGGTCAGGCCCTCGCGGCCGGCGACGCGGGCGGCGAGCTCGCGTGCCCCGGCGTGCTCGCCGACGACCAGGGTGCCGCCGGGGACGATCTTGCCGACGAAGGTCTCGAAGGACTCGTAGATCTCGTCCATCGACGCGTAGTTCGCGTGGTGGTCCAGCTCCACATTGAGCACGATCGCCACCTCGGGGTCGTACTTCTGGAAGCTGCGGTCGCTCTCGTCCGCCTCGGCCACGAAGATCTCGCCCGTGCCGTGGTGCGCGTTGGAGCCCGGGGCGTCCAGGTCGCCGCCGATGGCGTACGAGGGGTCCAGGCCCAGTGCCGACAGGCTCACCGCGAGCATGGAGGTGGTCGTGGTCTTGCCGTGCGTGCCGGCCACCGCGATCGGCCGCAGGCCCACCATGAGCGCGGCGAGCGCGTCGGAGCGGTGCACCACCGGGACGCCGCGCCCGCGAGCGGCGGCCAGCTCGGGGTTGTCGTCCCGGATCGCGCTGGAGACGACCACGCAGGTCGCGTCCGGCGCCAGGTGCTCCGCGGCGTGCCCGATGTGCACGGTCGCGCCGAGCGCCCGCAGCGCCTGCGCGGTCTCCGAGTCCCTGGCGTCGCTGCCCGCGACGCTCGCACCGCGCTGGGCGAGGATCTTCGCGATGCCCGACATCCCGGCGCCGCCGATCCCGATGAAGTGCGGTCGGTCCATGGCGGGGGGAAGAGTGGGGCTCATGCGCGCTGCTCCCTGCGTGCTCGGGCGTGTGCCGTGGTGGTCGGGCCACCTCCGATTCTTCCATCCGCGCGGGGCGGGGGACGCCCGTCCCCCGCCCCCGCCGCTCAGTCCTCGGCGTTGTGGGCGAACAGCTTCAGGACCGGCACGCCGACCTTGTGGCGGGCGCGCGAGGTCCAGTCGCGGTGGAAGAACTCCTCGACCAGGTGCGGTGCGGTCAGGACGATCACCTCGTCGGCGTGGGTCTGCTCGACGACGGACTTCAGCAGCTCGATCGGGTGACGCTCGACGACCTCCCCGACCGCCTCCTTGCCGTGGTCCCGCAGCGCTTTGAGGCTGTGACTCAGCGCTCGTTCGGCGGGCAGCAGGGCGTTCTCGCCCTCGGGCCGGTCGTGCTCGTGGACGGCCTTGTCGAGTTCGCCCAGGGCGACGTCGTCGATGGACCGCAGCAGCCGGTCCTGGTCCCCGCGGGGTTGCATCAGCACGACGAAGGAGACGGGCTCGTCGCCGTGGAGCGTGGTGACCAGCTCCACGTCGGCGGGGACGAGCGGCTGCTCGATCATGAGTACGGTCGTGAACACGGACGTGTCCTTCTTTCTCGCGGCCCCACAGGCCGGTGACGGGAACCATCCTGCCCCGTCCGGCTGTGGAGCACGCGGTGGAAGTCTTCCCGCATGGCAGCAAGCGGATTGTGCATGGCGGCGGATCGGCGGGCGGCGTTTGCCGGGTGTCCGGCCCGCCGCCGATCCGTCATCCGCGCGTGTAGCGCGTGAACAGGAACCCGTCCTCCTCGAGAATCGACACGGGGGAGAGACGGACGGGTTCCGCGACGCCGGGGCCGTTCATGATCCGCATGGCGTCCCCGGCGGTCAGCAGGGGGGCGATGGTCAGGCAGAGCTCGTCGATCACGCCGGCCGCCGCGAACTGCGCCAGCAGCCGCGGGCCGCCCTCGGTGAGCATCCGCCGCAGTCCGAGCGCGGCGAGCTCCCGCTTGGCACGGGCCGGCTCCACACCGGCACCGTCGCCCGCGACGACCACCCGCGCACCGGCCTTCTCCGCCTCCGCCACCCGGTCCGCGGGGGCGGCGGCACCGGTCAGCACCAGGGTCGGCACCAGCGGCGAGGTGAACAGCGGCAACGAGAAGTCCAGGTCCAGCCGGGCGCTCACCACGGCGATCACCGCGGCCGGCGGCTGCCCGGCGGCTGCCCGGCGGGCCGCGAACGCCTCGCGGGCCCGGGCGGGGCGGTAGCCCTCCTGGCGAACCGTTTCCGCCCCGACGACGACCACGTCGGCCAGCGCCCGCAGCACCCCGAAGACCCGCATGTCGGCCTCCGACGACAGCGGCTGCGAGCGCCCGTCGTGCCGTGCCGCGCCGTCCAGCGACGCCACCATGTTCGCCCTCAGCCACGGAAGCCCGTCTGCCCCGGCCGGGTACGCGTACGCGTCGGCCAGCGACTCGGGTGTGTCCAGGTCCGCCTCCGGCGACGCGGCGGGGCCGTTCGGGGCCGGGGTGGTCCTGAGGGTCTCGGGCGGGGGGAACAGGCGGCGCATGGCAGCAGTCTTCCACGTGCCCCCGGAGGCGTGGGGTGGGCCACTCGGGGCCGGGGGACCCGCCGCGAGGCACTACCCTGGAGAGCTGTGTCCTCGTCCTACGCCGCAGCGCCCGAATCCACCCCGATACCCGGTGGTGAACCCCCCGTGTCGCTGAGCGGCCGCGAGCCGCAGGTGCCGGCCGACCGGCTGGTGGCGGAGATGGTCCCGCCCCCGAGGTTCGACTCCGTACGGTTCGAGAACTACATCCCGGACCCGGGGCAGCCCAGCCAGGCCGAGGCCGTGCGCACGCTCGCCGCCTTCGCCGCGGCGAGCGGCGCTCCCGCCGCCCCCGGGCCCAGGCGCTGGTTCCGCCGCGCGGCGGGCCCCGCGGCGCCCGCCGGCCCCGGCGGGGTCTATCTCGACGGCGGCTACGGCGTGGGCAAGACCCACCTGCTGGCCTCGCTCTGGCACGCCACCGACGCGCCGCGCGAGCAGAAGGCCTTCGGGACCTTCGTGGAGCTGACCAACCTCGTCGGCGCCCTCGGTTTCCAGCAGGCCGTCCAGGCGCTGAGCGGGCACCGGCTGGTCTGCATCGACGAGTTCGAACTCGACGACCCCGGTGACACCGTGCTGGTCTCGACGCTGCTCGGCAAGCTCGCCGACGCGGGCGTGCGGCTCGCCGCCACCTCCAACACCCTGCCCGGCAAGCTCGGCGAGGGCCGCTTCGCCGCCGCGGACTTCCTGCGCGAGATCCAGGGCCTGTCCGCCCGCTTCCTGTCCCTGCGCATCGACGGCCAGGACTACCGTCACCGCGGTCTGCCCGAGGCGCCGGCACCGTTCTCGGACGACGAGGTCACCGCCGCCGCCGGCCGCACCGCCGGTGCCTCCCTCGACGACTTCGCCACCCTGCTGGCACATCTCGCCCGGGTCCACCCCAGCCGCTACGGCGCCCTCTGCGACGGCGTCGAGGCGGTCTTCCTGCGCGGCGTGGAACCTGTCCAGGACCAGGCCACCGCGCTGCGCCTGGTCGTCCTGGCCGACCGGCTCTACGACCGCGAGGTCCCCGTCATGGCCTCCGGCCAGCCCTTCGACCGCATCTTCAGCGAGGAGATGCTCGCGGGCGGCTACCGCAAGAAGTACTTCCGGGCGATCTCCCGGCTCACCGCCCTGGCCCGCGACGCGGCACGCCTGGCGGACTGACCGCCCCGGTCGAACCCTCTCGCGGTCCTCGCGTGCCGCTGCCCGGCGGGTCGGTGTGACGGCCGGGGGAGTCGTTCCGGGGGCATGAGTGCCTGGCGGGGGTGACCGGTTCGGGTGAACTGGGGTGCGGGGGAGCGGCGTGGCCGTTTCGGGCCGGGGGTGTCTGGTGGGTCGTCGCCCTGGCCCGGCGGCACGTGCCCAGGCTCCCGTGGGCCGGGTCGCCGCCCGGCGGGTCGGTGCGTGCCGCGGGCACGCCTTCCGGGCGTCGAGCGGCGCGGCCGGCCGCTCGGGTCGGGGAGGGCGCGGTGTCACGGGCTCCCGTACAGGGGTACGGGGCCTTCCGGCGGAACCTGCTCGGGCCGGGGGACGCGTCCGTTGGCGGGCGCCGCGGATCCGGCGGACCATCGGACAAGACGTTCGATGCCAGGGAGGGCGCCGTGCCGGATCGACGGGCCGCAACGAACGGACTGCGCTCGCTGCTCCGGGTCCCCCCGGGCGCCGGCGGGAACGTCCGGCTCCGCGCGTACGACCCCCGCGCCACCCCCGGCGGTCCGCCCGGCAAGCGCGAGGCGCGGGAGGCCGTGCCCGGTACCCGGGACCGCCTGACCGTGCTGCAGGAACGCCTCTTCGCACAGGCCACCGCGGGCGATCCGCGCTCCGTGCTCGTCGTCCTCCAGGGCACCGACACCTCGGGCAAGGGCGGTGCCGTCCGCCATCTCGCGGGCCTGCTCAACCCGGCTGGGTGCCGCATCACCGCCTTCAAGGCACCCACGGCCGAGGAGAAGTCGCACCCGTTCCTCTGGCGCATCAAGCGGGCCCTCCCGCACGCCGGGCAGATCGGCATCTTCGACCGCTCCCACTACGAGGACGTGCTCGCCGCCCGGGTCCGCGGACAGGTCCCCCCGGAGGTCTGGGAGGAGCGCTTCGAGACGATCAACTCCTTCGAGGCCTCCCTCGCCGACGACGGTGTCAGCGTCGTCAAGATCTTCCTCCACATCGGCTACGCCGAGCAGCGGGCCCGCCTGCTGGCGCGCCTCGACAACTCGTGCAAGCACTGGAAGTTCACCCCCGACGACCTCGACGACCGGGCCCTGTGGCCCGCCTACCAGGAGGCGTACGAGGCCGTGCTGAACCGCTGTTCCACCGAGACGGCCCCCTGGTACGTCGTGCCGGCGGACCGCAAGTGGTACCGCGACTGGGCGGTGGGCCGGCTGCTCATGGAGCACCTGGAACTCATCGACCCGCAGTGCCCGCCCGCGTCCTTCGACGTGGAGCACGCCCGCAAGCGGCTGCTCGGCGACTGAACGGGGCACGGGCCCGGCCGGGTTCAGGCCCTGGGCAGCCGTTCCCGCAGGACCGCGACGCAGTGGCCCGGCAGCGTGAGGAAGCGGGAGTCCGCGGGGTCGGCGCAGGGCTGCCAGGAGGCGAGCACCTCGTAGCCCCCGTGGCCGGGAGCCCCGGCCCGGCCGGCGTCGTGCAGGGGGATCCCGGCGTCCTCGGGGGAGAGGTTCACGGCGACGCGGAACGGGCCGCGTTCCAGGCACAGGGTGTGCTCGCCGGCGGTGACCCGCACCGCGTCCAGGGCCGGGTCGGTCAGCGCCGGTTCGGCGTGCCGCAGCGCGATGAGACGGCGGTACCAGGCCAGCAGGCCGGCGTGCGGGAGCCCGTCCGGCTCGGACCAGTCCAGGCACGAGCGCAGCCGGGTCGCGGGGTCCTGCGGGTCCGGGATGTCCTCGGCGTTCCAGCCGTGCGAGGCGAACTCCCGCCGCCTGCCCCGGGTGATGGCGGCGGCGAGTTCGGGGTCGCTGTGGTCGGTGAAGAACTGCCACGGCGTACGGGCGCCCCACTCCTCGCCCATGAAGAGCATCGGGGTGAACGGCGAGGTGAGCACGAGTGCCGCGGCCGCCGCCAGCAGGCCCGGGGGCACGGTGGCGGCGAGGCGGTCGCCGGTGGCGCGGTTGCCGATCTGGTCGTGGGTCTGGGTGTACGCCAGGAAGCGGTGCCCGGGCACGGTCGCGCGGTCGACCGGGCGGCCGTGCCGGCGGCCGCGGAAGCCGGAGTACGTGCCGTCGTGGAAGAAGACGCGCTCCAGCACCTTGGCGAGGGCCGCGGTCGGCGAGACGGCGAAGTCCGCGTAGTACCCCGCGGATTCGCCGGTGACGGCCGTGTGCAGGCAGTGGTGGAAGTCGTCGTTCCACTGGGCGTGCACCCCGAGCCCTCCCGCGTCGCGGGGCGTGGTGGTGAGCGGGTCGTTGCGGTCGGACTCGGCGATCAGGAACAGCGGCCGGCCCAGCGACGCCGACAGCGCGTCGACGGCCGTGGACAGCTCCTCCAGCAGGTGCACCGCGCGGGTGTCGACCAGGGCGTGCACGGCGTCGAGCCGCAGTCCGTCGAGGCGGTAGTCGCGCAGCCAGGCCAGGGCGCTGCCGACGAGGAAGTCGCGGACCTCGTCCGAGCCGGGCGCGTCCAGGTTGACGGCGTCGCCCCAGGGCGTGTGGTGCCGGTCGGTGAAGTACGGCCCGAACCGGGGGAGGTGATTGCCGGACGGGCCCAGGTGGTTGTGGACGACGTCCAGCACCACCCCGAGCCCGTGGCCGTGCGCGGCGTCCACGAACCGCTTGAGGCCGTCCGGGCCGCCGTAGGGCTCGTGGACCGCCCACAGGGACACGCCCTCGTAGCCCCAGCCGTGCGTGCCGGGGAACGGGCAGACGGGCATCAGCTCGATGTGCGTGATCCCCAACCCGGCCAGGTGCGGGAGGCGTTCGACGGCCGCGTCGAAGGTGCCGGCGGTGGTGAAGGTGCCCACGTGCAGCTCGTACAGGACCGCGCCCGGCAGCGGGCGGCCCGCCCAGTCGTGGGTCCAGTCGAAGACGTCGTGGTCGACGACCGCGCTCGCGCCGTCCGGACCGTCCGGCTGGCGGCGGGAGCGGGGGTCGGGCAACGGCGGGCCCTCGTCGAGCGCGAAAGCGTACCGCGAACCGTGTCCGGCGGGCGCCTCGGCGCACCACCAGCCCTCGCGTCCGGGGTCGCGCTCCATGTCGTGAGCCCGTCCGTCGACCCGTACCTCCACCTCACCGGCGTCCGGTGCCCACACGTCGAAGCGCATGGGCACCATGCTGCCCGCAGGCCGGGGGGTCACACCAGGTTGACGCGCTCCTGGGTGACCGGATAACCCGCCCTGGCGAAGTGCGCCGCCATCGGCAGATTGGTCTGGTCGGTGGCGGCGGCGATCTGCCGTGCGCCGTGTCCGACCAGGTCGTGGGTGCACTCCACCAGCAGGTCGTAGGCGTAGCCGTGGCCGCGCTGCTCCGGCAGGACGCCGATGAAGCCGACGCAGAACGCGGTCGGATTGCGCGCGGGCACCTGGATGCCCGCGAGCGCGCCCTCCGGCGTGTACGCCAGCCGCCACCATTCGCGCGGCGACGGGAACCAGTTGAGGACGTCCAGTTCCTCGCGCGCGGCGGCGTCGGCCCCGTGCAGTGCCACGGCCCGGCGGGTGTGGGCGTCGAGGCTGCCGGTACCGATGCGTTTCAGCACGTCCAGGATCACGGCGTCGTCCGGCTCCGGCCGGTACTCCAGCCGTCCGGTGCGCTGCGGCAGCCCGCACTCGGGCGTCCAGGTGTAGCGGTAGCGCTCGACGACCGGTTCCATGCCGGACACGATCGCCGCGTCGATGCGGGTCTGGGCGGCCTCGCGGACCTCCCGCCGCTCCCGCCAGCCGGGCGGCAGCAACAGCTCGAACTCGGCCTTCAGCGGCGCTGTCCGCAGCAGCCGCACGGCGGCGTCGGCGTCGGTGAAGTCGAACCAGTCCAGGGCGATCGGCTTGTCGTCGGTGGGAGCGCCCCACCAGGCCGCGCGGGCGACGACCGTGCCGCCGCGCAGGGCCACCCAGGTCCAGTCGGGGCGGTACTCGCCGCCCTCGTCGGGCATCGCGTAGGTGTGGCCCAGCAGGGACCGGCCGACCAGGCCGGTGTCCTCGGGAACCAGGGAGTGGAAGAGATGCGTCTCACCCGCGACGAGCGGGCGGATGACCAGGTCGGTCATGACAGGAGGAGTCCTCACGGGAGAGTGGGGCGCTCCCGGTCAGACGGAGATCGCCCTGCGGACATCGGGGCGGGAGCGCGGAGTGGTGAACACGTACATGGCTTCCGCCTCCTTCCTCGGTCACGGGCGTGTGAGCACCGTAGCCATGCCGACTCCCGCGCGTCCATTGCTTTTTGCGCCCGCGCCCGCGGAGCCGGGCGACCGGTCCCGCCGACAACGGCGCGTCGGGGCCGGGCTTCTGGACACTCCGGGGCGTTCGGCCCGACAATCACGCACGTGAGCCACGAGTTCCCGACCTATTCCGCGCCGCCGTCCGCACCCGCGCCACGGCCCACCGAGGCGGAGCGCGAGCACGCCATCGAGGTGCTGCGCGGCGGTGCCGTGGACGGACGGCTCTCGCACGACACCTTCCTGCAGCGGGTGGAACTCGCCCTCACGGCCGGCCGCTCCGACGAGCTGGACGCGCTCATCGCCGACCTCCCGCCCGCCGAGGGCCGGATGGCGCGACTGGGCCGGTGGCTGGAGCGCGGCGTCGCCAGGATCTCCGCCCTGCAGGTCCGTTTCCGCGACGCCTGGCAGGCCGAGAAGCTGCCCCCGCTGCTCTTCCCCGCCCCCGGGCCGGTCCCGCTGCGCATAGGCCGCGACCTGTCCTGCGGCTTCCGCCTCAGCCACGCCTCCGCCTCCCGCATCCACGCCGAACTGCGCCACGAGCACGGCATCTGGGTGCTGCGCGACCTCGGCTCCATGAACGGGACCTGGGTCAACGGTCGCCGGGTCATGGGCGCGGCGGTCGTCCGCCCCGGCGACCGGGTCACCTTCGGCGCCATGCACTTCCGCCTGGCGGCGGTCTGACGGGCACGGCCCGGGGTCCGCCGCCGGCGGTCCCACCCCGGCTCGTCCTAGCCGCCGATCAGCGGTTCGTAGGGCTCGTGGTCGTCGTCGTCCACGTACGGCAGGAAGTCCGGCACCGTGCGCGCCGCGGTCGCCAGCAGCCGGGCCACCGCCTCGTCCGCCGGCGGCGGCGTCAGCCCGAGGGCGGCGGCCACCTCCTCCCGCGCGCGGTCGAAGTCCGGCATGTCGGCGCGGACCTGCGCCTCCAGTTCGGGCAGCGGGAAACCGGCTGCCGCGTCGCGCCACAGCGGGCACACGACCACCAGCTCGACCGCCTCCCGCAGGCTCGCCCCGATCAACGCCGCCTGGCCCTCGGAGTCCGCGTACAGGACCGGCCGGACGGGGTCGCCCTCCTTCCCCACCAGGAAGTACGTGCCTCCCGCGCCGTCCCCCGCTATCGGGCGCAGCGGATCGCCCGAGGGAAGGGTCAGTTCCTCCACCGGCGACCGCCGGCCGAGGTCGAAATCGCCCGGCCACGCGAGGTACGCGGTCACGGCCGGGTCGCTCGCGAGGCGGGCGAGCAGGTCCTCAGGTACGGCGGAAAGGTGCGCCGAGTTCGATGCGTCCATGGGGAAAAGCTAGCCGCGGGGTCCGACACTCCGGCCCGCCGCGGACGTCCAGGTCCGCGGCGGGCTCCCCGTCAGTGCTCGATGTCGCGCACCAGGAGACCCACGGGCAGCCGGTCCAGCAGCGCCTCCAGAGGCAGCACGCCCTCGAACCTGCGGTCCGTCAGCACTTCCGTCCACACCCCCTCGGGCAGGACCAGTTCGGTGCCGCGCCAGCCGCCGGCCTCCGCAAGCCGCCGGGAGAGCCGGGTGACCACGGTCAGCGCCCGGCCGCCCCGGACGAAGGCGACACAGTGCGCGCCCGCCGTGCCGCGGGCGTACAGCGGCTCGTAGCCCGCCTCGGGGCCGGTGAACCACTGCGGCCGGGACCGGCGCAGCCGCAGCGCGGCGACCGTGACGAGGCGCTTCTCGCTCGGCGGGCCGTCGGCCGCGCCCGGGTCGTAGGGCGCGCGGTTGGCGGGGTCGACGAGCAGCAACTGCCGCTCCTCGTCGCCCTGGTACACGTCCGGCACGCCCGGCATGGTCAGGTGCGCCAGGTGCGCGCCGAGGGCGTTGACGCGCTCCGGGGCGGCCAGCTCGTCCGCGATGCGCCCGGTGGCGAAGGCCGACGGCCCGCCGACCAGCTCCCGGACAAAGTCCGTCAGCTCCCGCTCGTACTCCGGGCGCTGGTCGGTCCACGCGGTGCGCAGACCCGCCTCCCGCTCGGACTTGAGCATGGTGGCCGCGACCAGGTCCGCGGCGGCCGGGTCGCAGAAGACCGCGGCGTACTGCCACGCCTGGTACTCCACGTGCCGCTCGGGCAGCGGCACCCCGCGGCCGGCGAGGTAGGCGCGCAGCTGCTCCGAGGTCTCCGTCAGCCACCGAGCCCAGGGGCCGGGCAGCTCCGTGAGGGCGGCCAGGCGTGCGCGGACGTCGGCGCTGCGCTTGGTGTCGTGGGTGGAGCGCACGGTCCCGGTCAGCGGCCAGTCGGAGCGCAGCCGCTCGCAGAAGGCGTGGAACTCCTCGG
The DNA here is from genome assembly GCF_033793585.1 of Streptomyces sp. MI02-7b. NCBI lineage: Bacteria > Bacillati > Actinomycetota > Actinomycetes > Kitasatosporales > Streptomycetaceae > Streptomyces > Streptomyces sp. MI02-7b. The sequence continues at coordinate 193,571 of NZ_JARAWX010000004.1, read as the reverse complement.
GTGAGGTGGCGGGGCGGTCCGGTTCGCGGCCCACCTCGTTGAGGCACAGCAGCGGGTAGTAGCGGTAGAAGGCGGTGTCCTCCGCGGACTTGGCGCGCAGCGCGGACGAGACCTGCGCGAAGCGCACGGCGAAATCGGCCACGTCCGCGCCGCCGTCCCCGTCCTCGCCGCCGAGCGCGCCACCGGCCTCGGCGCCGCCCTCGGCGCCGTCCCCGTCCCCGCCGCCGTCACCGAACCGCCCGAGCGCCAGGTCGCGGATGGTCTCCGCGGCGGGCAGCCCGGTGGCCTCCGCCGCGGCCTCCAGCAGCGCGACGTCCTCCTCGGGAGCGGGCTCGCCGGGCACGACGTACGGCCGGTAGCGCGGCAGCCGCACCAGGACCTCCCGGAGCGCCTCGCGCAGCACCCGCTCGTCCCCTCCGGTGGCCCGGACGGCGGCGCGGGTCAGCCGGTCCACCTCGGCGGCGAGGTCGTGGACGACGATCCGGTGCGCGGCGGCCCGCACGGTCGGCTCCCAGAGACCGCCCTGCTCGGCGGCCGCGCCGGTGAACTCCCGGTAGAAGCCGGCGATCTCCTCGGCCCCCGCGGGGTCGGTGAACAGCCCGTCCAGGCGGTCGAGGGCGTCGTAGCCGGTGGTGCCGGCGCAGGCCCAGCCGGCCGGGAGGCGTTCGTCACCGGTGAGGATCTTCTCCACGACCGTCCAGCGGCCGGCGGAGGCCTCGGCGAGCCGCCGCAGGTAGCCGGCCGGGTCCGCGAGGCCGTCCGGGTGGTCGATGCGCAGGCCGTCGGCCACGCCCTCGTCCAGCAGCCGCAGCAGGGTGGCGTGGGTGGCGGCGAAGACCTCGGGGTCCTCGACGCGGACGGCGATCAGTTCGGAGATGGTGAAGAAGCGCCGGTAGTTCAGCTCCGAGCGGGCCTGCCGCCACCACGCCAGCCGGTACCACTGGGCGTCCAGCAGGCGCCGCAGCGGCAGTTCCCCGGTGCCGGGCCGCAGCGGGAAGGCGTGGTCGTGATAGCGCAGGACCCGCTCGCCGGCGTCCCGGTCGCGCTCCACGCGCAGGTCGTCGAGCACGTCCTCCAGGGGCGCGCCGAGCACCGGCAGCAGCAGTCGGTCGCCCTGTGCGGCCCAGTCGATGTCGAACCAGCGCGCGTACGGGGACTCCGGGCCCTCCCGGAGCACCTCCCACAGCGGCCGGGCCAGGTACTCCGGCGCCGGTACGGCCATGTGGTTGGGCACGACGTCCAGCACCAGGCCGAGGCCGTGCGACCGGGCAGTGCGGGCCAGCGACCGCAGGCCCTTCTCGCCGCCCAGTTCCTCGCGCACCTGGGTGTGGTCCACGACGTCGTAGCCGTGGGTGGAGCCGGGGACGGCCTGCAGCACGGGGGACAGGTGGAGATGGGAGACGCCGAGCGCGGCCAGATGGGGGACGACGGCCTCGGCGGCGGCGAAGGGGAAGTCCGGCTGGAGCTGCAGGCGGTAGGTGGCCGTCGGCACGGCGGGGGCGACAGCGGTCGGCGGGGTCGCGGCGCTTTCTGTCATAGCTTTCTGCCTACCCCGCCGGCCGGTGTGCCCATCACACCGGGACGCCGGTTACGCCGGCCGTTGCAGCACCACCATGCTCCGGTCGGCCAGCCGCAGCCGGTCGCCCTGAGTCACCTTCCGCCCGCTGCCCGCCGGCACGCCCTCCGGCCGCTGGGTGTCCACGACGACCTGCCACTCCTTGCCGTGGTTGACCGGCACCACGAAGTCCAGCGGCTCGTGCCAGGCATTGCACATCAGCAGGAAGGAGTCGTCGGCGATGCGCTCGCCGCGGTCGCCCGGCTCGGAGATCGCGCTGCCGTTGAGGAAGACCACCAGGGCGTTGGCCTGGGCCTCCCAGTCGTCCTGGGTCATCTCGTCACCCTCAGGGGTGAACCAGGCGATGTCCGAGAGCTCGTCGTGCGTGCCCTCCATCGGCCGCCCGTGGAAGAAGCGGCGGCGCCGGAAGACCGGGTGGTCGCGGCGGAGCCACACCATCTGCCGGGTGAACTCGTGCAGCTGCTCGGCCCTGGTGTCGCCCTCCTTGGGCCAGGGCACCCAGGCCAGCTCGTTGTCCTGGCAGTAGGCGTTGTTGTTGCCCTGCTGGCTGCGGCCGAACTCGTCGCCGTGGGAGATCATCGGCACGCCCTGGGAGAGCATCAGGGTGGCGATGAAGTTGCGCATCTGGCGCTCGCGCAGGGCGAGCACGGCCTCGTCGTCGGTGTCGCCCTCGGCGCCGCAGTTCCATGAGCGGTTGTGGCTCTCGCCGTCCCGGTTGCTCTCGCCGTTGGCCTCGTTGTGCTTCTCGTTGTACGACACCAGGTCACGCAGCGTGAAGCCGTCGTGGCAGGTCACGAAGTTGATGGAGGCGAGCGGGCGGCGGCCGTCGTCCTGGTAGAGGTCGGACGAGCCGGTCAGCCGGGAGCCGAACTCGGCGAGCGTGGCGGGCTCCCCGCGCCACAGGTCGCGCACCGTGTCACGGAACTTGCCGTTCCACTCGGTCCACAGCGGGGGGAAGTTGCCCACCTGGTAGCCGCCCTCGCCGACGTCCCAGGGCTCGGCGATCAGCTTCACCTGGCTGACCACCGGGTCCTGCTGCACCAGGTCGAAGAACGACGACAGCCGGTCGACTTCGTGGAACTGCCGGGCGAGCGTCGCGGCGAGGTCGAAGCGGAAGCCGTCCACGTGCATCTCGGTGACCCAGTAGCGCAGTGAGTCCATGATCAACTGGAGCACGTGGGGGCTGCGCATCAGCAGCGAGTTGCCGGTGCCGGTGGTGTCCATGTAGTAGCGCGGGTCGTCGGCGAGCCGGTAGTACGAGGCGTTGTCGATGCCCCGGAAACACAGCGTCGGCCCCAGGTGGCTGCCCTCGGCGGTGTGGTTGTAGACCACGTCGAGGATCACCTCGATGCCGGCCTTGTGCAGCGCGCGCACCGCGGTCTTGAACTCCAGCACCTGCTGTCCGCGGTCGCCCATCGAGGAGTACGCGTTGTGCGGGGCGAAGAAGCCGAGCGTGTTGTAGCCCCAGTAATTGTGCAGCCCCTCGTCCACCAGACGGTGGTCGTGGACGAACTGGTGCACCGGCATCAGTTCCAGCGTGGTGACGCCGAGCTCCACCAGGTGGGAGATGACCGCCGGATGGGCGAGTGCCGCATAGGTGCCGCGGATCTCCTCAGGGAGCTCCGGGTGCTGCATGGTCAGGCCGCGCACGTGGGCCTCGTAGATGACGGTGCGGTGGTAGTCGATGCGCGGGCTGCGGTCGTCGGTCCAGTCGAAGTAGGGGTTCACCACCACGGAGGACATCGTGTGCGGCGCCGAGTCCAGGTCGTTGCGGGACTCCGGCTGACCGAAGCGGTAGCCGTACACCGCCTCGTCCCAGTCGATCGAGCCGCTTATCGCCTTCGCGTACGGGTCCAGGAGCAGCTTCGCCGAGTTGCAGCGGTGCCCCTGGGTCGGCTCGTGGGGTCCGTGGACCCGGAAGCCGTACCGCTGACCGGGCATGATGCCCGGCACATAGGCGTGGCGGACGAAGGCGTCGGCTTCACGCAGCTCGACGGCGGTCTCCGACCCGTCGTCGTGCAGCAGACACAGCTCGATCCGCTCCGCCGCCTCCGAGAAGACCGCGAAATTGGTGCCGGCGCCGTCGTACGTGGCGCCGAGGGGGTATGCCTGACCCGGCCAGACCTGCATGTCGTCGACTCTTCCACTCCACTGCCGGGCGCCGGTAGCCCGCACCCCCGGTCACAACGTGCCGAAAGGGCATCGTCACGCACCCGCACCCGCGATGGCACGCTATTGCCGAGATCTTCCCCGGTACGAGTGTTCCAATTCCCCTGCCTGCCGCAAGAATCCGCTCGCCACGGGCAACCTGGGTCGCCGCGCCGTCATCTGAACAGGTGACAGTACGACACAGGAGGGACTTACGTGACAGATCAGGGGGAAAGCCGTCCCACGGGGAAAACGGGGGCGGCCGGACGTGGCGTCAGGCGCGTCTTATGGGGCGCCGGCATGGCCGTCGCCGCCACCGCGGTGATGGTGGGCATCACCCTTCCGCGCGCCGCTTCCGCGGGCGACGACCACTCCACGACGGCCGGCTCCGCCGTGCCGTCGGGAGCGCCGTCGCAGCAGGGAGCCGGTGGCGACAGCGGTACCGGCACGGGCAGTGACGCCGTGACGGGCATTCAGGCGCCCCAGGGCGGACAGCAGACCGGACCGGGGCCCCTGACCAGGGCCGAGGTCGACCGGGCGAAGTCCATAGCCCTGCAGCGCGACGGTCTGCGCAGTGCGCGGGACGTGGACGGTGGGCGGGGGCCGGAGTACCTCGACACCGACCTGGCGGCCCCGGCGGACGACCCCGCGCGGACCGATGAGGACCGCCGGGCCGAGGTGCTGTTCTACGACTACGGGCACGACCGGCTCGTGAAGAAGACCGTCGACCTCACCCGTGGCACCGTCGAGCGCACGGACACCGCCTCCGGCCTGCAGCCGCCTCCCTCGGCCGACGAGACCGCCGAGGCGGCCGGGCTGCTCATCAAGGACCCGCTCGGCCAGGGACTGCGGGACGACTTCTCGGCGGCCACCGAGGGAGCCGCGCTCACCTCGCCCGATCAGCTGCGGCTGCGCGGCATCTCCTTCAACACCGCGGAGCAGTCCGCACCGGCCGGCTTGCGCAAGTGCGGCGAGCACCGGTGCGTACGTCTGTTCACGCAAGTGAAGGACGGGCCGTGGATCGACACGACCCGGTTCGTCGTCGATCTCAGCGACCGCACCGTCGGCCGGATCCACTAAGAGCGGAGACCCAGCAACCATGCGCACCGCACACGTGCGCCGGGCCGTCGGTACGGCCTCGGCGCTCCTGCTCCTGCCCGCGCTCGTCGCGGGGACGACACCTGGCACGGCCACCGCGGCCGTCGCGGCGCCACGCGCCGCCCAGGCGGCCGCCGGCTGCGGCACCGCCACCGCCCTCACCAAGAAGCTGCCGAACGGGACCACCTGGACCATGTGCTGGCGCATCAGCGGCACCAAGGGCCTGGTCCTGGAGAAGATCGCCTACCAGCCGCGCAAGGAACCGCATCCGATCAAGGTGCTGGACTCCGCGGCACTCGCCCAGGTCAACGTGCCCTACGACTCCGGCCTGACCGAGTACAACGACCTGTCCGACATCGGCTTCGGCAACACGGCCGTCGACATCGGCAGCGACGAGTGCCCCGGCGGCACCATCGGCTCCGCCTACGTCCCGCAGCAGGAACGCACCGTCAAGGCACTGTGCGCCACCACCGCGCCGCACGGCTACGCCTACCGCAGCGATGTCCAGGACGAGCGGGGCAACGCAAAGAAGTACACCAAGCAGGGCAGTGACCTGGTGGTCTTCTCCGTCTCGCAGCTCGGCTGGTACGAGTACGTCACCCAGTGGAACTTCTCCGACGACGGCACCGTCACCGCCAAGGTCGGCGCCACCGGCGACCTGTCGCCCTCCGACTACAGCGGCGAGGGCACCGGCTGGCCCATCGGCAAGGGCGGCCACGACCACGCGACCAGCCACTACCACTCCGTCTTCTGGCGGCTGGACTTCGCCGCCGACGGCTCCGCCCGCTCCAAGGTCGAGCAGTACGACACCAAGACGGCCGGCCGGGGGAGCGGTTCCGCCGTCCTGAAGACCACCCGGACCCCGGTCGCGAAGGAACTGGCCGCGACCTCCGCGCTGCGGCGCTGGTGGCGCGTGGTCTCCCCGACCGCGAAGAACACCGACCGGCACCCGCGCTCCTGGGAGCTGGTCCAGCAGCACTCCGACCACTACGACGCCCACGCCTACACCTCCAAGGACGTGTACGTCACCCAGTACCGCGCCTGCGAGCAACTGGCCAGCGGCAACAGCGACCCGGCCTGCGCCGGCCGGGGCACCTCGGTGGACAAGTGGGCGAACGCCGAGACCCTCACCCACCCCGTGGTGTGGGTGAACGTCGGCTTCCACCACATCCCCCGCGACGAGGACCAGACGCCCATGCCGATCCACTGGCAGGGTTTCCAGCTCGTGCCCCGGGACGTCACGGCGATGAGCCCGCTCACCCCGGACGACCTCGCGGGCCACAACGGCCGTGCCCATTGAGGCCGTTGGCAGGTCGAAGCGAGTAAGCATGTGGTGAAGTAGCGTCGTTACGGCTGCACCGCCCACCGCCCCGCAGTACCCTTCCTTGATCGTGTACGGGGGCGGGAAGGCGGGTGCAGTCGTGATGTCGGGAGGTCTGGTGCTCCCTGGTGGTGGTGATCAGGGGGACCAGGGCGGCATCGGCGAGGGGAACGGCACCGGAACCGCCTCCCTGGCACTGCCGCTGGAGATCGGAGCGGAACTGGACTGGGGCGCCGACGAGTGGGCCGAGGTGCGCACCCGCGCCCGCCGCGCCGGGCGGGCCTATGTGTGGCTCAATCTGGTCGAGCAGCGGCTCCGCGCCGTGGTGAACGCCGTCCTGCGCCCCATCTACGAGCCCGTGCACGGCGAGGAGTGGGTGGTCGCCGCGGCAGGCCCCGCCGGCCACGAATGGGTGCAGCGCGCCGCCGCCGTGCGCGAGGTCAGCCGCCGCAAGGGTTTCCTGCTCGACCCCGCGGACGACAACATCCTCAGCTTCCTGACGCTGCCGCAGCTGCGCGAGCTGGTGGTCCAGCACTGGCCGTGCTTCGAGCCCTACCTCGACGACCGCCGTGAACTCGAGCTCGCCCTGGACGAACTGGAGGTGGCCCGGCACGTCGTCTCCCGCAACCGCGCGCTGTCCCGCACCGTACTGGACCAGGCCGAGCGGGCCGCCGCCCGGCTGCTCGACATGCTCGGCTCCGGTCCCGGCTACCCGTCGGCCGACCGCCTGCCCGTCGACGCCGTCGAGGAACTGGTCGCCGACCGGTACGCCGACGTCGTCGGGGTCTACCCGGACCGGGTGCGGCTCCAGCGTCAGCTGCCGGCCGAGGACCTGTTCGGCGGCGCCCGGCGGCTGGACGCCGTCGGCATCGGGCTCAACCTGCTCGTGCAGAACTACTCCGGCAAGCGGCTGGTGCGGCTGGCGGAGTCCGGCTGCCGGATGCGGCTGCTCTTCCTGAACCCGGCCAGCAGCGCGGTCCGGCGCCGCGAGCGCGAACTCGGCCTCGGCCGCGGGGAGCTGAGCCGCGCCGTCGAGATGAACATCATGCACATGCGCCGGGTGAGGGCGCGGCTGCGCGACCCCGGCGCCTTCGAGATCCGGGTCTTCGACGAGACCCCGCGCTTCACCGCCTACCTGGTGGACGGCGACACCGCGAACGGTGTCGCCGTCGTCCAGTCCTACCTGCGCAGGGCCCGGGGCATGGAGTCCCCGGTGATCATCCTCCGCGGCGGGCCCCGCGACCTCGTGCAGACCAAGGACGGCGAGGCGGCCGAGGCGGAGCAAGGGCTCTTCGGCATCTACCGCGAGGAGTTCGAGGGCGTGTGGGTGGACTCCCGGCCGGTGTCCTGAGGCCGGCGGCCGCCCGGCGGCGGGACTGTCAGTGGCGCACGGGATGATGGCACAGCACACGGGGGAACCGCGGGAAGGACGTACGCCAATGGCCATGGGATGGCACCGGGAACTGCTGGTCGGTTTCGACCTGGAGACGACGGGCACGGATCCGCTCCGGTCGAGGATCGTCACGGCGGCCGTCACCGAGGTCAGGGACGGGGAGCCGATACGCCACCTGGGCTGGCTCGTCGACCCCGGCGTCCCCATCCCCGCCGAGGCCACCGCGGTGCACGGCATCAGCAGTGAGCACGCTGCGGAGCAGGGCCGGCCGGCGGCCGAGGCGGTGGACGAGATCGCCGACGCCCTTGTCGCCCACTGGGCGGCCGGTGTCCCTGTCGTCGTCTACAACGCGCCCTTCGACCTCAGCCTGCTCGCGGCCGAGCTGCGCAGGCATCAGCTGCCGTCCCTGGAGGACCGGCTGGGCGGCGAGGTCGGGCCCGTCGTGGATCCGCTCGTCATGGACCGCACGCTCGACCGCTACCGCAAGGGCAAGCGGAACCTGGAGGCCGCCTGCCGCGAGTACGGCGTCACCCTGGACGACGCGCACGAGGCGAGCGCGGACGCGCTGGCCGCCGTCCGGGTCGCCTGCGCCATCGCCGAGCGCTACCCGCGGGCCGCGGGCGGCCTGCGCGAACTGCACCGTTCCCAGATCGGCTGGTACGCCGACTGGGCCGAGGGCTACCAGCGCTGGCTGGTGCGCCAGGGCGGTGCCCCCGAGGTCGAGATCGACACGCGCTGGCCGTTGCGCGAGCCGGCCTGACGGGCCGTCGCACGGCGGGGCCGGGCCCAGTCGTCGCTTTGGCTCCCCGGCTGCCGCGGGCAGGCGCTATTGGTCTGCGGTGCATCCCAGCGGGCGGAGGGTCGTCAGCCGTTCTTGCAGCGGGGCTGCTGGGACGATTCGGCCATTTCCCCGGGCCGAAGGCCGGGGGGAACGCCGCGGGGCATGGGGGATGTGACAACCAGGCCTAGAACGCGTGCCAGCGCACTGTCGGGTCGTCGTCGCGCAGGGATGCCACACGGCGCCGGAACTCGGCGAGAGCCGCCGGGTTGCCGGGCGCGTGCTGGGCGACCCAGGCGCAGCTGGCGGTCTCACGGGCGCCGCGCAGGACGGCACAGCCCTCCCAGTCGCGGACGTCCCAGCCGTAGGCGGCGGTGAAGGCGTCGTAGGCCGCCGGGTCGAGGCCGTAGCGGTCCCGGCTGAGCGCCATGACGACGAGGTCGTGCTCGCGCAGATCGCTGGAGACGGTCTCCAGGTCGACCAGCACGGGCCCCTGCGGGCCGATGTGGACGTTGCGCGGCAGCGCGTCGCCGTGGATCGGCCCCGGCGCGATGTGCGGCGTCAGGGCGGCGGCCGCGGCGGCGAACCCGTCACGCCGCTCACGCAGATACGCGGCGTCGGCCGGGTCGACCGCCGTGCCCGCGAGCCGCAGCCAGCGCTCCACCCCGTCCAGCAGATCGCGGCGGGGCAGGGCGAAGTCCGGCTCCGGCAGGGCGTGCACGAGCCGCAGCAGCGCGGCCAGGTCGGCGGGCTCCGCGGGGCGCACGGTGTCCGGCAGGCGCTCCCAGTACGTCACCGGGTGGCCGTCCACGAGCCGGGCCTCCGGCTCCGCCGCCCGCACCGCGGGCACGCCGTGCGCGGCGAGCCAGGTCGCCGTGCGCAGCTCGCGGGCCGCCCGCTCCAGCAGCTCGGGACCGCGGCCGACCTTCGCGACGGCCGTGCCGTCGGCGAGTTCGAAGACCGCGTTCTCGCCGAGGGCGATCAGCTTCGCCTGGTGGTGCCCGTCCGCCGCGAGCACGGCCCGCGCGAGCTCTTCGGTGAACGCCATACGGCAATGATCGCAGATCAGTACGCTGGGCCGGTGGACGAGGCCGCGGTGATGACGTTCTGTGAGGCGCTGCCGGAGCTGCGGCGCACGGCCCGCGCCGACCCGGACGAGGCGGCCGAGGTCGAGGCGGTCGCCGAGGCCGTCCGTGCGGGCCGCGGCGACCTGATCGTGGTGGGCGACCTGGCCACGCGGCTCGGCGTCCGGCTGGACGGCCGGCGCGGCGACGCCGGGACGTACGCCACCGTGCCCGGCCTGACAGGTGGCGGCGGCGGCATCCTCCGCTACCGCTGCCCGCGCGGGATGTGCGCGCGGAGCGAGGACCCCACGGCGTCCGTCTCCGCGCCGCGCTGCGCGGTCTGGGGCGCCGAGCTGCGACGCGTGCGGTACTAGAGGTGGCCGGCCTGCTGGACGCGATAGGCGGCAAGCTCGCCGAGCGCTGGGTCGCCCTGCTCGCGCTGCCCGGCACCCTCTTCCTCGGCACCGCGTGGGCCGCCCATGTGCTCGGCGCACGACGGCCGTTCGACGCCGCACGGCTGCTGCGGGAGGCCGAACGCCCAATGCGCTGGACCGACGCCCACGGGGCCGCCGGACTGGTCCTCGTACTGGTCGCCCTGCTGCTCCTCGCCGTCGTCCCCGGGCTCGTCGTGCAGCTGCTCGCGCGCGGTGTCCAGCTCCTGTGGCTCGGGCCGTGGCCGGCCGGCGCCGGTGAACGGCTCGTCCGCAGGCGGCGTGAGCGGCGCTCCCGGGCCGACCAGCGGGTGGCGGAGCACATCCGGCGCCACGAGACCGACGGCGACCCCGCCGAACTCGCCGCCGCCCACGCGGCGGAGGCGCGCCGGGACCGCATCTCCCCGGTGCCGCCCGCCCGTCCCACCCGCATGGGGGACCGCGTCCACGCGCTGGAGCACCGCGTCGGGGAGTACTACGCCGTGCCCTTCACGGCGCTCTGGCCGAGGCTGTGGCTGGCCGCGTCCGAGGCGGACCGCGCGGAGATCCGCGCCGCCGCCGCCTCCTTCGACGCGGCGGCCCGGCTGTCCGCCTGGGGCCTGCTCTACGTCCTGCTCGCGGCGGGCACCCTGTGGTGGCCCGCCCTGATCGCCGGCGCCGCCGTCATGGCGGCGGCGTGGTGGACCGGGCGCGAACGCCTCTTCGTCCTCGCCGACCTGGCCGACGCCCTCGTCGACCTCCGCATGCGGTCCCTGGCCCGCGCGGCGGGCCTGCCCGTGCCCCCGGGGCCGGTGGCGCCGGCCACCTGGCTGGAACTCGACCTGCTGCTGCGCCGCCAGCGGTGACGGCGCGTCGGCCGCGGAGCCGCCCGGGCCTCAGCGGCCGATGTGGACGAAGGCGGCCCAGGCCTCGGGGGAACGCGCGTAGCGGGTGCGCAGGGCGCGGGTGATGTGGTTGAGGGCGCGGCCGGCGTCCAGGGAGGCGACGGCGCCGGGGGCGGGTGCCCGCAGTGCGGCGTAGAGGCGGCCGGCGAGAACGGCGGAGGCGGTGTCGCCGGCCTCCCAGAGGGCGCCGACGACCTGCGGATATCCCGCGACCTGGAAGGCGGAGGCGAGATGGACCGCTTCGTCGGGCAGCAGGCCGGTGTGGGCGGTGTGGCAGGCCAGGAGCACCGCGAGTTCGGCGTAGCGCAGCTCCTGCCGGGAGACCTCGCCGACGCTGAGTGTCCCGCCGTGCAGCGCGAGATGGCTTTCGGAAGGGTCGGCCGTGTCGCTGACGCCGTGGCAGGCGAAGTGCACCCAGCGCGCGGTGCGCAGGGCCTCCCGCACCCGCCCGGGCGTCGCGGCCTCGCCCTCCAGGGCCCGTACGCCGCCCAGGGCGTCGGATATCGCGGCGATCTCGCGGGCGGAGGCACCGGCGGAACCGCCGTGCCCGGTCGGCCTGCCAACCGCGAGCAGCCGGCCCCCGGTGCGGCCGGAGGGGGCCCGGCGGGCGTGCCGCAGGGCACGCAGGGTGGGGGTGTAGGAGGAGGCGATGTGGTCCAGGACGGTGCGGCGCTCCGCGAGCTGGTGCTTGCGCTGCAACCCCGCCGCGTGCAGCGGCAGGTACGCGAGCGGCCCGGAGGCGGACCACCACAGGCGCGGCGCGTCCGCCGCGGGCGCGTCCGGCGGCAGCGGCCGCGTGAGGCCGAGCGCGCGCAGCACCGGTTCCGCGGTGGTGTGCCACAGCCAGGCGAGGGTGTCCAGCACGGTCTCGCGGGCGCGTTCGTGCTCCTCGCGCGGTGCGTCCCGGCGCAGGTTCACGGCCGCCAGGAACGCTCGGGCGCGCAAGGCGAGCTGACCTTCTGTCACCTCCAGCAGGGGGACGGCGGTGATCCGTTCCTCGGTGACGACGAGCGCGTCGCAGCGCAACCGGTCGACATTGACCACGACGACCGGGCCCTCGGCGGCGACGGCCCGCATCTCCTCCTCGGTCGGCGGCAGCAGGAAGCGCTCGAAGCCCGGGCGGGCGCGGACCCGCATCAGCAACCCCTCCCACTCGGCCGCCGCGACGTGGCGTTCCAGGTGACGCCCGGTCCCCGCGTCCGCCGCGCCCGCCTCGTCCGGCGTCTCGGCCCGCCGCAGGCGCGCCGCGAGCGTCCGGAACTCCGCGGCCAGCGCCGGGTGCGCGGCGGCCAGGCCGCCGAGGTCGGCGCGGCCCTCCAGGTCCTGGTTCATCAGGACCGCGCGGCCCTGTTCCAGCAGGGCGAGCCCCTGCGCGGGGCGTCCGGCGGCGATCGCCGCCGCGCATCCCGTGCGGCTGAGGCTGGTGCCGGTCAGCGGATCCGGGCGTCCTGCGGCGTCCGGGTCGCCGGCACCGTCCGTTCCGGGCTGGGCGATCGGGTAGCGGCGTCCCAGCAGGGCGTGGTCGAGCAGGGTCCGGCGGTCGTCCCGGCCCACGGCACGTGAGGCGATCAGAGGCAGGATCTCCAGGGCGCGTTCGGCCGCGTCGGCCGCCTCGCCCCAGGCATGGCGTTCCAGGGCGTCGCCCATCGCGTTCCGGGCGGACTCGAAGCGCACCGCCGGTACGTCACTGCCGAACTCGCCTGCGAGGACGGCCTCCGCCGCGCGGATCTCGTCGGGGTCGCCGCGCACGACCGCTTCGGTGAAGTCCGCCCAGTGGCCGTACGAGGTGGCCACGCCGCCCAGCAGGTCCGCCAGGACCGGGGTCTGCAGGACGCGCCGGGCGGCCCGCCTGCTCAGCCGGCGGGCCTCGGCGGCCTGGGCGGCGTTCTGGGTCAGGCCCGCGAGGTTGGTGAGGCCGTTGGCGTACTCGACCTCGCCGGCGATGCGCCTCGGGTTGTCCTCGGGCAGCCGGTCGAGGGCGGCGCGCAGGTCCTCGCAGCAGACCCGCAGGGCGTCGACGTCCATGGCGACCATGGCCCGCATGTGATGCCACGGCGCGGCCAGGAGAACGAGGTCGGTGCGGGCGGGGGACCCGTCGGGCAGTTCGGCGAGTATGCGGTCGCCGATGGCGGTGGCCTCCTCGACGGCGGCGGCGTCCTGGTCCTTCATGTAACGCATACCGACGGCGGACATCAGCGCGCCCGCCACCTCGACGCGTTCGCGACTGCCGGGCGCGGTCTCGTCCAGGGCCGCCCGCAACCTCCGTTCGGCGTCGGCGACGAAGGCCGGGTCGAAGCCCGCTCCGGCGCCGGGGCCCTTCGCCAGCGCCTCCAGCAGGGGCGCGAGTTCGGGCGGTACGGGGATCGTGAACTGCGGGGCTGCGGCCGGTCGGGGCTCCGGCGGGTCCGGCGGCATGGAGCCGCCGGACGGCGGTGCGTCGACCGGCGCGCCGGGCGACGGAAACACCGTCCGGAGCTGCAGTGGCGGCAGCGCGGGCGCGACGCGCATCGCCATCGGCAGGAACTTCGCCGCCATCGAGCCCATCGGGCGCGGGAACCGTGAGATGGCGGACCGCAGTTGGCCCACCCGGGCCGCCTTGTCCTCGATGTGCGGCAGCAGCGGGTGGTCCGGCGGCAGCCGCCGCAGGACCTCCCCGAGCATCCGCGCGGCCTCGTCGGCGTCGGCCACATCCCAGGCCATCAGGGCGCGGGCGGTCAGCAGCGAGGCCACGTTGATCTCGTACGCGGCATCGTCGTCCGGCAGGCCCTCGGCGCGGTAGGCCTCCAGGTGCTCCATCGCCTCGTCGACGGTCTCGCGCCTCGGTGCCCACGGCAGGGTGCACATCAGGGCGGCCGCCAGTGCCAGGTGCACGGTGCGGACCTTGTGCCGGTCGCGGACCCCGCCCGAGGCCGTCTGCTCCCGCGTCGCGGCCAGGGCCAGCCGGCCGCCCCGCACGGCGACGTCCACGGCGTCCCGGTCCTGGGGACGGGCGCGCATCCAGGTGACGCCCGCGAGCACCGCGACGCGGCCCGCGTCGGGGGCGTCGACGTGCCGCGGGGACAGTCCCTCGAACGCGGCGCGGGCCCGCGGCCAGAGCCCGGGCAACTCGTCGATGGCCCCGTACTCGTACCGGATCAGCGCCTCGTGCGCGAGCCTGGCCAGCAGTCCCGGGCGGCAGAGGTCGTCCGGCGGCAGGGTGGCGAGCAGCGCGTCCACCCGCGCCTCGATCGGGTCGGCCGGGGCGAACGGCTCCTGCGCGGGCCCGCCCGGCCAGCGGGCGGCGACGGACACCAGGTCGTCGGGGGAGCGGTGCTGGGTCTGCGCGGCCAGGTGGTGGCGCACCTCCGCGGACACCCGGACGTCGCCGTACGACGTCAAGGTGCGCTCGGCCAGTTGCAGATGGAGCACGAGCCGGGCGCGCAGCGGGTGGTCCCGGGGTGCGGTGTCCAGCGCCAGCACGATCAGCGCGAGCGCGGCGGCGGCCGCGGGCTTGCGCTCGCCGCCCCAGGCGGCGCGCAGCAACTCGATGGCCGTGCGCAGCAGGCTCCCGGGGGTCGTACCGGCACCGGCGACGATCCGGTCGGTCCGCGGCGGCGCGGACACCCCGAAGCGCGCCAGCATCCGGTCCACCGCCGCGCGTGCGTCGCTCATGCACCGTCCCCCGGTCCGTGCGAGTGCCGCGTGCGCCGCATGTGCTGGGGCAGCACGCGGCCCTGGGGACGATACCGCGCCCCCGTGCTCCCCGTGACCGCCCGGTCACCCCCGGCTGCGGTGCCCGTACCTTGGACCGCCGACGGCTCCCTGGAGGACTCGCGTGCCGGCGCACACGGGCTGCGGGAGTGCGGCGTTGGGGTGCTGCCCGGGGTGTGGGCGACGGTTCCCCGGACGACGGTGACGGGGCCGCGCCGCCGGATGCTGTGGCACGCCGCTGTGTGTGCGGCGGCTGTGCATCGGCCGCCGCCGTGGGCTCCGCGACGCTGCCGCTCGGTTTTGGCGCGTGCGGCGCGCGGGCGCCATCTGCCCGGTTCGCGCTCTGCCGTGGATGGGGCGACGGCCTCTTGGGCAGGCCACTGAGGGGCGGGCCGGTCACGCCCGGTGCTGCCGCACGCCGCTGGGTGCGCACGCGTGCCGCGGGCCCTCGATGGATTCCCGGACGACCGTCGTCCGGGCCGCGCCGCGTTGCCGGCCAGCGTCTCCGTGGGGCGATTGGTGTCGGTGGGCGCGAGGTGGGGGGCGCGGAGGTCTTGGTGCTGCGGCACATTGCTGTGTGTGCGGCGGCTGTGCATCGGCCGCCGCCGTGGGCTCCGCGACGCTGCCGCTCGGTTTTGGCGCGTGCGGCGCGCCCGGGCGCCATCTGCCCGGTTCGCGCTCTGCCGCGGGTCGTCGACGGCCTCTTGGCCGGCTACCGAGGGGCGGGCGGGTGCCGCCCGGTGCTGCCGCATGCCGCTGGGCGCGGACGCGTGCCGCGTCGCGTAGCCGGCCAGTGCCACGGTGAGGCGATTGTGTCGGCGGGCGCGGAGGTCTCGGTGCTGTCGCACGCCGCCGGGTGTGCGGCGCCGGTGCGCCGTTGGACGGTTCGCGCGTGTGCCGCTGGTTGTCGATGGCCTCTGGCCGGGCCGCCGGAAAGCGGCGCGTCCGGGTGCCTGGTGGGGGCCCGCCGGGTGCGTCGCGGACGTTCGGGTGGCCCGGTCACGCCCGGGTACGGGCGACCGCTTCGCGGACGACCGCGACCGGGCCGCCCCGTGCGTAGGCCTCGCGCTGCCGGTGGGCGCCGGTGCCCTGGGACGTGAGGCGGTCGACGCCGGCGCGGACCGCGTACAGGTCACCGGAGTCCTTCAGCGCGCCCTCGACGTGGGAGACCAGCGCCTCGACCACGTCGTGCGCCCCCGCCGGGCGGTGCGTGTCCGGGTGCAGGAGGGCGCCGTCGAGCCCGGAGCGGCTGGCCCGCCAGGACGCCAGCCGGAGCACGTCGAGGCCCGGGCCGGGGGCCGGGCGGCCGTCCGCCCAGTCGCGGGCCGCGGTCTCCACCAGGCCCCGCACCAGTGCGGCCAGCACCACGGAGTCCTGGTAGTCCGCGCACACGTCGCAGATCCGCACCTCCACCGTCGGGAACTTCGCCGACAGCCGGACGTCGAAGTAGACCATGCCCTGGTCCTGCAGGATGCCCGTGCCCAGCAGCCGCGAGACCGCCCGGTGGTAGTCCGCGGCGGACCCGAAGCCCGCGGTCGGCCCGGCGGTCGGCCAGCGGCCGAAGACCTGGTAGCGGTAACTGGCGTAGCCGGTGTCGGTGCCCTGCCACAGCGGGGAGTTCGAGCTGAGGGCCAGCAGGGGCGGCAGCCAGGGCCGGATGCGGTCGATGACCGCGACGCCCTCCTCGTCGGAGGCGACGCCCACATGGACGTGGCAGCCGCAGGTCAGCGTCTCCTGCACGGTGAGGCCGAAGTTCTGCACCATCCTGCGGTAGCGGCCCTGCGGCGTCAGGCTCGGGGAGACGGGCGTCGGCGAGGTGCCGAGGGCAGCGATGTCCACGCCCTGGGAGGCGGCGAGCCGCGCCGCCCGGCGGCGCCAGGTGCGCAGTTCCCCGCGCAGCTGGTCGAGCGTGACGCACGGTGACGTGTTGAGTTCGAGCTGCTCCTGCTGGAGCTCCGCCACCAGTTCCCGGGCCCACTGGCTGCCGTCCAGCACGGCGTCTGCGACGGCCCGCGGCTCTGCGGTCCGCGCGTCCACCAAAAGGAGTTCTTCCTCGACCCCGACGGTGCGTGCCACGACTGTTCGATACCCGCTGAGGGCGGCGGTACCCGTGGCGGCCGGTTCAGATCCCGGTTCCGCCGTCCGTCAGGTGCTCCATGGCGCGCCGGCACAGGTCCGCGGAGGCGTCCCCGTCGGTGGAGGTCACGCTGCAGAACAGCCGGCCGCCGAAGCCGATGACGATGACCAGCGGGGCGCCGGACAGGCTGGTGTGCGCCGCGCCGTGCACCGCGTACAGCCGCAGCGGCCCGTACTCCTCCGGGATGGGCATCCGGGCGTTGCTGACGGAGACGTCGAAGCGGGGCCCGCGCTCCTCGCCGCGGCGCAGCAGCGCGCCGATCGCGCGGTGCGGGACGGCGGAGGTCAGCCGGAAGACGCGGACCAGGGGCCGCAGCGCGTCCGGGGTCAGCCGGGCGTGGATGTCGGTCCGTGCGTCCCTGGCCGCCGTCCACAGGTCGTCCCCGCCGTCCGCGGAGATCACGAAGCTGGCCGCGTACAGGCCGACCGCCTCGCCCGGCGGCGGATCCAGGACCCGGCGCAGGTCCGCCGCCACCGCGATGCGCGCGGCGCGCCCCGGCGTCGCCGCCCGGGCGAAGGCCGCGCACAGCGCGGACTGCAAGGTCGTCCCCTCGGCCCGGCACCGCTTGAGCAGCAGCGCGGTCTCCTCCCGGTCCAGCGTCCACGGGTGGAACGCCAGCGGCCCGCCGCGCGGACGCGGCACCTTCACCGGGCCGCCCAGCGCACGGGCGGTCCTCAGCAGGTCGGCGGGGTTGGCCCGCGGGCCGGGGACGAGGCGGTCGGCGGGCGGGGCCAGTACGGGGCCGGTGCCGGCGACCGGGGCGGCGGCCAGGTGCGTCAGGAGGTCCCGTACCACCACGCCCGCCGACACCGCGTCCGCGACGAGGTGGTGGAAGACGGCGACGAGGTCGAAGGCCTCGCCCGCGTCCACCAGCACGAAGCGCGCCAGTGGGCCCGTGGCCGTGTCGAACGGACGCTGGAGCTCCTCCTCCACGACGCGGGGCCAGACGTCCTGCCCGGCGGCTCCCCCGGCGTCCGTGGCCCGCACCACGCGCACCGGCGGGTCCTCGGCGCCCGCCGTCGTCAGCCGTGCCTGCCACCACCCGGGGTCCGCCACCCGCACCCCGAGCAGCGGATGCCGCTCCCGCGCGAAGGCGACGGCCTCCCGCACCTGCCCGGCGGTCGTCCGGCCCGTCACCCGGGCCACGGCGGCGATGTTGACGGGGAGGCGTTCGCCCGCCGCCCAGATCACGCGTTCGTACGGCGACAGTCGACGGCGCATGACGGTCTCACCTTCCTCGGGGTGTGCATGCCGGGTCCGGTCAGCCCGTGAGGGAGGCGCGCAGGCCCTC
The DNA here is from genome assembly GCF_033793585.1 of Streptomyces sp. MI02-7b. Lineage (NCBI taxonomy): Bacteria > Bacillati > Actinomycetota > Actinomycetes > Kitasatosporales > Streptomycetaceae > Streptomyces > Streptomyces sp. MI02-7b. The sequence goes on along the minus strand of NZ_JARAWX010000004.1, from coordinate 175,760 downwards.
GGCGAGCGGGGTGGCGGGACCGAAGGGCAGGGTGTCGCTGGGGGCGCAGGTCCAGGCGGGATGGCGGGCCTCGGCCACCTTGTCGGGGTTGAGCATGGAGGAGCGGCCGGCCAGGCGCGCGGCCGCCGCGGCCAGCGGGGCGGGGATGTGGACGACGCGGGGGGCGCGGCGGCGCAGGACGGCGGCGACGGCGGCGCCGATGTCGTCCCAGCGGTGCTCGGTGCCGTCGCAGACGTGGTGTGTGCCGGGGGCTGTCGCCGGGTCGGCCGCGGCGATGAGCGCGCGGCACAGGTCGTCGACATGGATGAGGCAGTAGTGCCGCGGCCCCGGCCGTCCGACGGCCGGGAGCAGTCCGGTGCGCACCGCGCCCACCAGCCGGGGCAGGAACTCCCGGTCGCCCGGGCCGTAGACGATGGGCGGCCGGACGGTGACGGCGGGCACCTGCCCGGCCGACTCGCGGAGCGCCAGTTCGCCGCCGAGCTTGCTGCGCCCGTACAGGGAGACGGGCACGGGTGGTTCCTCCGCGCGGCGCCTGCGTCCCGGACCCGAGGCGGCCAGGGAGGAGCAGTAGACCAGCCGCGGCGGCACGGGGAGTCCGGCGACGGCGTCGCGCAGCCGCCGCGTGCCGTCGGTGTTGACGGCGGTGTACGCGCGCGGGTCGGCCGACTTGGTGATCCCCGCGAGGTGGATGACCCGGTCGACGTCGCGCAGCGCGTCGTCGAGTCCCTCGCCGGTGCGCAGGTCGCCGGGGGCGAGCCGGGCCCCGGGCACCCGGCGGCCGTCGCGCACCAGGGCGGTGATCTGGTCGCCGCGTTCGGCGAGATGGCGGACGAGGTGACCGCCGACGAAACCGGTCGCGCCGGTGACCAGGTACCTCATCGGGGGCCGCCGTCGCGCACGTACAGCCGGTGGGTGCGGAAGTGGACGCCGCCCATGGCCTGGGCGTGCCGGTTGGAGCCGCGGTTGTCCTCCAGGATCCAGGACAGGTCGGTCTCGGTGTAGCCGAGCCGGTGCGCGGCGCGCTGCGCGTCCGCGAGCAGCACCGCGACCAGTCCGCGGCTGCGGTGCTCCTTGCGCACGCCCGAAGTGCCGCCCCGCACCCGGGTGATGCGGCCCATGCCGCGGGTGACGCGCAGCAGCCCCACCGGCAGCCCCCAGGTGGTGAGCCGGCCGCGTGCGGGGCGCAGCGCCTGGTTGACGTCGGGCAGCCACAGGGTGAAGGCGGCGGGCTCGCCGTCGACCTCGGCGATCCGCACCAGTTCGGGCTTGAGCACGGCCTTCAGCTGGGCCGCCATGTGCCGGAACTCCTGGTCCGTCAAAGGGACGGAGGCGTAGTTCTCGGCCCAGGCGTCGTTGTAGATGTCCTTGATGGCGGCCATCTCGTCGTCCCAGCGGGCCGGGTCCAGCGGCCGCACCGTGACCGACGGGTCGGACAGGGTGCGCTCGGCGACCCTGCGGATGCCGGCCGGCGGCTCGCCGTCGGGCGGCATCGGCACCAGCCAGGACAGCAGGTCCTTGGCCTTGCCGAAGCCGCACTCGGTCAGCAGCCGCGGGTAGTACGGCGGGTTGTACGGGATGCCCACGCTGGGCGGTCCGTCGAAGCCGTCCACGAGCAGCCCGCACTCGTCGTTGACGGAGAAGCTGAGCGGGCCGAGCATCCGGGTCAGCCCCCGCTCGGCCAGCCAGCCGGCAGCGGCGTCGAACAGCGCCGCGGCGGCCTCGGTGTCGTCCGCGCACTCGAAGAGGCCGAAGTGGCCGCAGGTGAAGTCGTGCCGTTCCTGGTAGCGCGGTTCGGAGATGACCGCGATCCTGCCGACGACGGCCTTGCCGCGCCGGGCCAGCAGCAGCCGGATCTCGGCGGTGTCGAAGGTGGGGTTGCGGCGCGGGTCGAGGAAGGCGCGCATCTCCCGCTCCAGGGGCGCGACCCAGTGCGGGTCGTCGCGGTAGAGCGCGTACGGCAGGCGGATGAAGGCGTTGGTGTCGGCCCGGCCCTCGACGGGGGAGACCGTGACGCGAGCGCCGGGGGCGGTGCGCGTGGCGGCGGCGGAGCCGGCGGCGCTCATCGGGTGGCCGCCTGGCGGGGGAGCGCGGGCAGCAGGCCGACGCGGCGGCCGGCCGCCTCGAAGGCGCCGAGGATGCGGCCGAGGTGACCGTCGGAGTGCGTGGCCTGCACGGTCACCCTGATGACGCAGCGCCCCTCGGGCACGGCGGGCGCGCCGACGGCGTTGGTGAACACGCCCTCGTCGAGCAGGGCCTGCCACATCCGGGCGCAGTCGGCGGCGTCGCCGATCAGGACGGGCACGACGGGGGTGACGGAGTTCCCGGTGTCGTAGCCGAGGTCGCGGAGTCCCGCGCGGAGCCGGTCGGCGAGCGACAGGACGCGCATGCGCCGCCACGGTTCGGTCTCGGCGATGTCGAGCGCGGCCAGTCCGGCCGCCAGCGCGGCCGGCGGCATGGAGGCGGAGAAGAGCACGGAACGGGCGGTGTAGCGCAGGTAGTCGATGACCCGGGCGGGTCCGGCGAGGAAGCCGCCGGTGGAGCCGAAGCACTTGGACAGCGTTCCGGTGAACAGGTCCACCCGGTCCAGCAGCCCGAAGTGCTCGGCCACCCCGCGGCCGCCCGCGCCGAGCAGCCCGATGTCGTGCGCGCCGTCGACGATCAGGCGCGCGCCGTGCCGGGTGGCGAGCGCGGTGAGGTCGGGCAGCCGGCACAGGTCGCCGTCCATGGAGAACATGCCGTCCGTGACGATGACCTTGCCGGCGGCCGGGTCGGCGGCCGTCGCCTGCTCCAGCAGGGTGTCCAGGTGGCCGGTGTCGGAGTGCGGGTACAGGGCGCGGCGGGCGGCGCCCAGCCGGATGCCGTCGACGAGCGAGGCGTGGTTGGCCATGTCGCTGAAGACGATGTCGCCCTTGCCCAGGAGGGCGGCGATGGCGAGGTTGGCCTGGAAGCCGGTGGTGACCACGGCGGCCGCCTCGGTGCCGAGGAAGTCGGCGACGCGGCGCTCGAGTTCGCCGTGCAGCGGCAGGGTGCCGTTGAGGGTGCGGGCCCCGGAGCAGGAGGCGCCGTAGCGGGTCAGCGCCCGTGCGGCGGCCGCGGTGACCCGCGGGTCGGTGGACAGGCCCAGGTAGTCGTTGCAGCCGGCCATCACCACCGGGCGGCCCTCGACCAGGGCCTCGCCGTCGGCCGAGGCGTGCATCGGCCGGTAGAAGGGCCGGATGCCGGTCGTCTCCATGGCCCGGACGAACGTCGACGAGGACAGGTCCTTGTCGAACACGTCGGTGGCGTCCTGGATGTCGGTCACTGGCTCGGACTCCCTTGACTGAGGGGCGAGTGGATGGGAAGACGGGCGATGTCGGCCATGCTGGGGCCGGCATGGCGCTCCGGCGGCGCCGCGGTGCGCGCCCCGGGCAGCGCGCGGGCGAAGCCCCGCGCGAAGGCCACCGCCTGAGTACGGGCCAGGTGGGACCCGAGGCAGTAGTGCAGGCCGGTGCCGAAGGCGAGCAGCCGCTGCGGGGGCCGGTCGGGGTCGAAGGCGTGCGGGTCGGGGAAGAGGAGCGGATCGCGGTGGGCGGCGCCGATGAGGGCGTGGACGACCTGTCCGGCCGGCAGGATGCGGCCCGCGAGCTCGGTGCCGGCCGCGGCGACCCGGGTCACGACGCGTCCGGGCGGGTCCCAGCGCAGTACCTCGTCGGTGAGCCGCTCGGCGAATCCGGGGTCCTGACGGATCCTTTCGGCAAGCAGCGGCCGGGTGGTCAGCGCCAGGGCCACGGCGGCCAGCAGGGCCGCCGTGGTCGGCACCCCCGCGGAGAACAGCGTGAGCAGCAGATAGCGGGCCCCGTGCGGGTCCTCGGCCGCCCACCGCGACAGCAGGTCGCCGGCGGGGCGCCGGAGGCGTTCGGCCAGCACCCGGTCGTAGCGGTCCAGCAGCGCCACGGCGGCGGCGTCCGCGCGCCGCACCACGCTGGGTGGCGCGGCCAGTTCCTCCACGCGCACCATCGCGGCGCTCTCGGCCGCCAGCCAGGCCCGGTCGACCTCGGGCGGCAGCCCGGTCAGCCCCGCCAGCACGGCGGTGGGCAGCGGACGGCACACCTCGGCGACCACGTCGGCGCTGCCGCCGCGCCGCACGGCGGCGGCGAACCGGTCGACGTACGCGGCGACGAGCGGCTCCACGAGGTTCTCCGCCGCCTCGCGCATCGCGCGCGGGGCCAGCGCGGAGTTCAACGGGCGGCGGCGCGCGGTGTGTTCGGGCGGGTCCTGCTGCAGCGGGGTCTCGCACAGCCCCACCGTGCTCGGGCTGCTCCGCCATCCCGGGCGGTGGGCGTCACGCCAGCGGGCGCCGAGAGTGCGCCAGACCCGGTCGGCGAGCACCTGTCGGCAGTCCTCGTGGCCGGTGACCAGAAGAGCGCCCCAGGGGGTCGGCACGAGCGGACCGGCCTTGGCCAACGCGTCGTAGACGCGGGCGAGTTCGTCCGGTTCCACCGCCTTGCGCCACCGCCGTACGAGGCCCGCCGCGGAGCGCGCGTCGAGGGCGGGGGAGAGCGGGGGCGAGGTCAGATGGATCACGAGGGGATACGGACTCCGGCATCGGGGGCGGGCGCGCCGGGCAGGGCACTCCGGAAGGCGGGGCGATTGGCACGTGCCCAGCAGAGTGCTCCGGCGAATGCGTCCGGAGCCAGCCTGGACGGCACATTTCACCCACTCGTGAACGTAATTGGCGCTTGCGCAGGTCGGTCCGCTACGGTCGCCCGTTCACCTTCCTCGGTCTCTGCGGTACTTCCACGCCCTCCACGTCCGTAGCACACTCACTGTTCACATTTTCATCACTTGTGAACGGCTCTCACGACACGCGCCCCCCATTGAATCTGCCGGGAACTACGCCCGTAAATGGCGTAATCGAGGGAGGGGCGCAGCAATGTCCACCGCATCGGCGGGAGTGGAGCCGGTCAGACCGGAGCCGGAGAGCGCACCACCGCGCCCGAAGGACTCGGCCCGCGGGACCGGCGACCGCGTCTTCCGCTGGCAGCTGACGGCAGCCGGCACGACCGTCCTCGCGATCATGGCCGCGGTCGGCGTCTTCCTGCTCCTGCGGGCCGGGTCGGCGCTCAAGGCCACCGGCCTGTCGTTCCTCACCACGTCGGCCTGGCAGCCCGACGTCCACAACTTCGGCATCGCGGCGGTCCTCACCGGAACGCTGCTGATCGCCGCCGTGGCCGTGGTCTTCTCGCTTCCGCTGGCCCTCGGCACCGCGCTGTTCATCTCCGACGTGGCACCGCGCCGGCTGCGCCGCACGCTGATCGCGATGGTCGACCTGATGGCCGCCGTCCCGTCCGTGGTCTACGGCCTGTGGGGCCTGTTCTTCCTGCAGGGCCACGTCATCGGCGTGTCCCGCTGGTTGTCCGACTGGTTCGGCTGGATCCCCTTCCTGCACGTGGACGGCACGCAGCCGGGCGAGCCGCTGGCCTCCAGCAGCGTCTACACCGCCTCGTCCTTCGTCGCCGGGCTCGTGGTCGCGCTGATGGTGGCGCCGATCCAGTGCTCCGTGATGCGCGAGGTCTTCGCCCAGGCCCCCGCGGGTGAACGCGAAGGCGCGTACGCACTCGGCGCCACGCGCTGGGGCGTGATCCGTACCGTCGTGCTGCCGTACGGGCGCGGCGGCATCATCGGCGGCACCATGCTCGGCCTCGGCCGGGCGCTCGGCGAGACCATCGCCGTCTACCTGATCATCTCGCCGGTCTTCACCATTCAGCCACACATCCTCCAGACCGGTGCCAACTCGGTCTCGTCGCTGATCGCGCTCCACTACGGAGACGCCTCCGACTTCGGCATGTCGGCGCTGATGGCGGCCGGCCTCGCGCTGTTCCTGCTCACGCTGGTGGTCAACTTCACCGCCTCCTCCGTTGTGGCCCGTTCCCGTTCCGGCTCGCAGAGCGAGGCATGACATGACCGTCGTCGAAGAGACCCCCGCGGCCGCCGTGCAGGACGCCGCGGCCACGACGCCCACAGCGCCCACGACCGCCGCGGCCGCCGGCGCCCCGGCCGCGCCCGGCGCAGCCGAACCCCCCGACCGGCCGCGCCGGATCGGCGGCGCGGACCGCAACGCGGTGCTGGCCCTCACCGGTGCCGCCGCGTCCGGCCTGTGCCTGGCGGTGCTGCTGTTCGGCGAACTCGCGCCGCTGTCCGGCGCGCTGGGCTTCACCGTGACCGCGTACCTGGCCTTCCTGGCCTCCTACGCCATCCTGACCGGCCTGGAGGACGACGGTCCCGCCGTCCGCGACCGGGTGATGACGGTCGTGCTGTGGTCGGCCGCCACCGTACTGTTCTCCGCGCTCGTCCTCGTCGTCGGCTTCACGCTGTGGCGCGGCCGCTCGGCCCTGCCGCACGGCAACTTCTTCACCCAGGACATGCAGGCCGCCGGGCCCCTGGACCCGCTGAGCGCGGGCGGCATCGCGCACGCCATGCTCGGCACCCTCATCATGATCGCCATCGCGCTGGCCGTCACCGTGCCGCTCGGCCTGGCCTGCGCGGTCTACCTCAACCAGGTCCCCGGCCGTTTCTCCCGTTTCGTGCGCACCATCGTCGAGGCCATGACGGCGCTCCCGTCGATCGTGGCCGGCCTGATGGTCTACGCGACCTGGATCCTGGGCCTCGGCATGCAGAAGTCGGGCCTGGCGGCGGCCTTCGCCATCAGCGTGATGATGCTGCCGATCGTGATCCGCGCCTCCGACGTGGTGCTGCGGCTGGTCCCCGGCACGCTGACCGAGGCCTCCGAGGCGCTGGGCGCGCCGCGCTGGCGGACCGTGTGGCACGTCGTGCTGCCCACCGCGCGCTCGGGCCTGGCCACCGCGGTCATCCTCGGCACCGCCCGCGGCGTCGGCGAGACCTCTCCGGTGCTGCTCACCGCGGGCTTCACCGCGGCGCTCAACGCGGACCCGCTGCAGGGCCCGATGATCTCCCTGCCGCTGGCCGTCTTCAACTTCGTCAAGTCCCCGGAACCCACCATGATCGCCCGAGGCTTCGGCGCGGCTGCCGTGCTGATGGCCCTGGTCCTGGTGCTCTTCGCGATCGCCCGTGTGCTCGGCGGCCGCGGACCGGGTCAGCAGACCAAGCGCCAGGCGCGCCGCGCGGAGCGGGCCTCCCGCGGCGACGCCGAGCGCTTCGCCCAGCCTCACCCCGTCGCCCTTCTGCTCGAAGCCGCCGCCACCGTTTCTGGAGACAACGACTGATGCGCAATCCCCTCACCGGACGGCACACGGCCGTCCGGGCCAGACGGCGCGCTCTGAGCGCGCTCGCCGCGCTGTTCGGCGTGCTGGCCGCCGTGGTCGTGCCGGCCGCGCAGCCCGCAGTCGCCGACGCCGGCTACACCCCGATCTCCGGTGCCGGCTCCACCTGGGCCGAGAACGCGGTCGACGAGTGGCGCCGCGGCGTCAACCAGTACGGCATGCGGGTCAGTTACTCCGGCACGGGCAGCTCCGACGGCCGGCGTCAGTTCCTGAACGGCCAGGTGGACTTCGCGGTCTCCGACATCCCGTTCCAGACCAAGCCCACCGACGGCTCCGCCGCCGAGAACCCGGCCAAGGGCACGTACGCGTACATGCCGATCGTGGCCGGCGGCACCGTGTTCATGTACCACCTCACGATCAACGGCAAGCGGGTCACCAACCTGCGGCTCTCCGGCGACGTGGTCACCAAGATCTTCACCCGCGCCATCAGCTACTGGGACGACAAGGCGATCGCCGCGGACAACCCCGGCGTCAAGCTGCCGCACCGCTCGATCATCCCCGTCGTGCGCTCCGACGGCTCCGGTTCCACCGCGCAGTTCACGATGTGGATGGCCAACCAGCACCAGTCGCTCTGGCAGGCCTACTGCGGCAAGGTCGGACGCTCCGGCGCGTGCGGCCAGACCTCGTACTTCCCGACCCTCCCCGGCATGATCGCCCAGTCCGGTGACCTCGGGGTGGCGGGCTACGTCGCCCAGGGCTACGGCGAGGGCGCGATCGGCTACGTCAACTACTCGTACGCCCGCAACGCGCACTTCCCGGTCGCCAAGGTCCTCAACCACGCGGGCTACTACACCGAGCCCACGGCGCAGAACGTCGCGGTGTCGCTGCTGAAGGCGCGGATCAACACCGACAAGAGCTCGGCGGACTACCTCACCCAGCAGCTCGAGGGTGTCTACAACGACACCGACCGGCGCAACTACCCGCTGTCCAGCTACTCGTACATGATCCTTCCGCTGAAGGAGCAGGGCACCTTCACCAAGGCCAAGGGCAAGACGCTGGGCGCCTTCTCGTACTACTTCATGTGCCAGGGCCAGCAGCAGGCGCCCCAGCTCGGCTACTCGCCGCTGCCGATCAACCTGGTGCAGGCCGGCTTCGACCAGATCCGCCGCATCCCCGGCGTCAAGACGCAGTCCATCAACATCAAGAACTGCAACAACCCGACCTTCAGCGCGGACGGCCACAACCGCCTCGCCGAGACCGCGCCGTTCCCGAAGGCCTGTGACAAGAAGGGCGCACCGCCCTGCACCACCGGCAGCGGTGGCGCCACGGGCAGCTCCAGCACCTCCGGCGGCTCGGGGTCGTCCGGCGGCGCCACCACCGGCGGCACCACGGGTGGCGCCACCGGCGGTACGGGCACCGACGGCTCCACGGGCGGCACCGGCGCGTCCGGCGGTACCGGCGGCACCCCCTCGGTCGACCCCGACACCGGCCAGAACGTCGCCGCGGACAACGGTGGCGCGGGCGGCACCGGCACCTCCGGCGGCGCCACCGGCACGGTCGCGCTGGCGCAGCCGGTCACCGTCGCGGCCCAGAGCGGCTGGGGCGGCGCGCAGACGCTGATGCTGCTGGCCGTGGTCACCCTGCTCGGCCTGGTGCTGCTCCCCGCCGCCGTCTCCCAGCTGCTGCGAAGGAGATCCCGATGAAGCGCCCGATCACCCGGGGGAGCCGCGTGCGGCGGCTCCTCGCGCGCCTCGCCGCCGGCGCCGCCGTCGGCGCCCTGCTGGGCGGCCTGGTCGCGCAGGCCGCGCAGCCCGCCGTCGCCGCGGACCCCGGGAACTCCTCCGTCAGCGTCCAGGGACGTGGCGAGTTCAAGGACATGACGTTCACGGTCAGTCAGACCAAGCACCTCACCAGTCAGGCCGTCACGGTCTCCTGGAAGGGCGGTACGCCGACCGCCTTCGCCGGCACGCAGTTCAACACCGATTTCGTGCAGATCATGCAGTGCTGGGGCGACGACGACGGCACCGTCCCCGGCAACCCCGGCCCGTCGCGCACCCAGTGCCAGTACGGCGCCTCGCCGACCACCGGCCGCGGCTCCTGGCCGGGCAACGACATCGACGACAGCCGCAAGGTCTTCTACAGCGCCGACCCCACCAACTACGGGCAGGACAGTCAGTACGGGGCGGCCAATCCCAACGCCCCGGGTGAGGTGCCCTTCAAGTCGGTCGACGGCACGCTGATCACCAGCAACCTGCAGAACAACCGGCTGTACAACTACAACACCACCAACGAGATCGACTTCGCCCGCACCAGCGCCGACGGCACGGGCAAGGAGTTCTTCGAGGTCCAGACCGCCTACGAGGCCCCGCACCTGGGCTGCGGCATGCCGGTGACGAGAGACGGGCACACCGCCCCGCGCTCCTGCTGGCTGGTCATCGTCCCGCAGGGCCACCTCGACCTGGACGGCAAGCCCTACGCCGACCACACCCAGGTCAACGCCGGCTCGCCGGTCTCCTCCACCAACTGGAAGAACCGCATCGCTGTCAAGCTGGACTTCAACAAGGTCGGCGCGACCTGCGCGCTGGGCTCCAAGGAGCGCCCGACCAGCGGCAGCGAACTCGCCGCGGACGCCATCACCAGCTGGCAGACCGCGCTCTGCGCGAGTGGTTCGGTCTACGGCTACACCGAGCTCGGTGAGCCCGACGCCCGCGCCCGCCTGGAGAACGACGGCGACAGCGGCCTGGTCTTCACCACCCGGCCACTGAACGCAACCGACGACGCCTCCTACGCGCCGGTCGCGCTGTCCGGAGTGGTCATCGGCTTCACCATCGAACGCCGCGCCAGGGCCGGCGCTCCGGACTCGGTGCGCAAACTGACCGGCACGAAGGTGGAGTCCCTCGACCTCACCCCGCGCCTGGTGGCCAAGCTGCTCACTGAGTCGTACCGCAACTCCACGTGGGGCTCGGTCACGGGCCCGGCGTCCTCCCCGACCCCGGCCAAGGGCTACGGGTGGGCCCTGAAGAACCCGGACGGTCTGGTGAGCGACCCCGATTTCCTCACGTACAACCCGGAGTTCGCACAGCTGTCGGTCGCCGAGACCCCGGCCACCGACACCGACCTGATCACCGCCATCGGCCACTCCGACTCCGCCCGCGCGGTGTGGAGGTGGATCAACGCCGACAGGGACGCCCGGCGTTTCCTCGCCGGCATCCCCGACGAGTGGGGCATGACGGTCAACCCGAACTACAGCACCAACGCCGACGTGAACGCCGCGGGGGTCTTCGACCCGAACCGCGACGACTACCCGAAGAGCGACCCCTGGTGCACGGTCCCGCCGGGCGCCGACACCGACCAGAAGCAATGCATGATCGACTTCCACCCCTACGTGGACGACATGCACGCCGGTGCCCTGCACACCCGTCGCGCCGACACCCTGTGGAAGTCCACCTGGGACGCGCTCGCAAGCCCGCCAGCCTTCAAGAGCCCCGGCCCGCAGACCGTCGGCTCACGCTTCGTGCTGACCATCACCGACGCCGCCTCGGCGGACCGGTACGGTCTGCAGACGGCACGGCTGCTGAACGCCGCCGGCGCGTTCGCCGCTCCGACCGGCAACGCCCTCGCCGCGGCCGCCACGAGTTCTTCCGACGCCTCGGTTCCCGAGATCGACCCGGCCACGGCCACGGCCAAGGACGCCTACCCGCTGGCCCAGCTGGTCCACGCCGCCGTGCGTCCCGCCGCGCTGGACGCCGGTGCCCGCAAGGACTACGCCAACCTGCTCCGGTTCGCCGCCGGCGCGGGCCAGAACACCGGCACCGGTCCCGGCGAACTCCCGCCCGGCTACGCCCCGCTGCCCGCCGGCCTACGCGCGCGGGCCGACAAGGTCGCTGACGCGCTCGCCGCCTTCAAGCCCGCCCACTCGGCGGCCGGCGACGACGCCTCGGGTGACGACATCGACGGCGGCGGGGGCGGCGCGGTGGACGATACCGGGCCCTCGTACGGCGGCACCCCCGGCGATCCGACCGCATCGGCCTCCGTGAGCACCACGCCGAGCGCCAAGCCGTCCTTCGACGGCGGCGACGCGGTCCAGGTCACCGCCAATGGCACCACCCCCGCCGACCCGGCCAACACCTTGCGCTGGGCCGTCCCGGCCGGAGCGGCGCTCGGCGCCGTCGCCGCCGTGGGCGCGCCCTTCGCGGGTGGGGCCAAGCCCCGGCTTCCGCTGCGCGTCCCGCTTCCCGGCGGCCGCGGGCTCACGCTGCTGCCGGAGGAGGCGGTCCTGCGGGACAAATTCGGGCGGCTGCGCCGCCGCGTGGGTCTGTGATCCGCGCGGGCGGCTGAGCCGCTCCCACGAACGGCCGTCCGCCCCGAAAGGCAGTCGGGGCGGACGGTTGGCACCACCCTGCCAGATTCCTGGCAACGACCGGTTTCACGTTCATGAGCAGGAGACCTTTCATGCGCTCTACGCGCCTTACGGCCGTGGCCCTCGTGGCCGCCGTCGTGGCCGGCGGCCTGGCTCTCGCGAGCCCGGCCCAGGCCGACCCGGATGCCGGTGCCTTCCGCCAGCTGGTCGGCGTCGGCTCCGACACCACCCAGGACGTCCTCAACGCGCTCGCGGGCGACACCGTCAACGGCAAGAGCTACGCCGGCACCGCCGTGTCCTCGGGCAGCGCCCGCATCGCGTCCTACGACGCGGTCGGCTCCGCCACGATCACCACCCGGGACAAGGGCGTCGCGTTCAACCGGCCCAACGGCTCGGGCAACGGACGCATCGCTCTGAGCGCGTCGCTGTCCGGCAGCAAGTACCCCAACGGCGACGGTGTCGCCATCAAGGGCCAGGTGAGCTTCGCCCGTTCCTCGGGCGGCCCCAGCGCCAGCGGTACCGCCCTCACCTACATTCCGATGGCGCGGGACGCGGTGGGCGTCGCCGCCCGCGGCTCCGAACTGCAGAACCTGACGGTCGACCAGCTGCACGACATCTACAGCGGCACGCTGAAGGAGCTGAACGGCCAGGCCGTCCACCCCTTCATCCCACAGGGCGGCTCCGGTACCCGGAAGTTCTTCGTCTCCGCGCTCGGCCTCAACGACGAGATCGTGTCGAAGGTCGCGACGGTTGTCCAAGAGAACCAGGCGGACGACGCCCTCAAGGCGGACGGCGCCCTGGTGCCGTTCTCGGTCGCCAGCTGGATCGCCCAGAACAACGGCATCGCCCCCGACCACAGCGGCACGGCGCGCGCCAGCGGCGCCTACCTGGCCAACATCCAGTTCGCCAATGATGAGGGCCCCACCTCGCCGGTCACGAAGGTCAACGGCAAGCTCGCCCCGGTCGCCGGCTACTACGACAACGCGACCTTCGGCCGCGACGTCTACAACGTCGTCCCGACCCGGGCGATCGACCCGACCAGCGTCTTCTTCGACAAGGCGCTGTACGACATCTTCGTCACCAACGGCAGCCACACCGCGGCCCTGGCCTCGGAGACGGCCGAGGACGTCATCGACGACTTCGGCTTCATGAACGAGCCGTACAACGGCTCGATCAGCCTGGCCAGGCACGCCAAGCAGGGCGGCCTGGAGGACGGCACCCAGCAGCAGCTGCCGGATACCCCCGCGGTCAAGGCCACCCTCGGCAGCGGCAGCCTGAAGCTCAGCTGGGCCGCCCCCGCGGCCGACGAGATCCCGGTGACCGACTACCGCGTGCTGATCACCCGCGCCGACGGTTCGGTCGTGGTCAACAAGGACCTGACGGCGACCACCACCTCGTACACGGCGACCGGCCTGACCGCCGGCACCTACTCCGCCACCCTCGTCGCGAACAACCTCGTGGGTGCGAGCGAGAAGCCGGCCCACTGGACCGGCGCGGTCCGCTACGCCAGCAAGACCGTCGCCGCCGCCGCCACGACCGCCTACGGCCGCACGCCGCGGATCGCCGTCACCGTCACCGGCAGCAACTCGGTCAAGCCGAGCGGCAAGGTCACGGTGAAGGAAGGCAGCTCCACGCGCGGTACGGCCGTCCTCGACAGCCACGGCAAGGCGTCCGTCGCGCTGTCCAGCCACCTCCCGGTCGGCACGCACACCCTGACGGTCTCCTACTCCGGCAACGGCGGCCTGAACACCTCCACCGCCACCGTGCGGCTGACGGTCACCAAGGCCACTCCCGCGGTGTCCGCCTCCCACCCGGTCTCGGTCAGCCACACCAAGCAGGCCAAGGTCTCGGTGAAGGTCACCGCCTCGGGCACCGTCCCGAGCGGCAAGGTGCAGATCTTCGACGGCTCCAAGGTGATCGCGACCCGCACCCTGAGCGCCGGCAAGACGACCGTCACCCTGCCGAAGCTCAAGAAGGGCAAGCACACGCTGCACGTGCGCTACCTGGGCTCCTCGACGGTGAACGCCCGCAACGGCGCGAACTTCACCATCAAGTCCACCTGATCCACCCGCCGGGGAGGCCGCGTCCGCGCGGCCTCCCCGGCGCCCCCCGACCGCATCCGCAGGAGGCAGACCGCCGTGACGGTCGTCGCACCGAATCCGCCCCGTATCCGTGAACGGGGCGCCACCGTAACGCTGTCCCTCGCACGGATACCCACCACGCAGCACCTCGCCCGGGGCGCGCTGCTGACCCTGGCCGCGCTGCTGCTGGGACTGACCGCGCAACTGGTGGTCGTGAGCCACCTGGAGTACCGGGCCGCGCAGCACGGGGCGTTCGACGCACTGCGCGCGAACCTGGCGCTGGGCACCGCCCCGGTCGCGCAGACCGACCAGGACGGCAAGCTGCTCGCCCCGGGGACCCCGCTCGCGCTCATCGACATTCCGTCGCTGCACGTGCGCGAGGTCGTGCTGGAGGGGACCGACTCCCGGGTGCTGGCCGACGGCCCCGGCCACCGCCGGGACACCCCGATGCCCGGCCAGGCCGGTACGAGCGTGCTGATGGGTCGCGCGGCCGCGTACGGCGGCCCGTTCGGGCACCTGGCGCGGCTGCGGGCCGGCGATCCGCTCACGGTCACCACCGGACAGGGCAAGGTCTCCTACCGCGTCACGGACATACGCCGCGCCGGCGACCCGGCGCCCGCCACCCTCGCCGCCGGCAAGGGCCGGCTCGTGCTGGTGACCGCGACCGGCGCGTCCTATCTGCCGGCCGGTGTGCTGCGCGTCGACGCCGAGCAGGTGTCCGCCACCGTCGAGAGCCCGCCCGCCGTCATCCAGTCCGGCACCCTGCCCGACTCCGAGCAGCCGATGGCCGCCGGCACGGGCGTGCCGTGGCCGCTCGTGATGTGGCTGCAGGCGCTCGCCCTCGTCTCCATCGCCGCCGTGTGGGCCTGGCACCGCTGGGGCCGCCACCAGACCTGGATCGTCTTCCTGCCGGTGGTGGCCGTCGTCGGCCTCCAGGTCGCCGGCCAGGTCACCCAGCTGCTCCCGAACCTGCTGTAGAGGAAACCAACCATGACCGACATCGCCGAGTCCGCAGAGCCCGTCCGCGCCGCCGAGGCCGCCGAGGCCTCCGACGTCTCCGACGTCTCCGACGCGCCTGTCGCGCTCGTGAAGACCGCCGCGCCCGCCGACGCCGCCAGTGCCGCCGACACCGCCGTCCTGCCCGCCGTGACCGGTGCGGCAGCGGCAGCGGCGGCGTCCGCGGCACCCGCGGGCGCCGCTCCGTCCCCGGCCGAGCTCGAGGCGCGCGCCGTCTCCGCTTGGTTCGGCGACCACAAGGTGCTGGAGCGGGTCTCGCTGACCATGCCGGCCGGCGAGGTGACCGCCCTCATCGGCCCGTCCGGCTGCGGCAAGTCGACGTTCCTGCGCACGCTCAACCGGATGCACGAGATGATCCCGTCCGCCGCCCTGTCCGGCGAGGTGCTGTTCGAGGGCGAGGACATCTATTCGCCCGGCCGCCGCCTCACCGACGCGCGCCGCCGGATCGGCATGGTCTTCCAGAAGCCGAACCCGTTCCCGGCGATGTCCATCTACGACAACGTCGTGGCGGGGCTGAAGCTCACCGGCACCCGGGCCACGCGCCGGGAGAAGGACGAGCTGGTCGAGGAGTGCCTGAGCCGCGCCGGCCTGTGGAAGGAGGTCCGCGACCGGCTGCGCAAGCCCGGTGGCGCCCTGTCCGGCGGCCAGCAGCAGCGGCTGTGCATCGCCCGCTCGCTCGCGGTCCGCCCGCGGGTGCTGCTCATGGACGAGCCGTGCTCCGCCCTGGACCCCACCTCGACCCGGCGGGTCGAGGAGACGATCATGGAGCTGGCCGGCGAGGTGACCGTCGTCATCGTGACGCACAACATGCAGCAGGCCGCCCGTGTCTCCGCGCAGTGCGCGTTCTTCCTCGCCGAGCAGGGCACGCCCGGCCGGATCGTCGAGCACGGTGCCACCGAGGAGATCTTCGGCAACCCCTCCGACCAGCGCACCGCCGACTACGTGGCGGGCCGCTTCGGCTGACCGGGCCCACCGTGTCCGCGGCATCGCACGCGGTACACGCGGTACCGGCGGAATAGGGGGGTGGGTGTTCTCGTTCGAGGAGGTGGTTGAATAGTCAACAAGCTACAGGCGATGAAGGAGGGCGAGGCCGGTGCAGTTCGGGATCTTCACAGTGGGTGATGTCACCACCGACCCCACGACGGGCAGGACGCCGAGCGAGCACGAGCGGATCAAGGCGATGACCGCGATCGCGCTCAAGGCCGAGGAAGTGGGGCTGGACGTCTTCGCGACCGGCGAGCACCACAACCCGCCCTTCGTGCCGTCCTCGCCGACGACGATGCTGGGCTGGATCGCGGCCCGCACCGAGAAGCTGATCCTGTCCACCTCCACGACGCTGATCACCACGAACGACCCGGTGAAGATCGCCGAGGACTTCGCGATGCTCCAGCACCTTGCGGGCGGCCGCGTCGACGTGATGATGGGACGCGGCAACACCGGTCCGGTCTATCCCTGGTTCGGTCAGGACATCCGGCAGGGCATCCCGCTCGCGGTGGAGAACTACGCGCTGCTGCACCAGCTGTGGCGGGAGGACGTGGTGGACTGGGAGGGCCGCTTCCGCACCCCGTTGCAGGGCTTCACCTCCACGCCGCGGCCGCTGGACGGTGTCCCGCCGTTCGTCTGGCACGGCTCCATCCGCTCGCCGGAGATCGCCGAGCAGGCCGCGTACTACGGTGACGGCTTCTTCCACAACAACATCTTCTGGCCGTCCGACCACACCAAGCGGATGGTCGAGCTCTACCGCGCACGCTTCGCGCACTACGGGCACGGCACGCCGGAGCAGGCGATCGTCGGGCTCGGCGGGCAGGTGTTCATGCGCAAGAACTCGCAGGACGCCGTGCGCGAGTTCCGCCCGTACTTCGACAACGCCCCGGTGTACGGCCACGGGCCGTCGCTGGAGGAGTTCACCGAGCAGACCCCGCTGACCGTGGGTTCGCCGCAGCAGGTGATCGAGAAGACGCTGTCCTTCCGGGAGTACGCCGGCGACTACCAGCGCCAGCTGTTCCTGATGGACCACGCGGGACTGCCGCTGAAGACGGTCCTGGAGCAGCTCGACATGCTCGGCGAGCAGGTCGTGCCGGTGCTGCGCGAGGAGTTCGCCAAGGGCCGCCCGGCCGGTGTGCCGGACGCGCCGGACCATGCGTCGCTCGTCGCCCGCCGCGACGCGCAGCGGACGGAGGTCGTGCGGTGAACCGTGAACCGGTCAAGCTCGTGGTCGTCTCGGCCGGGTTGAGCGTCCCGTCCTCCACACGGCTGCTCGGCGACCGGCTCGCCGAGGCCGTGCGGCAGTCCGCCGCCGACGACGGCCGTCCGGTCGAGGTGCGGGTGGTCGAACTGCGTGACCTGGCCGTGGACATCGCCAACAACCTGGTCACCGGCTTCGCCGGGCGCACCCTGGCGGAGGCGGTCGCCGCGGTCACGGAGGCCGACGGGCTCATCGCCGTCACGCCGGTGTTCAGCGCGTCGTACAGCGGGCTGTTCAAGTCCTTCTTCGACGTGATCGACCCGGACGCGCTCACCGGCAAGCCCGTGCTGATCGCCGCCACCGGAGGCACCGCCCGGCACTCGCTGGCGCTGGAGCACGCCCTGCGGCCGCTCTTCGCGTACCTGCGCGCGGTGGTCGTGCCGACCGCGGTCTACGCCGCCTCGGAGGACTGGGGCGGCAGCGGCGACCCGCTGACCGACACCCTGCCGACCCGCATCGCGCGCGCCGCGGGCGAGCTGGCCGGGCTGCTGGTGGCGCGGCCGCCCGCGCCCCGGCCGCCGGCCGATACGGTCGTCCCGTTCGAGCAGCAACTGGCCGCCCTGCGGCCCGAGTAGGAAGAGGGGCCGCACCATGGCAGCACGCGTCACCGAGAACCCGGACATGTCGCGCTTCGAGATCTTCGACGCCGTGGACGAGGGGGGCCAGGAGGAGCGCGCCGGCTTCGCCGAGTACCACCTGTACGGCAAGGAGATCGCGTTCATCCACACCGAGGTGGACCCCCGCTTCGGCGGCCGGGGCCTGGGCGGGGTCCTCGCCCGCGCCGCGCTGGACACGGCGCGCGACCGGGAGCTGGACGTCCTGCCCTACTGCCCCTTCATCCGGGGCTGGATCGGCAAGCACCCGGAGTACGTGGAGCTGGTGCCCGAGGGTCAGCGCGCGCGCTTCGGCTTCTGAGTCCCGGCCCCCGGCCCGGCGGGACGGCGGGCGGGCGGACGGCGGGCGGAGGGGCCGGAATGAATCCGAGTGGTTGAAGGTTAAACCACCCGACGGGGCTCCGGCCCGGACCCCGGAAGAGTTCCTACGAGCGAGGAGCGTCCCATGCCCGCCGTGACCGTGGAGAACACGCTGCTCCTGCCCCGCGTCACCGAGCCCGACCCGGTGGGCTCCGAGCAGCGCCCCGTACGCACCGTGACCACCGCCCCGCGCGGTTACGAGGGCGAGGGCTTCCCGGTGCACCGGGCCTTCGCCGAGGTCTCCCCGCGACTGCTCGACCCGTTCGTCCACATGGACCAGATGGGCGAGGTCGAGTACGCCCCGGGCGAGCCCAAGGGCACCGCCTGGCACCCGCACCGCGGCTTCGAGACCGTCACCTACATGATCGACGGCCGCATGGAGCACCAGGACTCGCACGGCGGCGGGGGCACCATCACCGACGGCGCCACGCAGTGGATGACGGCAGGCAGCGGCATCCTCCACATCGAGACGCCGCCGGAGGAACTGGTCGTCTCCGGCGGGCTGTTCCACGGTGTCCAGCTGTGGGTCAACCTGCCGCGCGCCCACAAGTGGAACCCGCCGCGCTACCAGAGCATCGACGGACCCGAGGCCGCGCTGCTGTCGTCCCCGGACGGCGGCGCGCTGGTACGCGTCATCGCCGGCTACGTCGCCGGACACCGCGGGCCGGGGAGCACCTTCACCCCGATCACCCTGGTGCACGCGACCCTGAGCCCCGGCGCCCGGCTGGTCCTGCCCTGGCGGCCGGACTTCAACGCCCTGGCGTACGCGCTGTCGGGGCGCGGCACGGCCGGCGCCGAGCGGCGCCCGCTGGACGCGCACCAGCTCGCGGTCTTCGGGGCGGGCGACACCCTGACGCTGGAGGCCACCGCCCAACCCGACAGCCGCACCCCCGACCTGGACGTCCTCGTCCTCGGCGGGCGCCCGATCCGCGAACCGGTCGCGCACTTCGGGCCGTTCGTGATGAACACCAAGGCCGAGGTCCTGCAGGCCATCGAGGACTTCGACAAGGGCCGGCTCGGCTTCGAGCAGGCGAGCCGCATGCCGCACACCGCACCCGGAGAGGAGCTCACGTGACCCCCACCCGTTCCGAGTTGTACGAGGCCGCCGAGCCCTTCGAGGCCGCCGGGGAGACCACGGCGGAGCGCTGGGAGCGCGCCGGGCTCTTCTTCGAGGCCAAGGAGTACACGGAGGCCGCCCGGCTGCTGACGGACGTCGTCGACGAGGTCCCGGAGCAGGTCGCGCCGCGCCTGCTGCTGGCCCGCGCCTACTACCACTCCGCCCAGCTCGGCCGCGCCGAGGAGCAGTTGCGGGCGGTGATCGACCGCGACCCCGTCGAGCACTACGCGCACCTGATGCTCGGCCGTACCCTCCAGCGGCAGGGGCGCGCCGACGAGGCCACCCCCTGGCTGCGGATGGCCGCGGCCTTCTCCGGCGAGCTGCCGCCGGAGGGCTGACACCACCCCGGCAGCGCCGCGCCACTGTTCCCAAGGCCGGGTAAAGCCCTGGCCCGGACGGTGGCGCGGCACATATGTTCCCCCGGACATCGGTCTGCAACGGGGGGAAACCATGTCCGGACACTCACGGGTGTCGTCCGCGCTCGGCTGGGCGCTCACCATCCTGTGCAACATCGTCCTGCCTGTCGTGACCTACAACCTGCTCACCGGCGCCGGCTGGGACGAGTTCCCTGCCCTGCTGGTCTCCGGCGTCTGGCCGGTGCTGGAGACCGCCGTCTCGCTGGCCTGGCGGCACAAGGTGGACGAGTTCGCGATCATGACCCTGATCTTCCTGGCCATCACCGTGCTGGTCACCGTCGTCGGGCCGCACTCGACCCGGCTGCTTCTGGTCAAGGACTCGGCCGTGACGGGGCTGTTCGGCGTGGTCTGCCTGGCCAGCCTGCTCGCGCCGCGGCCGCTGATGTTCTGGTTCGGCCGCAGATTCGGCACCGACGGCACCAAGGAGGGCGCCGAGCGCTTCGACGGCCTCTGGCAGTACGCGGGCTTCCGGCACGTGATGCGCACCATGACCGTCGTCTGGGGGGTGAGTTACGTCCTGGAGGCCCTGGCCCGCGTCGGCCTGTCGTACCGGCTGTCCACCGCCACCATGGTGACGGTCAACTCGGTGCTCTCGTACGCCGTCACCGGCGTCCTCGTGGCCTGGACGATCCTCTACGGCCGCCGCTCGGCGGCCCGTGGACAGGAGCGCGCGCGGCAGGCGGCGGACGCCTCGAAGGCGGGGGCGGAAGGCGAGCCGGCTGCCCCGGCCGGGTCCGGGGCGGTCTGACCGCGCCCCGCGGACCCGTGGGTGTTCGGCGGTCCGGGCGTCCTCGCGGGCCTCCGGGCGCGCCGCGGGGTCTCCGGCGCGCGCCCGCCATGAGGGCACGGTAGACCAGCAGTCATGGATACCAGGCACGAACACCGGCGGCCGGTGGTGGTCACGGAGCGCGGCTCCGTGCGCGGGGTGACCGAGGAGGGCGGAGTGGCGGCCTTCCGCGGGATCCCGTACGCCGCGTCGCCGGTGGGCGACCTGCGGTTCTCCTCCCCGCGCCCGCACCCGGGCTGGAACGGCGTGCGGGACGCGGCGCGCTCCGGTCCCGAGGCCCCGCAGGGGCACAGCCGCCTGGAGGCGATCCTGGGCCCGCGGGAGCCGCGCGGCGACGAGGCCGGGTGCCTCACCCTCAACGTGTGGGTGCCCGAGGGCGCCCTCGACGGCGGGGCGCCGCCCCGCCCGGTGCTCCTGTGGATCCACGGCGGCGGCTACACCACCG
Source organism: Streptomyces sp. MI02-7b (assembly GCF_033793585.1). Classification (NCBI taxonomy): domain Bacteria; kingdom Bacillati; phylum Actinomycetota; class Actinomycetes; order Kitasatosporales; family Streptomycetaceae; genus Streptomyces; species Streptomyces sp. MI02-7b. The sequence continues at coordinate 155,098 of NZ_JARAWX010000004.1, read as the reverse complement.
GCTCCGGCGGCTGGGACCTCTACGACGGCAGGCGGCTGGCGGAACTCGGCGGAATCGTCGTCGTCACCATCAACCACCGCCTCGGGCCGCTGGGTTATCTGCAACTGCCGGAGCTCGGCGCCGACAACATCGGCAGCCGGGACCAGGCCGCCGCGCTGCGCTGGGTGCGGGACTCCGTCGCGGCCTTCGGCGGCGACCCCGCGGCCATCACCGTCGGCGGCCAGTCCGCGGGCGCGTACTCCGCGCTCGCCCTCGCGCTCGACCCGGGGACGCGCGGGCTCGTCCGGCGGGTGATCGGGGAGAGCGGTCCGTGGGGGCTGGACCCGCAGGAGCCGGCGGAGGCCGCCGACGCCGCCGCGCACTACCTGCGCCTGCTCGGTGTCCCGGGGGCCGGCGCCCTGCGCGGTCTGCCCGTCGAACGCCTGCTGGAGGCCTACGGGCGGCTCGTCGTGGAACGCGCCCGGCCGGGCGGCACGGCGCCGCCGACCTATCCGGTGCGCGGCGGTGCGCTCACCGCGACCGGATGGCGGGAGGCGGTGGCCGGCGGTGCCCTGAGAGGCACGGACGTCCTGCTGGGCGGTACGCAGGACGAGATGACCGCCTTCCTGGCCGTCACGTCCTTCGATCAGCCTCTGGACGTCGTCGCCGAGCAGCTCTTCCATGCGGGCACCACCGAGATCGCGGGCCGCTGCGCCCGCGACGGGGCCCCCGCGTACGTGTACCGCTTCACCCGGCGGCCGCCCGGGGAGGCGGACGTGGGTGGCGTTCCCCTGGGCGCCACGCACTGTGCGGAACTGCCGTTCCTCTTCGGTACCTTCGACGCCTTCCGCGACGCGCCGATGCTCGGCCGGGTGGACGCGGCCGACCGCGCCCTCGGGCGAGCCTTCGGCGGGGCGCTCGCCGCCTTCACGGCGACGGGCAGCCCCAACGGGCCGGGGCTGGAGCCGTGGCGGCCGTGGATCCCGGGAGGCGCCGGGCCGGAGCAAGGAGCGGGGTCGGGGTCCGGGGCGGGGTCCGGGCCGGGGCCGGACGTCATGCGGTTCGGGCCCGCGCCTCGATAACTCTTTTGGGGGATCGCACAGATATTCGAACACCGGATAGTCTGCTGGACATGTCGACCTCACACGACGAGCCAGCGCTCTTCTCCGATCCCGACCTGACCGCTCCCGCCCCGGTCCGCGGCCCCGCGCCGGTCCTCGATCCCTTCCACGCTCCGGCGCCCGCCGGTCCGGTGGCCGGCCCCAGGGCGGGGGAGGGGCGGGAGCCGATACGCGCGCGTCCCCCGCTGTCCGGCTGACCCGCTGACCGGCGCGCGGACTCAGCCGCCGGCGCGGGCGTCCTCCCCATGGGCGAGGGGCAGTCCGGTCCCGTCCTGATGGCGCTTCGAGCGGCCGTGGAGGCCGACGGCGACGTCGGGCGTGCCGGCGGCCCCGCCGTGCTCGTCCGGCGCGACATGGATCAGGACGTCCGGATGATCCCCCGTCACCACCCAGCGGTCCGCCTCGCCCACGTCGATCACCGAGAAGTCCGCCGCCGGGCTGCCGACGTGCATCGGCCCGAACTCCCGCGGGACCGGGGCGGCCTGGCCGGCCAGGGCGTCCGCCGAGGGCCGCGTCAGCACCGCGTACGTGCCGTGCTCGAAGAGCACCCAGCAGGTGCGGGGGTCGTCCAGGAGCCGTCACCAGGTGTCGATGCGTGTCCGTGTGTCCACGGCGCCATGATGGCGCGCGGCGCTGACAGCCGGCCCGGCCCCGCAACGCGGGGGCCGGGCCGGGGGGCCTGCGGTGAACGGAGGGTCAGCGGCCCACGCCCGTGGGTTCGGCCGGGACCGGCACACCGTCCGGGCGGACCGGCGCCGGGGCGATCGCCGTCTCGTCGTGGGTCATGTCGGGCAGCCACCGCAGCCACGAGGGGAAGTACCAGTTGCGCTCGCCGAGCAGCGCCATCACCGCGGGGAGCAGGATTCCGCGGATGACGGTGGCGTCGATCAGCACCGCGGCGGCGAGGCCCACGCCCATCTGCTTCATGCTCTGCATGGACAGCGTTCCGAAGATCGCGAACACCGCGACCATGATGAGTGCCGCACTGGTCACCACTCCCGCCGTGGTGGTGATTCCGTGCCGGATCGCGCCCTGGGTGGTCAGACCGCGCATGCGGGCCTCGCGGATCCGGGAGACCACGAACACGTGGTAGTCCATGCTCAGCCCGAAGAGGATCACGAACAGGAACAGCGGCAGCCAGGCCACGATCGCGCCGACGCCCTCGGCGCCCACCAGGCCCGCTCCCCAGCCGTGCTGGAAGACCACGGTGAGGATGCCGTAGGCGGCGCCCACCGAGAGCAGGTTGAGCACGATCGAGGTCAGGGCGATGGTCAGGGACCGGAAGGAGAGCAGCATCAGGAGGAAGGCGAAGGCCACGACGAAGGCGAACACCGGGGGCACGGCGTCCCCGATCTTGTCGGTGAAGTCCATCGAGGCGGCCGTCGACCCTGCCATCGGCGCGGTGACGCCAGCGACCTTGCCGAGGGTGTCGGGGCGCACCTGGTCCCGCAGGATCCGCAGTGAGGCCTCCGCCTTGTTCTCGTCCGTACCGCCGGTCAGCGGCACCTTGAGGACGGCGACATTCGCCTTCGGGTGCGTCTCGGTCTCGATCGGGCCGGGGCTGGCGCCCTTGGCCACCGCCTCATGGGAGAAGGCGTCGATGGCCCGGCGCACCTCGGGTGCGGAGATGTCGGAGGCCTTGACGACGACCTGCGCCGGTTCGGGACCGCCGGGGAAGGCCGCACTGATGTCCTCGTAGGCGCGGACGACCGGCAGTTTGTCGCCCAGCTCCTGGCTGAGGGTCAGGTTGGCGGTGTTCAGGCCGACCGCGGGCAGTGCGAGAGCGATCAAAGCTCCGCCGGCGACCGCGGCGGACACGGCGGGGCGGCGCAGCACGCCGCCGAGCACGGTGCCCCAGAAGCGGGACTCGCCACTGCGGGCCCGGCCGCGCCGGCGCAGGAAGGGCACCCGGCCCTTCTCGACCCGCTCGCCCAGTAGGGACAGCAGCGCCGGGAGCACGGTGACCGAACCGAACATCGCGACGGCCACCACCATCATCGTGGCCAGGCCCATGGCCTTGAAGTCGCCGATGCCGGTGAACAGAAGGCCCGCCATCGCCACGATCACGGTCACGCCGGAGACGAGGATCGCCCGTCCACTGGTTGCGGCGGCGATGCGCAGCGCGGTCTGCTGGTCGTGCCCGGCCTCGCGCTCCTCGCGTTCACGGCGCAGGTAGAACAGGCAGTAGTCGACGCCGACCGCCAGACCGACCAGCAGCATCACGGAGTTGGCGGTGTCGCTCATGTGCACCGTGTGGCTCACGACCGCGACCAGGCCGGAGGTCGCCAGGAAGGCCGTCATGGCGAGCGCGACCGGCAGCAGCGCGGCCACCAGGGCGCCGAAGGCGATCAGCAGGATGCCGAGCGCGACCGGGAGGGCCGAGTACTCGGCCCGCTGGAAGTCGCTGCCGAAGGCCTCGTCGAACACCTTCTGCGAGCTGGCCTCGCCGAACTGCTCGACGGCGAAGCCGGCGTGCCGCTCCTGCGCGCCCCGCACGGCGTCGATCACCGGCTGCACACGGTCGGGCGCGGTGTCCGGGTCGCCGCGCATGTCGAACTTCACCAGGGCCGAACGGCCGTCCTCGGAGACGGCCTTGACGTCGTACGGCGACTGCACCGAGGTGACCTCGCCGGTGCCCTTCACCGCGCCGATGACGTCGTCGACGGTGGCGCGGAAGGCCGGGTCGGTCGCCTTGACCGAGCCCGAGCCCGAGCCCGTCCCCCGGACGAGCACCATCTCGCCCGCCGGACCGTTGCTCAGCCCCGCGTCGTCCAGGATCCGTACGGCCTGGCCGAACTCGCCGGGCACCTCCTCACTGTCGGTCACGTCGACGCGGCCGGCCATGGAACCGATGGCCAGCGCGAGGACGACGAAGAGCAGCCAGCCGCCCACCGCCGTCCACCGGTGCCGGGCGCTCCAGCCGCCCATGGCGGCGGCGATGCCTTGCTTGCCGTGTGCCGTACCCGCGGTACGGGCGCGGCCGTGTGCGCTTGCCACGGTGTCGAAACCCCCTCGGAGCCGGGCGGTGGCACCTCACCACCGCCTCGGCAACGACGCTATGGGCCCCGCGGCCGCCGCCCCATCCGGCTGACCGGTGACTCAGCGGCGGGTTTCTCCTCCCCGCGACGTGGGGAAAACCCCCGCCCGGGACTTCGGTGGCCCCTACATCCGTCGCCTGTTCACGGGCGTTCCGGCCGGTCGGGGTGGTGGGGTCAGCCCCCGGACGTCCGCGCGTCGCGGGGGGCCCGGATCACTGGCGGTAGCCCGCGAGGAAGCGGCCGATGCGGCTGATGGCCGCGTCCAGGTCGTCGGCCCGGGGGAGGGTGAGGATGCGGAAGTGGTCCGGGCGCGGCCAGCTGAAGCCGGTGCCCTGGACCACCTGGATCTTCTCGCGCAGCAGCAGGTCCAGCACGAACTTCTCGTCGTCGTGGATGCGGTGCACCTTGGGGTCCAGGCGCGGGAAGGCGTAGAGCGCGCCCTTGGGCTTCACGCAGGAGACGCCGGGGATCTCGTTGAGTTTCTCCCACGCCTTGTCGCGCTGTTCGTGCAGCCGGCCACCGGGCAGCACCAGGTCCTTGATGCTCTGCCGTCCTCCGAGGGCGGCCTGGATCGCCTGCTGGGCGGGGACGTTGGGGCACAACCGCATGGAGGCCAGCATCGTCAGGCCCTCCAGGTAGCTCTTGGCGTGCTGGCGCGGGCCGGTGACGACCAGCCAGCCCGAGCGGAAGCCGGCGACGCGGTAGGCCTTGGACAGCCCGCTGAAGGTCAGGCACAGCACGTCGGGGGCGAGCAGCGCGGCCGTGTGGTGCACGGCGTCGTCGTAGAGGATCTTGTCGTAGACCTCGTCGGCGAAGACCACGAGGTGGTGACGGCGGGCCAGGTCGAGCATGCCCTCCAGCAGCTCGCGCGGGTACACCGCGCCCGTGGGGTTGTTGGGGTTGATGATCACCAGCGCCCGGGTGCGGCTGGTGATCTTCGAGGCGATGTCGTCGAGGTCGGGGAACCAGTCGGCGGACTCGTCACAGACGTAGTGCACCGCCTTGCCGCCCGCCAGATTGGTCACGGCCGTCCACAGCGGGAAGTCGGGGGCCGGGATGAGCACCTCGTCGCCGTCGTCCACCAGGGCCTGGACGGCCATCTGCACCAGCTCGGAGACACCGTTGCCCAGGAAGACGTCGTCCACCCCCACGTCGGCGAGGCCGCGTTCCTGGTAGTGCTGGGCGACCGCCCGGCGGGCCGAGAGGATGCCGCGCGAGTCGCTGTAGCCGTGCGAGGACGGGAGGGTGCGGATGATGTCCTGGAGCAGCTCCTCGGGGGCCTCGAAGCCGAACAGCGCCGGATTGCCGGTGTTGAGCCGCAGGACGCTGTGCCCGGCCTCCTCCAGCGCGTTGGCGTGCTCGATGACCGGACCGCGGATCTCGTAGCAGACCTCGGCCAGCTTGCTCGACTGCTTGTACTCCATGCGACGGCCTCCCGGTCCGGTCCCGCACCCTGCTGCACAGGCACAGGCTACTGCTTGGTTTTACCAAGTGTGAGCTTGGAAAGTCCAACTCTTTGTCTACACTGGGATCATGCCGCGCCGAAGTTACGACCAGTACTGCGCCGTCGCCCGTGCCCTCGACACGGTCGGCGAGCGCTGGACGCTCCTGATCGTCCGTGAGCTGCTGGCGGGTCCCCGCCGGTACACCGATCTCCACGCCGACCTGCCCGGCGTCAGCACCGACGTGCTGGCCTCCCGGCTGAAGGAGATGGAGCGCGACCAGCTGGTCACCCGCCGCCGCCTGCCGCCCCCCGGCGCCGCGTACGTCTACGAACTCACCCCCCGCGGCCGGGATCTGCTGTCCGTGCTCGGCGCGCTCGCCGCCTGGGGCACCGCCGACCTGGGCGAGCCCCGCCCCACCGACGCCGTCCGCGCGCACTGGGCAGCCGTGCCCCTGATGCGGCGGCTGGCCGCGCTGCCCGGCCTGCCCGGCGGTGTGGTCGAGGTCCGCCTCGACGAGGGCGCCTTCCATATCGAACTGGGCGGCCCGGCCCCGTCGTACGCGGACGGCCCCGCCAAGAGCCCCGACGCGGTCCTCGCCCTGCCGGCAGGCGCCCGCGCCCTGCCCGACGCGCTGGGGGACGGTGCCGCCGAGGTGACCGGGGAGGGCCCCCTCGCGGACGCCCTGCGGGGGGCCGGAGCCTGACGCGGCGGGATACGGTGACCGCATGGGACGTCAGCGCGTGGAACTCGGCCGTGTCCAGGAGACCCTGCTCATCCCGCTGCACGCCCGCGCGGTCGAGACGGCCAGGAGGCGGCCGCTGACCCGCGACCCCAAGGCCGTGGAGCTGGTGGAGGCCCTGGACTACGACTTCTCCCGCATCGGGGGCGGCCCCGGGCTCCTCGGCGCGGTGCTGCGCGGCGTCATCCTCGACGCCTGGGTGCGCGAGTTCCTCGACGCGCATCCCGCGGGGACGGTCGTCGAACTCGGCGCCGGCCTCGGCACCCGGTACGAGCGGCTGGACAACGGCACCGCGACGTGGGTCGACATCGACCTGCCCGACGTCATCGCGCTCCGCCGCGCGTTGCTGGAGGAGAACCGGCGACGGCACATGGTGGCCGGCTCGGTCACCGAGCCGGGCTGGACCGCAGCCGTCGAGGCCGCCCCGGGCCCGTACCTCTTCGTCTCCGAGGCCGTGCTCGTCTACCTCACCGAGGCGGAGGTCCAAACGGCGATCGGGCTGATCGCGAGGCGTTTCCCCGGTTCCGTCCTGCTCATGGACACCGTCTCCGCCGCCGTCGCCCGCCGCGAGCGCTCCGTCAACGTGGCCTGGAGCTGCGACGACCCGCGCGCGCTCGCCGACTGGGGCGTGCGGGTGCGCGACTCGCGGGCCCTGTGGGAGCTGCCGCCCGAGGCCCGCGCCCGCCTCACCCCGGGGCGCCGGGTGCTCACCGGATTCCTCAACCGCCTTTCAGTAAAGGGTGGTTCACGCTTCAGCCGGTTCGACGTCGGCTGACGCGCGGCCCATGGATCCCGGCGTGGCACGCCGGTATCGTCGTCCCGGGGGTGGGGGATGACCTTGACGATCGAGCGGCCCGCGGTGGCGGCCTTCGCCACGCGACCCGTCGCGGTGGTGGCCGTGGCGTTCGCGGCGGTCCTGACCGCCCTGTCGGGGCGGTACGGCTTCCACCGCGACGAGTTGTACTTCCTGGTCGCCGGCGACCACCCCGCCTGGGGCTATGTGGACCAGCCGCCGCTGACCCCGCTCGCCGCGCGGCTGTCCACCGCCGTCTTCGGCGACAGCCCGGCCGGTCTGCGCGCGGTGGCGACCGCCGCGTGCGCGGCGATCGTCGTCCTGGCCGCCGCAGTCTGCCGCGAACTGGGCGGGAGCCGGCGGGCGCAGGTGCTCGCCGCGGTCTTCACGGCCGTTTCCGGATTCGTCCTCGCCGTGGGCCACATGGTCTCCACCGCCACCTTCGACGTGCTCGCCTGGCTCGCCGTCTGCTGGTTCGTCCTGCGGCTGCTGCGCACCGGGGACGGCCGCTGGTGGCTCGGCGTCGGCGCCGCGGTCGGCGTCGGCCTGGAGAACAAGTACCTGGTGGCGCTGCTGGTCCTCGCCCTCCTCGGCGGAGTGCTGGTCACGGGGCCGCGCCGGCTGCTGCGCGGCTGGTGGCCGGTCGCGGGCGCCGCGCTCGCGCTCGCGCTGGCCCTGCCCAACCTGTGGTGGCAGGCCCGGCACGGCTGGCCGCAGTTCACCGTCGCGGGCGGCATCAGCGCCGACGACGGCGTCGAGAACCGGCTGCTGTTCGGGCCGGAGCAACTCCTCTACCTCTCGCCGGTGTTCGTCCCGGTCTGGATCGCCGGTGGTCTGCGGCTGTGGCGCGACCCGGAACTGCGCTGGGCCCGCGCCTTCGCCCCGGCCTACCTGATCCTGTGCGTCCTCGTGCTCGCGAGCGGCGGCAAGCCGTACTACGCGCTTCCACTGCTCGTCGTCCTGCTCGCCGCGGGCTGCGAGCGCTACGCCGCCAGACCCCGCGACACGATCGTCCCGGTCGCGCTGACGGCCGTGCTGACCGCCCTGCTGTCGCTGCCCGTGCTGCCGCCGGGCGCGGTCTCCGTCGTGAACGCCGTCAACCCCGAGCAGGGCGAGCAGATCGGCTGGCCCCGGCTGGCCGACGCCACCGCCGCGGCGTGGTCCCGCATCCCCGAGGGCGACCGGGGCCGCGCGGTCCTCCTGGCCCAGAACTACGGCGAGGCCGGCGCCCTCGCCCACTACGGCCCCTCCCGCGGCCTGCCCGCCCCCTACTCCGGCCACATGAGCTTCTACGACTGGGGCCCGCCCCCGGACTCCGCCGACGGGCCCGTCCTGCTGGTCCGCCAGCGGGAGGCCGACGGCATCGAGGCCCACTTCACCGGCTGCCGCCGGGTCGGCACCGTCGACAACGGCCACGGCCTCGACAACGAGGAACAGCAGGCCGCCATCGTCCTGTGCGCGGGCCCCGCCGCCCCCTGGTCGACCCTCTGGCCGTCGCTGCGGCACTTCTACTAGGCCGGCGCCCGCTCATCCCCGCGGACGCTGCGGTCGTTCGGCAGGGGACGGAGAGACCCGAAGCGGCCGAACGGCCGCGGCCGTTCTCCACGCCGTGACCCACTCGGCCGGCAACCGGGCCTGCCACGCGGCCACGGGTGCCGGGCCACCGGCCTTCGACGCGACGGCCGGTCGGAGCGGTGGGCAGCCGCGCCGTGGCCTTCCCGGGTTCGGCGGCCCGCGGGGACGCAGTCCGAGTCGGACCGCACCGGCACACCGGGGCCGTCCGGCGTGTTCACCGGAACCCACGCCGCCTCGCCGGTCTCGGGGGACCCGGCAGGGAGACCACCGGGGTACCGCCCAGCCCCGGCCGGGCCGGCCCCGCATCCAGGACCGCTCCCGCGCTCGTCGTGCGTGCCCGGTACCGCGACGCGCGGTTCCTGGTGCCCATGCCGGTGGAGGCGGGAGGGCACGTCCGCCGTGCACGGCCCCTCGGGCAGGAAGGCGCCCAGGGCCGCCTCGGGTCGTCCGGCACCCCAGGCGGCGCGCCGTTCGGCTTCGTGGAGGAAGGCGTCGCTGAACTCCGTCGGCATGGGCCGGGACTCTGCGCGGTGGGCCCGGCGGCCCGGCCCGGCCCCGGGGTGCGGGGCACGGCGTGCCCTCAGGCCAGCGCCAGCGCCAGGCGGGGCATCAGGGCCTCGTCGAAGCGGCGCAGCAGGAGCCGTGCCATCTCCGGGGCGTCGCCCAGGACGTCGGCGAGGACGTCGGCGCCGGCTTCCCGCGCACCGCGCGCGATGCGGTCGGGGAGGAAGCCGGGGGCGATGACGTAGGGGGCGACCGCGATGTGCCGCACGCCCTCGGCGCGCAGGGCGCGCACCGCGTCGGCGGTGCTGGGCAGGGACCCGGACAGCGTCGCGGCGTAGGCGGGACGCACGGCCTGCCAGCCGGTGCGCCGCCACTCCCGCGCGATGCGCGCGATCACCGCGATCGCCTCCGGGTCCGAGGAGCCCGCAGAGGCCAGCACGATCCCGGTCCGGCCGCGGTCGCCCGGATCGCCGGCGTCGGTGGGGCCGACCCCGGCCTCGGACAGCCGCCGCTCCAGCGCGCCGACGAGCAGCGGCGAGGGCCCGAGCACCCCGGCCTGGTGCACCCGCAGCCGCGGGTGCCGGGCGGTCGCCTCGCGCAACGCGGCCGGGATGTCGGCCTTGGCGTGGAAGGCGCGGGTCAGCAGCAGCGGCAGTGCCACCACGTCGCGCACGCCGTCCGCGGCGAGGCGTTCCAGGACCTGCGGCACGCCGGGTGCGCAGTGGTCGAGGAAGGCGGTCTCGACGCGCAGGCCCGGACGGGCCGCGCGGACCCGTCCGGTGAGCGCGTGGACGGTCGCCGCGTGCCGCGGGTCGCGGCTGCCGTGGGCGATGACGAGCAGGACGGGGGCTGCCGGGGACGGGCTCATCGCGTCACCCCCGCGCGAACAGGCCGCGGCTGCGCAGTACCGACCGCTCCAGCGGGGCGAACACCAGCAGTTCGATGCCGATGCCCACGACGAGGATGAGCAGGATCGCGGCCAGGACGGTGGGCATGTCGGACAGCTCGCGGCCCTGTTCGAGCAACTGGCCGAGGCCGATGCCGAGATCGGGCGAGGTGGCGATGAGCTCGGCGGCCATCAGGGAGCGCCAGGAGAAGGCCCAGCCCTGCTTCAGGCCGGCGAGGTAGCCGGGCAGGGCCGCGGGCAGCAGGACGTGCCGTACGGAGTGCAGCCCGCTGGCGCCCATCGTCCGTCCCGCCCGCAGGAAGAGCGGCGGGATCTGGTCGACGCCCGCCACCAGGCCGTTGGCGATCGAGGGCACCGCGCCGAGCAGCACCACGCAGTAGATGGTGGCGTCGGTCAGCCCGAACCAGATGATGGCCGCGGGCACCCAGGCCACCGACGGCAGCGACTGGAGCCCGGACAGGATCGGTCCGATCGCCGCGCGCACGGGCCGGACCCGCGCCACGAGCAGGCCCAGCGGCGTGCCGATGACGACCGAGGCGAGGAAGCCGAGGGCGCCGCGCGACAGGCTGGTCCACACGTAGCCGAGCAGTGTGCCGTCCAGCCACTTGTCCCGCAGGGCGCGGCCGACGTCCGCCGGGCTGGGCAGCTGGTAGTGCGGCTTGACCTCGAAGTGGTAGGCGAGCTGCCAGACCACCAGTACCAGGGCCACGGCCAGCACGGGCGGCAGGGCCTTCTCGCGCAGCAGGCGGCCGAGCGGGACCCGGGGCTCCGAGGGCGTCTCCAGTGCGTCCAGGCCCGCCCCGAGGCCCGCCAGGTCCGCCGCGGAACCGGCGGAGCCCGCGGAACCGGCGGAGCCCGCGGAACCGGCGGAGCCCGCGGAACCGGCGGAGCCCGCGGAACCGGCGGGACCGCTGTCTGCCTTGGTCTCAGTGCTGGCCATGACGGCGAATCTCCCCACGCAGGTGCTCGGTGATCTCGACGGACAGTTCGGCGACGGCGGCGTCCTCGATGCGCCGCGGCTGCGGGATGTCGATCCGCCACTCGCGGGCGATCCGTCCGGGGCGCGACGACATCAGCACGACGCGCTGCGCGAGCCGTACCGCCTCCCGCACGTTGTGGGTCACGAAGAGCACGGACAGCGAGGTCTCCGTCCAGATGCGGGTGAGCTCCTCGTGCAGGACGTCCCGGGTGATGGCGTCGAGTGCCGCGAACGGCTCGTCCATCAGCAGCAGTTGGCTGTCCTGCGCCAGCGCGCGGGCGAGCGCGACGCGCTGCCGCATGCCGCCGGACAGTTCGTGCACCCGCTTGCCGTAGGCGCCCTCGAGACGGACCAGCTCCAGCAGCCGCTCGGCCTCCGGGCGCCGTCCGGCGCGCGGCACGCCGCGCATGCGCAGGGCGAGTTCGATGTTCTTGCCCGCGGTCAGCCACGGGAACAGCGCGTGCTCCTGGAACATCAGGGAGGGGCGCCCGCCGGGGGTCTCGATGCCCCCGGCGGACGGCAGGTCGAGCCCGGCGACGAGGTTGAGCAGGGTGGACTTGCCGCAGCCGGAGGCCCCCAGGAGGCAGACGAACTCACCGGGAGCGACATCGATGCTGATGTCGTCCAGCACCTGCGCCTGCGCGCCGGGGCGGCCGAAGGACTTCGAGACGTGCGCGAGCCGGGCGGCGTAGGGCGCCGCCTCGTCCGTCACGGCGGGCTGGGTGCTGAGTGCGGTGGTCATGGAACGTCACCTCCTGGGGGCTGGGCGTGCGGACGGGTCAGCTGCCGAGACCGGCGTTGCCGAGCTCGGTCTTTCCTTCGGCGGTGAGGATCTTGTTGAGGATCGTGAGGTCGTAGATGCCCTTCAGCTCGGGCTTCTCCAGGAGTCCGGCGGTGACGGCGTGGTCGGCCTCGGTCTGCAGCGTGGACGCCAGCGGGTCGTCGGTGACCTGGATGCTCTTCCACGCCGGGTCGATGACGTCGTCGGGCAGCGGCTTGCCGGACAGCTTCTCCAACTGGGCGTTGGCGTCGGCCTTGGCCTTGTCGGGGTTGGCGGTGATCCACGCGTTGGTCTTCACCGAGCCGCGCAGCACGGCCTCGACGACGTCGGGGTGCTCGGTGAGGAACTTCTGGGAGACGATCACGTTTGTGATGACGAACTTGCCGTCCTTCCACAGGCTGCTCTCGTCCAGCAGCACCTTGGCGCCCTCGGCGACCAGCTTGGACGCGGTGGGCTCGGGGACCCAGGCGCCGTCGATGGAGCCGGACTTGTAGGCGTCCGGGGTGATCTTGTTGTCCGTGCGGATGACGGAGACATCGCCCTTGCCGCTGGTCGCGTCGACCTTCCAGCCCTGCTCGGATATCCAGTTGAGCAGCGCGACGTCCTGGGTGTTGCCGAGCTGCGGGGTGGCGATCCGCTTGCCCTTGACGTCCTTCAGGCTCTTGATCTTCTTGGGGTTGACGACCAGCTTCACGCCGCCGGAGGCCGAGCCCGAGATGATCTTCAGGCTCTTGCCGCCCGACTTGGTCCAGCCGTTGACGGCGGGGGAGGGGCCGATCCAGCCGATGTCGATGGAACCGGCGTTGAGGGCCTCGATCTCGGCGGGGCCCGCGTTGAAGACCGACTCCTTGATCGTGGTGCCGGAGCCGAGCTCCTGGGCGAAGAAGCCCTCCTTCAGCCCCACCAGCGGCGTGGCGTGCGTCAGGTTCGCGAAGTAGCCGATCTTCACCGTGGACGCGGAGAGCTTCTTGCTGGCGACGCTGCTGCTGGCGCCGCTGCTCGCGGCCGCGTCGGAGGTGTCGTCCTTCTTGTCGGAGCCGTAGCCGCAGGCGGCCAGGGCCAGCAGCGGCGCAAGGGCGGCGCCGGCGATGACACGGCGGCGGGTGGCCGTTCTCGGGGCGGTGGTGCGATCGGCAGTCACGGGAGGTGGTCCTCTCGAAGGCCCCGGGTCGCGCTCTCTAGGGCGCGCCGGAGTGGTGGCTGTCTGGTTCCAGGTGGTGCCATGCCGCGTGCGCGGCCGTGGTGCGGTGCTCGGTCGGTGTCAGCGCGCACATCGCGTCACACCGCCCGTGCCGCTGCCCAGACAGCCGCTGCCGACACGGCCGCCCTCCTTGGCGAATCCGGCGAACGCGTCGAAGCCGCTCTTGCCTGCCATCAGAAGTCCCACCCCTCGTCACCGGCCGCGTCACTCGCGGCCGTGGCGTTGCGGGCGGCGAAGGCCTCGCCCGCCATGCCGGCGGTCAGCGTGATGCCGTCCGCCGGGTCGATCAGCAGGAAGGAGCCGGTGAGCCGGGAGTCCGCGTAGGCGTCCAGCGGCAGCGGCTCGGAGGTGCGCAGGACGACGGTGCCGATGTCGTTGACTCCGAACTCGGCGGGCTCGTCGCGGTGCTCCAGTCCGTGCGTCAGGTCGATCTTGTACGGGAGGCGCTTGACGATCGCCTTCACCGTGCGCGTGGTGTGCTTCAGCAGCACGCGGGCCCCGACGGTCAGCGGGCGCTCGTGCAGATGGCACACCGTCGCCTCGACGTCCTGCGTGGTGGCCGGGGCGGCCGCGCTCGGCGCGATCAGGTCGCCGCGGGAGATGTCCAGGTCGTCGCCGAGCAGCAGCGTCACCGACTGCGGCGCCCACGCCACGCCGACCGCCGTGCCCAGCGCGTCGATTCCGGTGATCGTGCTGGTCAGACCAGACGGCAGCACCGTGACATGGTCACCGACGCGCAGCACACCGGAGGAGATCTGCCCGGCGTAGCCGCGGTAGTCGGGATGCTCGGCGCTCTGCGGCCGGATGACGTACTGGACCGGGAAGCGCGCCGGGTGCGCGCTCGGGTCGGTGCCGACCGGGACGGTCTCCAGGTGCTCCAGCACCGTCGGGCCGCCGTACCAGTCCATGGCGGCCGAGGCGGTCACCACGTTGTCCCCGGTCAGCGCCGAGATCGGGATGGCGGTGACCTCCGGCACGCCGATCGAGGCGGCGTACGCGGTGAACTCCTCGGCGATGGCCGCGAAGACGGGTTCCGACCAGTCCACCAGGTCCATCTTGTTGACCGCCAGCACGACGTGCGGGACGCGCAGCAGGGCCGCGACGGCCGCGTGCCGGCGGGTCTGCTCGACCACGCCGTTGCGCGCGTCCACCAGGACCACGGTCAGTTCGGCGGTCGAGGCGCCGGTGACCATGTTGCGGGTGTACTGCACGTGCCCGGGGGTGTCGGCCAGGATGAACCGGCGCCGGGGCGTGGCGAAGTAGCGGTACGCCACGTCGATCGTGATGCCCTGCTCGCGTTCGGCGCGCAGGCCGTCGGTCAGCAGCGCCAGGTCCGGCGCGTCCTGGCCGCGGCGGGCGGAGGCGAGCTCCACGGCCTCCAACTGGTCGGCGAGGACCGATTTGGAGTCGTGCAGCAGCCGTCCGACCAGGGTGGACTTGCCGTCGTCCACGGAACCCGCGGTGGCGAAGCGCAGCAGGGAGGTGGCCGCGAGGTGCTCGGCGGCGGTGATGCCGGCGGTCATCGTTAGAAGTACCCCTCGCGCTTGCGGTCTTCCATCGCGGCCTCGGAGAGCTTGTCGTCGGCCCGGGTGGCCCCGCGTTCGGTGAGCCGGGAGGCGGCGATCTCGGTGATCACCGCGTCGATGGTGGCGGCGTCGGAGTCCACCGCGCCGGTGCAGGACATGTCGCCCACCGTGCGGTAGCGGATCAGCCGCGTCTCGACCGTCTCGCCGTCCTTGGGCCCGCCCCAGCCGCCCGCGGTCAGCCACATCCCCGCGCGGCGGAACACCTCGCGCTCGTGGGCGTAGTAGATCCCCGGCAGCTCGATGCCCTCGCGGGCGATGTACTGCCAGACGTCCAGCTCGGTCCAGTTGGACAGCGGGAAGACCCGCACGTGCTCGCCGGGGGCGTGCCGGCCGTTGTACAGCTGCCACAGTTCGGGGCGCTGGCGGCGCGGGTCCCACTGCGAGAACTCGTCGCGCAGCGAGAAGACGCGCTCCTTGGCGCGGGCCTTCTCCTCGTCCCGGCGCCCGCCGCCGAAGACCGCGTCGAAGCGGTGCTCCTGGATGGCCTCGGTCAACGGCACGGTCTGCAGCGGGTTGCGCGTGCCGTCGGGGCGCTCGCGCAGCCGCCCGTCGTCGATGTAGTCCTGTACGGACGCGACGTGCAGCCGCAGCCCGTGCCGGGCGACCGTGCGGTCCCGGTACTCCAGCACCTCGGGGAAGTTGTGCCCGGTGTCGACGTGCAGCAGCGAGAAGGGCACCGCCGCGGGGGCGAACGCCTTCAGCGCCAGGTGGAGCATGACGATCGAGTCCTTGCCGCCCGAGAAGAGGATCACCGGGCGCTCGAACTCCCCCGCCACCTCACGGAAGATGTGCACCGCCTCCGACTCCAGCGCGTCCAGGTGCGACAGCGCGAAGGGGTTCTCGGTGCTCTCGTCGATCGCGACGACGGTTGTCACGCTGCGTCCCCCTTGTGAGCTTCTCCGCCCGCGCGGCGAACGCGCGGGTCGTGGGTCGGCTGCGGCCCGGTGGCCGCGCGTACTTCCCCAGCCACCGCTGGGCGGTGCCCCGGACTCACGCCAGTCCCCTCTCCACCAGCAGCGCCACGAGCAGCGCCGCCGAGTCGTCCACGGTGTGGTCCTGGGTCTCGATGCGCAGGTCGGGGGTCGCGGGCGCCTCGTACGGGTCGTCGACACCGGTCAGGCCCGATATCTCGCCCGCGGCCTGGCGGGCGTACAGGCCCTTCACGTCGCGCGCCGAGCAGACGTCCAGCGGCGTGGCCACGTGCACCTCCAGGTACGTGGTGCCCCGGGCGTCGTGCCGCTTGCGGACCGCCTCGCGGCTGTCGGCGTACGGCGCGATGACCGGGACCAGGACCTTGACCCCCTGGGAGGCCAGGAGTTCGGCGACGAAGCCGATGCGCTGCACATTGGTGTGCCGGTCCTCGCGGCTGAAGCCGAGCCCCGCGGAGAGGAACGCGCGGATCTCGTCGCCGTCGAGCACCTCCACCCGGTGTCCGTCGCCGCGCAGCCGGTCCGCCAGCGCGCGGGCGATCGTCGTCTTGCCCGCGCTCGGCAGGCCCGTGAGCCACACCGTGGCCCCCGCGTCCGTGACGCCCATCCGCCCCTCCCGGTCGGTCCGTTCCGTCGTCGTCATCAGCCGTGCAGCCCGCACTCGGTCTTGCCGCGGCCTGCCCAGCGGCCGGCCCGCGCGTCCTCGCCCTCCAGCACCCGCCGGGTGCAGGGGGCGCAGCCGACCGAGGCGTAGCCGTCCATGAGCAGCGGATTGGTGAGCACGCCCTGCTCGCTGACGTAGGCGTCCACGTCGGCCTGGGTCCAGCGGGCGATGGGGGAGACCTTGACCTTCGCGCGCCGGGCGTCCCAGCCGACGACGGGGGTGTTCGCCCGGGTCGGGGACTCGTCGCGGCGCAGTCCGGTCGCCCAGGCGTCGTACGCGGTCAGCCCCTCCTCCAGCGGCTGGACCTTCCGCAGCGCGCAGCACAGGTCGGGGTCGCGGTCGTGCAGCCGCGGCCCGTACTCGGCGTCCTGCTCGGCGACGGTCCGGCGGGGCGTCAGGGTGATCACGTTGACGTCCATCACGGCGGCGACGGCGTCGCGGGTGCCGATGGTCTCCGGGAAGTGGTAGCCGGTGTCCAGGAAGACCACGTCGACACCCGGCGCCACCCGCGAGGCCAGGTGCGCCACGACGGCGTCCTCCATGGAGGAGGTCACGCAGAAGCGCGGCCCGAAGGTGTCGACGGCCCAGCCCAGGATGTCCGCGGCCGGGGCGTCCTCCAGGTCGCGTCCCGCCCGTTCGGCCAGGAGCCGGTACTCGTCCGCGGAGTGCTGCTGCGCGGTGGTCACGAACTGCCTCCTTCGGAGGGTCCGGTCTGCAGGCCGCGGGCCAGCAGGCCCAGGAACTTCAGCTGGAAGGCGCGGTTGCAGGCGCGGCACTCCCAGGCGCCGTGGCCCTGCTCCGCGGGGTGCAGGTCCTCGTCGCCGCAGTACGGGCAGTAGAACGGTGCGGCACGCTCGCTCACGACAGGTCCTCCTCCGACGCGCGCGTGACCCACTGGGCGAACCGCTCGCCGTCCTCGCGTCCGGCCTGGAAGCGCCGCAGGACCCGCTCCACGTAGTCCGGCAGCTCGTCCGAGGTCACCTTCAGGCCGCGGACCTTGCGGCCGAAACCGGCCTCCAGGCCCAGCGCGCCGCCCAGGTGCACCTGGAAGCCCTCGACCTGGTTGCCGTCGCCGTCCAGGACCAGCTGGCCCTTCAGGCCGATGTCGGCGACCTGGATGCGGGCGCAGGCGTTGGGGCAGCCGTTGACGTTGATGGTGATCGGTTCGGCGAAGTCCGGCAGCCTGCGCTCCAGTTCGTCGATGAGGGAGGCGCCGCGCGCCTTCGTCTCGACGATGGCCAGCTTGCAGAACTCGATGCCGGTGCAGGCCATCGTGCCGCGCCGGAAAGTCGAGGGCTTCACCTGGAGGTCCAGCGCCTCCAGGCCCGCGACGAGGGAGTCGACGCGGTCCTGCTCGACGTCGAGCACGATCATCTTCTGCTCGACGGTGGTCCGCAGCCGGCCCGAGCCGTGCGCCTCCGCCAGTTCCGCGATCTTGCTGAGCGTGGTGCCGTCCACCCGCCCGACGCGGGGCGCGAAGCCGACGTAGAAGCGGCCGTCCCGCTGACGGTGCACCCCGACGTGGTCGCGCCACTGCTGGACCGGCTGGTCGGGGGCGGGGCCGTCGACCAGCTTGCGCAGCAGGTACTCGTCCTCCAGCACCTGCCGGAACTTCTCCACTCCCCAGTCGGCGACCAGGAACTTCAGCCGGGCGCGGGTGCGCAGCCGCCGGTACCCGTAGTCGCGGAAGACCGAGATGACCCCCTCGAAGACGTCCGGCACCTCCTCCAGCGGCACCCACGCGCCCAGCCGGACACCGATCTTGGGGTTGGTCGACAGGCCGCCGCCGACCCACACGTCGAAGCCCGGGCCGTGCTCGGGGTGGACGACGCCGACGAAGGCGACGTCGTTGATCTCGTGGGCCACGTCCAGCAGCGGGGAGCCGGAGATCGCCGACTTGAACTTGCGGGGGAGGTTGGAGAACTCCTTGTTGCCGATGATCCGGCGGTGGGCCTCGTCCACGGCCCAGGTGCCGTCGATGATCTCGTCCTCGGCGATGCCGGCCACCGGCGAGCCGAGGATGACGCGCGGGGTGTCGCCGCAGGCCTCGGTGGTGGACAGCCCGACACCCTCCAGGCGGCGCCAGATCTCCGGCACGTCCTCGATGCGGATCCAGTGCAGCTGGATGTTCTGCCGGTCGGTGATGTCGGCGGTGCCGCGGGCGAACTCCTGGGAGACCTCGCCGATCACGCGCAGCTGCTCGGTGGTGAGCCGGCCGCCGTCGATGCGGACCCGCAGCATGAAGTACTTGTCGTCCAGCTCCTCCGGCTCCAGGATCGCGGTCTTGCCGCCGTCGATCCCGGGCTTGCGCTGGGTGTACAGCCCCCACCAGCGCATGCGGCCGCGCAGGTCGGCCCCGTCGATCGCGTCGAAACCGCGGTACTGGTAGATCGTCTCAATGCGCGTCCGCACATTGAGACCGTCGTCGTCGCGCTTGAACTGCTCGTTGGCGTTGAGCGGTGTCATGTGGCCGACCGCCCACTGGCCCTCACCACGGTGACGGCTCACCTTGCGGCGTGCGGCGGCGCCCTGCTGGTCGGGGGTGGAAGCCATGGCGATGCAGTCCTTCTGGCAGGCTGAGGAGGCTCGGCAGGATGGGATCGTACGGCGAAGGGCCCCTGCGGCCTGCGGAAACACGGCGCGCTCAGCGGCGGTCCGAGGTGCGGGGGCCGGTGCACGTCCGCGACGTCGGGGACGGCCGGGTCAGTCCGGGGCGGGACGGCGTGCGGGCTCAGTACGCCCGACAGATGGCGCTGGACATGCGTCCGAGGTCGACGTGCAGCCGACCTACCAAGGCGATTCCAGTGCGAGACATGTCGAAAGCGTGTCACGCGGATCTCGGGCGAGTCCACCGTTATCCGCTATCTGGACCCGATCATCCCACATCCTGATACGGCTGCGGTGTCCGCGACCGGACGGACCGGACAGATCACCGCACCCTGCTCGGATGCCGCAGGAAATCGCCCGTGATCGCCCGGAACCCGTCGTGCCCCCGGGTGCCGATGTGCCGCAGCTTGTGGGCCGCCAGTGCGGAGCCGAGCCGCACCCCGGCGCCCAGCAGCGCGCGGTCGGCGGCGAGTGCCGCGAGCACCCCGGCCGCGAAGACGTCGCCCGCCCCCGTCGCGTCCTCGATCTCGCCGTCCGGCAGCGGACGGTGGGCGTAGCGCTCCACCGAACCCGGCCGGCGCACCTCCACACGGTCCGGGTACTTCACCACCGCCGTGCCGCGCAGTCCGGGCAGCAGCGGCGCCAGATCGGTGAACTCGCGCCCGTTGAGCAGCAGATAGTCGCTCGCCGCGGCCATCGCCAGCACGTCGTCGCTCGGCGCGGTGGACCACGCGTGGCCCGGGTCGAAGGTGACGACCGTGCGCGGCGAGCGCTCCCGGACCGCCGCCAGCAGCCCGCGCAGCGCCGCCCCTCCGTCGGGGTCCAGGAAGGACGTCACGTGCACCACCCGGGCCCGCGCCAGGGTGCCGGCGATCTCCTCGAAGTGCCGCCGCACATGCCCGGCGATGCCCGTGTTGGCGCCGGTGTGGGTGAGCAGCGTGCGCTCTCCCTCGTCGTACACCGACAGGCAGATGCCGCACAGCCGCTCGGGGTCCGCCAGCACCAGGGAGCGGTCGATGCCGAGCCGGTCGAGAAGGGCGAGCGGATCGACCGCGTCCAGCGGGCTGCGGCCGGCGACGCTCACGTACCCCAGCCGCAGCCCACGGCCCAGCCGGGCCAGGGCGTGCAGCGCGTTGAAGGCCGAGCCGCCGAGCTCGGGCGTGAGCGGCACCCCTTCCGTGCGCAGGCACTCCAGGGCGGCGCGGACGGCGGGCTCCTCCACCAGCCGCTCGGAACCGCTCTCCAGCGGGGGACGCAGTCCCATGTGCGCGTCGAGCCGGGCCAGCACCGGGCTTCCGCCCACGGCGGACGCTCCCGTGATCAGGTCCAGGTTGAGCGCCCCGACCCCGACGACGTCCATGCCCTCCCCTTCCACGGCGTTCTCGCCCCGCACCGCCCGGCCCGCGCGGTGCGGTCGCCGTCAGGCCCCGGGCCAGGGACCGTCGATCGGCCTCTTCTCCTCTTCCCCCGTCTCGGTACGGAAGATGCGGAAGCC
Source organism: Streptomyces sp. MI02-7b (assembly GCF_033793585.1). Lineage (NCBI taxonomy): Bacteria > Bacillati > Actinomycetota > Actinomycetes > Kitasatosporales > Streptomycetaceae > Streptomyces > Streptomyces sp. MI02-7b. Next base: position 134,755 of record NZ_JARAWX010000004.1, on the reverse strand, counting down.
GCGCTTCTCGTAGTTGGCCAGCGCGTGCGGGCCGTCCAGGCTGCAGGTGTGCACCCACACCCGCTTGGTCGGCGTCCGGTCCGGCCACCGCTCGGCCAGGTCCCAGGCCCGCGCGATGCCGAACGACAGCAGCTGCGCGCCGATCCGGCGCCCCCGGAAGGCGGGCAGCAGCCCGAAGTACGCGATCTCGACCTGGGCCTCGTCCTGCGCGTCCAACTCGATGTAGCCGGCGGGCGTTCCGTGGTCCCAGGCGACCCAGGTCTCCACGCCGGGGCGGTCCAGACAGGCGCGCCACTGCTCGTACGTCCAGGGCAGCCGGTCGGTCCACGCGCAGTCGGCGCCGACCGAGGTGTAGAGGAAGCGGCTGAACTCCGGGGACGGCACCTCGGCCCGGACGATCCTGACCCCCGCGGTCGCGGGATCGGGCTCCATGGCCGGCACCGACGGCCGCATATCGGCCGGTGAGGTCTGTTCCAGCGACCAGGTGGTCACGGTGACGGTGTTGCTCATGGGGCCCAGCCAACCACGCCGGCGGCCCCGGCGGCGGGGTGCCCCGCGGTCACGCGGACCATGGGTGGAGGAGTACGTACTCCTGGAGGGACGACCAGTGAAGCGGGGCCGCGAGTCCTCGCGCTCACGCGGAGCGTGCCGTGGGAACCCGCGGGGTCGAGGGGGCCGGCCGACGGTGACCTGGCGGGGCCGGCGGTCCTGGAGGCCTTGGCGCCGGGGCGTGTACGCGGGGCCGCGACCCCGCGGCGGCCGCGGGCAGCGGATCCTGCGTTCGCAGGGGGCCGAGCCGTGGTGCCGGGGCTCACCGGGTGGGCGGGTCGCCCGCGGTCACGAGAAACGCGCCGCGCGGACCGCCGGGGCCGCCGAGTGCGGCAGCAGGTCGGCGGGGTGCGCCGGGCGCAGGAGTTCGACCTCGACACCGTCGGCGAAACGGTACGGCCGGTGGTCCAGGACGCCGGAGAGCGTACGGCGCAGCCGGGACAGCTCGGCGCGGACGGTGACCGTGCGGGTGGTGTCGCCGAACAGGTCGCCCGCCAGTTCGGCGGCGCTGCGCCCGGCCCGGTGCAGGGCGAGGACGAACAGCAGCTCCGCATGGCGCGGGCTGAGCTCCTGCGACCAGCCGCCCGCGCCGCCGGAGACCGTGATGCTCCAGGTCCGCGGGCGGCTCACGTCCAGCACCACCCGGCCCGCCGGTGTCCGGTCCTCCGCCTCGTCGCGGACCCGCACCAGCCAGCCGCCGGGCAGCGGTTCCAGGGTGCACAGGCCGAGCGAGGGCACCCAGGTGGGCCCGGCGCTCGGGGAGGCGGGCAGGGTGATCCGCTCGACCGCCGGCATGCCGGTGACGGCGGCCGTCCAGCCGTTGGGGTCGACGACCGCCGCCCGGCCGGACATCCGGGCCAGCAGCGGGGCCGCGACCGAGCGCAGCCGGTCGACCGCCGCCCAGTGCCGGGAGCGCAGTTCGCCCTCGGCGACCTTGGTCACCGCCGTGACCAGCGACAGCATCGCCGGGTGCACGGTGGCCGCCGGGCCGCTGACGTCGACGGCGCCGAGCAGCCGTCCGTCGCGGGGGTCGTGCAGCGGCGCCGCCGCGCAGGTCCACTGGTGCAGCTCCCGCACGAAGTGCTCGGCCTGGTGCACCTGCACCGGGCGCCCGGCCACCAGCGCGGTGCCGATCGCGTTGGTGCCCACCGTGTCCTCGGCCCACGAGGCGCCCTCGGCGAAGCCCAGCCGGTCCGCGCTCTTGCGGACGGCGACACTGCCGTCGCGCCACAGCACCCGGCCCTCGGGATCGGTGACGACCATGATGTGCCGGGCCTCGTCGGCCACCGAGACCAGCCCGTCGCGCAGCGCGGGCATCACCTCGACCAGCGGGGTGCGGCGCCGGCGCTGCTCGATCTCGTCCGCCGTCAGCATCGCGTTGTGGCTGCCGTTGTCGGGGTCGACGCCGAGGTCCAGGGCACGCCGCCAGGAGTCCTGGATGATCTGCCGGGGGACCGTCGCGGCGGCCTTCCCGCCACCACCCAGTGCGGCCTCCCGCATCCCGCCCAGCATCCGCGCCGACCGGCGCGTCTCCTGGGCCGACTGTGCCGACAACGACCGGGAGTCGAACGGAACCTGGCTCATGGTGCTCCCCGCGTGCGTGTGCGCTGGTCTGCGCTGTGCGCCCGGCAGTGATCGCGACGGTGCATCGGCGACCACACCCTGTGCATATGGTGCCGCCGTCGGTGGTGTTCCGGCGGCATATCCGGCCAATAGCTTGCAACGGTCTGCAACGGTTGCGAATATGCACGCCCCCGACGGACAGTGACGGCGCATCACGCTACTCGTACGGAACACCATCCGTGCGACGGTGAGGTTGGAGACCGGGGGTGGTGCCGAGTCGGCGCGGCACCACCTTCCGCGCGGCGCGGCGGCGGATCGTTTCTCCCGTGATCCCGGACCTTCCACCGGGAACAGGGGGACCGCCGCCGCGCCCGCGCTTCACGCCACCGGGCGCGCCCGCTCCACCACGGCCTCCAGGTCCAGCCCGCGCGGAAGCGTTCCGAAGGTCGCCCCCCAGTCGCCGCCGAGCCGGGAGGCGCAGAAGGCGTCCGAGACCTCCGCCGGCGCGAAACGCACCAGCAGGGAGCCCTGCAGCACCAGCGCCATCCGCTCCACGACCCGTCGCGCGCGCCCCTCGATGCCCTCCAGGTCGGCGAGTTCGGTCAGCAGCGACTTGATCGCCCCGTCCAGCCGGTGGTCCGCGCCCCGCGCCAGCCCGAGTTCCCCGAGGAACGCGTTGAGCGCCTGCGGCTCCCTCTGCAGCGCCCGCAGCACGTCCAGCGCCTGGACGTTGCCGGAGCCCTCCCACACCGAGTTCAGCGGCGACTCGCGGAACAGCCGCGGCATGCCGGACTCCTCCACGTAGCCGTTGCCGCCCAGGCACTCCAGCGCCTCGGCCGCCACCACGGGGCAGCGCTTGGTGATCCAGAACTTGGACACGGCCACCGCCAGCCGCCGGAAGTGCCGCTCCTGCTCGGTGTCCGCGTCGTACGCGGCCGCCAGCCGCAGCACGGTCGTCGTCGCCGCCTCCGACTCCAGCGCCAGGTCCGCCAGGACGTTGCGCATCAGCGGCTTGTCGATCAGCGGACCGCCGAAGGCGCTGCGGTGGGCGGTGTGGTGGACCGCCTGGGCCACCGCCTGCCGCATCACCGCCGCCGAGCCGATCGCGCAGTCCAGCCGGGTGGCCGCCACCATCTCGATGATGGTCGCCACCCCCCGCCCCTCCTCGCCGACCCGGCGCGCCCAGGTGCCGTCGAACTCGACCTCCGACGAGGCGTTGGAGCGGTTGCCCAGCTTGTCCTTCAGCCGCTGGATGCGGAACACGTTGCGGGTGCCGTCCGGCAGGACGCGGGGCAGCAGGAAGCAGGTCAGGCCGCCGTCGCCGGCGGACCCGGTCACCTGGGCGAGCACCAGGAAGCCGTCCGACATCGGCGCCGAGCAGAACCACTTGTGCCCGGTGAGCAGGTAGGCGCCCTCCTCGGCGAGCGGCTCCGCCCGCGTGGTGTTCGCGCGCACGTCCGAGCCGCCCTGCTTCTCGGTCATGCCCATCCCGAACAGCGCGCCCGGCTTCCGCCCCGCTGCCACCAGCTGCGGATCGTAGACCCGCGACCCCAGCCGCGGCTCCCACTCCGCCGCCAGGGCCGGATCGGTGCGCAGGGCGGGCACCGCCGCGTGCGTCATCGAGACCGGGCAGCCGTGGCCCTGCTCGACCTGGGACCACACGAGGAAGCCCGCCGCGCGCCGCAGGTGGCCGTCCGGGCGGGACCAGGCGTCGGTCAGCCCCGAGGAGACCGCCCGGCCCAGCAGCCGGTGGTAGGAGGGATGGAAGTCCACCTCGTCGAGGCGGTTGCCGTAGCGGTCGTGGGTGCGCAGCACGGGGGAGTGCGTGTTCGCCTCCTGCGCCCACGACTGTGCCTGGACCGAGCCGGCCGACCGGCCGATCTCGCCCAGCTCCTGGTCGATCTCCGGCCGGCGCTCGGGCGCGGCGTGCCGGGCCACCCCCTCCACGAGGGCGTCGTCGGCGGCGTACACGTCATACCCGACCAGCGGCGGGGGCTGGTTGGTCACGGTGTGTGTGGGGGCGCTCATGACAGCTACCGTAGGCGCGTGCAGGCAGCAGATGAAACACCCGAGCGGCCCCGGAAGGGCCGGCTTCTCCAGGCGCGGTCCCTCTACCGGAACGTCTCCAAGCGCAAGGTCGGCTGGCTGCTGCTCAAGGACACGGTCAACTCCTGCCTGGAGTACCGCGTCACGGGCCTGGCCGCCGAGGCCGCCTTCTTCGTGCTGCTGTCCCTGCCGCCCCTTCTGCTCGGCCTCGTCGGCGCCATCGGGTACGTGGACGAGGTGATCGGCACCGACACCATCGACAACATCCGGCGCAACATCCTCACCGCGGCGGCCACCGTCCTGTCGGACAAGGGCGTCGACCAGCTGATGCGCCCCCTGGTCGACGACGTGTTCGGCGGCGGCCGGCCCGACGTGATCTCCATCGGCTTCGTCATCGCTCTGTGGTCGGGCTCGCGGGCCCTGAACGTCTTCGTGGACACCATCACGATCATGTACGGGCTGGAGGGCATACGGGGCATCGTCAAGACCCGCCTGCTGGCCCTGCTGCTCTACGTCGTCGCCCTGGTCATCGGCGCCGTCGTGATGCCGCTGATGGTCGTCGGCCCGGACGCGGTCGTGGCGTTCCTGCCGTGGAGCGAGTGGGTCGTCCGCATCCTGTACTGGCCCGTGGTGCTGCTGCTGTCCATCACCTTCCTCACCACGCTCTACCACGTGTCCGTGCCGGTGCGGTCGCCCTGGTACGAAGACATGCCCGGGGCCGCCGTCGCCCTGCTGATGTGGGTCCTCGGCAGCTTCGTGCTGCGCATCTACCTCACCCACACGGTCGAGGGCCCGACCATCTACGGATCACTGGCCGCGCCCGTCGCCGTCCTGCTGTGGATCTTCGTTTCGGCCTTCGCGGTGCTGGTCGGCGCGGCCGTCAACGCCGCGATCGACCGGGTCTGGCCGTCCATCGAGACCGCCGCGGCACGGGAGAAGAACGCCCGGGTGCGCCAGCGCCAGGCCGCCGACCGGCTCGCCGAGGCCGCCGCCCGCCGGGCCGCCTTCGACGACGGCCCCGACGACGAGGTGGGCCCCGTGGACCCGCCCGCCGAATTCCCCGAACGCTGGGCGGGCTTCCTGCCGCCCGAGGACGTCCGCGGCCGGCTGCGCGGCCGGCGCCCGCACGGGAAGGGCGGGCCGCCGACCGCGGAGTGAGCGCGCTGTCACAGGGCGGTGCCATCCTGGTGGCATGTACCGGGAACGTGCCTCCGCCGTCCCTGGCGCCGTGCTGTGGACCAGGACAGCGGACGCCGGGGCGGCCCGGGTGCTGCCCGACGGCTGCATCGACCTCATCTGGGGGGAGGACGCCGGGCTCTTCGCCGCCGGGCCCGACACCCGCGCCCATCTCTCCGCGAGCCCGCCCGGCACCCGCTACGCCGGGCTGCGCTTCGCCCCCGGGGTCGGGCCCGCCGTACTCGGCGCGCCGGCGCACGAACTGCGGGACCGGCGTGTGCCGCTGGACGCGCTCTGGCCGAGCGCGGAGGCGCGGCGCCTGACCGAGCGCGTGGCGGCGGCCACCGACCCCGGCACGGCTCTGGAGGCGGTGGTGCTGGGCCGTCCGTCGCGGCCCCCGGTCCCCTACGCGCCCGAGACGGCCGCGGGCCTCGCCGCCGGCGCCAGGGTGCTCGACGTCGCCGCGGCCCTCGGCGTCAGCGAGCGGCAACTGCACCGCCGCTGCCTGGACGCCTTCGGTTACGGCCCCAAGACCCTCGCCCGTATCCTGCGCCTCCAGCGCGCGCTGCGCCTGGCCCGCCACGGCTTCCCGTTCGCCGAGCTCGCCGGCCGCGCCGGCTACGCGGACCAGGCGCACCTCGCCCGGGACGTCCGCGCCCTCACCGGCGTCCCGCTCGGCCGGCTGCTCACGCGGTAGTCCTCAGGTGTTCTGTCGTCACGTCGCCTCCCCCGGGCCGAAAGCCGGGGGAGCCGACGTGACGACAGGGCCCAGCCTTAGGCCAGCGGCGCGTAGAGGTCCACCGCGTTGCCGTCCGGGTCGCGCACGGTCGCGTACCGCATCCCCCACACGGCGTCGAACGGCTTGAGGTGCCCCTCGTACCCGGCGGCCGTCAGCTCCGCGAACACCGTGTCCACCTCCGCCGGGCCGTCGCACGCGAACGCCAGCGCCATGCCGTGCCCGCCGCCACCAGGCGCCGTCCACTCCGGGTCGAAGGAGCGGATCGTCTCCTGGGTGTCCCAGGCGATCCGCAGGCCTCCGGGCACCTCCGCCTCCACGTGCGGTTCGCCCTCCACCCCCTCGGCGATCTCCAGCCCCAGGCGCCGGTAGAACGCCAGCGACGCCCCCATGTCGGCCACCACGATCTCGATCAGTCCCATTCGCACGGTCATGCCGCCACCGTACGCAGCCCTCCAGCGCCTCGTCTTGAACGAATCGGACGCCTACGCCACCGGGTACCCCACGGCCCCGGGGACCCGCCGCACGGCATCCTCGGCGCGCGCGCCGATGCGCCGGGAAGGCGCCCGCACGGCCGGCCCCGGCGGGAAACCCACCGGGCGGGGACGCCCGGGTGAACGCCCGGAGGCGGACGTACGGCCCGCGGGCGGCGGTGTCCCGTGGGCGTCACGGTTGGGCAACCAGCGGGTCCGAGGGGCTGGGAGCCGGGTCGGCGGGGCCGCATCATGAGTGCTGGGCGGAGAGGACAAGGGGGGGGGACGGAGCGGTGGAATTCACGGTCGAGCGGACGCTGCGACGACGCGGCCGGCGGTGGGTCGCGGGAGGGGCCGTCGTGACGGCGGGCACCCTGGCCTGGCTGGTCGCCGCGTTGGGCGGCGCCGGCGGTGCTTCGGCACCGCTGATCCTGATGTTCCTGTCGCTGCTGGCGGTCTTCAGGGGCCGGCAGGACCTGCGCAAGGCGGCGCGGCCGTTCCGGCTGCGGATCGACGGGTTCGGGATCACGCTGCACGACGCCGAGCTCGCCTGGGAGCAGATCGAGGCGGTCGCCCTGTGGCACGTCCCGAACACCGGCGAGCACAGCGAGGAGACGACGCCCCCCAAGCCGCGGCTGACGCTGTGGACCGCGCCGGGCGTGACGCTGCCCCGGAAGGCGGACCGCACATGGGACAACCGGATCCGCTACACCCTCGTGGACTGCGAGGACCTGGACCAGAGTGTCACCGAGGTGACGACCGCCCTCGCCGGGAACGCCGGTGCGCGCTTCGAGACGGCGCCGCGCGCCGTGCGCCCGCCGATCCCGGTGACCGTGTCGGGGCCCGAACGGAGCGTGCCGGGCGGGGAACAGGTCTTCGCCGACGGGCGGCAGGCCGGTACCTGGGCCCTGGTCTGGGCGGCGGCGGCCGTCGTCTTCAGCTACTCGTTCTGGGAACTGGTCCACGGCCGCACCGTGGGCCCGGAGCCCTTCAGCGCTTTCGGGCCGCTGGGCGCCATCGGCTGCTGGTTCCTCACCGCCCGCTCGTACCGGCGCTGGCGCAAGCCGCTGCGGCTGCGGATCGGCCCCACCGGGATCAGCATGCGCGAGGTCACCGAGGACGAACAGCACTTCGCCTGGGCGGAGATCGCGGCTGTCACGGTCGGCACGTCGGAGGCGACCACCGACAAGCGGCCCTGGCTCGTGGTGTGGCCGCTGCCGGGCACGAGGCCGGGCTCCAACCCCAGCTACCTGGTCGACGGCCACAAGGCCTACGCCCTGGTCCGGCTGGACCGTCTGCCCGGCGGCGCGGAGGCAGTCGTACCGGTCCTCCGGGCGTACGCGGGGGAGCGCTACGCCGAGACGGCCTGAGAAGCGGGAGCCGCGGAAAACGAGTTGCGCGCCCCTCGGGGGGCCGGGCTATGGTTTCGCCGTCGGACCGCGAGCGATCGAGGAGGTGTTGGAGCGATGACTGTCACTGTGCCGGGCGCTGCCCGCATCCAGAAGACCATCAACCCCACCTCGGCGGTCCTCGGCTGACCGCGTCCGTCCCGACGTCTCGTACGCCCTGACGGCGCAGCCGCGCGCGACCGCCCTCCCGAAGGGCTCTCCCCGTTGAAGAACGGAACCGTCCCGCAGCCGTCCACCGCGCTCGTCGCCTACGGCTGGGACTCCCTGCTCGACTCCGCCTTCGCGTCCCACGCGGAGCGGGGCCTCGTCCCCGGCCGCGTGGTCCGCGTCGACCGCGGACTGTGCGACGTCGTCGTCCCCGACGGCCCCGGCGGTACCCACGGCACCGTGACGGTACGCGCCGACACCGAGGACGTCTTCACCCGTGACCCGATGCGGGTCGCGTGCACCGGCGACTGGGCCGCCGTCGACCTCACGCCGGCCACCGGGCCCGCGGTACGCGCCCTGCTGCCGCGCCGCACCACCTTCGTCCGCTCCACCTCCTCCAAGCGTTCCGAGGGGCAGGTCCTGGCCGCGAACGTCGACTTCGCGGTCATCGCGGTGTCCATCGCCGCGGAACTGGACCTCGGCCGGCTGGAGCGCTTCGTGTCGCTGGCGTGGACCAGCGGCGCCCAGCCGATGGTCGTCCTCACCAAGGCCGACCTGGTCCCCGACACCACCTATCTGCTGGCCGACGCGAAGTCCGCCGCGCCGGGCGTGGACGTGCGCGTCGTGAGCGCCGCGACCGGCGACGGCGTGGCGGAGATGGCCGAGGCGCTGGCCGGGGCCACGTCCGTGCTGCTCGGGCAGTCGGGCGCCGGCAAGTCCACGCTGACCAACGCGCTGCTGGGCCGTGAGGTCCAGGAGGTGCAGGCCATCCGTGACAGCGACGGCAAGGGGCGGCACACCACGACCACCCGCGACCTGCTGCCGCTGCCCGGCGGCGGGGTGGTCATCGACACCCCGGGGCTGCGCGGGGTCGGGCTGTGGGACGCCGACGCCGGGCTCACCCAGGCCTTCTCCGACATCGAGGACCTGGCGGCGCGGTGCCGTTTCCAGGACTGCTCGCACACCGCCGAGCCCGGCTGCGCGGTCCTCGCCGCGCTGGAGGACGGCTCCCTGGCGCACCGACGGCTGGACAGCTACCGCAAGTTGCTGCGCGAGAACGCGTGGATCGCCTCCCGCACCGACGCCCGGATGCGCGCGGAGATGCGCCGTGAATGGAAGCAGCGCTCCGCGGCGGGACGGGAGATGTACGAACGCAAGCGAGGCGGCGGGCACCGCAAGGTGTACTGAGCGCGCCGCGCCGCGCCGAGCGCGGTGCGCCGACGTGCCGGCCCGGCTCCCCCTGGGGGCCGGGCCGGTGGTCATCCGGCGCCGTTGTGCCGCTGCCGGCGGCGCAGGGTCAGCGGACTGCCCTCGTGCCAGAAGGTGTAGACGATGCTGCCGAGGCCGAGCGCGACGATCACGACGCCGAGGACGATCGAGTAGACCATGGCTCCTCCAGCCCGTTCGGGACGCGTTTACCGCGCCTTTGCCTTCGCTGTCTGCCCGTGACCTTCCCGTGACCGGTCCCTCCCACACGCGATGCGGGTCAACTCACAGAAGACGTGGGCCTCTTGACCTTTGGGTCCGGAGGTGGGCCGCTTCGCGCACATGCCACAGGAACGGTCGCGGATGGGCACGATAGGGGCAGTGAACATACTCAAATACTCTTCCGCGGCCATCTCCTGGGAATCCCCGAGGGGTCCCGCCGGGCGCTGGTAGGAATTACCCCCAGGCGCGATTGATCGTGCACACGTACGGCATTTCGGCGCCTGTCGGAATGCCCGTATGCGCGCAGCAAGGGGAGCGATGACCTCGGCACCGACCGGTTCCGTGCCCACCCGGAATGCCGCCCACGATCTGCTCGGCCGCGCGCTGGCCAGGTGCCGGGACGAGAGGGCCAGCGGCGTGCTGAGAGTGCAGGGCAGCCCCGGCGGCGCCTTCCATCTGCTCGGCGGCGCGGTCGTCGCCGTGGAGAGCCCCGGCTCCCCGGGGGTGGGCACGCTGCTGCTGCGTTCCGGGCGCATCGACGAGGCCGAGTGGGGCGCCGCGCACGACGCGGCCGCCACCGGAGCGTGGCCCGGGGTCGCGTTCGCCGGTGCCGGACGGCTCGGCAACGCGGAGTTCCAGGTGATCCACCTGATGGCGGCGCAGGACGCGGTCTTCGCCGTCCTGGCCGGCCGGCTGGAGAACTGCGTCCTCGACCCGGCGCGGCCCGACGATCCGGTGCCCGCCCTCGCGCCGGCCGTCGGACGCGGCGTCGAGCCCGAGGAACTGCTGGTCGAGGCGGGCCGGCGGATCGCGGCGCTGGCCTCCCTGCCCCGCCCGGTCTCCCCGGACCGCGACCGGGTGATCGCCCTGGCCGGTTCCGGGGACGACGAGACGCTGCCCGCCACCCGGCGGGACATCCTGGAGTGCGCCAACGGCCGCCGCAGTCCCCGGGACATCGCCTTCCACCTGGGCCGCGGGGTCTGGACCGTCACCGTCGAGGTCTCCCGGATGCTCGCCGAGGGCCTGGTGGAGACCGTGCCCGCGCCCGCGCCTCCCTCCGCGCCCGCCCCCAGGTCCTCCGCGCCCGCCCCGGACCCGGAAGCGGTGCCGCTCCCCGGCCCTGCCCCTGAACCCGATTCCGACCCCGACCCCGACCTCGACCCCGACCCGCCCCGGCCGCCGTACTCGCCGGGGCCCCCGGCCGCGCGCGGTCCCGCTCCGGGGCCGATGACCGTCACCGAGGAAGGGCTGCCGCGTCGCCTTCCAGGGGCCAGCGGCATCCACGAGGCACTGGAGGCCTCCCGCCCGCCTTCGGGCTGGAAGGGATTTCTCCGGCCCCGGGGACGGGGCCGGCCGGATTCCCCCTGACGTCGATTCACGGGGCAGTGACGGCACATCATCCATTCCGCAATGAATTCAAGGAGGTGCACGTGCATGAATCATGACGCCCTGGTCGCCGAGATGCGTGCTCTGCGGGACCAGGTGGTCGGTATCACCGACACCGTCGTGGCGGCGGTCGACGGTCTGCTGATCGCCGCGGACACCGAGGACGCCATCGATCCCAACGGCCTGGCCGCGCTGGCCGCCGCCAGCCTCGGCCTGTCCCAGCGGATCGCGTCCGCGGCCCTGCGCGGCTCCCTGCGCAGGACCGTGACCTGCAGCAGCGGCGGCTACACCGCCGTGTACGCGGTCGACGACACCGCCCTGTTGATCGTCGTGGGCGACGAGGGGATGAACGTCCCCCAGCTCCACGTGGAGGCCCGCACCGCGATCGAGCGGATCGCGTCGATCCTCCTCCAGCCCGAACCGGGCCCCGCATCGGTGGTCGAGCCCGTGCCCGACCACGAAGGAGTCCTCGGATGACCCCCGAAGAAGGAGTGCTGTGAGCACCACCGGAAAGCGCCCGAGTGCGAACATGGCCGACCAGATCATGATGCTGGTGAAGAACCTGCGGCAGGAGGTCCCCGATTGCCTCGCCGCCGGCGTGGTCGACATGGCGACCGGCATGCTGCTGTCCGTCGACACCGTCGACAGCCATCCCCCGGAGGTACTGGACCTGCTGGCCGCCGCGACCCTCGACCTGTTCCAGGGCCGCACGGTGGTGATGATCGAGGACGTCTTCAAGGAGCGTCGCGGAGTCACCACCGACCAGCACTACTTCCAGGAGATCCTCGTCAACAGCGAGAACCTCACCCACCTGTTCTTGCGCAACACCACGCACGAGGACATCGTCGCGGTCGTCGTCTGCCGCCGCTCGGTCAATGTCGGCATGCTCTTCGCCCAGGCCCGCCGGGTGATGAAGGAGCAGGGGGAGTACTGACCAGGCCCGGTGGGTACGGCGGGTCAGGCGGTGGCCCGCCGTACCAGCCGGGTCGGCGTGACGACCGAGGACAGCGGACGGCCGCCGCTGCCCTCCTCCGAACGCCGGGCCAGACCGCGCAGCAGCAGCCGTACCATCAGCCGCCCCATCTCCTCGATCTCCTGACGGACCGTCGTCAGCGGCGGATCGGCGGGCCCGGCCACCGAGGCCATGTCGTCGAAGCCGACGACCGCCACGTCCTCCGGCACCCGGCGGCCGTGGTCGCGCAGCACGCGCAGCGCGCCGGTGGCCATGAGGTCGGAGGCGACGAACACGGCGTCCAGATCGGGTGCGCGCTCCAGGAGTTCGGCCATGGCCCGTCCGCCGCCGCCTGCGGAGAAGTCACCCACGGCGACCAGTCGCGGGTCGGCGTCCGGCAGGACGTCGCGGTAACCGTCGAGCCGGTCGACGGACGCGGTTTGGTCGAGCGGTCCGGTGATGGTCGCGATGCGCTCGCGTCCCAGGGAGACCAGATGGCGCACGGCCTCCCGTGCGCCGCCCCGGTTGTCGGAGTCGACGTAGAGGATCCCGTGGTCGCCGTCCGCCCCGGGCCAGCCGGGACGGCCGCCGAAGACGGTGGGCAGGCCGATCCGCCGGATGATCCCCGGCAGCGGGTCCTCGGCGTGCAGGGAGAAGACCAGGGCGCCGTCGACGTGACCGCCCGAGAGATAGCGGCCGACCCGGTCGTAGTCGGCCGTCCCCTCCACCAGCAGCAGGACGAGCTGCGAGTCGTGGACGGCCAGCTCGCGGCTGATGCCGAGCAACTGCTCGGCGAAGAAGGGGTCCGCGAAGACCCGGGTCTCCGGTTCGGCCACGATCACGGCGACCGCCCCCGTCCGCCGGGTGACCAGGGAACGCGCGGCCTGGTTGGGCACGTACCCCAGTTCCTCGACGGCCCGTCGGACCTTCTCGACCAGGACCTCGCGCACCCCGTCCCCGCCGTTCACCACCCGTGAGACCGTGGCCCGGGAGACACCGGCCCGCTCGGCGACGGCTTCCAGTGTGGGGCGCGGCGTGGAGATCTGGTCGGGCAACGGGAGCTCCTCTCGGGACGGCAACAGCGTAGTCCCGGCCCGCGCGGGTGACCGTCGCGCTGACGAACCGTCAGCGCACGGGGAAGCCGAAGGTGTACCCCTGCTGCTTCAGCCACGGCAGGATCTGGCGCAGCGCCTCCACGGTCTGCCCGCGGTCGCCGCCCGCGTCGTGGAAGAGCACGGTCGGGCCGTTGGCGATCTCGTTCTTGACGGTGCCCACCACGGCGGCCGTGCCCGGCTGCTTGAAGTCCTCGGAGTCCACGTTCCAGCCCAGCGGACGCATACCGCGCGACGCGGCGAGCTGACGGCTGTACGGGGTGAAGGCGCCGCCGGGGGCGCGGTAGTAGAGCGGCTTGACGCCCCCCGACGCCTCGGTGATCATGCGCTCGGCGTCCAGGATCTCCTTGGCCTGGTAGGCCCGCGACTTGGTGTTCATCGTCGTGTCGTGGGTGACGGAGTGGTCGCACAGCCGGTGCCCGGCGGCGACCACGGCCTTCACCAGATCGGGGTGCGCCTGCGCCTGCGTGCCGACCATGCAGAAGGTCGCCTTCACGCCGTTGTCCTCGAGCACCTGGAGAACCTGCGGGGTCCAGGCGGGGTCGGGGCCGTCGTCGATGGTGATGTTCACGCCCCGGGGGCCCTTGTCCGAGGCGTGCGCGATGTCCATGTTGACCAGCGGGGCCGGGAGTTGCGCGTCCGGCACGGAGGTCTGCCCCGGTATGGGGCGGGGTGTGGGCGTGGCCGTGGCCGTCGCGGAGGGCTTCGTGGACGCATGGGGCACGGCCGCCGCCGCCCGGTCACCGGTGGACCCCGCCTGGGCGGTCCACGCCGACACCGCCGCCGTCACGGCCGCGAGGCCGACGGCCGCCCCCAGCAGACGCCCGTTCGTCCCCCGTATACCGCTCCACACCATGTCCGCCCCGCTCCCTGAGTTCTCCGTACCGCTGTGCACAAAGGAGGACGGAGCGCGGGCGCTCCGGGATCCCTCTGTTACGGATCCCGGACGATTCCGCCGGGAGACGGCAACGCTCAGCGCGGGGCCGCGCATCCCGCGGCGCGGACGCCGCCGTCTGCAGGGCCCGCGGTGGGAAGTGGGCCTCGGGCCGCCGGAGGGGTGGGCGGACGCCGCGGCCGGCCGGGGCCGGCCGGCCTGGGGCAGGGGCATGCCTCCGGGGCACCGCAACGTCGCAGGCGCGACGGCGAACCCGGCCGCCGGGGTCAGCCGGCTCCGGGGCCCGTGTCGCCGTGGGCGGCCAGGGCCGTCGGATGCGGCCTCGCGGCGTGCCGTCCGGGGCCCTGCCGCTGAGGAGTCCCCCGCGGGCACGGCGGTTGGCGTCGGCCCTCCGGCACCACTGACGCCGTCTCGAATGGAGGCGGGTCCGGAGGCGCGGTGTGGTGCGCGTCCGGGGCGGAGTCGTCCTGGAGCGGGGCTGGGTGGGCTGATCTCGCGGCCCGGCGGCGGTGTGGCCGACGCGACCGCCAGGCGGCGCCGCGTCGTGCCGGGCGGGGTGGCGTGGTTCGGGGCAGGGGACGACATCTCGGGTTGCGCCGGTCGGCGCCTGCTCTTTTCGTCCGCCGCCGACGTGCAGTCGGCCGCGGGGGCCACGGGCACCTGAATCCGCACGGGGCGCCGGCCGGCGGCGTGGTCCGGGTCCGGGTCCGGGTCCGGAGCCGGGGCTTTCGGGCGGGGCCGGAGGGGACGGACCGTACGGCTCGCCGTCGGCGTCGAGCGGGCAGGCGGCGAACCGGCCGCCGGGTGGCAGCGCGTCGCAGGTGCGGTCGCCGCGCGGGGGCGCGTCAGTCGAGGGTGCGGGCGACCCAGCCGCGTTCGTAGGCGTGCCAGCCCAGTTGGAGGCGGGTGGTGACGTCGGCCAGTTCCATCAGGCGCTTGACGCGGCGCTGGACCGTGCGCAGGCCGAGGTCGAGCTGCTTGGCCGCGCTGGCGTCGGTGAGCCCGGCGAGCAGGAGCGAGAGGATCCGCAGGTCCACCGCGTCCGGACCGTCGGGCGAATCCTCTTCCGGCACGCCGTCGGGGTCGAGGCGGATCGGCAGCGCCTCGCGCCACACGCTCTCGAAGAGGCCCATCAGCGAGTCCAGGAGGCCGCTGCCGTGCACGACCAGCACGGCCGGTCCCGCGGAGTTGCGGCCGAGCGGGACCATCGCCAGGGAGCGGTCCGCGACGACGAGTTTGGTCGGGACCCGGTCCACGACGCGGACCTCCTCCTCGCGGCTGAGGGCGGCGGTGATCTCGACGATGCCGTTGGGGCCGCTGATCACCTCCCGCTCGACGACCACGCGGAAGCGGACGCCGCGTGCGACGGCGCGTTCCTCGGCGGTGTTCTCCATGCCGCTGACGACCATCGGGCTGCCCGTGACCAGGGCGCACACCTCCTTCTCCGCGCCCAGTTGGAGCTGCGCGAAGCGGTGCGTCACGGCGCTCGCGCCGGTGACGACCTCCACCAGATCGTGCACGGACGGCTCGGCCGCCTCCGCCCGGTACTCCTGCGCGAGCACGGCGGCGGCCAACTCGGCCTGCTCCAGACCGTGCCGTTGCTGGGTCAGCAGGGCGCCGAGCGCGACGTTGGGCGGTGCGGCCACCCAGCGGCCGGAGCCGGCGGAGGACTGCGCGACCAGCCCGTGCCGCTCCAGGCGCCTCAGAAGTGCGACGGTCTCCTCGTCGGGCCGTCCGAGCCGGTGCGACAGGTCGACGACCTCGGCGGCCCCCAGGCCCACGAGGGCGCGGTAGGCCGCCTCCTGGGCATCGTCCAGCCCTATGGCACCGAGCACGGGCACTCCTTTCCCCGGACTTCCGGGAGCTTCGCGGGGGGATCCCGGAACGGCCGCGGACAACACGCGGGCATGGCGGGAATGAGCCATGGCGTAATTCCGCCTCCGGACATCATCCCTGCTCGAACCCCTGTCCTGGCAAGGTGTCCCCACTGGAACGTCCGACGTGCGGCCCGAGGAGGGGGCCGGCCGCCCGTCGGACCGCCGGCGTGCCCGAAGTCTGTTTCGCCGTGCGCGTCCCGGTGGACAATAGGGGCATGAGCCAGCAGGGGGAGACCGGCCGCCGCCAAGAGGACGAGTGGTGGCGGCAGTTGTACGGCAGGACCGATCCCGGGGCCGGCGGAGCCGGTGAGCAGGACGACACGCTCGACGACCGCTACACGTCGGCGGTCAGCGCGCTGGGCGGTGAGCCGCACCTGGACCCGGGACCGCCGGGCACGGGAGCCGACCGTCCGGACGGGGACCGGACGGAGCCCGAGCCCGGGCCGCCGGACACCCTGCGGCTGCGCCGCCAGGAGCCGCCGCCCGCGGGTGACGTCCCGCGCCCCTGGCAGTACCAGAGCCCGCCGGAGCCGAGCGCGGCGGAGCCCCCGGGACTGCCCCCGGGCTGGGTGCCGGCCGAACCCTCGACCGGGGAGACCGGGGAGACCGGGAAGACAGGGCAGACCGGGAGGACCGCGGCCACCGCCCCCGTGACCCCCGACGCCCGGGTCCCGCAGGCCCGTACCGCACCCGGTGTCCGCATACCCGGCCCGTCCGGCCCGCCGGGCGACGGCGGGTCCGCGACCAGTGCGGTCACGGTCCCCGACACCGCGTTCCTCGGTGACGGCCCGCCCACCTACGCGCCCGAGCCGACCGCGTGGCCGCTCGCGGACCCCGGAGCTCTCGACGACCTGGTCCCCGACACCGTCCTGGACGGCGCCCGGTACGGCGTGCTGACGGTGCGTACGGCCGTCACGCGCGGCGACTCCGCCCGCTACCGGGGCGAGCCGCGCCGCGACGCCCTGCTGACCGCCCGCTTCGGGGCGGGGGACGACGCGCTGCTGCTGTTCGCCGTCGCCACCGGCCCGCGCGTCTCCGCCGTCGCCCACCGCGCCGCCCGCGACGCCTGCCACGGGATCGCCTCCGCCGTGGGCCGCAGCCACGCCCGCCTCGCGGAGGACATCCGCGGCTCGCGGCGCGGCTCCCTCAAGTCGGGGCTGCAGCGCCTGACCGACCGCTGCTGCGGCCGGCTGCGCGCCAAGGGCGAGGAACTGGGCCTGGACCCGGGCGAGTACGACGCCGGCCTGCGCTGCCTGCTGCTGCCCGTCGACCCGGACTGCCGCATCCGGCTGTTCTTCGGCGTCGGCGACGGCGGGCTGTTCCGCATCCGGGGCGGTGAGTGGCAGGACCTGGAACCGCTCCGGTCGGGGGAGCCCGCCGAACCCGAGGACGGCCCGGCCGTGGACTTCCGCTTCCGGGCCTCGATCGCCCGCCCCGGCGACACGCTGCTGCTGTGCAGCAGCGGCCTCGCCGACCCGCTGCGCGGCGAGCCGGCGCTCGCCGCGCACCTCGCGGAGCGCTGGGGCGCCGCCGAGCCGCCGGGGCTGCCGGCCTTCCTCGGCGACGCCCGGACCCGCGTCAAGGGCTACGCCGACGACCGCACCGTGGTGGCCGTCTGGGACGCCTGAGGCGCCGCGGGCGTCAGGCGCAGCGTCAGGATCTGGAAGGGGCGCAGGCTCACCGCGACGCCGTCCCCGTCACGCGGGGCGTCCCGCTCCGGCCGCTCCAGCAGATCCGTGACGCGCGCCCCGGCGAGCGCGAAACCGGGCACGAGCGTGCCCGAGGCCCGGCCGCCGCGGGACTCGTACAGGCGCACCACCACGTCCCCCGAGCGGTCGTCGGCGAGCTTGACCGACTCCACCGTGATCCCGGGGTGGCCGACGCGCAGCGGCGGCCGGACGGGTTCCGCCTGCGCGGCGGGGCGCAGCGGCAGGTTGAGGGCGAGCCCCTCGGCGACCGCGTCGCCGACGGCCGCCCCGGGAAGCAGCGCGTAGGTGAAGCGGTGGGAGCCCTGATCCGTCTCCGGGTCGGGGCTGTGCGGGGCGCGCAGCAGCGTCAGCCGTACCGTCGTGTCCGTGCCGGAGCGGGACGCGTCGTGGCCGTATGTGGAGTCGTTGAGCAGCGCGACCCCGTAGCCGGGCTCGCCGACGTGCAGCCATCGGTGGGCGCAGATCTCGAAACGGGCCGCGTCCCAGCCGGTGTTGGCGTGGGTGGGGCGGTGCACATGGCCGAACTGGATCTCGGCGGTGGAGCGGTCGGCGAGCACGTCCAGCGGGAAGGCGGCCTTGAGCACCTTCTCGGACTCGTGCCAGTCGGCGTCCGTGACGACGTCCAGCCGCCGGCTGCCGGCCGTCAGGCGCAGCTCCTGGGTGATCCGGCTGGCGCCGAAGGCCCGTACGACCCGGACCACGGCGCGCAGCGGGCCCCGCTCGACGAGGTCGACGGACTCCGCGTCCGTCAGGTCGGTGACCTTGCGGCGGTAGTGGCGGTCGATGTCCCAGGCGTCCCACTTGTTGGGGTGGTCGGGATGCAGCTGCAGCAGGTTGCCGTGGGCGCCCGGGGCCAGCACCTCGCGGCCCGCGGTCAGGTCGTGCACCGAGGACAGCAGCCCGTCGCGGTCGACGTGCACGCGGAGCAGCCCGTTGTCCAGGACGATCAGGCCGTCCTCCCGCGCCGCGGTGACCGGTTCGCCGATCGAGGGTCCGTCGACGGCGGCGCCCCCGAGCGCGGGTGCCGCGACCGCCACGGCCGCCCCGCCGTCCGGCAGCGGCTGCGCGGGCGTGTCCGGCGGCAGTGCCGCCAGCGCCTCCGCCGCGAGCGCCACGACCTCGCGGCGCGCGTACGGCGAGGCGTTGAGGACACCCGGCCCGCGGTCGTCCTCCGCGCGGTCGCCGGTGAGGGAGGCCACCGCCCCCGCGACGATCCACTCCAGTTCCTCGCGGACCTCGGCGTAGGTGTCCCGGGCCTCGCGGTGCACCCAGGCGATCGAGCTGCCCGGCAGGATGTCGTGGAACTGGTGGAGCAGTACCGTCTTCCACAGCCGGTCCAGGTCCTCGTACGGATACGCGTACCCCTCCGGGTCGCGCAGGGCCGCCGCCGTGCACCACAGTTCGGCCTCCCGCAGCAGGTGCTCGCTGCGCCGGTTGCCCTGCTTGGTCTTCGCCTGCGTGGTGTACGTGGCGCGGTGCAGCTCCAGGTACATCTCGCCGGACCAGACCGGCGCCCGGTCCCCGTACTCGGCCTCGGCGGCGGCGAAGAAGGCGGCGGGCTTCTCGATCTCCACTCGCGGCGAGCCCTCCAGGGAGCGCAGCCGGCGTGCCCGCTCCAGCATCTCGCGGGTGGGGCCGCCCCCGCCGTCGCCCCAGCCGAACGGCACCAGTGACCGGGTGGCCCGGCCCTTCTCCGCGAAATTGCGTACCGCGTGGGCGAGTTCGCGGCCGTCGAGCTGCGAGTTGTAGGTGTCGACGGGCGGGAAGTGGGTGAACACGCGGGTGCCGTCGATGCCCTCCCACCAGAAGGTGTGGTGCGGCATCTTGTTCGTCTGGTTCCAGGACAGCTTCTGGGTGAGGAACCACCGCACCCCTGCCAGCCGTGCCAGCTGGGGGAAGGCGGCGGTGTAGCCGAAGGAGTCGGGCAGCCAGATCTCCTCGGTCTCCACGCCCAGTTCGTCCAGGAAGAAGCGCTTGCCGTGGACGAGCTGCCGGGCCAGCGCCTCACCGCCGGGCATGTTGGCGTCGGACTCCACCCACATGGAGCCGACCGGCGCCCAGTTGCCCGCCCGCACCGCCTGCTGGATGCGCTGCCACACCACCGGCTGGTGCTCCTTGACCCATGCGTACTGCTGGGCCTGAGAGCAGGAGAAGACCAGCTCGGGATAGTCGCGCGCGAGCGCGGTGACGTTGGCGAAGGTGCGCGACGCCTTGCGCACGGTCTCGCGCAGCGGCCACAGCCAGGCCGAGTCGATGTGGGCGTGGCCGGTCGCGGAGACCCGGTGCGCGCTGGCGTGCGCGGGCCGGGCGAGGGCCTCGGCCAGCTCCCCGCGGGCGGCGGCCGCGGTGCCCGGGACGTCGTGCAGGTCGAGGGCGTCGAGCGCGTCCTCCAAGGAGCGCAGGATCTCGTGCCTGCGGGGGTCGTGGAAGTCCAGTTCGTGCATGAGTCCCTCGAGGACCTCGATGTCCAGCACCAGGTGCCAGACGTCCTCGTCCAGGACGGCGAGCTCCGCGGTGTCGAAGCGGTACAGCGGCTCGCGGCCGGCCGTGCGCACGTCGCCGAGCCGGGTCGGCCGCCAGTCGCGCAGCACCGCCGGGTTCGCGGCGGCCTCCAGCAGCAGCCGCACCTGCTCGCCGCCCCTGGCGGGAGCGGCGACCGGGACATGGCGGTTGAGCGGATGGACACCCTTCACGGGCGCGCCCTCGGCGTCGTACACCAGTCCCTCGGCCACGAAGCCCGGTCCGTCGCCGCCGAAGCCGGGGTCGATCACCGCCTCCACCCGGCGGCCCGCCCACCCGGCCGGGACGGCGCCCTCCAGCCGGAACCAGCTGGTCGACCAGGGCGGCCCCCAGGGCATACCCGGGGAGAACGGCTCGAAGGCGCCGTCCGAGAGCGCCTTGAGCGCCTCCCCGACGGGCACCGGCTCGCCGTCCACATGCCACGCCGTCAGGGCGAGCGGCACCCGGTCGGCATAGGTCGCGGGCCGGATGAACTGGCCCATCGCCCTGGTCAGACGTCCCTCGACCAGCAGTCGGTCGTCGTGCATCTCAACTCCTCGGGGTCGGCTCACCGGATGGATTCCCCGTCAATGCGGCGGTGTCCCGTAACGCCCGCAAGACGGACGGGGTTTTCGGGGCATGAGAAAACTCGCGCGTCCCGGCGGACTCTCTCGGCGCAGGCTGCTCGGAGCAGCCGCCGCTCTCGCCCCTGTCACCATGGCCTCGTCGCTGCCCCTGTCCGGTACGGCCGCTGCCGCCGCCCCCGACCCCTACGCGGGGCTCGCCCAGGAGGCCGTCACCGCGTTCCGCAGCGCCTGGGACGCCTACCGGCGCCTCGCCTGGGGACGGGACGAGCTGCGCCCGATCAGCGGCACCGGCTCGGACTTCTTCATCCCCGGCAGCACCCTCGGCCTGACGATCATCGAGGCGCTGGACACGCTCTACCTGATGGAACTGGACGACGACCTGGCCGCGGGCGTCGCCTGGGTCAAGAACGACCTCGTGCTCGACCAGGACGCCCCTGTCCAGGTCTTCGAGACGATCATCCGGCTGGTGGGCGGCCTGCTCTCCGGTCACCTGGCCACCAAGGACCCGGTCCTGCTCGACCGGGCGCGGGACCTCGCCGACCGCCTGCTGCCCGCCTTCACCCGGTCGCCCACCGGGGCCCCGTACCGCTACGTCAACCTCTCCACCGGCGCCGTGCGCGGCAAGGAGAACAACCTCGCCGAGATCGGCACCTGCATCACCGAGTTCGGCGAGCTGTCCCGGCTCACCGGCGACCGGCGCTACTACGACGCGGCCAAGAAGGCGTTGCGCGCCGTCTACGACCGCCGCTCGCGGATCGACCTGGTGGGCACGGCGCTGAACGTCGAGACCGGCGCGTGGACCGGCACCACCGCCACCCTCGACCCGCCTGTCGACTCCTTCTTCGAATACCTGTGGGACGGCTGGCAGCTGTACCGCGACCAGGACCTGAGGACCTGGTACACCACGCTCACCGCCGGCGTCTTCCGCCACCTGGCCGAGCGGCGCGACGGCCGGCTCTGGTTCCGCCAGGCCGACATGACCACCGGCCGCACCACCGGCCACTACCAGTCGGAGCTCACCGCCTTCTACGCCGGACTGCTCGCCCAGAGCGGCCGGATCGCCGACGGGGAGGCCTACCACGACAGCTGGGCGGCCGTGATCGCCGCCCACCGCCTGCCCCCGGAGATGATCGACTACACCACCCTGCGCGCCGTCGACGCCTCCTACCCCCTGCGTCCCGAGTACGTCGACTCCTGCCTCTTCCTCTGGCTCATCACGAAGAAGGAGCGCTACCGCGCCCGGGCGGCGGACATGTTCCAGCGGCAGAAGAAGTACTGCAAGGTCCGCAACGGGTACACGGCCATCGCCGATGTGACGACCCGTCCGATGAAACAGGCGGACCTCACCCCGGCGTACTGGTTCAGCGAGAACGCCAAGTACTACTACCTGCTCTTCGCCCGGGCGCGCCGCTTCGACTACGCCTCCAACTACCTCACCACGGAGGGCAACGTCCTGCGCGGGCTGCGCTGACCGTGCCCGCGACGCCGGCGGTGCCGACCGGCCGGCTCAGCCGGCGACGGCCACGTCCGCCTCGTGCCGGACCGGGAAGTTGACGGAACTGGCGATGAAGCAGAGCCGGTGGGCGTCCTCGTGCAGCGCGACGGCGGCGTCCACCATGGCGGCCGAGGCGACCTCCACACGGGGCCGGAGCACGGCCTCGGTGAAGTGGCCGCCGCCGTCGCCGGTTTCCCGCAAGGTGGCCTCGGCGCGGTCGGTGTAGGCGGTGACGACCACTCCCGCGACCGTGCACACATGCAGGTAGGAGAGCATGTGGCACTGCGACAGGGCGGCCAGTTGGAGCTGTTCGGGGTTCCAGCGGGCCGGGTCGCCGCGGAAGGCGGGGTCGGAGCTGCCGGGGATCACCGGCACCGGCAGGCCGGGCGCGGAGACCTCGTGCTCCCTGCCGTAGGCGCGGTACGCGCTCGTCCCCGAGCCGCGGTTGCCGCTCCAGGCGACCTCGATGGCGTAGGTGTGCTGCTTGCTGATGTCCGGCACGGCTAACGCGTCCTCTCGTGTGGGTCGTCGGTGCGGTCGTCCGCCGGCGCCCCGGCCCGCTCGGAGGCGGCGCAGGTGTCGGCCACATGCTCACGGGCGGCCGCGTGCGCCTCCGCCTCGCGGCCCGCGACGACGGCGGCGAGCAGCCGGCGGTGCTGGTCGGCGACCTGGTCGGGTCGCTCCGGTGCGGCGAGGGACAGACGGGTGGAGACCTGGATCTGGTCCCACAGCCGGTCCAGCGTGCCGGCCGCCACCGGGTTCGCCGACAGGGCGGCGATGCCGCTGTGGAAGCGCCGGTTGTGCCGGACCGCTTCCTCCAGGCGCCCTGCCGCCGTGGCCTCCTCGGCCTGCGCCGCCACGCGTTCCAGCGCGGTCAGTTCGGCGGGTGCCACCTCCCCGCGCCGCTGCCGCCCGGCGGCCAGTTCGGCGGTGAGCGCCTCCAGGGCGCCGCGTACCTGGTAGGCGTGGCGCAGCGCCTCCGGGCCCAGTTCGACCACGCTCACCCCGCGCCCCGCCGAACGCACCAGGCCGTCCGCCACCAGCGCGCGGAACGCCTCGCGCACCGGTGTACGGCTCATCGCCAGCGCCGCGGCCGTCTCCAGCTCGGTCAGGCGCTGGCCGGGGGCGTACACCCCGTCCAGGATCAGTTCCCGCAGCCGCCGATGGGCGGCGTCCGTCTGCTGCACCCGGCCACTGTATCCATTGCATGCAATGGATACAAGAGCGCAGCGTCCACGGCCCATGACTGGAAGTGGCCGCGCCGGGGCATGCATTGCGCGTAGATGTTCGACCCCGGAAGGGCGCGAGCTGCCGGAGCGGAGCCGATGGAACGTCAGCCTGCGCAGGCGAGCGACCGGGAGGCCGGGGACACCACCGAAGCGCACCACCTGCACCGTCCGCTCCAGCACGCCGACCTGCCGGCGGTGGCGGACGTCCGCAGGCTGCTGCGCGAGTCCTTACGGGACTGGGGCGTCCCCGCCCTTGCCGACACCGCCGTCCTGCTCACCACCGAACTCGTCACCAACGCCCTGCGGCACACCGACCGGGGCGCCGTCCTCACCGCGACCTTCGCACCGGCCCCGGCGCACCGACTGCGCGTGGAGGTACGCGACTTCACCTCCCGCCATCCCCGGCTGCGCGCGCCCTCGACACGCGGCACCTCCGGACGCGGCCTGCAGCTCGTGCAGTCCCTCGCCGACGCCTGGGGCGTTCACGCCGAGGGGGACGGTTCCGGGAAGGTCGTGTGGTTCGAACTGGACGCGGCCTCGCCGTCCTGACGGAACGTCGATCCACTCGCCCCGCAACGCCGCTGCCCCGGCCGGGAAGACCCGGCCGGGGCAGCGATGTGACGCGAGGAGGTGCGGGGGGAATCAGCCGTACTGGCGCTCCAGATCCGCCAGCTTGCGCTCGAGGGAGTCGAGCTTGGGCAGCGCCATGGTGTCGTCCTCGGCGGTGAGGTCGATGGTGGTGCGCAGCGCCTCTTCACGGACGGGCGACAGCGCGGGACGGGAGCGCGAGGGCAGTTCGGCCTTCTCCGGTTCTATGGCAGGCTCCGCGGAGGCCTGGGTGCCGGCGGGGTTGGAGCCGGGCAGTTCGTACTTGCTGCCGCCGCGGTTCCAGACGCGGTGCTGCCGGTTGATGGCCTTGATGCGCGCGCGCTCCAGCCGCTCGTGCTCGCGGCGGCGCATCGCCTCCTGGTCCTTGCGGACCCGCTCGTCGCGGACCTCCTCGACGGCCTCGTCCAGCGTGCGGACGTTCTCGAGCAGCATCAGGGACCAGGCGCCGTAGGTCTCGCGCGGGGCGCGCAGCCAGCGGACCATGCGGATCTGCGGCAGCGGGCGCGGGATGAGGCCCTGCTCGCGCAGGGCCGCGCGACGGGTCTGCTTCAGGGCCCGGTCGAAGAGCACCGCCGCGGAGAGCGACATGCCCGCGAAGAACTCCGGGGCGCCGGCGTGGCCGCCGCCGCGCGGGGCGTGCACCCAGTTGAACCAGGCCGCGGCGCCCGCGAACAGCCAGACCAGGATGCGCGAGCCGAGGGCCGCGTCGCCGTGGCTGGCCTCGCGGACGGCGAGCACGGAGCAGAACATCGCGGCGCCGTCGAGACCGAAGGGCACCAGGTACTCCCAGCCCCCGGACAGGCCCAGATTCTGCTGGCCGAAGCCGACCAGGCCGTGGAAGGACAGGGCCGCCGCGACCGAGGCACAGCCGAAGAGCAGGACGTAGGAGGCCGTGCCGTACATGGCCTCCTTCTTGCGGCGCCGCTCCTCCGAACGCTCCCAGGAGTCGCCCTGGGCGGCCTCCTCCTTGCGGGCCTTGCGGTTGCGCAGGAACACCGCCGCGGCGGCGAGGACCGCCACGCACACGGCGCCCGAGAGCGTCCAGTCAAGCGTTATGTCCGTAAATCTCATACGTGCGATTCCTTGCGTCGCAGTACCGTCGCGCTCGGGCCGCGAGACGGCGTTCGCGCGACATCCTGGCGAACGCCTCGGGCGCGTGAAGCGGTTTCGGGACAAGAGAACGCCAACGGAGTGGTGGCGTGGGGAGAGACCGACAGAATACTCGAACTGAGGAGCGTTCTTAGCGCAGTTGACCTAGCGAAGTTCCGGGCCGACCTGGCGCCGGGCCCCTCGGCGGGCGGAGTCCGGGAAGCCGTGCCGGGCGGCCCGGACAAAAGATCCACACGAGGTGGTACCGGCCTTGCCTCGCTTCCGGGGGCACGGCGGGAGGTACCTTCTCGAAGCAGGTCGTGGAGAGTGGTGCAATAGAGGGCGGCGCGCACCGAACGTAGGAGTGCGCCAGGCGCACACCGATCCGTCCGAAGGAGCCCCCCGTGGAGTACGCCCCCCGAGCCGCGCGGCGCCCCGAGGCGGCCGCCGCAGCGGCCCCAGGGCTGCCGCCCGGCCACGACGAACTCGTCCGGGGTGCCCATCCGCATGCCGAGCCCCGCCAGGAGACCGGGTCCCGTCGGGACGCCGCACCGGGCCGGGCCGAGGCGCTGCCCCGGCCGCGCCGGATGCCCGAGCGGCACTCCGTGCGCGACCAGGTCCTGCGGGCGCTGCGCGGCGCCCTGGTGACCGGCGAGCTGCGGCCGGGCGCCGTGTACTCCGCCCCGGCGCTCGCCGAGCGATTCGGGGTCTCGGCCACACCCGTCCGCGAGGCCATGCAGCTGCTGGCCCGGGAAGGCGCCGTCGAGGCCCTGCCCAACAAGGGCTTCCGGGTCGCCGAGCGCAGCCGCCGGGACCGCGCCGAACTCGCCGAGGTGCGCGCGCTCCTGGAGGTCCCCGTCGTGCTGCGGCTGGCCCGCACCGTGCCGCCCTCCCGCTGGGAGCAGTTGCGGCCCCTGGCCGAGGCCACCGTCGCCGCCGCCGCGCTCGGCGACCGCGTCGCCTACGCCGAGGCCGACCGGGCCTTCCACCGCGCGCTCCTGGAGGTCTCCGGCAACCGGCAGCTCGTCGCCGTGGCGGAGGAACTGCACCGCCGTGCCCAGTGGCCCGTCGCCGAGGACCACGCACGCGCCGGCGGCGGCCCTCGCGGCATCCGCGCCGAACTCGTCGCGGACGCCGGTGAACACGCCGCGCTCCTGGAGGCCCTCGTCGGTGGGGACATCTCCGAGGTCGAGGCCCTCGCCCGCGGCCACTACGGCGGCTGAAGAGGCCTCCCGCCCGTTCGGGGCGTGTGGTTCCCGTCACATACGGCGGGTGAATGTGGGGAACCTGTCGGGAACCGTTCCTGTTCCCGTGGTCCCGCGCGGAATTCTCGGCGGGCCGGCCGGAACGCGATAAACTTTTCGCGCCCGCCCAATGGGCCGCATTGGGCGCCCGTTTCGCCGCTTTCGGGCGGTCCCGGGGAACGGGCCGCCCCCGCCGTTCCGCGGAAATAGCGTGCGTATACGGTTCGTGCATGAATCATGGATATCTCCGGCCATTGCGCGGGCGGGTGCGGTGCCGACGGAATTTGCTGCTCGGAGCGGCTCTGGGCGCACTCGTCCTCACCACTGTCGTGACCGGATGCGCGAAGGACAGCGGTGCGGCGGCCGGACAGGGGGTACGAGCGCCCGCCTCCGGGCCCGACGCGGCCGGTTCGCCGATGAGCGGGTCCCTGCCGCCCCTCTCCCCGAGCCCGTCGGCGCCGGCGGTGGACGCCTGGGCGAAGTGGGGGCTGAAACCGCTGGCACCGGCCCCGGGGCCGCCGGCCGTCAAGCCGGTCCGACTCACCGCGCACGGTCCGGTCCCGGTGATCTCCGACGTGCCGACCAAGGAGAAGATCGTCTTCATAACGATCGACGACGGCCAGGAGAAGAGTCCCGCGTTCGTGCGGATGCTGAAGGATCTGAAGGTCCCCGTCACCATGTTCCTCACGAATGACGCGATCAAGAGCGACTACGGGTATTTCACACAGCTCCAGGGGCTGGGAAACCATATCCAGAACCACACCCTGCACCACCCGGAGATGAATCGGCTGTCGCCCGCCCGGCAGCGCGCCGAGATATGCGGGAACCAGGAGATCCTCGCTCAGCGGTACGGCTCGGCCCCCCTCCTGTTCCGCCCGCCGTACGGTGCCGGCGCGTATGGGGACTCCCTCAACGCGGCGGTGCGGCAGTGCGGTCCGGGGGCGATAGTGCTGTGGCGTGAATCCATGCAGATCAAGCAAATGCAGTATCAGACCGCGGACAAGCGTCTGCGCCCCGGGGACATCATCCTCGCGCATTTCCGCGGCCCCGCGGAACTCAAGGGCGTCACCATGACGCACATGTTCGCCAACATGCTCCGCCACATCCGCGAACAGGGTTTCACCGTGGCCCGCTTGGAGGACTACATCCAGGCTCCGCCCGCCGGGCAGTGAGCGCCCGCCCCGTCGCGCGGGCCCGAAGCGCGGTCCGCGGCCCGCGTGCCGGCGCCCGCCGCGGCTGAATCGAGGCGCCGCGGCCGGCATGGAAGCCTGGAGCCCGGCCGCCGGACGCCCGCGACCCCCGGCACGGGGGTCGCGGGCGTTCTCTTCCGACCGCCGGCGCCGTCGCCTGCGGCGATGTGATCGCTCATCACCCGATGGGGTGAGCGGCTGCGCGCGACGAGCGCCGCGCACACCTCCCCCGGGCCGTCCTCCCTGCCAGGGCCGCCGCTCCTAAGCGGCCCCTTCGGCGTCCAGGGTCTCCGCGAGCCACACGGGTACGCCGCCGAGCAGCCGGAACAGCCGCGCGGCCTCGGCCCGCAGCCGGGCCGCCTCCGGCTCGGGCTCGACGGTCGCCAGGGCGGCGAGGGCCGGGGCCGTCCCGATGAGGTACCCCGTCTCGACGCGCAGCCGCAACGACTCCGCGAAACCGTGCCGGGCAGCGGTGACGTCGCCGTCGCGGGCCGCCAGCCCCGCCAGGTGGCCACGGGTGAAGGAGGTCAGCAGCGCGTCGCCGTGCGCCTCGGCCCCGGCGTGCGCGCGCAGGTAGGAGGCCCGGGCCGCCGTCGCGTCGTCGCCCAGCTTCTCGGCCACCAGGCCCCGGCGGAAGTCCAGCAGCGGCCGTCCGGGCGCACCGGGCTCCAGCAGCGCGGCACTGCGCATCAGGGCGGCCCGCGCCTCGTCGGCCCGGTCCCGCGGGCCGAAGAGGGTCACCAGGTACGCCAGATTCCCCCGTTCGCAGGAGGCCTCACCGCGCTCGTTGTCCGTCCGGGCCAGGGCCTCCGCCGTGCGCAGCGCGTCCTCGGCCTCCGCCCAGCCGTCGAGGGTGTACATGCACCGCTCGATCAGCAGCGCCGCCCGCCGCGTGGCGACCTCCGGCCGTTCGGCCGCGTACGGCGCCAGCAGCGCCGCGGCCTCCGTCCAGCAGCCCCGGCCGCGCAGCCGTGCCACGTCCGGTGGCGCACCGCCGCCTTCGGCCGTCGGTCCCACCTCTGCGTCCGACATGGCGGTGTCCGCCACTTGCCCTCCCGAAGCGCGTCATCGAGCCCGTTGGGCGAAGTCCAGCACGGCACGGGGTGCCGCGCCAAGAGGGCGGACACGGCTTGATCGCGGCGCGCCCCGCCGCACGCGCTCCCTGCGGCCCCTGCGGACCGGGCCGGATCGCCCGCCGGGTGCCGCCCAGCGACTCACGGTCCTCAACTGACCAGCGGTGGAGGCGAGTTCACCGCCAGTCCGGGCCGGCTCCCCGGCCCGCCGGGCGGGGGAGTGCGCCTAACGGTTGCGGGTGATCGATTTGTGCTCGACGTAGCCGGTCAGGCCGACCTTGCCGTACTCGCGGCCCACGCCGCTCGCCTTGTAACCGCCGAACGGGCCGTCGAAGCTCATCGGCGAGCCGTTCAGGGTGACCGTTCCGGTCCGCAGCCGGCGGGCGACGGCCAGGGCCCGCTCCGGGTCCGCCGACCAGACGCCGCCGGACAGGCCGTACTCGGAGTCGTTGGCGATCCGGACGGCGTCGTCCTCGTCGTCGTAGGCGATCACGGACAGGACCGGGCCGAAGATCTCCTCCTGGGCGATGCGCATGGAGTTGTCGACGTCGGCGAACACGGTCGGGGTGACGTAGTGGCCCTTCTCCAGGCCCTCGGGGACCCGCGGGCCACCGGTGACCAGGCGGGCGCCCTCCTCGATGCCGACGTTGATGTAGTCGATGACCCGCTCCTGCTGGTCGCGGCGGATCATCGGGCCGATGAACGTGTCGGGGGCGGACGGGTCGCCGACCTTCAGCGACTCCACCATCTCCTTCACCGCGGCGACGACCTCCTCGTACCGGCTGCGCGGCGCCAGGATGCGGGTCTGCAGGATGCAGGCCTCGCCGTTGTTGGCCATCGCACCGAAACGCAGGCCCCGCACCGCGGCCGCCAGGTCGGCGTCCTCCAGGACGAGCGCGGCCGACTTGCCGCCCAGTTCCAGGCCGACCCGCTTGAGGTGCTCACCCGCGATCGAGGCGATACGCCGTCCGGCGCGCGTCGAGCCGGTGAAGGAGATCTTGTCCACGCCCGGGTGCGAGACGAGGTACTCGCTGGTCGCGCGGTCCGCGGGCAGGACGCTGAGCACGCCCTCGGGAAGCCCCGCCTCGTGCCACAGGTCCGCCAGCAGCATCATGCTCAGCGAGTTCTCCGGGGAGACCTTCAGCACGACGGTGTTGCCGGCCAGCAGGGCAGGCACCAGCTTGGCGGTGGCGGCGGAGAACGGCGAGTTCCACGGGATGACGGCGGCGACCACGCCGATCGCCTCGCGCCGCACGATGGTGTCGAAGGCCACCGACGGATCGGACGGCTCGACGACCTCCTCCCAGCCGAACTCCTCGGCCGCCTTCAGATAGGCCTCCACCTGCCGGGTCAGGAACGGCTGGCCGGCCTTGGTGAACCAGCCCGCCGAGCCGTTCTCGGCGGATATCGCCGCGGCGACCTCGTCGGCACGCGCCGCGCGCAGGGCGTCGTAGCGCCGGACGATCTCCTGCCGTTCCTCGGGCGTGCTGTGCGGCCAGGGTCCGTGGTCGAAGGCCTGCCGGGCCGCGGCGACGGCCGCGTCCACATCGGCGGGCGCGGCCTGCGCCACGCTGCCCAGCAGGGACCGGTCGTGCGGGGAGAGGATGTCGAGCAGCAGGTCCGGGTCGCTGGGCGCGACCCAGGAACCACCGATGTAGAGCTTGTCTCGGACGGTCATGTCTGTGTGTTCCTTCGAACGGGACGTGGTGGGAAAGGTGGTGAAAAGGGGGCGGCCGGGGGGACGCGGCACACCTCCGGACAGGGTCCTGGCCTGCCGTCAGCCCGTGGGGCGGTCCGTGGACCGGCTGACCTCGGCCCAGCGCTGCGCCTCGGCGAGACGGCCCTGCTCCGAGGCGATGGCGATGCCCAGGGCGTCGCTGCCGAGCAGAAGCCGGCGCGGGGGTTCCTCGGCCTCGACCGCGGCGATGATCGCGCGGGCCATGCGGTCCGGATCGCCGGGCTCGTTGCCGGCGTACTCGGCGAACCTGGCCAGCCACGCGCCCACCGTCGGCTCGTAGTCGGGGGTCACCGGACCGGACGGCTTCGCGGCCCCGGCGGCCCAGCCGGTGCGGATGCCGCCCGGCTCGACGATGGTGACCCTGACGCCGAACGGTGCCACCTCGCCCGCGAGGACCTCGGAGAAGCCCTCCACGGCGAACTTGGCCGTCTGATAGGCGCTGAGGCCGGGGGTGCCGCCGACGCGTCCGCCGATGGAGGAGATCTGCACCACGTGCCCGGACCGCCGGCGGCGCATCACCGGCAGCACCGACCGGGTCATATGGACCACGCCGTAGAGGTTGGCCTCCACCTGCGCGCGGAACTCGTCCTCGGGGAAGTCCTCGATCGAGCCGGTGGTGGCGTAACCGGCGTTGTTGACCAGTACGTCGACCGCGCCGAACCGCTCCACGGCCCGTGCCACCACCTCCCGGGACTGCGACGGGGAGGTGACGTCCAGGGCCACCGCCTCCAGGCGCCCGGGGTACTCGGCCCTCAGCCAGGCCAGGGACTCCGGCGTGCGTGAGGTCACCACGACCTGGTCGCCGGCCTCCAGCGCCGCCAGGACCAGAGCCTTGCCCAGTCCCTGCGAGCCACCGGTGATCAGCCACGTCCGTGCCATTGCGCGTTCCTCGTTTCATCGACATGTCGTCTCGGAGGCTGTGCTGCCGCCCGCGCCGCCTTCCTCCGACGGCCACTCCAACGTAGATGGTTTTCCAAGAAACGCAACATGAGTGTTGCGATACAGAGGCGTGTTGCATCTCACCGGCAACTTTTGCCGGGTCAAGTGATGCCGAACGGTAGAATCGCCGGATCATGAGAGCTGACGCCGCACGCAACCTGACCGCCGTGCTCCAGGCCGGGGCCCGTCTCCTGGCCGAGGACCCGGGCACCTCCATGGCGGCCATCGCGGCGGCGGCGGGAGTGGACCGCACGACGGTCCACCGCCGCTTCGCCAACCGAGAGGCCCTGCTCAGCGCCGTCTTCCAGGCCAAGCTCGACTCCGCGGAACGCGTGCTGGACGAGGCCCGTCTGACCGAGGCACCGGTCCAGGTCGCCCTCCACCGCTACCTGGAGGGGATCATCCCCGTCAGCCGCCAATGGCCCGTCGACACGCGGCGCATGATGCAGAAGGACCCCGGGTCCCGCGTCCGCCGCGAGGAGCAGAGCGCACGGCTCGACGCCTTCGTCCGGCGCGCCATCGACGAGGGCTTCCTGCGGGCGGACGTCGACGCGGCGTGGGCGCGGGCGGTCCTCGACGGTCTGGTCGACTCCGTCGCCCACCGCTTCCCCGACGTGGACCCCCCGCGGGCCGCCGACCTCGTCGCCGCGACCCTCCTGAACGGCCTCGGCGCGGCCTGACCGCGAGCGGGCCGAGCGGGGTCAGCTCATCCGCAGGGCGAGGAAGAAGTCGACCTTGTCCTCCAGCCGGGACAGGTCACGGCCCGTCAACTGCTCGATGCGACCGATCCGGTAGCGCAGGGTGTTGACGTGCAGGTGCAGTCGGTTCGCGCAGCGCGTCCAGGAGCCGTCGCATTCCAGGAACGCCCCCAGGGTGGGGATCAGCTCCGCGCGGTGCCGCTGGTCGTACGCCCACAGCGGGTCCAGCAGCCGGGCCGTGAAGGCGCGGCGGACGTCGTCGGGCACGAAAGGCAGCAGCAGGACGTGGGAGGCCAGTTCCTCGTGGCCCGCGGCGCACACGCGGCCGGGGCGGGCGGCGGCGACCCGGCGGGCGTGACGGGCCTCCTCCAAGGCGCCGCGCAGCCCGTCGGCGGAGTGGACGGCGGCACTGACGCCTATGGAGAGGCGGCCGTCGCCGTCGAGTCCGCGGGTGAGGGGGGCGCGGAGCATGCCGAGCAGCCGCTGTGCGGAGAGCTCGGCCGCGGGGCCCCCGGTGTCGACGGAGGAGAGCGGGACGAGTGCCAGAGCCTCGTCGCCCGCGTGGGCCACGGCGATGCGGTCCGCGGGGTCCGAGCCGACCGCGGTGGGATCGACGAGGGCCTCCTCCAGCAGTGCCTGGGCCACCGGCCCGGACGGCACGCCGCCGCCCGTCCAGTCGACGCGGGCGACGACGATCTGCCAGTGGGGTGCCGCGCCGAGCCCCGGCGCGAGCACCGGAGCGGCGACCCGCAGCCGCGCGGCGATCTCGGACGGGGGCGCGCCGGCCTGGACCAGGTCCATCACCTCCGCGGCGAGCCGCCGCCGCACGGTCCGGGAGGCGTCGCGGCGCTCGCGTTCGACGGAGATGAGCTGGGTGACGCCATGGAGCAGGTCGAGCCGCTCGGCGGGCCACTCGCCGGCGTCGGCGTCGACGGCCAGGAACCAGTCGGAGAGCAGGGTGGCCCGGACGTCGGCCGCCGGGTCGCCGCTGCGGATCGGGAAGAGGGAGAAGGGGCGGCCCGCCGCGTACGCGCGGTGCGGGGCGGGCCGCCCCGTCCGGGACGCGGCGAGGTGCTCGCCGGCCAGTTCGGCGCGGACCGGCGCGGGCAGCGGGTGCCCGGACCCGGCGATGCGGCGCCCGGTCGTGGACAGCACCCAGGCACGCAGGTCCAGGTCGCTGCCGAGCAGGTCGAGGACGGCGTCCGGGCCCCCGCCCGCAGGACCCGAGGCCATCAGCCGGCGGTGCCGCTCGACGACGGCGGCCAGGTCGCCCGCGCGCTCGGTGGAGACCTGCCGTACGACGTGCTCGGTGATGGAGGCGAACGACACGTCCTCGTCCACCGCGAAGAGCGGCAGCCGGTGCCGGGCGCAGGCCAGCACCAGGTCGTCCGGGACGGGGCCGAGCTCGGCCTCGCCCGCCGCGAGGCCCGCGACCCCGGCCGCGGTGAGGATGCGGACGAAGCGTTCGGAGTCGGCGGGCTCGCGGCGCCAGGCCAGACCGGTCAGCACGAGCTCGCCGCCGGTGAGGTAGCGGCTGGGGTCCTTCAGGTCGGTGGTCATCACCCCGCGGACGGTGCGGTCGAGTTCCTCCTCGCCGCCGAGCAGCCGCAGGCCGAGGGCATCGGTGTCCAGGAGTGCGCGCAGCCGCATCGTCGTCGCCTTGTCTCGTCCGCCTCCGGTCCGGGGCGGTACCAGGGTGGCGCCCGGTGCATTGCGTCGGTGTTGCCACCACGATGCCGACAGGTTTCCGGTCCGCGATGTTCGGAGGAATCTACAAGGCAAGCCTACCGACCAGCCAAGTGCTTCATGTGTTCGGTGACTGCACCCGGACGGGTGCCTGGAAGTGTACTGAGTCACATCGCGTGAACAGGAGATGTGGACGAGCCATCCCGATCCTCGACGAGAAGAGAGCACCGCATGGACTTCCTGCGTCCCGCGAGCTGGGAGGAGGCGCTCGCCGCGAAGGCGGAGCGTCCCTCGGCCGTGCCCATCGCGGGGGGTACCGACGTGATGGTCGAGATCAACTTCGACCGGCGCCGCCCCGATGTCCTGCTCGACCTGAACCGCGTGGCCGAGCTCGAGGAGTGGGAGGTGGGGGAGAGCACCGTGCGGCTGGGCGCCTCCGTTCCCTACTCCCGCATCATGGAGCACCTGCGGCCGCAGCTGCCGGGCCTGGCCCTGGCCGCCCACACCGTCGGCTCCCCCCAGATCCGCAACCGCGGCAGCGTCGGGGGCAACCTCGGCGCCGCCTCCCCGGCCGGCGACGCGCACCCGGCGCTGCTGGCCGCCGGCGCCGAGGTCGAGGCCGTGTCGGTGCGCGGCACCCGGATGATCCCGGTCGAGGAGTTCTACACCGGTGTGAAGCGCAACGCGCTCGCCCCGGACGAGCTGATCCGCGCCGTCCACATCGACCGTGCCGACGGCCCCCAGCAGTTCTCCAAGGTCGGCACCCGCAACGCGATGGTCATCGCGGTCTGCGCCTTCGGCCTCGCCCTGCACCCCGCCACCCGCACGGTGCGCACCGGCATCGGATCGGCGGCGCCCACCCCGATCCGCGCCACCATCGCGGAGGAGTTCTTGAACGCGGCCCTGGAGGAGGGCGGATTCTGGGACAACGGCCGGATCATCACGCCCTCCGTGGCCCGGCAGTTCGCCGAGCTGGTGGCCGCCTGCGCGAGCCCCATCGACGACGTACGCGGCAGCGCCGCCTACCGGCGCCACGCACTGACCGTCATGGCCCGCCGCACCCTCGGCTGGACGTGGGACGAGTACCGCGGCAGCGCCCGCGGAGGGAAGGAGGGCCCCCGATGCGCGTGACCTTCACCGTCAACGGCCGCCGCCAGGAGGCCGACGACGTCTGGGAGGGCGAGAGCCTGCTGTACGTCCTGCGCGAGCGGATGGGCTTGCCCGGCTCCAAGAACGCCTGCGAGCAGGGCGAGTGCGGCTCGTGCACGGTCCGCCTGGACGGTGTCCCGGTGTGCGCCTGCCTGGTCGCCGCCGGACAGGTGCAGGACCGGGACGTCGTCACCGTCGAGGGGCTGGCTCAGTACGCCAAGGAGCGCGAGGCCGGCGCCCCCGCCGGCGGCACCGGCCTGGACACCGCCCAGCAGTGGCAGGCCCACCCCGGCGACGCGGACACCGTACTGTCGCCCGTCCAGCAGGCGTTCCTCGACGCCGGCGCCGTGCAGTGCGGCTTCTGCACCCCCGGCCTGCTGGTCGCCGCCGACGAACTGCTGGAGCACAACGCCCGGCCCACCGACGCCGACATCCGCGAGGCGCTGTCCGGCAACCTGTGCCGCTGCACCGGCTACGAGAAGATCCTCGACGCGGTCCGCCTCGCGGCCGCCCGCACCGGGGCGGAGGACTGACCGCGATGGGCGTGACCCGTACCCCGAGGCCCACCACCCAGGGCAGTGCGACCAAGGGCGGCGTCGGCGAGTCCACGCTGCGCCCCGACGGCCTGCTCAAGACCACCGGCGAGTTCGCCTACGCCTCGGACCTGTGGCACGAGGACATGCTGTGGGGGCACACGCTCCGCAGCCCGCACGCGCACGCCGAGATCGTTGCCATCGACATCTCCGCCGCCCTCGCGCAGCCCGGCGTGTACGCGGTCCTCACCTACGAGGACCTGCCGACCCGGGTGCGGCACTACGGGCTGGAGATCCGGGACACCCCCGTCCTCGCCCACGGCCGGGTCCGCCACCAGGGCGAGCCGGTGGCCCTGGTGGCCGCCGACCACCCGGAGACCGCACGCCGCGCCGCCGCGAAGATCCGCGTCGAGTACCGGCCGTTGCCCGTCGTGGTGGACGAGGCCACGGCGACCGCACCGGACGCGCCCCTCCTGCACGAGGGCCGCACCGACCACCACATCGGCCACGTCCCGCACCCCAACATCGTGCACCGGCAGCCGATCGTGCGCGGGAACGCCGAGGAGGCGGCCCGGCGCGCCGACGTCGTCGTCACCGGCGACTACGAGGTCGGTATGCAGGACCAGGCCTTCCTCGGCCCAGAGTCGGGGCTCGCCGTCCCGGCCGAGGACGGCGGCGTGGACCTGTACATCGCCACCCAGTGGCTGCACGCCGACCTCCGCCAGATCGCCCCGGTCCTCGGGCTGCCGGAGGACAAGGTGCGCATGACGCTCTCCGGAGTGGGCGGCGCTTTCGGCGGGCGCGAGGACCTGTCGATGCAGATCCACGCCTGCCTGCTGGCGCTGCGCACCGGCAAGCCCGTGAAGATGGTCTACAACCGCTTCGAGTCCTTCTTCGGCCACGTCCACCGGCACCCGGCGAAACTCCATTACGAGCACGGCGCCACCCGCGACGGCCGGATCACCCACATGAAGTGCCGGATCGTGCTCGACGGCGGCGCCTACGCCTCCTCCTCCCCGGCTGTCGTCGGCAACGCCGCGTCGCTGGGCGCCGGCCCGTACGTCATCGACGACGTGGACATCGAGGCGATCGCGCTGTACACCAACAACCCGCCCTGCGGCGCCATGCGCGGCTTCGGCGCCGTCCAGGCGTGCTTCGCCTACGAGGCGCAGATGGACCGGCTGGCCGCCGCACTCGACATGGACCCGGTCGAGTTCCGGCAGCTCAACGCCATGTCGCAGGGTGCGGTCATGCCCACCGGTCAGGTCGTGGACTCCCCGGCGCCGGTCGCCGAACTCCTGCGCCGCGTCAAGGCGATGCCGATGCCGCCGAAGGCGCAGTGGCAGGGCGCGGGCGGCGCGGTCGACGTGCGCGCCCTGCCGGGCGGGCTGTCCAACACCACGCACGGCGAGGGCGTCGTGCGCGGCGTGGGCTACGCGGTCGGCATCAAGAACGTCGGGTTCTCCGAGGGCTTCGACGACTACTCCACCGCCCGGGTCCGGCTGGAGGTCGTCGGCGGCGAGGCCGTCGCGACCGTGCACACCGCGATGGCCGAGGTCGGCCAGGGCGGGATCACGGTGCACGCGCAGATCGCCCGCACCGAGCTCGGCGTCACCCAGGTCACCATCGAACCGGCCGACACCCGGGTGGGTTCGGCCGGTTCGACGTCCGCCTCCCGGCAGACCTACGTCACCGGCGGCGCGGTCCGGCACGCCTGCGAGGCCGTGCGCGAGCGCGTCCTGGAGCGGGGCCGGGCCAGGTTCGGGACGTACCACCCGGCCTGGGCCAACGCCGAACTGCTCCTGGAGAGCGGCAAGGTGGTCACCGACGGCGGCGAGGTGCTGGCCCCGCTGGCCGAGGTCCTCGGCGACGAGGCCGTCGACATCGAGCTGGAGTGGCGGCACCGCCCGACCGAGCCGTTCGACCTGCGCACCGGTCAGGGCTCCGGTCACGTCCAGTACTCCTTCGCCGCGCACCGCGCGGTCGTGGAGGTCGACACCGAACTGGGGCTGGTGAAGGTCGTGGAACTGGCCTGCGCCCAGGATGTCGGCAAGGCACTGAACCCGCTGTCGGTCGTCGGCCAGATCCAGGGCGGCACGACCCAGGGCCTGGGCCTGGCCGTCATGGAGGAGATCATCGTCTCCGAGGGGGCCGAGGTGCGGAACCCGTCCTTCACGGACTACCTGATCCCCACCATCCTCGACACGCCGCCCATCCCCGTCGACGTGCTCGAACTCGCCGACCACCACGCCCCGTACGGGCTGCGCGGCGCCGGCGAGGCGCCCACCCTGTCCTCCACCCCGGCCGTCGTCGCCGCCATCCGCGCGGCGACCGGACTGCCCCTCAAGCGCGTACCGGTACGGCCTGAGCACCTCACCGGGATGTGACACAGGGTCAAGGAGCCTCCGCCATGCTGGACATCGCCGCCGAACTGCACCACTGGGCCGGGCAGGGCAGGCCGTTCGCCGTCGCGACCGTCGTCGCGGTCGGCGGCAGCGCCCCGCGGCAGCCCGGCGCCGCCCTGGCCGTCGACGCCGGGGGCGCCGCCGTCGGCAGTGTGTCCGGCGGCTGCGTCGAAGGGGCCGTCTACGAGTTGTGCCGGGAGGTGCTGGAGTCCGGCGATCCGGTGCTCCAGCGCTTCGGCTACGCCGACGACGACGCCTTCGCCGTCGGCCTGACCTGCGGAGGCGTCATCGACGTCCTCGTCCAGCGGATCGACCCGGGCGCCGAGCCGCATTACGCCGCGGCGCTGGCCGCCGCCGTCGCGGGCGACGCGGCCGCGCTGGCCAGGGTCGTACGGGGCCCGGCCGCGCTGCTGGGCAGGGGACTGCTCGTGCGCCCCGGCGGGGCGTACGAGGGCACCCTCGGCGACCCGCGCCTGGACCGCACCGCGGCCGCCGAGGCCCACGCGCTGCTGGACGCCGGACGCACCGCCGCCGCGTACATCGGCGCGGACGGCAGCCGCTGCGGCGAACCGGTGACGCTGCTGGTCGAGTCCGCCGTCCCGCCGCCGCGCATGCTGGTGTTCGGCGCCGTGGACTTCGCCGCCGCCCTGGTGCGGGTCGGCAGGTTCCTGGGGTACACCGTGACGGTCTGCGACGCCCGTCCGGTCTTCGCGACCGCGCGCCGCTTCCCCGACGCGGACGAGGTGGTCGTCGACTGGCCGCACCGCTACCTCGACCGGACCCCGGTCGACGGTCGCACCGTGGTCTGCGTGCTCACCCACGACGCCAAGTTCGACGTGCCGCTGCTGGAGCGCGCCCTGCGGCTGCCGGTCGGGTACGTCGGTGCCATGGGCTCCCGCCGCACCCATGAGCAGCGCCTGGAGCGGCTGCGCGCGACGGGCCTGAGGGAGGAGGAACTCGCCCGGCTGCACAGCCCCATCGGGCTCGACCTCGGCGCCCGCACCCCGGAGGAGACCGCGCTGTCCATCGCCGCCGAGATCGTCGCCCACCGGCGTGGCGGCTCCGGTGTGCCCCTGACCGGGGCGCACACGCCCATCCACCGCGACGACACCGTGCCGGCGGTGCCCGTCACTCCGGCGGCGTGACCGGCGCGAGTGCCTGCTCCGCCCAGATGACCTTGCCCTGGGCGGTGTAGCGGGTCCCCCAGCGCTCGGCGAACTGGGCGACGAGGAAGAGCCCCCGGCCGCCCTCGTCCGTGGTGGCCGCGTACCGCAGGTGCGGCGCGGTGCTGCCGGCGTCGGAGACCTCGCAGATGAGGGCGCGGTCCAGGATCAGCCGGACGTGGATGGGCTCGGCCCCGTAGCGGATGGCGTTGGTGATCAGCTCGCTCAGCAGCAGCTCGGTGGTGAAGGAGAGCTCCTCCAGACCCCAGGCCGCCAGTTGCCGTGCCACCGACGCCCTGACACCGGAGACCGCCGCCGGGTCGCCGGGCACGTCCCACTCGGCGACCCGGTCGCCGTCCAGCACCCGGGTCCGGGCGACGAGCAGGGCGATGTCGTCCTCGGGATCGGACGGCAGCATTGCGTCCAGCACGTCACGGCAGATCGCCTCGGGGCCCCGGCCCGGCCGCTCGGCCAGCACCCCGCGCAGCTGCTCCAGGCCCTCGTCGACGTCGCGCTCGCGGTCCTCGACGAGTCCGTCGGTGTACAGGACCAGGGTGCTGCCCTCGGGCAGCGCCAGCTCCACCGCCGTGAAGGGCATCCCGCCGAGGCCCAGCGGCGGTGCCTGGGGCAGTTCGGGGAACTCCACCGCGCCGTCGGGACGCACGACGGCGGGCAGCAGATGCCCGGCGCGGGCCAGGGTGCACACCCCGGAGACCGGGTCGTAGACCGCGTAGAGGCAGGTGGCGCCGGAGACCACGGCACCGGTGCCACCGGGCCCGGCGCCGGAGGCGGCGTCCGGGTCCGGGTCCGGGTCCGCGTCCGCTTCGGGGAGCGCGTCGGGCTGGTCCATCCGGCCGACCAGTTCGTCCAGGTGGCTCAGCAGCTCGTCGGGGGGCAGGTCCAGGGCGGTGAAGTTGTGCACCGCCGTGCGCAGCCGCCCCATCGTGGCCGCCGCGTGCAGGCCGTGGCCCACCACGTCCCCCACCACCAGGGCGACCCGGGCCCCGGGCAGGGCGAGCACGTCGAACCAGTCGCCGCTCACCCCCGCCTGCGCGGGCAGGTAGCGGTAGGCCGCGTCGATCGCGTTCAGCCGGGGAAGTTTCTGCGGCAGCAGACTGCGTTGCAGGGTCTCCGCCATGGTGTGCTCGCGGGTGAACCGTCGGGCGTTGTCGATGCACACCGCCGCGCGTGCCGCCAGCTCCTCGGCCAGCGACAGGTCCTCCTCGTCGAAGGGCAGGGTCTCCTGGGAACGCCAGAAGTTGACCATGCCGAGCAGCACGCCGCGTGCGCTCAGCGGCGCGCAGATCAGGGAGTGGATGCCGAAGGAGATGATCTTGGCGTTGCGCTCCGGGTCCTGCCGCTGCCAGCGCGGGGAGTCCGGGAGGCACGGTTCCAGGACCGCCCGGCCGGTAACCAGCCCGGCGGCCTGCGGACTCGACGGCTCGACCACCACCGGGTGCCCCTCCGGGCCCAGCGGCGGGTCCGGGCGGACCCCGTTCACCGCCACCCGGCGCATCGTCACCGCCGGGCCGGGCCGCAGCGGCTCCTCGCCGTGCAGCACCGGTTCGGCCAGGTCCACGGTGACGTAGTCGGCGAAGCGCGGGACGGCGATCTCCGCGAGCTCCTCCGCGGTGCGGGTGACGTCCAGCGTGGTGCCGATCGCCACGCTCGCGTCGTACAGCAGCCGCAGCCGGGTCCTGGCCGTCTCGGCGCGGCCGGACAGGGCGCGCAGCTCGGTGGCGTCGCGCAGGGTGGCCACGGAGCCGGGCGGGCCGCCGTTGCGGTCGGTGGGCCGGTTGTTCAGCACCAGGAGGCGGTCGCCGGCCGGCAGCACCTCGTCCGTCACGGTCCGGCCCGAGGACAGCAGCTCGTGGGCCCGCTCGTCCAGGCCGAGGTCGCCGACCAACCGGCCCTCGGAGTCCGCGGGCAGCCGGAGCAGCCGCCGCGCCTCGTCGTTGGCGAGCTGCAGCCGGCCGTCCCCGTCGAAGATGAGGACGCCCTCGCGGACCGCGTGCAGCACCGCGTCGTGGTGCTCGTACATGCGGGTCATCTCCAGCGGCCCGAGGCCGCCGGTCTGGCGCAGCAGCCGTCTGCTGATCAGCCAGGTGCCGCCCATGGCGAGCGCCATCGCCACGGCCGCGCTGCCCAGCAGGATGGGCAGCATGTGGTTGACCACCCCGCTGACCTTGGCGATCGTGATGCCCGCGGACACGATGCCGACGACCTTGCCCTGCGCGTCGAACACCGGCACGTTCGCCTGGATGAGCGGCCCGAGGGTGCCGGTGACGGTCTCCGTCACCACCTCTCCGTGCAGCGCGGGGCCGATGTCGCCGACGAACTTCTCGCCGATGCGGTCCGGTACGGGATGGGTGTACCGGGTCCCCTCGGTGTCGGTCACGACGATGAAGTCCACACCGGAGCGTTTGCGGGCCTCCTCGGCCCGCGGCTGGAGGGCCGCCGAGGGGTCCGGCGACGTCAGCGCCTGGGCGACCCCTGGGGCGCTGGCGAAGGCGGTGGCCACGGCCACCGAGCGGTGGCCCACTTCCAGCCGGCTGTCGTGCTGCGCCTGGACGAGCAGTTCGACCACCGCGGCGGCGACCAGCAGGAGCACGACCACGACCTGCAGCAGGAACACCTGACCGGCGACACTGCGTCCGGCCAGCAGAACGCGCAGGCCCCGGGCCGGCGGTTTTCGCGAGGCCTGCTGGTCGATGGGGCCCGCCATAGGGCTATGTCTACACGCACGGAACCGATGAGGCGACTGGTACGCCGGAGTACGTTCGGCGACCGACCGTCCGCCCGTACGGGACCGCCGGGGCACCGCCGGACGGGACCGGCGGTACCGTCCGGCGGCGGGTGCGCGGTGGTCAGCCGCGCAGGGGGGCCAGGGCGCGGCTCCAGGCGACGACCTCGTCGATGAGGGTCGACAGGGTGGCGGCCTGGTGCTCGCCGGGGGCGAACTCGGAGAAGTTGACGAAGTCGGTGAAGAGCGACAGGGCGACCTGGGTGCGCACGTCGGCCATCTTCAGCTCGCCGGCGATCAGCCGCAGGTGCTCGGCGGCGCGGGCGCCGCCGACGGCGCCGTAGGAGACGATGCCGACGGCCTTGTTGTTCCACTCGGAGAAGAGGTAGTCGATCGCGTTCTTCAGCACGCCCGAGGTGGAGTGGTTGTACTCCGGGGTGACGAAGACGAAGCCGTCGAAGCTCGCGATCTTCTGGGCCCACTCCTTGGTGTGGGCGTTCTGGTACTGGCCCATGGACGGCGGCAGGGGCTCGTCGAGGTGGGGAAGCGGGTAGTCCGCGAGGTCCACCAGTTCGAAGGTCGCGTCACTGCCGTGGCCCGCGGCCTGCTCGACGACCCAGTGGGCCACCTTCTCGCCGTTGCGGCCGGGGCGGGTGCTGCCGAGGATGATGCCGATCCTGGTCATGTCGGGAATCCCTGATCTGTGCAAGTGGAATATGGCGTTGAAGCTTCAAGTGAAGCGACCTCCGCACCCTAACAGACGAACTTGAAGCTTCAAGCCCATCCGATAGCCTGGTACCCATGACCGAGAAACCGGGTGGGCCGCGGGACCGCGAGGCGACGGAGCCACGCTGGCTGCGCGGCTCCGAGCTGGCGGCGTGGATGTCGATGTCCCGGGTCATGACGCTGCTGCTGCCGGCGCTGGAGCGGGAGCTGGAGCGCGACGCCGACCTGAACTGGATGGAGTACCACGTCCTCGCGATGCTCTCCGAGCAGGAGGGCCGCACGGTGCGGATGAGCGTGCTGGCCGACCGTGCGAGCTCGTCCCTGTCGCGGCTGTCCCATGTGGTCAAGCGTCTGGAGAAGCAGGGCTTCATCCGCCGCGAGACCGACCCGGACGACGGCCGGTACACCATGGCGATCCTCACGCCCGAGGGGTACGCGAAGCTGGTCGCCGCCGCGCCGGCGCACGTCGAGGCGGTACGGGAACTCGTCCTCGACGCGCTGGAGCCCGGTGAGATCGAGTCCCTCAAGCCCGCCTTCGACCGCATCTTCGCCGCCATCGACGCGGCCGAGTGCCGGCGCTGACGCCGCCGGACGTGGAGAGGGGCGCCGCGGGTGGCTCGTGGCCGACCCGCGGCGCCCCCGGCGCTCCCTGACGGATGGTCAGGAGTTCAACG
Organism: Streptomyces sp. MI02-7b; assembly: GCF_033793585.1. Lineage (NCBI taxonomy): Bacteria > Bacillati > Actinomycetota > Actinomycetes > Kitasatosporales > Streptomycetaceae > Streptomyces > Streptomyces sp. MI02-7b. The sequence goes on along the minus strand of NZ_JARAWX010000004.1, from coordinate 91,828 downwards.
GGGCCTTCACCGGGGAGAACGTGAAGGGGTACGCCGCGGTCGCCGCGGTCGCCGTGACCGCGGCGGCGGCCTTCCTCGCACGGTTGAGCCGGGACATGACGCTCCTCGGGTTGCCGGTGGGGGGACGCGCGGCTGCCGGTGGGGCGGCAGGGGAACCCGCGCGAACGGCACGGCCCGAGCCGACGTCGTCGTCGACGACCGTGAAACGAAGAGACAGGGCGCGCACGGCGTCCTGTGGTGCGGAACTGCTGTGCTGCGTGCGGTACTTACGCTAGGGGCGGCCCGGTGGCCGCTCAACGAGGGATGCCCCTCGCCCGGTTGCGTAGGGGAATCCCTCGGTGACTCACAGGCACCGGATCCGGCCGGATGTCGCGCCGGCCGGCCGCGCGGGTCAGCCCGCGCGGCGGGCCGCGGCGAGGCGGACGATGTCGACCCGTGAGCGGATGCCGAGCTTGCGGTAGACCCGGGTGAGGGTCGCCTCGACGGTCTTGACGCTGATGAACAGGGTCGCGGCGATCTCCCGGTTGGTGGAACCCTCCAGGACCAGGGAGGCGACCTGCCGCTCCATCGTGGCCAGCCCGTCCAGTTCCGGGGGAGCGGCCGTCGGCGACTCCGTCGCGGGACCGACCTGTTCGAGCCACGGCAGGGCCTTGGCGCGGCGGAAGAGACGGGCCGCCTCGTCCAGCGCGGCCTGGGCGGCGACCCGGTTGCGGCGTTCGGCCTCGACCTGGGCGAGGGCGAGGACCGCCCGCGCCTCCTCCAGGCCGTAGCCCAGCCCGGAGAGCCGCTGCCGGGCCACGGTGAGGACGGCCACCGCGCTCTCGGCGCTGCCACGGGCCGACAGCAGCATGCCCTCGGCGCGCTCCAGCACGGCGAGGATGCTGTGCCGCCTCAGCCGGACGGCGTGCGCGCGGGTCTCGTCGATGACCTCGCGCGCCTCGCCGAGCGCGCCGGTGAGGACGAGCGCCTCGGCCAGGTCGCCCTGCCACCGGCCGCGCGCGGGCTCGGTCACGCCCATCTCGCGTTCCAGTTCCCGCACCCGGCGCAGTGCCTCCACCGCGCCCTGCGGGTCCGCGCCGACCAGTCGCGCGTGCCCGAGCGCGTACAACGCCCGCGTCATGTAGGGCATGTCGCTGTCGGCCTCGGCCCGCCGCACCGCGTCCCCGGCCAGCGACAGGGCGCGCTCCACCGTGCCGCCCCCGGCCTCGGCCAGAGCGGCGATCTGCAGCGCGAAGCCCTCGCCGATGCCGATGTCCTCGGCCAGCCGCAGGCTCTCCCTGGCCAGTTCGAGGGCCGTTGCGCAGCGGCCGGAGCGCAGCTCGATCTCGGCCAGGCTGCGCACGGAGTAGACCTCGCTCTCCACCGCGCCGCGCTGCCGTGCCTCGCCGACCAGCCAGGTCAGCGCGGTGCGCGCCTCGTCGAGCTGGTCGCTCATCAGCAGGTAGCGGGAACGGATGTAGACCGGGCCGTTGTGGTTCATGGCGACGTCGGGGTCCTGCGGTTCCGCGGAGGCCAGCGCCAGGGTGGCGGCGGCGTCCGGGTGGCCCATCGTCGTCTCGTTGAGCGCCTTGAAGGACAGCGCGAGCAGTTCGGTCCGCCGGTCGCCCGCCTGCGCGGCGAGCGCCGCCGACCGGGCGGCCTCGGCGCGGGCCTGGTTGATCTGGCCGTCCACCAGGGCCCGCCAGGCGACCTGGTAGCGGACCAGGGCCTGCAACCGCGGGTCGTCACCCGCGTCCGCCAGGGCTTGCGGGTAGACGTCGTCGACCTCGGACAGAGCCTGGCCGACGGAGTCGATCACCACGATCCACGCCCGCACGCGGTCGGCGGGTGTGGTCGCGACCGCCAGCACCTCGCGGGCGGTGGCACGGGCCAGTTCGGGCTCCGCGGCGGTCAGCGCGTCCTCGGCGGCCCGCAGCCGCCGCTGGTCGGCGGTCGGGAGCGCGCCAGCCGGGGTGTGCCGGGCCGCCAGCAGGCCCAGTTGCGCGGCCATCGACGGGGCGCCGCGCAGCCGGGCCTCGTCCGCGGCCTCGGCCAGGCTCGCCGCGACCCGGCGGTCCTTGCCGGTCGTCGCCAGTGCCAGGTGCCGGGCGCGCTCGATCGGGTCGCCGGCCGCCGCGGCCAGTGCGGCGTGGGCGCTGCGCCGGTCCTCGGGGGTGGCCTCCGCGTACAGCGCCGCGGATATCAGCGGGTGGGCGAAGCGGATGAGCCCGCTGTGGTCGTGGTCCATCTCGACCAGGCCGAGCGAGGCCGCGACCCCGGTCTCGCTCTCGGCATTGGCCCGCCCGGCGCTGCGCAGTGTCGCCAGGGTGGGGCGGGCTCCCGCGCTGGCGATCAGGAGGGTGCGGCGGGTCTCGGCGGACAGCATCTCCAGCCGGTTGAGCACGAGCGCGCGCAGCGAGGTCGGCACCGGCAGCGGTTCGCCGGGCTGCGGCGGCGTCCGGCTCTCCGCCAGCGCGCGGCCCAGCTCCAGCGCGAACAGCGGATTGCCGCCGCTGGTGACATGGATGTCCCGGACGACGGCGCGCGGCAGCCCGGTGTGCCCGCGCGCTTCGAGGAGTTCGGAGACCTGGGGGCGGGACAGCGGCGTCACGCGCAGCGTCAGCGCGTCGTGCGGGAACGCCCACAGGTAGCGTTCCTGCTGGTCCTGCGGATCGGCGTCGGTGCGCACGGCGCCGAGCACCCGCACCGGCAGTCCCGCCACGCGGCGGGCGGCGAACGCCAGCAGTTCGGCGCTCGCCGGGTCCATCCACTGCAGGTCGTCCACGACGATCAGCACCGGTCCGCGCGCGGCGAGCGCGCGCAGCACCGACAGCACCGCCAGCCGCAGGGCCAGTCCGTCCCGTTGCAGCGAGGACTCGCCGCGTCCGGTCAGCGCCGACTCCAGCGCGGCGCGCTGCGGAGCGGGCAGGCCCTCGGACACCTCGCCGGCGACGAGCCCCAGCAGGTCGACCAGAGCGATGAAGGGGAGATGGGACTCCGATTCCGTCGCGGAACAACGCAGCACGGCGGTGGCCCCGCCGGCGCATTCGGCCGCGAGGGTCCGCAGGACGGTGGACTTACCGATTCCGGCCGGGCCGTACAGCAGGAGGCTGCCCCCGTCGGTCACATGCCCGCGGGCGCGCGCGAGCACATCACCTCGCCCAATCACCTGGTCGGGACGGGGTCTGGCCGGCACGTCGAAGACCTGCTCCACGGTCGCCGCTCCCCTCAGTCTCGTGTTCGGGACAATGTTAAGCAAAGGGCCATTGAAACCCGACAGGTATGTGGCTGGCAGAGTTTAGTGATTGTCCGCTATGCGGAATATCCCTCTGGTGCAGAATTTATATCCGGCGATGAGGGACGAAGTCCGGAAAAAGCCGGGACTCGCTCCGTCCTGACGTCCTTTCAGTGCCCGCGCTGCCCGGTGGTGAACCCCGGTTCCCTCGGTGACCGTCGCCGGCCTCCGGCGACCCGCGCGCTGAGCCATACGGGCGGGGTTGACGCACAGCGACGTGTCGTGGCCTCCTCGGGGCGTCCGGTGGCCGATCGTCGCTGTGGGAATGGTGACGGAGCGTCAGCCCCGCCCATGCCGTGGCCGCCGCCACGCCTCCAGCGGCGGCCACGGACCTGTCGGCGTTCCCTGGCCGGCCGCTACGGCAGCAGCCCCGCCCGGCGCGCCCTGACCACGGCCTCCAGGCGGCTGTGCGCGCCGAGCTTGCGCATGGCGGAGCGCAGATAGCTCTTGACGGTTTCCGGGCGCAGCCCCAGCCGGTCGGCCGCCGCGGCGTTGGTGGCGCCGCCGGCGACGCAGGCGAGGACGTCGATCTCGCGGACGGACAGCGGGGTGTGCCGGGCCCCCGGATCGGGCGGGGCGGCCGAGGCGAGGGACGCGGCGGCCAGCCGGCCGCAGGCGGCGAGCAGTTCCTGCCGCAGCAGGGGGTCGGCGACGCGGTGGGCGAGGGCGCGCAGTTCCCCGTGGGCCTCGCGGACCTCCTCCCACGCCGCCGGGTCGCCGGCCGTCGGCTGGCGGCAGGTGGAGAGCAGTCGGTCCGCCTCGTCGCGCACCACGAGCCGGTGCTCCAGTTCGCGGGCGGCCTCGACGGCGGCGCTGACCGGCCGGTCGCCGAGCGCGGCCGGGTGGCGCAGCGCGCCGTACAGGACGCCCCGCACCCGGCGGCGTACGACCACCGGTACCGCGAGCACCGAGCGCAGACCCTCGGCGGCCACGGCCGCGTCGTACTCGTGGCTGATCACGCGCGAGGCGCCGTAGTCGGTGACCGCCAGCGGCCGGCCCAGCGCGATGGTCTTTCCGCCCAGGCCGTTGCCCAGGGTGACGGCGAGCCCCTGCAACGAGGCGGTGGCGGTGCCGGACAGCTCGGATATGCGCAGTTCACGGGGGTCGGGGAGCAGCCCGCCGAAGGCCACCGGCAGCCCGCTGGCACGCCGCATCCGCAGCAGTGCCGCCCGCAGCTCCGCCGCCTCGCCCGTGCCCGTCCCGCTTCCCGTCATCTCCCCGCCGCGCCTTCACCCCCGATCGGGGGTAGAGCTCTGCCGCTGACAACAGGATGCTACTGAGGGGGCAGGCAATAAGGAGGACACATGGCGGCAACCAGCCGGACAGACGAGTTCCGGTCGGCCCGGGACTTCCTGCTGCGCCACCGGGAGGACTACAAGACGGCGTACGAGGGCTTCCGCTGGCCGCGGCCCGAGCACTTCAACTGGGCGCTCGAGTGGTTCGACGTGATCGCCGAGGGCAACGACCGCCCGGCGTTGCACATCGTCGAGGAGGACGGCGCCGAGACCGTCGTCTCGTTCGCCGCCATGTCCGAGCGGTCCCACCGGGTGGCCGGCTGGCTGCGTGAGCGGGGCGTGCGCGCCGGTGACCGGATCGTCGTCATGCTCGGCAACCAGGTCGAGTTGTGGGAGACCGCGCTGGCCGCCATGAAACTGCGCGCCGTGGTCATCCCGGCCACCCCCCTGCTGGGGCCCGCCGACCTCACCGACCGTGTGGAGCGCGGGCGGGCCCGGCATGTGGTCGTCCGCTCCGCGGACACCGCCAAGTTCGACGCGGTGCCGGGCGAGTACACCCGGATCGCGGTCGGCGGCGCTCCGGAGGGCTGGCTCGCGTACGAGGACGCCGCGGCGGCCGCCGCGGACTTCACGCCGGACGGCGAGACCCGCGCCGACGAGCCGCTGATGCTCTACTTCACCTCGGGCACCACCGCCCGGCCCAAGCTCGTCGAGCACACCCATGTGTCCTATCCCGTGGGCCACCTGGCCACCATGTACTGGATCGGCCTGCGCCCCGGCGACGTCCACCTCAACATCTCCTCGCCGGGCTGGGCCAAGCACGCCTGGTCCAACCTGTTCGCGCCGTGGAGCGCCGAGGCGACCGTCTTCATCCACAACTACACGCGCTTCGACGCGGGCCGCCTCATGGCCGAGATGGACCGGGCCGGCGTCACCAGCTTCTGTGCCCCGCCGACCGTGTGGCGCATGCTGATCCAGGCCGACCTGAGCGCGCTGCGCACGCCGCCGCGCGAGGTCGTCGCCGCCGGGGAACCGCTGAACCCCGAGGTCATCGAGCACGTGCGGCGCGCCTGGGGGCTCACCATCCGGGACGGCTTCGGCCAGACCGAGACCGCCGTCCAGGTCGCCAACCCGCCCGGCCAGCCGCTCAAGGCGGGCTCGATGGGCCGTCCGAGCCCGGGCTACGTCGTGGAGCTGGTGGACCCCGTCACCGGCAAGCCCGGCGACGAGGGCGAGATCTGCCTGGACCTGTCCGCCCGTCCGGTCGGCCTGATGACCGGCTACGCGGGGGAGCCGGAGCGGACCGCAGAGGCGATGGCCGGCGGCTACTACCGCACCGGTGACATCGGCTCGCGCGACGCCGACGGCTACATCACCTACGTGGGCCGCTCGGACGACGTCTTCAAGGCCTCCGACTACAAGATCAGCCCGTTCGAGCTGGAGAGCGCCCTGCTGGAGCACGACGCCGTCGCCGAGGCGGCCGTCGTCCCGTCGCCCGATCCGCTGCGGCTGGCCGTGCCCAAGGCGTACGTGGTGCTCGCCGAGGGCTGGGAGCCGGGCGCGGAGACCGCGGCAGCGCTCTTCGCGCACTCCCGGGAGGTGCTCGCCCCGTACAAGCGGGTGCGCGTCCTGGAGTTCGCCGACCTGCCCAAGACCGTCTCCGGCAAGATCCGCCGCATCGAGTTGCGGCAGCGCACCGCCGAGCGCTCCACCGGCACCGAGTACCGCGAGGAGGACCACACGTGACCGCACCCGCGGAACCGGCGGCGACCGTGGAGCCCATGGAGCTCTCCTACGCGAGCGGCACCGGCACCACCCCGCTGCTCGGCGACACCATCGGCCGCAACCTCGCCCGCGCCGTGGCCGCCTGGCCGGACCGCGAGGCCCTGGTCGACGTGGCCGGCGGCCGCCGCTGGACGTACGCGCAGTTCTCCGCCGCCGTGGACGACGTGGCGCGCGGTCTGCTCGCCAAGGGCGTCGCCAAGGGAGACCGGGTCGGGATCTGGGCGGTCAACTGCCCGGAGTGGGTGTTCGTGCAGTACGCCACCGCCCGCATCGGCGCGATCATGGTCAACATCAACCCGGCCTACCGGGTGCACGAACTGGCCTACGTCCTGCGCCAGGCCGGCATCGAGGTCCTGGTCTCCTCCACCGCGTACCGCGACAGCGACTACCGGGCCATGGTCGACCAGGTCCGCCCGCAGTGCCGGTCGCTGAGCGAGGTCGTGTACATCGGCGACCCCGGCTGGGACGCGCTCGTGGCAGCCGGCGCCCATGTGCCGTACGAGCAACTGGAGGAACGCGCCGCCGAGTTGTCCTGCGACGACCCGGTCAACATCCAGTACACCTCCGGCACCACCGGCTTCCCCAAGGGCGCGACGCTCTCGCACCACAACATCCTCAACAACGGCTTCTTCGTGGGGGAGTCGATCGCGTACACCGAGCAGGACCGGGTCTGCCTGCCGGTGCCCTTCTACCACTGCTTCGGCATGGTGATGGGCAACCTCGGCGTCACCTCGCACGGCGGCTGCATCGTCATTCCGGCACCCACCTTCGACCCGGCGGCCACACTGCGGGCGGTGGAGCGGGAGCGCTGCACCTCGCTCTACGGGGTGCCGACGATGTTCATCGCGGAGCTCAACCTGCCCGACTTCGCGACGTACGACCTGTCCTCGCTGCGCACCGGCATCATGGCGGGCTCGCCCTGCCCGGTGGAGGTCATGAAGCGGGTCGTCGCCGAGATGCACATGGCCGAGGTCTCCATCTGCTACGGGATGACCGAGACGTCGCCGGTCTCCTGCCAGACCCGCCGCGACGACGACCTCGAACGCCGTACGGGCACCGTCGGCCGGGTCCTGCCGCACATCGAGGTCAAGGTCGTCGACCCGGACGGCGTGACCGTCCCGCGCGGCGTGGCGGGCGAACTGTGCACCCGCGGCTACTCGGTGATGCTCGGTTACTGGGACGAGCCGGAGAAGACCGCCGAGGCGATCGACGCGGGCCGCTGGATGCACACCGGCGACCTCGCGGTGATGCGCGAGGACGGCTACCTGCAGATCGTCGGCCGCATCAAGGACATGATCATCCGCGGCGGGGAGAACGTCTATCCGCGAGAGATCGAGGAGTTCCTGTACGGGCACCCCAAGATCGCCGATGTGCAGGTGGTCGGCGTCCCCGACGAGCACTACGGCGAGGAGATCCTCGCCTGCGTGATCCTCAAGGACCCGGCCGAGGCGCTCACCGTCCAGGATCTCGCCGACTACTGCCGCGGCCGGCTGGCGCACTACAAGGTGCCCCGCCATCTGCGGCTCATGGAGGCCTTCCCGATGACGGTCAGCGGCAAGGTGCGCAAGATCGAGCTGCGGGAGTCGTTCAGCCCGCGGTGACGGCTTCGGTGGCCGCCGCGATCCGCAGGGCCACCTCGCGCGGCGGCACGCCCGTGGTGTCCACCACGGTGCCCTCGGCACGCAGCCACGGCAGGGCCGCCTCGTACGCCGCGAGGTGGTCCAGCCGCCACTGCCGTCCGCCGGTCTCGACGGCGTCGTCCTCGATGCGTCGCGTCAGGGTCGCGCTGTCGGTGTGCAGGACGAAGTGCCGCACGGTCAGGCCCTGTCGGGCCAGGCCGTCGCGGATCTCCGTCCAGTACGCCCGCACGACCACGGTCTGCGGAACGATCAGCGGACCGCCGAGGAAGCGCTGCACCTGCGCGATCGACTCCACGGCCAGGGCGCGCCACGGCGGCCACTCCTGGAAGTCCCGCACCGGCGCGGGCTCCGCCAGCACATGGCGCAGCATGAAGCCGACGTACTCGGTGTCGAGGACATGGGCCCCGGGCAGCAGGCGGGTTAGTTCCGCGGAGGTCGTGGTCTTGCCCGCCCCGAAGGCCCCGTTCAGCCAGACGATCGCGCTCATCGGGCGATTATGGCACCGCGGTCGCGCTCGCCTGCGGGCCGGATCACCGGATCAGCACCTGTCCCTGAGGGCGATGAACGTCCAGTCCTCACGGGTTCCGAGGTTCGCGAAGGGCCACGCGGAGTGGGTGACGGACAGGGTCCAGCCGCGCCGGGCGTACCGGACGGAGCCGGGCGACTGCCTCGGCGCACGGTCGAGCCGCCGCCAGCCGTGCCGGCGCAGGCTCGCGGTGATGCGGGAGGCCGTACCGCGCGCCTCCACGGGGCCGATGTCCTTCGTCACCAGGCACTCCTCGCGCAGTGGGCGCCCGTGCCCGCCGGTGCCGGCGACGAGCACGCCGGTCACGGTGTGCGTCTCGGACACGGCACCCGCCTCCTGCGTCACGGCGGCGATGTCGGCCGTGACGGCCGCCCTGCTCATCGGCTTCTCCGCGATCGCCGCGTCGCCGGCCGTTCCCCACACCACGGCCGCCGCCAGCGCGGCCGTCGCCGCCCGCCCCGCCCTTCGTGCCCGTGACCCCATGCGCGCGTCAGACGCTGTCGCTCCCGGCGGCGCCGCTGTCCGGTGCGTCGCCGCGGTTGGGGCCCAGGCACAGGACGAACCGGGTGGACCCGTGCTCCTGGGAGAAGGCGGCCACACTGCCGGGGTGCGCGCCGCACAGGCTGGTGTCGGTGGTGCCCTCCAGGCGGTCGACCACCTTGTACTGGGCCTTGGGGGAGGCGCAGTCCACGACCGAGACATCGGGGAAGAGCGGGTCGCCGCCGGCGTGCACGCAGTCGCCGACGGCGGCGTACTCGGCGTCGTCGTGAAGGAAGAACCAGAGCGCCCCGACGATCGCGAACGGGAGCAGCAGGCCGAGGGCGACCGGACGAAGGAACAGGGGCCTGCCGGGGTCGGCGGGTCTGCGCGGGGCGCCGGGCACGGGCTCGCCGAGCCGCTTGATCTTCACCCACTGCCTGATGTTGAGCAGCATGACGATGGGGTTGATCAGCATCGACGCCGCGCCCCACCAGCCCTGCACCATGCTGTCGCCGGTCATCTTGCGGACCGCGGCGAGGCCGCAGGACCGGCAGAACATGCCCCGGACCTTCAGCCACTTCATGATGACGATCATGCCCTGATGGCCGCGCACGGTGGCGGCCGTCGCGGGCACCGAGCCGCAGTAGCTGCACGAGGGGCCGTAACCCGGGACGTCGACGCTCATCGACTTCTGCGGCAGGTACGGCCACGGGAACGGGTAGAGCGACGGCGGCCGCTGCGCATCGGACTGGGGTTGTCCCTGCGGCTGTTCCCGCGCCTGGGTCTGCGTCGCGGGCTGAGGCGCGGGCGCGGGCGGAGTCGGTGTGGTCACGGAGGTCCCCCCCGGGATCTGCGGTGCTGAAGCGCGGTGCTGATGTGCGGATGGAGCCTCCGCACCCTACTGGTCCGTACAGGTGTTCCACCACGGATTTCGGCACCGGCACCGCCCCATCTTCTTGACCGGTGCGCTCGGCACGCCCTATGTTCGATGTAGTTCCACATGGCAAAAGTATCTTTCCGTATCGCGGAAATATAGAGGGTGGGCTAGGGCGCGACACCTGGACCGCAGGACGACGCAGGAGTGAGCGAATGCCTCGAATGACCGCCGCCCGAGCGGCTGTGGAGATCCTCAAGCGGGAAGGCGTCGACACCGCGTTCGGTGTGCCCGGTGCCGCGATCAACCCCTTCTACGCGGCCCTCAGGGCCTCCGGCGGCATCGCCCACACCCTCGCCCGCCATGTCGAGGGCGCCTCCCACATGGCGGAGGGCTACACCCGTACCGCGCCGGGGAACATCGGCGTCTGCATCGGCACCTCCGGCCCGGCGGGCACCGACATGATCACCGGTCTCTACTCGGCCATCGGCGACTCGATACCGATCCTGTGCATCACCGGCCAGGCACCCACCGCGGTGATCCACAAGGAGGACTTCCAGGCCGTCGACATCGCCTCCATCGCCGGGCCCGTCACCAAGGCCGCGACCACCGTGCTGGAGGCCGCGCAGGTCCCCGGCGTCTTCCAGAAGGCGTTCCACCTGATGCGCTCCGGCCGCCCCGGCCCGGTCCTGGTCGACCTGCCGGTGGACGTCCAGCTCACCGAGATCGAGTTCGACCCCGAGACGTACGAGCCGCTGCCGGTCTGGAAGCCCGCGGCCGGCCGGCGGCAGATCGAGAAGGCGCTGGCGATGCTGAACGCCGCGCAGCGCCCGCTGATCGTCGCCGGCGGCGGCGTCATCAACGCCGACGCCTCCTCCCTGCTCGTGGAGTTCGCCGAGCTGACCGGCACCCCGGTCGTGCCGACCCTGATGGGCTGGGGAGCCATCGCGGACGACCATCCGCTGAACGCCGGGATGGTGGGCCTGCAGACCTCGCACCGCTACGGCAACGCGACGTTCCTGGAATCCGACTTCGTGCTCGGCATCGGCAACCGCTGGGCCAACCGGCACACCGGCCGCATCGACGTCTACACCGCGGGCCGCACCTTCGTGCACGTCGACATCGAGCCCACCCAGATCGGCAGGATCTTCGCGCCGGACTACGGCATCACCTCCGACGCCGCGGCCGCCCTGGAACTCTTCGTCGACGTCGCCCGGGAGCTGAAGGAGGCCGGGCGGCTGCCGGACCGCGCCGCCTGGGCGGCGTCCGCGCGCGAGCGCAAGGCCACGCTGCACCGCCGCACGCACTTCGACGACATCCCGATGAAGCCGCAGCGGGTGTACGAGGAGATGAACAAGGCGTTCGGACCCGAGACCCGGTACGTCTCCACCATCGGGCTCTCCCAGATCGCCGGGGCCCAGATGCTGCACGTCTACCGGCCGCGGCACTGGATCAACTGCGGTCAGGCCGGGCCGCTGGGCTGGACGGTCCCGGCGGCCCTGGGGGTGGCGAAGGCGGACCCGGAGGCGTCCGTGGTGGCCCTGTCCGGCGACTACGACTTCCAGTTCATGATCGAGGAACTGGCGGTCGGCGCGCAGCACCGCATCCCGTACGTGCACGTCCTGGTGAACAACGCCTATCTGGGCCTGATCCGCCAGGCGCAGCGCGCCTTCGACATCGACTTCGAGGTCAACCTGGAGTTCGAGAACGTCAACTCGCCCGAACTGGGCGGCTACGGCGTCGACCACGTCAAGGTCGCGGAGGGCCTGGGCTGCAAGGCGCTGCGGGTCACCGACCCGGCGGAACTGGGCGCCGCCTTCGAACTGGCGAAGAAGCTCGCCGCCGAGCACCGGGTGCCGGTGGTGGTCGAGGCGATCCTGGAGCGCGTCACCAACATCGCGATGAGCGTCACCAACGACATCGGCAACGTGGTGGAGTTCGAGGAACTGGCCACCGAGCCGGGCCACGCTCCCACCGAGATCCTCCCGCTCGCCGGCACCTGACCGCCGGCGTGGTGTCCGGCCGCCGCATCCCGGCCCGATTCCGGCGGGTGCGGCGGCCGGCCTCACCCGGAGCGTGCGGCCGCCCCGCCTACAGCGGTCCGAAGAGCCAGTTGCCGGGGGCCGCGGGATCGGTGCCGATGTAGTAGGCGCGGATCGCCGTCACGAGGTCGGACGTGCTCACCAGGCCGTCGCCGTCGGTGTCGAGACGGTCGAAGGCCGCGACGACCGCGGAGGCCGGGGTGTTGAACGCACGCTGCAGGATCTCGAACTCCCCGCGCTGGACCCGCCCGTCACCGTCGGTGTCGCAGAGCTGGACGACCGCCTCGGCGGCGGGATGGAAGACGGGGTCGAAGGCCGGGCCCTCGATGAAGGCCCGGGTCATGCCGTGGCGGTACTCCTCGGAGGACAGCCGCCCGTCGCGGTCGCCGTCGGCATAGGCCGCGAGCTCCGCCCAGACGGCGTCGAGGCGCACCACGACCGACCTGCCCTTCGGCGAGGTGGGGGACTGGCCGAAACCGTGAATCAGCCGCGCGCCGACGTCCTGCAAGTCGGCGCGCTCGGCATACCCGTTGCCGTCCGTGTCCAGACGGCGGAAGGATATGTCGAGTTTGCGCTTCAAGAGGGCGGTAGACATCGCTGCGTCCTGACGTAGTCCTGGGGTCTCCTGGAGTCGGGAGAGGGGAACCTCTCGATGTTCCCCCGGGAGCGCCGCTCGCGCGACCCGAGTGAGCACGCAGGGTGAGGCCGGGGGCAGGGCCGACGCGCCCGGGCCCTCGGGCGGCGGCCCTCAGGGCCGGGCGCGCGGACCGGTGCGGATGAGGGCGTCCGCGGCGTCGTTCACCGGCTGCGGGGTGCCGGTGAGGTCCATGACGAAGAGCGGCACCCCGAGCTGGTCGGCCCGCAGCCGGGCGTCGTGCGCGTAGCCGGCCAGCGAGAAGAAGGCGCCGGAGGCGTCCTCGTTGAGGCAGTTCAGCCAGAGGGTCTCCACATCCCGCAGCACGCTCGGCCGGGTGGTCGGGTCCACCTGGGCGACGAGACCGTCGCCGCGCAGGTCGATCCCGTTCGCCGCAAGCTCCGAGGCGATCCGTACACCGCCGAAGCCGAGCCACTTCAGATACTGCGCGGCCGCGGTGAGCGCGTCCCGCGCGGTGCGGATCGTCACCGGCCGGAAGGGGGCCCGCTGCCCCGGTGTCGTGGGCGCCGTCCCTGCGGGGTGCTCGACGGCGGCGGGCCGGGACGGCGGCATCCGCAGCGCCCGCGTGTCCACCGGCAGCCGGATCACCGCCCCGCACTCGCAGCCCAGTTCGGGTTGCGGCCACTGGTCCTCGCGGTGGCAGTCGGGGCAGCGCATGCCCACCCACGAGTCGGACCAGGACCGGTGGCGGATCAGCAGCGGGATGCCGCCGCGCAGCAGCGGCAGTGCCAGGGGCGTGCCGCAGGCACAGGGGAAGACGGGGGCGGTGTACGTGTGCTCCCGGCGGCAGGCCGGGCAGCGCACGGGCACGCTCTCTGCCATGGTTCGAGACTCCAGGGCGGGTGCTTACCGGGCGGCGGACGTACCCTTCATGTTCCCCCACGGTACGCCGCTCCCGCAGCTCTCCTGCCGTCCCGCGCGCGCCGGTTGGCGCGCGGGCAGGGGTCCGCGCCGCCAGGACCAACCCCTCGGAAGTTCATGGCGGCGCGGACGGTGCGTGGTTCTCCCGGGCAGTCGGGAGGAGTTCCGGGCGGCGGCGTCCGCCGGGCGCGACAGGACGTGCGGACGCCACCGCCCGGAAGACGGGGTCAGCCGGAGGCCGGCAGGCCGGACAGGCGCTCCACGCCGCGCAGCAGGGCGGAGTGGTCCAGGCCGCCGTCGCCCTGGGCGCGCAGCGAGGCCACCAGGCCCGCGACGACGGAGCCGACCGGCAGCGCGGCGCCGACGGAGCGCGCGGCGTCGGTGACGATGCCCATGTCCTTGTGGTGGAGGTCGACGCGGAAGCCGGGGGCGAACTCGCGGTCCAGGAAGTTGCGCTTCTTGCGGTCCAGCACCGTGGAGCCGGCCAGACCGCCGCCCAGTACCTCCAGCGCGGCGCCGAGGTCGACGCCCGACTTCTCCAGGAAGACCACGGCCTCGGCACAGGCCTGGATGTTGACGGCGACGATCAGCTGGTTGGCGGCCTTCACCGTCTGGCCCGCGCCGTGCGGGCCGCACAGGACGATGGTCCTGCCGAGTGCCTCGAACAGCGGGCGGGCCTCGTCGAAGTCGGCCTGGGCGCCGCCCACCATGATGGACAGCACCGCCTCGATCGCCCCCGCCTCGCCGCCGGAGACCGGGGCGTCCAGGACCCGGATGCCCCTGGCCGCCGCGGCGTCGGCCAGGTCGACGGAGGTCTGCGGCGTGATCGACGACATGTCGACCAGCAGGGCGCCCGCCCTCGCGTGGGCGAGGATGCCGTCGTCCCCGTACGCGACCGCCTCGACCTGCGGGGAGGCCGGGACCATCGTGACGACGACGTCGGCGTCCTTGACCGCCTCGGCGACCGAGCCCGCGGCGGTCCCGCCGGCGGCCGCGAGGCGGTCGAGCTTGTCCTGCTCCAGGGTGTAGCCGGTGACGGAGTACCCGGCCTTGATCAGGTTCTCCGCCATGGGCGAGCCCATGATGCCGAGGCCGATCCAGGCCACCTTCGGAAGGGAGGGGCGGGCGGAGCCGGAGGATGCCGGGGGCGTGGTGGTCATGATGTCCTCTCGGGGTGCTGGGCGGCGCCGGTGAGCCAGCCGAAGGAGGCGGCGCTCCCCTCCGGTCCCGGCTTGTACTCCAGGCCGATCCAGCCGTCGTAGCCCGCGGTGCGCAGCCGGTCGACGAGGCCGGCCAGCGGCAGCGAGCCCGTTCCCGGGGCGCCGCGGCCGGGGTTGTCGGCGATCTGGACGTGGCCGGTGCGGTCGGCGTAGGCGTCGATCACGGCGGGCAGGTCCTCGCCGTTCATCGACAGGTGGTAGAGGTCGAGCAGGAAGGCGGCGTTGCCGAGACCGGTCTCCGCGTTGACCTTGTCGACGACCTCGACGGCGGCGGGCGCGCTGACCAGCGGACAGCGCGGCGACTCCGCCGCGTTGAGGGCCTCGACGAGCAAGGTGGCGCCGACCCGGTGGGCGGCGTGCGCGGCCCGGACCAGGTTCTCGAGGGCGAGTTCGTCCTGCGCCTCGGCGCTCGAGCCGTCGACCCGGTTGCCGTACAGGGCGTTGAGGGCGGTGCAGCCGACCGAGCGCGCGAAGTCCGCGGCGATGTCGATGTTGGCGCGGAAGCGGGCGGACTCCTCGCCGGGCACGGACAGCGCGCCGCGGTCGGGTCCCGGCAGTTGCCCCGCGTAGAAGTTCAGTCCCACCAGCCGGGTGCCCGCGTCCTCCAGGGCGGAGCGCAGTTCGTCGAGCCGCGCCTTCGGCGGGGTGGGGGCGTCCGGCCACGGCCACCACAGCTCCACCGCGTCGAAGCCCGCGGCCGCGGCGGCGGCCGGGCGTTCCAGGAGCGGGAGTTCGGTGAAGAGGATCGAGAGGTTCACATCGCAGCGCGTGGAGTCGAAGCCCATCTCGTGCGCCCCTTCCGTCCGGTGTGTCGGTCCCCATTGATTCCGTATTGCGGAAACTGAATTCTGCCTAACGGAAGACTGGATCACCTGGCCGGGGACTGTCAAGGGGGATGTCCTCGAAAGCCGCTGACCAGCTAGGTTGAAGGCGTGCGCCTGAGACTGGAATTCACCACCGAGCCCTTCGATCTCGACGTGCTTCCGGAGCACGCCGCCGTGGCCCGGGACGTCGTCGGCTCGGCCGCGCTGGAGAAGGTCGACGTCGGGCCGTTCGGCAACACGGCGGAAGGCGCCGCCGACCAGGTGGTGGACGCGGTCGGCGACCTGCTGCGGCGCACCCTGGACGCCGGGGCCACGCGGGTGTCGCTGCAGATCAGTGTCATCGGGGAGGCGGATCGATGACCGCGGCCGGCGAGCACCCGTTCAGCGCGGCCATCACGCCGCTGGTCGCCGCGATGGGCGCGGAGATGGTGCCGCCCGGCGAGGCGCGCGGCGACGACGTCGTGCTGAGCTGGGAGGGTCGGGCGGTGGTCGCCGTACGCCTGCCGCACCTGGCCGACTCCCTCGATCACCTCCTGGCGGACCTGGAGCGCCGGCACGGCAGGGCGCTGGCCGAACTCGGCCGCAAGGAGAAGCAGACGGTCGTGCGCATCCTGGAGGAACGCGGTGCGTTCTCGGTGCGGCACGGGGTGGAGACGGTCGCCTCGGCCCTCGGGGTGAGCCGCTTCACCGTCTACAACTACCTGAACCGGGAGAACGCGGCGAAGGAGCGCGAGTAGCCGCTCGCGTCGCCCGTCCGGTCGGTGCGAGGCCGCCGCACAGGGGCATCTTTCAACAAAGTGTTGACGTCACGCGGCAGGCGCTCCTAGCGTGCTGATGTGACTTCCCGTCCCTCCCCGGGCCTGGCCCGGTTCAACAGCGCCGGAGCGGCGGAGGCGGCCGCCCTGCTGCGCGAGGTGTGCGCGAGCCGTTCCTGGGGCGCGGAGGTGGCCGCAGGCCGCCCCTACGGCAGCGTCGAGACCCTGCTCGCCGCGAGCGACGCGGCGACCTCGGGACTCACGGCCGACGACCTGGCCGCGGCGATGGCGGCGCACCCGCCGATCGGCCGGCCGAAGCCCGGCGACCCGGCCTCCGCCCGCGAGCAGAGCGGCGTCCAGGACTCCCTGCGCGCGCGGCTGCTGGAGCTGAACCTCGCGTACCAGGAGCGGCACGGCCACGTCTTCCTCATCTGCGCCACCGGCCGGACCGGCGACGAGATGCTGGCAGCCCTGGGCGAGCGGATCGGGAACGACCCCGCCACCGAACGCGGGATCGTCCGCACCGAACTGGGGAAGATCAACCGCATCCGGCTCACCCGGCTCGTCGCGCCCGCCGAGGAGGACCCCGCATGACGTCCGTGTCCACCCACGTCCTGGACACCAGCATCGGCCGCCCCGCCGCGGACGTCGCCGTCCTGCTGGAGGTGCGCGCCGGGGGCGACGCCCCCTGGGTGCCGCACGGCGCCTCGGCGACGGACGCCGACGGCCGCTGCAAGGACCTGCCGGCACTGCCAGGCACCGCGACCCACGCCCGCCTGCAGTTCGCCACCGGGCCGTACCTCACCCGCACCCGGGCCGTGGGCCGGCAGGACGCCGCCCGCGCCGGGGACAGCGGGGCCTTCTTCCCCGAAGTGGCGGTCGTCCTCGCCGTCGAGCCGGGCGAGCACTACCACGTACCGCTGCTGCTCAACCCGTTCGGCTACTCCGTATACCGAGGGAGCTAGCACCGTCATGTCGCCCACCCGTCTCGGCCAGAACCAGTACGGCAAAGCGGAGACCCGCGTCGTCCACGTCACCCGAGAGGGCCGTACGCACCACGTCAGGGACCTCAACGTCTCCGTCGCGCTGTCCGGCGCCATGGACGAGGTCCACTACTCCGGCAGCAACGCCAACGTCCTGCCCACCGACACCACCAAGAACACGGTGTTCGCGTTCGCCAAGCAGTACGGGATCGACTCCGCCGAGCAGTTCGGCATCCGGCTCGCCCGGCACTTCGTCACCAGCCAGGACGCGATCGAGCGGGCCAGGATCCGCATCGAGGAGTACGCCTGGGACCGCATCACCGACGAGCACTCCTTCGTCCGCGGCGGCCGGGAGACCCGCACCGCCGAGGTCGCCTACGACGGCACGCACTGGCAGGTCGTGTCCGGCCTGAAGGACCTCGTCGTCATGAACTCCACCGACTCCGAGTTCTGGGGCTTCGTCAAGGACCCCTACACGACGCTGCCGGAGACCCGCGACCGCGTCCTCGCCACCGAGGTCGCCGCCCGGTGGCGGTTCGGCTGGACCCGCGAGGAGGACCCGGCCCCCCGCTGGGAGGAGTCGTACGCCGAGGTCCGCCGCCACCTCCTGGAGGCCTTCGCCGGTACCTACTCGCTCTCGCTCCAGCAGACGCTGTACGCGATGGGGGAACGGGTCGTCGAGCACCGCCCGGAGATCGACGAGGTGCGGCTCTCGCTTCCCAACAAGCACCACTTCCTCGTCGACCTCGAACCCTTCGGCCTGGTCAACGACACCCCCGACAGCGCGGTGTACTTCGCGGCCGACCGTCCCTACGGACTCATCGAGGGCACGGTCCTGCGCGAAGGCGCCGAGCCCCGCATCCCGGTGACGGACTGACCGGACCGACCGGACCGAACGGACTGAGAGGCCCGCCATGACCGCCGCAGCAGCGCGCATCGTCATCGAGAACTGCGCCGTCGCCACCGTCGACGCGCACGGCACGGAGTACGCGGACGGCCATGTCGTCGTCGCCGGCAACCGCATCGAGTCCGTCGGCGCCGGCCCGGCCCCCGCGGGACTGGCGGACGTCGTGCGCAGGGTGGACGGGACCGGCCATCTGCTCACCCCGGGCCTGGTCAACACCCACCACCACTTCTACCAGTGGATCACCCGGGGCCTGGCCACCGACCACAACCTCTTCGACTGGCTCGTCGCCCTCTACCCCACCTGGGCGCGCATCGACGAACCGATGACCCACGCGGCCGCCCAGGGCTCCCTGGCGATGATGGCCCGGGGCGGGGTCACCACCGCCATGGACCACCACTACGTCTTCCCGCGCGGCACCGGCGACCTGTCCGGCTCGATCATCCGGGCCGCCGCCGGCATGGGCGTGCGCTTCACCCTCGCCCGCGGCTCCATGGACCGCGGCGCGTCGGACGGCGGCCTGCCGCCGGACTTCGCCGTCGAGACGCTGGACGGCGCGCTCGCCGCGACCGAGGAGACGATCGACCGGCACCACGACGCCTCCTTCGACGCCATGACGCAGATCGCCGTCGCGCCCTGCTCGCCGTTCTCGGTCTCCACCGAACTGCTGCGCCAGGGCGCCGAGCTGGCCCGGCGCAGGGGCGTGCGCCTGCACACCCACGGCAGCGAGACCGTCGAGGAGGAGCAGTTCTGCAAGGAACTGTTCGGCATGGGGCCGACGGACTACTTCGAGTCCACCGGCTGGCTCGGCGCGGACGTGTGGATGGCGCACTGCGTCCACATGAACGACGCCGACATCGCCGCCTTCGCCCGCACGCGGACCGGCGTCGCCCACTGCCCCTCCTCCAACGCCCGCCTCGCCGCCGGCATCGCCCGCGTCCCCGACATGCTCGCGGCCGGGGTCCCCGTCGGCCTCGGCGTGGACGGCACCGCCTCCAACGAATCGGGCGAGCTGCACACCGAGTTGCGCAACACGCTGCTCGTCAACCGCCTCGGCCCTCACCGCGAGGCTGCGCTGACCACCCGTCAGGCGCTGCGGCTGGGCACGTACGGAGGGGCCCAGGTACTCGGCCGGGCCGAGCAGATCGGCTCCCTGGAGCCGGGCAAGCTCGCCGACCTCGTCCTGTGGCGGATGGACACCCTCGCCCACGCCTCGATCGCCGACCCGGTCACCGCCCTGGTCCTCGGAGCCGCGGCCCCCGTCACCCTGTCGCTGGTGAACGGCCGGCCGGTGGTGGAGGAGGGTCGCCTGGTCACCGCCGACGAGGACGCCATCGCCCGCGCCACCCGCGCCGAGGCCCGGCGCCTCGCGCGGATCGCGGGCCTGACGGGCTGATCGGCCACGGTCACCGCTGACCTGCAGGCCGGGTCCTGCGCGGGTGCGACGGTGTTCGCGGGGCCGGCGCCCGAGGCCGTGGTCCCGCCCGCGGGAGCCCGGAACGGGACAACGGGAGAAGTGCCGGTCCGTGCGGGCCGGGGACACCGGCCAGGCTTCCGGCCCGGCCCGGCCCGGCCCGTCGCCGGCTCCGCGAGGGGGCCCGGAAGGGTGCCCCGCGGGTGGGCCGCCAGGACGGGTGGCAGGCGCGGAGCCACCAAGGGCAGTGCCCGCCACTCGGGGCGTGCGGCGGGGAATGCGGTGGAGCCGCCGGCAGGCGCTCTGTTACGGTCCCGGTGCCGGCCGCGGGACTTCGGTGCGACTTCCGGAACCTGCCTCTGAAGCAATGATTCGCTGCTCGCGCCCCCATTCCCCGGCCGGCGTCCACAACCGGGGGAGCGGACGAGGCATGGGTGAGCGGGGGGCGGCCGTCGCGGCAGAGGACGTGCTCCTGTTCGTCAACGCGGCGATCACGGCCACAGGGCAGCGCGAGTTCCGCGACAGCGCCGGGCAGCAGCGGCTGTCGCTGGACTTCCTCCACGCGTACATGCTGGGCAACTACCGCGACCTGTACGCCGGGGTGCTCGCGCTGGACATCAACGACCACAACGCGGTCCTGATCGTCCGTCGGCTGCTGGAGACCGCGGCCGAGGCGACCCCCGAACAGCGGCGCGCGGAGGGCCGGCTGATCGCCGCCCGGCTGGCGATGCTGCCGCCGCAGCGGGTGTACGGGCTCTTCGGCGCGCTGCGCCGGGCCGGGGTGAACAACCGGCGCACCCGTGCCATCGTCCGCGACTGGCTGGCCGCGCGCCCGGACCTCGCGTTCGACGCCGTCAAGTACCGCGGCGGGCTGCGGGAGACCCTGCGGCACACCCATCTGATACCCGCCGGCGGCGAACTGGGCACGTTCGTCTTCCGGCCGCTGACCCGGACCCGCTACGCGACGCCCCTGCTGGAGGCCTGGCGCCGCGCGCACTACGAGCAGGAGGCCCTGTACGAGCTGCCCTACACCGTCGCCGAGGGATTCGCCGCCAAGCACGGCGTTCCCCGGGACGTGTTCCTGGAGCGCATCGCCCCGCGCATGACGCGCCTGGAGACGCTGCGTCTGCGGGAGGCCGCCAGGGAACGCGGCACGGCGCCCGTGCCCGGTGAGCTGGACCGCATGCCGCTGACCCGGCTGGCCTCCTACGTGCTGGCGCTGCCGCTCGACGAGCGCCGGCGCCGGCGCGGTGAGCTGACCGGCGCCCTGGAGGCGGCCGCGGCGCGGGTGGCGGGCCGGCACCGCGGAAGCTGGGGCAAGGTGGCCGCCGTCCTGGACGACAGCTTCTCCGCCTCCGGATCGGGCACCAAGCGCCGCCGCCCGCTGGCCGTCGCCCTGGCCTGCCACCATCTGCTCGCGGCCCTGGCAGGCGAGTACACCGGGCTGTGGACCTCCGGCCGGGACGACGCGCTGCTGGTCCACCCGTACGGTCCGACACCGCTCGGCCGGCGCGTGCTCGATGCCCTGGAGACCGCGCCGTCCCGACTGGTGATCGTCTCCGACGGCTGGGACAACGCGCCCCCGGGCCTGGCCGCCGAGGTGCTGCGGGTCTGGCGTGCCCGCCTCGATCCCGCCGGGCGGACCAGCGTCGTCCACCTCAACCCCGTGTACGACGCGGACGCGTTCGACGTGCGCCGGCTGTCCGCGGCCGTCGCCACGGCCGGGATCCGCGACGCCGAGGACCTGCCCGCGCTCGTGGAGATCGCCCAGTTCGCCGAGGGCCGCACCGAACTGGCCGGACTCGTCGCCTACATGGACGCCCGCGCCGCCCGCATGACGGCCGCGCAGACCGTGCCGCCCAAGGAGCCTGCCCGGTGACCGCGATGGACCTGACCGGCCTCGACACCCGCCCCTCCCAGGTGTGGGGCGCCGTGCGCCTGGTGCCGCTGGTGCGCCCCGCACCCGTCGAGGACCTGCGCCTGCACCCGCGGATCCTGGGCGACGGCCCCGCGGTGGTGAACGTCGGCCCGCGCACCGACTACTTCTCCTACATCCCGCACGCCTTCGTCGCCGACTGGAACGGCGACGGCACCCCGGCGGCCGCCTACGGCACCCAGTTGGCCACCGCGGCGGACGCGGCACCGCCCGCCTCCGCCGGCCTGCGCTTCCACCGCAGAATGGCCCGCCGCGAGGAGAAGCACCGGCTGCGCTTCCTCCCGCTGCACCTCGCCCTGGAGGGCTACCTGGCGCTGCACTTCGGCGGCCCCTCGGTCGCCTGGGAGGAGTGGTCGCAACGGGCGCTGCGCCGCGGTCTGTCGCCGCGCGTGGAGCAGGCGTACACCGGCGCCCAGGTCACCGGAATCGCGGACGCGCTGCGGGTCTTCGAGATCCACCCCGGGCAGTGCGGTGTGCTGCTCTACGTCGCCGACGCCCTGGCGGCGGTGTTCGTCGTGCCGCACCCGGACGACTACCGCGTGCTCCATCCCACCCTCGTGCAGGACCTGTACGGCGAACTCGTCCACCACTACGCGCTCCTGATGCCGCCGGTGCCGGAGTTCCGGGCCCGCGTGGCCGACGAGGGCGTCGACTCCCTGGCCCGGCTGCGCGCGGCGGCCGGGGAACAGGAGCGCGCCTGGGCCGACTTCCACGACACGACGATGGCCGCGGGCGCGACGGAACAGGACGGGACCTGGCGGACGGTGTACCGGATGGGGCCCTTCGCCCTCGCCCGCTTCCTGCCGGAGTTCCGGCCCAAGCAGGAGAACCACATCGGCGAGGCCATCACGGACCGCGCGGGGCGGACGGTGTACCTCAAGTCCTTCCGGCTCTCGGAGAGCCAGGTCCGCCGCGGCCACCTCCTCGGCCGCCTGGCCGCCCACGACTGGCACCTGGCGGACACGGCGGCCGGCCTCGGCATCGACGAGGCGGCCCTCGGCCTGCGCCTGGAGTCTGCCGGTCTCGGGTTCCTGCTGCGGCAGGACGTGCTGGACGGCTACCGCAAGCGGGCGGGGCCGCGGCGCGGCGTACAGTGACAAGGGAGTGCGGATCACCGTCCCGACGGTCCTGATCAGGGAGAAGGCCGTGCGGTTCCATGTCGACCAGCGCCACGAACGGGTCCTCGCACTGGTCCGTGAACGCGGCAGCCTACGAGTCGCGGACCTGGCCGGGGAACTGGGCGTCTCCGCCGTCACGCTGCGCCGGGACGTCGAGACGCTGGCGACCCAGGGGAGGCTGCGCCGCGTGCACGGCTCGGTCGTGTGGCCGGGCGCGACGGCCGGCGCCGCTCCGGACACCGCTCCCGCTCCCGCCGGGGTCCGGGACGCCGAGGGCGTGGTCGCCGGCATGGTCGTCCCCACACTCGACTGCCCCTTCGGCGAGATCGTCGAGGGTGCCCGCGACGCCCTGGAAGCCCGCGGCGGGCGGCTGGTGCTCGGCCTGTGCGGACACGCCGAGGGCGACGCCGAGCAGGCCGGGCGGCTGGTCGCCGCCGGTGCGGACGGACTGCTGCTCACCTGCGCCCCGGCGCCCGGCCCCGACTCCGGCGGCTGGATCCCCGGGACCGGGGTGCCCGTGGTGCTCGTGGAGCGGGCCGGCCCGCCGGGCAGCCGCTGGGCCGATCTGGACCACGTCCGCTCCGACGCCGCGCACGGCGCGGCGACGGCCGTGCGCCACCTGGTCTCGCTCGGCCACCACTCGGTCGCTCTGGTGCTGCGGGAGGCCGCGTCCGCGGAACAGTTGCGGGCCGGCCACGCCGCCGCCGTCAAGGCGCTGGAGCTGACGCCGGCGCCCGGCTCGCCCTACGTCGCGTCCGCGCGGCTGCCCGAGGCCGAGCGGATCGAGCGGACGGCCGAACACCTGCGGGCGCTGGCCGAGGAGCACGGCGTGCGTGCGGTGCTGCTGCACGGCGACGAGTTCGCGGTCGTGCTCGTCCCCCGGCTGCGGGCGCTCGGCGTGCTCGTCCCCGAGGACCTGGCGATCGTCGTCCACGGCGACCAGGTGGCGAGCCTGGCCGACCCCCCGCTCACAGCGGTCGCGCCGCCGAATCGCGCGGTCGGCGAGGCCGCCGTGGCGCTGCTGCTGGAGCGGCTCGCCGAGGACCGCCGCGGGGACCGCGGGCCGCGACGGCACGTCGAGCTGCTGCCCGCTCTGCGGGTACGGGCCTCGTGCGGGGCGGTCCTCAGGGCCGCGGGTCGTGCGTGACGGCCAGCAGGGCCATGTCGTCGTTGCGGGGGCCGCCGGTGTGCAGGTGGACGTCGTCCAGCAGGGCCTGCAGCAGTTCGGCGGGCCCGTCGAAGCGCACGCCGGTGAGCCGGGTGACCGGGTCGTAGAAGGTGCCGTCGGCATTGCGCGCCTCGGTGACGCCGTCCGTGTGCATCAGCAGGCAGGCGCCGGGCGGGAAGGCCAGGGCGTCCACCGCGGCCACTCCGGTCTCCAGGCCCATGCCGAGGGGCAGGGCGTGCTGGGAGGGCTCGGCGTAGTGGACCCCGCCCTCGCGGAGCACGAGCGGCGAGGGGTGGCCACGGTTGACCAGGCGGAGCTCCCCGCCGCCGAGAGCGATCTCCACCAGGACGGCGGTGGTGAAGCCCTCCAGCCGGTCCAGGCCCTCGCGCCGTTCGGACTCCCGCCACAGGGCGCGGTCCATGCGGGCGGCCAGCCCGGCGAGCGTCGGCTCCTCGTCGGCCGCCATGCGGAAGGCGCCCAGCACGACCGTGGCCGCCTCGACCGCCTCCATGCCCTTGCCGCGGACGTCGCCGATGACGCAGCGCAGCCCGAAGGGGGTGTTCTGGACCGCGTAGAGGTCGCCGCCGATGTCCGCGTCCTGCTCGGCGGCCTCGTAGCGGGCCGCGATCCGGAACGGCCCGACGTGCTGCGGCGGCTCGGGCAGCACCGCCCGCTGCACCGCCGCTGCGATGCCCCGGGCGGAGCGCAGCCGCATCTCGCGGACGTGCAGTATCCGGTTGATGAAGACCGCGACCGCCGCCACCGCCGTGATCGACAGCAGCTCGCTGACGCCGCCCGCCCCGTCGATGTAGCCGAAGTGGTTGAGGATGCCCGCGTCCGCCGCGACGGCCCCGAGGCCGATCAGGCACGTGCCGCCCAGTGACATCAGCGGCGCGGCGATCATCGGGGCGACGGAGTAGAAGGCCGTGCCGCTGAACTCGGCGGGAGTCAGGTAGTCCACGAGGAAGCCGCCGAGGAGCAGCACGACGGGCAGCAGCCGGACGTAGCGCGCCACGTCCCTGCGGTCGTCGGTGCCGTCCTCGTCGACACTTGCCACGCGCGCGCTCCTGCCGTCCGTCCCGGCCCGCCGGGCTGTCGTCCCAGACTCCCCGCGTCCGCGCCACCCGGCCAGCGGTGGCCGCCCCCTGGGTGAACCGCGGTCCGCCGGGTGGCGCAGGACACGGCGGCCGACCAGGCTGGTGGTCACCGCACCGAACAGGGAGTCCGACGATGATCCGCACCGACGCCCTCAACGAGCCGGCCGTCCGCGCCTTCGTCTCGGCGGTCAACGCCGGTGACCGCGAGGCCTTCCACCGGGCGCTCACCGAGAACGCGACCATGTCGGACGACGGCTCCGACCGCAGCCTCGACGAGTGGGCCGACCGGGAGATCTTCGACTCGCACGGCCACATGGACGTCCAGTCGCAGGACGCCGCGGGCCGCACCCTGATCGCCGACTACCGCAACGACACCTGGGGCGAGATGCGCACCAAGTGGCACTTCACCGTCGACGACGGGAAGATCAGCCGCTTCGACACCGGCCAGGCCTGACCGGAGCGGGTCAGCGCGCGGCGTCCTCGTGGAAGACCAGGAGGTAGCGCCAGAACAGCAGCCGGCGCACCCGGCTGCCCGGCAGGAGGCGCTCCGCCTCGGCGCGGATCTCCGGCAGGGGCATCGTGGGCGGCCGTACCGGCGCGTTCACGGCCGGGCGGGTGCGGCCGCGCAGCCGGTCCCGGACGGCGCAGGCGAGCCGGGCGACGGCGTTGACCGGAACGGCGAGCAGGCTCACCGCCCAGTCGGCGGCGGTGCGTTCGGGATAGCAGCCGAGGACGAGGAGCACCCCGTCCGGCGCGAGCGAGGCCCGCAGGGTGGTGACGGTGGAGAACGGGACGTGGTGCAGGCTCGCCAGGCAGGTGATCACGTCGTAGCGGCCCTCGGGCAGGCGGACGGCCGTCACGTCGGCCACCCGGAAGACCACACCCGGCGCGGTGCCGGCCGCCGCGACGGCCTGCTCGGAGGCGTCCACCGCCTCCACCCGCAGCCCTCGTTCCGCAAGCTTGCGCGCGAAGCGGCCGGTGCCGCATCCCACGTCCAGCGCGGTGAGCGCGCCGGGCGGCACGCGGCGCAGCAGCAGCCGGTGGTAGTGGTCGTTGTGGTCGAAAGGCATGCCCGGACCCTTCCCACGCCGTCGGCTCGCCGAACGGCAGGGCCCCGGCTTCCGTCGCCGGGGCCCCGGGGTCCGGGTCGCCGGGCCGGTCAGCCGAGCAACTCGTAGGCGGGCAGCGTGAGGAAGTCGACGTAGGTCTCGTCGAGCGCCGTCCTCAGCAGCAGGTCGTGGGCCTGCTGCCAGCGGCCCGCGGCGAAGGCCTCCTCGCCCACCTCGGCGCGGATCGCGGCCAGTTCCCGGCCCGCCACGACGCGCACCAGTTCGGCGGTGGCCTTCTCGCCGTTGTCGGCGAAGACCACGCCCGCGTTGACCCACTGCCAGATCTGCGAGCGGGAGATCTCGGCGGTGGCGGCGTCCTCCATGAGGTTGAAGATGGCGACCGCGCCGAGGCCGCGCAGCCAGGCCTCGATGTAGCGGGTGCCGACCTGGACGGCGTTCCGCAGCCCTTCGAACGTGGGCTTCGCCTCCAGCGAGTCGACGGCCAGCAGATCGGCGGCCGTGACGTGGACGTCCTCGCGCAGCCGCTCCTTCTGGTGCGGCCGGTCGCCGAGGACCGCGTCGAAGGAGGCGCGGGCGATCGGCACCAGGTCCGGGTGGGCGACCCAGGAGCCGTCGAAACCGTCGCCGGCCTCGCGGTCCTTGTCGGCCTTGACCTTCTCGAAGGCGACCTTGTTGACCTCGGCGTCCCGCCGGGAGGGGATGAAGGCGGCCATGCCGCCGATGGCGTGGGCGCCGCGCTTGTGGCAGGTGCGCACCAGCAGTTCGGTGTACGCGCGCATGAAGGGCGCGGTCATCGTCACGGCGTTGCGGTCGGGCAGCACGAAGCGCTCGCCCGCGTCGCGGAAGTTCTTCACGATGGAGAACAGGTAGTCCCAGCGGCCGGCGTTCAAACCGGCGGCGTGGTCGCGGAGTTCGTGGAGGATCTCCTCCATCTCGAAGGCCGCGGTGATCGTCTCGATGAGCACGGTGGCGCGGACGGTGCCCTGCGCCACACCGACGTGGTCCTGCGCGAAGACGAACACGTCGTTCCACAGGCGGGCTTCGAGGTGCGACTCGGTCTTGGGGAGGTAGAAGTACGGTCCCTTGCCCTTGGCGAGCAGCCGGTGCGCGTTGTGGAAGAAGTAGAGCCCGAAGTCGACCAGCGCGCCGGGCACGGGCTCGCCGTCGACGGTGAGGTGCCGCTCGTCGAGGTGCCACCCGCGGGGGCGGGTGACGACGGTGGCGAGTTCGGCCTCGTCCTTCAGCGCGTACGACTTGCCCTCGGGGGAGGTGAAGTCGATGCGGCGCTCGTAGGCGTCGATCAGGTTGATCTGGCCGCCGACGACATTCTCCCAGGTGGGCGCGGAGGCGTCCTCGAAGTCGGCGAGCCAGATCTTCGCGCCGGAGTTGAGCGCGTTGATCGTCATCTTGCGGTCGGTGGGGCCGGTGATCTCCACCCGGCGGTCGTTCAGTGCGGCGGGGGCGTCCGCGACCCGCCAGTCGCCGTCGCGGATGTGCGCGGTGTCCGGGAGGAAGTCCAGGGTGCCGGTGCGGGCGATCTCCTCGCGGCGCTCCTTGCGGCGGGCGAGGAGTTCGGCGCGGCGCGGGGCGAACCGGCGGTGCAGTTCGCCGAGGAAGGCCAGCGCCGCGTCGGTCAGCACCTCCTCCGCGCGTTCGACGTGGGGCGCGGTGCCGGCGACGACGGCGTGCGGGGAAGGCCCTGCTCCTGCTGCGGACATGAAGCTGATCTCCTCTGGCTGCGGCTGCTCTCACTGCGGGTGGACGCGGCTGACGCGGCGCGGTGGAGGGTGCCGGGCGGCCGCGGGGCGTCCTGGCCGGACGGGCGTTTCTGCTGCGTGGAGCATAGTTTTTGCATTGCGGAACTTCAACGTTTTGTGGCACCGGGCGCGGGCGGCCGTGGCGGACCGCTGCCGAGCCGCCACAGGTCGTCCGGGGTGTCGATGTCGCCGGGGAGCGCGATGTCCGCGCACTCCACGAGGACGACGGCCGCCTCGTGCCGCCTCAGGTACGAGCGTGCCCCCTGGTCGCCGACGGCACTCGCCGCGATCGCGGGCCAGTGCCCGGCGCCCAGCAGGATCGGATGCCCCCGTCTCCCGTCGTACGCGGCGGAGGCCAGCGTCTCCGGTGAGGCGTACGCCGCCGCCACCCGCGCCACGGCCGCGGCGCCCACGCCGGGCTGGTCCACGAGCGCCACGACCGCCGCCGCCGCTCCCGTGGCCGCCAGCGACGCCAGGCCGGCCCGCAGCGAGGACCCCATGCCCTGCTCCCAGTCCGGGTTCACGGTCACCGCGCAGCCGTCGAGCGCCGCCCGCGCGCGGACCTCGCCGGCCGCCGCGCCCAGCACGATGTGCACCGGCCCGCGCACGCCGTCGCGCAGCGCCCGCGCGGCATGCTCCACCAGCGGGCGCCCGCCGTACTCCAGCAGCGCCTTCGGCCGCCCGCCGAGCCGTCGGCCGGCCCCGGCGGCCAGCAGGAGCCCGGCGACGGCCGGGCGCGTCCCGCTCGAACCGTCCCGTTCCACGCTCCCTGGATACCGTGGATGGCGGGCGAGGGAAAGGACCCGCCATGGCGAACTGGCTCATCGCCGTGCGGCACGGCGAAAGCACCGCGAACGCGGCCTTCGCGCGCGGTGACTCCATGGAGGGCGTCCGCGACGCAGACGTCGGTCTCACCGACCGCGGCCGTCGCCAGGCGGCGCGGCTCGCCGGTGCGCTGCTCGCGCTCGGCGGGGACCCTCCCCGCACGGTGCTCTGCTCGCCCTACGAGCGCGCCCGGCAGACCCTCGACGTGCTCGTGGACGTGCATGCCGCCGCCGGGTACCCGCTGCCCCCGGCGTGGTACGAGCCCGGGTTGCGCGACCGCGGCACCGGCGACCTCGAACTGCTCACGCCGCAGGCCGTCCGGGAGCGCTTCCCGCAGGAGTCCGCCCGCCGTGAACGCGAGGGCGAGTGCGCGTACCGGCCGACCGGCGGCGGGGAGTCGCTGGAGGACGTCGTGCGGCGCGTGCGGTCCGTGCTGGACGGTTTCCGCATCGTCGGGGAGGGCGGGGACGGCGCCGCCGGCGGGCCGTGGTTGCTGGTGGCCCACGACGCCGTCGTACTGGCACTGCGTCATCTGCTCGGGCCGCCCCTGCCGGAGGGGGCCTTCGTCGCCAACGGCTCGTTCGCCCGCTGGCGGAACAGTGCCTCGGGATGGCAGCTCGCCGACTGGAACCGAACGCCGCCCGTCGTGCGTTGAATGTCGGCAAGCCGCCTTGCGCGAGAGGAACTTACGGCCGATTTCGCTCTCCGTATAGCGGGCGGAGCGCTCCGTCGCGTTTACTGTCCTCCCCGATGCGGCCCGGGTGGGGCCGGTCCCGCACGGGTGAGGTCAGCGGGGGTCGAACAGTGGGGGACGTATCAGTGGTCAAGGACATGGCGGCCAGTGCTGCGCTGGACGGGGACGGGGCCGGGGACCCGAGAGTGGCCGCGCTGCACGCGGCGGTCTCCCACTGCCGCCGCGTGCTCGCCGGGTACCGCTCGAACTTACCGGACCGTCACATCGCCGAGGACGAACTCGTGGCGCTGGCGTCCGCGGCCACCGCCGGTGTCCCTGACGTCCCGCGGCTGCGGCGCGGCCTGCTGGTCCTCACGGGCGCCCTCGGCTCCGTCAGCGCGCTGTCCGCGGCCCTGACGGAGGTCCGGCGCGCGATCGAGCTGTTCGGCGCGCCGTCCTCCGCCGACTGACGCCGGTCAGCCGAGTTCGGCCAGACGGCGCACCGCCGGAGCGCAGCGGCTCTCGATCCACCCCGCGGAGGCGGCCTCCGGGGGCATCACGATCGCGGTCTGCACGCCGAGCGCGGCATACCCGGACAGCTCCTTGCTGAAGGTGTCCAGATCCCCGTCGCCCAGCGCGGTCCCCCGGTACAGCATGGTCTTGCGGATCGCGTCGTAGTCCCGGCCCGCCTCGTCGCAGTGCCTGCGGAGCACGTCCAGCTTGTGCGCGACCTCGGCCTGCGAGGAGCCGAACAGATTGCAGGCGTCCGCGTAACGGGCCACGAGCCTCAGGGTCTTGCGCTCACCGCCGCCGCCGACCATGACCTCGGGATGCGGCGCGCTCACGGGCGCCGGGGTGCAGCGGGTCTCCGCGAGCCGGTAGTGCCTGCCCTCGAACGGGCCGTTGTCCTCCTGGTCCCACATCTGCAGGCAGATGCGCAGCGTCTCCTCCAGCCGCTCGAAGCGCTCCGCCAGCGGCGGGAAGGGCACGCCCAGGCCGAGGTGCTCGCGCTCGTACCACGCGGCGCCCAGCCCCAGGGTCGCCCGGCCGCCGGACAGCACGTCGAGCGTCGTGGCGATCTTGGCCAGCAGCCCGGGGTGGCGGTACGTCGTCCCCGTGACCAGCACCCCGAGCCGTACGGAGGACGTGCGGGCCGCGAGGTAGCCCAGCGTCGTGTAGCACTCCAGCATCGCCGCCTCGGCGCCGCCGTTGTGCTCCATCTGGAAGTAGTGGTCCATCACCGACAGCCAGCCCACCCCGGCCGCCTCCGCGGCGGCCCCGGCCTGCGCCAGCGCGGGGCCCAGCCCGGCGGATCCGTCCGGGTGGTCGAACTTCGTGAGATGCAGGCCCAGTTGCACGGTCACTCCCCGCCTCGGGTCGTTGTCGCGGTCCCGTACGACGCTAGGCCTTGGAGTGCGCTCCAGGTCAAGCCCCTCCCCGCGCGGGTCCGCGGGGGCCGTGCGGGGAGGGGGTCAGGCTCCGGTCCCGGTGGCACCCGCGAGGGCCGCGGACAGCTCACGGGCCGCGGCCTGGAGGACGGGGACGATCTTCTCGGTGGCGGCGTCGGTGACGCGGCCGGCCGGCCCGGAGACCGAGATCGCGGCGGCGGAGGGGGAGCCGGGGACGGTGACGGCGAGGCAGCGGACCCCCATCTCCTGCTCGTTGTCGTCCACGGCGTAGCCCTGCGCGCGGATGTGCGCGAGCTCGGCGAGGAAGGCGTCCGGCTCGGTGATGGTCCGCTCCGTGGCGGCCGGCATGCCGGTGCGGGCCAGCAACGCGCGCACCTCCTCCGGCGGAACCTGGGCGAGCAGCGCCTTGCCGACCCCGGTGGAGTGGGGCAGGACCCGGCGTCCGACCTCGGTGAACATCCGCATGGAGTGGCGCGAGGGGACCTGGGCGACGTAGACGACCTCGTCGCCGTCGAGGAGGGCCATGTTGGCGGTCTCCCCGGTCGCGTCCACGAGTTCGGCGAGGTAGGGGCGGGCCCACGTGCCCAGCAGGCGGGAGGCGGTCTCGCCGAGGCGGATCAGCCGGGGGCCGAGCGCGTAGCGCCGGTTGGGCTGCTGGCGTACGTAGCCGCAGTCGACGAGGGTCCGCATGAGGCGGTGGATGGTGGGCAGCGGCAGCCCGCTGCTGGTGGACAGCTCGCTGAGGCCGACCTCGCCCCCCGCGTCGGCCATCCGCTCCAGCAGGTCGAAGGCGCGTTCGAGGGACTGGACGCCCCCGGCGCGGTCTGACGCCACGGTTCCTCCCCAGGCGGACGTTGTGGTGGTGCAGCCTACCGGCGGTCACGCAGGGGTGACCGGCGTCGGTCGCGTCCCTGTGCGGAGCCACGAACGGCTGTGGCGGAAGCCGGATTCCGTTCGGCGGAATCCACCAAACCCTACTCCGGAAGCTCCCGGCCCGCGCCCCGTCGGCCGCCGGTGCCGCGCGCCCGGCCGGGTCTTGACGGGTCGTACGGCGCGGCGGAGGATTTGCTTCAACAGAACGTTGAATTCCGGGCACCGCCGGTGGAAGGGGAACGCGTGTCAGAGGTCGCCGCCGCGACCGGGCTGGTGCTGCGCTCGACGCGGGTCGTCGCGCCCGAGGGCGAACGCGCCGCCGACGTCGCCGTCGTCGGCGGCCGGATCGCCGCCGTCCTGCCGTACGGGAGCCCGCCGCCGTCCGGAGCCCGCCTGGTCGACCTGGGGCAGGACGCGCTGCTGCCCGGCCTGGTCGACACCCACGTCCACATCAACGACCCCGGCCGCACCGAGTGGGAGGGCTTCGCGACCGCCACCCGCGCGGCCGCCGCCGGGGGCGTGACCACGCTGATCGACATGCCGCTCAACAGCATCCCGCCGACCACCACGACCGCGCACCTGGACCTCAAGCGGGACACCGCGCGCGGCAGGGTCCACACCGACGTCGGCTTCTGGGGCGGAGCCGTCCCCGGCAACGCCAAGGAGCTGCGCCCGCTCCACGAGGCCGGCGTCTTCGGCTTCAAGTGCTTCCTCCTGCACTCCGGCGTCGAGGAGTTCCCGCAGCTCGGTCCCGCGGAGCTGGAGGAGGCGATGCGCGAGATCGCCCGCTTCGACGGGCTGCTGATCGTGCACGCCGAGGACCCCGGGCTCATCGACGGCGCCCCGCGGCCCTCCGGCCGGAAGTACGCCGACTTCCTCGCCTCCCGCCCGCGCGCAGCGGAGAACACCGCGATCGAGGGCCTGATCGCCCTCGCCCGCCGCCTCGACTGCCGGGTGCACGTCCTGCACCTGTCCTCCGCCGAGGCGCTGCCCCTGATCGCCGCCGCGCGCCGCGAGGGCGTACGCCTGTCGGCCGAGAGCTGCCCGCACTACCTGACGCTGACCGCCGAGGAGGTGCCGGACGGCGCCACCCAGTTCAAGTGCTGCCCGCCGATCCGTGAGGCCGCCAACCGGGACGCCCTCTGGCAGGGCCTGCTCGACGGCACGATCGACTGCGTCGTCTCCGACCACTCGCCCTCCACGGCCGACCTCAAGCACTTCGACACCGGCGACTTCGGCGCCGCCTGGGGCGGCATCTCCTCCCTCCAGCTCGGACTGCCCGCGATCTGGACCGAGGCCCGCCGGCGTGGCGCCTCGCTCACCGACGTGGTGCGCTGGATGGCGCAGGGCCCGGCGCGCCTGGCGGGCCTGCGCACGAAGGGCGCGATCGCGCCCGGGTACGACGCCGACTTCGCCGTCCTGGCGCCCGACGAGAGCTTCACCGTGGACCCCGCAGCACTCCACCACCGCAACCAGGTCACCGCCTACGCCGGCCGCACCCTCCAGGGGGTCGTCCGCGGCACCTGGCTGCGCGGCGAGCGCATCGCCGACCAGGGCACCCCGGCACACCCCTCAGGCCGCCTCATCGAGAGGGAGGACGCGTGACCGCCCCACCCCGGTACACCGGCGACGCCCAGCCGTACCCCGGAGGCGACCCCTGGGCCGACTACCGCGGTGCCGACCTGCCGTTCACGACGCTCACCGACCTCGCCGACCGGCGCCTGGGCGCCGGGGTGATCGCCGCCAACGACGAGTTCTTCGCCGAGCGCGAGAACCTGCTCGTCCCCGGGCGCCCCGAGTTCCGGCCCGAGCACTTCGGTCACAAGGGACAGGTCATGGACGGCTGGGAGACCCGGCGGCGGCGCGGCGCGGGTCCCGACGACCCGCACCCCGCCGAGGCCGACCACGACTGGGCGCTGATCCGCCTCGCCGCCCCCGGCGTCGTCCGCGGCCTGGTCGTGGACACGGCCCACTTCCGCGGCAACCACCCCCAGCAGGTCGCGGTCGAGGCCACCTCCGCGCCGTTGTCCGCCGCTCCCGGGCACCTGCTCGCGGGCGGGGTGGAGTGGACCGAACTGGTGCCGCGCACGGCCGTCGGCGGCCACGCCGCCAACGGCTTCGAGGTGACCGTGGAACGCCGCTTCACCCATCTGCGGCTGCGGCAGTTCCCCGACGGGGGCATCGCGCGGTTGCGGGTCCACGGCGAGGTCGTCCCCGATCCCGCGTGGCTGGCGGCGCTCGGCACCTTCGACCTCGTCGCCCTCGAGAACGGCGGCTCCGCCGAGGACGTCTCCGACCGCTTCTACTCCTCGCCGGTCAACCCGATCCTGCCCGGGAGGTCCCGTCGCATGGGCGACGGCTGGGAGACCCGCCGGCGCCGCGACAAGGGCCACGACTGGGCCCGCTACCGGCTCGCGGAACAGGGCGTGGTCCGCGCCGTCGAGATCGACACCGGCTACTACAAGGGCAACGCCGCGGGCTGGGCGGCGTTGCTGGGGCGCGACGGCCGGAGCGGCGAGTGGTTCACGATCCTGCCCCGCACACCGTTGCAGCCCGACACCGTCCACCGGTTCGTGGTGGTCGCGCCCGCCGCGACCCACGTGCGGATCGAGACCTATCCCGACGGCGGCGTCGCGCGGCTGCGCCTGTGGGGCTCGCTGACGGACGCGGGCGCGGCCCGCCTCACGCGGCGCTGGGAGGCGCTGGCCTGAGGGGCCCCGTCCCGCACGGCGTACGGCCCTGCCCCGACCGCCCTCCTCCCCGCGCCGCCGGCGACGTCACCGGCTCACAGCGGCGCTGTCGGTGCCCGGCGGCACACTTGTGCCATGAACGCGTTCCCGTCCGGCCCCGCCACCGGAACCCGCCGCGCGCCCGACTGGGCCGCGTCGATGGGCGGTCCGCTGATCGTCGTGCCCGTCTCCGCGCCGCCCGCCTGGGGCGGCTGCACCGAAGCCGGGATGGTCGTGGGCGACCGAGACGTCCCCGACGACTACGATCGGGCCTGCGCCGTGGACGACCTGGCGGGGGTGATACCCGTCGGCCGGGACGGCGCCCTGGCGCTGGTCCTGGGGACCAGCCCGCCACCACGCGTCACCTCCCCGCGCACCGGGCCTTCCTGCGGCGGCTCGCTGCCGACTCCGACTCCGAGGCCGAGTCGACCGGGGCGGCCGAGGCGGCACTCGTGAATCCGGCCATCACGGGGGAGCAGTGCGGGACATGGGACACCGACGGGCCCGCGGTGCTCATGGACTCAGCGGAGGCGGGCAGCCTGCTCGGCGTCGAACACGCCGGCGGCGGCCTGCCCGAACGGGCCTCCGTCCCGCTGCCTCCGGGACGTTGGACGGTTCACGCCGTCGAGGCGGACATCGGCGGCCGCACCTCCCTCACCCTGGTGCGGCTGGTACCCGCCGTCCGCTGAAGGGCCTGGTGCGGCCGTCCGGGACGTGCCCGGCGCCCGCTGCGGCCGGTGCGGGCGCCGGGGTGGCGTACCGCTCGGCCGCCCGCTCAGGGCATGGTGCCGCGCGGCGCCGGCGTCTCCCTCGTACGCCGGCGCCGCGCGGGTCGGGTCAGCCCGCCGGCGCGAGCCGGAAGGACTGGGCGGCGGTGCCGTTGCAGGTGTACTGCTGCAGCCGGGCCCCGTCGGCCGCGGAGGCGGCGGCGACGTCCAGGCACTTGGCGCTGTGCCGGGCGGTGAACACGTAGGAGCCGTCCGGCTGGAGCACCGGTCTCCACTGCTGGTTGGTGCCCGAGGACCACTGCCAGGTCTGCACGGGGACGGAGTCGCCCGTCGCCGTGGAGCCGCCGGTGACGTCCCAGACCTGCTCGGTGGCGGCCGCGTTGCGGTTCACCACCCGGTAGTAGCCGCTGTCGGTCGCGCGGAACTGCCACTGCTGGTTGGTCTGCCCGGCGACGCAGCTCCACTGCTGTACGACCGTGCCGTTGGCGGTGCCGCGGTCCTTGGCGTCCACGCACTTGCCCGACCCGGCGCCGGTCACCTGGTACCAGGCGGAGGTGCTGATGCCGTCCCCGGTCCCGCCGGTCGGCGCGCCGGACCAGGTGAAGGTGGTCGTCGCGCGGGACGGCAGGCTGTACGAGAAGTGCTGCCCGGCCTCGCGGACCGTGACCTGCTGGGTGGACGACGAGGAGTTGTGGGTGACCAGCACCCGCTGCCCGTCGCTGTTGACGAAGGCGGTGTTCCACACCGGGTCGGTGGCGTTGCTGCCGATCCGCACGGCGCCCGCGCGGACGAACTTCGTCAGCTGCCCCATCGTGTAGTACTCGACGGTGTAGTCGACCTGGCCGCTGCGCGCGTCACCGTTGTGCACCGTGATCAGCCCGGTGCAGGTGCCGCAGCCGCCCGCGTGCGGGCCCATCGCCTGGTCCAGCGCCAGCGACCACTTCACGTAGGAGCGGGCCCAGTTGCGCGTGAAGCCGGTGATGTCGCGCAGGTCCTCCAGCTGCTGGTCGCCCACCCAGGTGCCGCCGGAGTGCTCGGTCTCGTACTGCGGCACGCCCGGGTACTGGCTCTGGACGGTGCTGCCGAGCGCGTAGTTCGGCGGCGTCGGCGCGTAGCCGTGCCAGGCGACACCGCCGAACAACGGGTCACCGCGCAGCGCGGCGTCGGCGAGCTGTCCCGCGCCGGTGGTGTTCCAGTCGCCGTGGTTCCAGTCGTGGATCAGCGCCTTGGTGGTGATCCCGGCCGACCGGAAGGCGGGGAAGAGATGGTTCTTGGTGAAGTCCAGCAGCGTGGCCGCCGTCCACTCCATCGTGGGGTACGAGCTGTCGGCGCCGCAGCACTGGGGCTCGTTCTGTACGGACACGTAGTCGATGTGGACCCCGCGCTGCTCGTACGCCTGGAGGTACTTCACGAAGTACTGTGCGTACATGTCGTAGAACTCCGGCTTCAGCTTGCCCATCTGGGTCAGCTTGCCGTTGTCCTTCATCCACGCAGGGGCCGACCACGGCACCGCCATGATCTTCAGGTCCGGGTTGAGCTGACGCGCCTGCTGGGTCAGCGGCAGCACGTCGGCGAGGTCCCGGGAGATCGAGAAGTCGGCCAGGTCGCAGCAGGTGTCGTCGTACGTGTAGTGGCTGCGCGCGATGTCCGAGGCGCCCATGGGGTTGCGCAGGAAGCCCAGCCCGATGCCGTCGGTGGGGGAGAACAGCTTGCGCATGGTGGCGTCGCGGGTGGTCGCCGACAGGGCGCCGGAGGAGTTCATCAGCCAGGCGGCGCTGTCGGTGAAGGACGCCCCGCCGCCCTCGAAGGGCTGGTAACGGGCGGCGGGATCGACCGTGATGACCGTCCCGCCGCTGCCGTCACCCGCCTCGAAGGCGGTCGGGGTCTGGGCCTGCAGGCCCTTGACGACCGTCTTGCCGTCCGAGGTCGTGGTCATGGTGACCTGGACGGCGGTGGCGGCGGCCGCACTCGGGCCGGCGGCGGTCAACGCGGCGAAGGCCGCGGCGACCGCCGCCAGAACGGCGATCATCCGTCTGATGTGGGGGTGTTGTCGCATCGCGTGCTCCTTGTGGGGAAGGACATGAGGTGCGTGCGAGGGAGATCGACGGGCGCCGGTGCGCCCGGGGTCAGGCCGCGCTGCGGGCGCGGCGGCGGTGGGCGGCGATGATGTCGGCGTAGCGGCGGCCGCTGCCCTTGACGGTGCGCTGCTGGGTCTCGTAGTCGACGTGGACGAGCCCGAAGCGCTTGGCGTAGCCGTACGCCCACTCGAAGTTGTCCAGCAGCGACCAGGCGAAGTAGCCGGCCAGCGGGGCGCCGGCGCGCACCGCGCGGGCGCAGGCCGCCAGGTGCTCCTCCAGGTAGGTCGTGCGCTCGGGGTCGTGGACCTGACCGTCGGGGCCGACGTGGTCCTCGTAGGCCGAACCGTTCTCCGTGACGTAGATCTTCTGCGCGCCGTACTCCTCGGTCAGCCGCATCAGCAGCCGCTCCAGGCCCTCGGCGTGCACTTCCCAGTCCATCGCGGTGCGGCGGACGTCCGGGATGCGCAGGGCACGGGTGTGCGGGACGGGCCCCGAGGGGTCGTCGGCAACGATGTCACGGAAGTAGTAGTTGAGGCCCAGCCAGTCCAGTGGGGCGGCGATGGTCTCCATGTCACCGTCGTGGACCGGCAGTTCCACCCCGTAGAGCTTCAGCATGTCCTCGGGGTAGCCGCGGCCGTGGATCGGGTCCAGCCACCAGCGGTTGGTGTGGCCGTCGGCGCGCAGCGCGGCGGCGACGTCCTCGGGCCGGTCGGAGGCGGGCTCGCTGGGGCTGAGGTTGTTGACGATGCCGATCTGGGCCTGCGGGACGGCGGCACGCAGCGCCTGCACGGCCAGGCCGTGACCCAGGTGCAGGTGGTACGAGGCGCGCACGGCGGCGGTCAGATCGGTGAGGCCCGGGGCCATCACGCCCTGCAGGTGGCCGATCCAGGCCGAGCACAGCGGCTCGTTGAGGGTCGCCCAGTGGGTGACGCGGTCGCCGAGGCGCTCGGCCACCACGGAGGCGTACTCGGCGAAGCGCAGCGCGGTGTCGCGCTCCGGCCAGCCGCCGCGGTCCTGCTGCGCCTGCGGGAGGTCCCAGTGGTAGAGCGTGGGGAAGGGGGTGATCCCGGCTTCCAGCAGCCCGTCGACGAGCCGGTCGTAGAAGGCGAGGCCCTCCGGGTTGACCGGGCCGCCGCCCTGCGGCATCACCCGCGGCCACGCGATGGAGAAGCGGTACGCGTCGAGGCCTAGGCGCCGCATCAGGCCGATGTCCTCGGGCCAGCGGTGGTAGTGGTCGCAGGCGGTGTCGCCGGTGTCGCCGCCGGCGACCTTGCCGGGGGTGCGGGAGAAGGTGTCCCAGATGGAGGGCGCGCGGCCGTCCTCGGCCACGGCGCCTTCGATCTGGTACGAGGCCGTCGCGGCGCCCCACACGAAGCCGGCGGGGAGCGCACTGAGGTCGGAGGTCACGGACTGCCTTTCGGAGGGGGGAACGGGGGGCCGGCGCTCACTTGACGGCGCCGGCCGTCAGGCCGGCGACGAGGTAGCGCTGCAGCAGCAGGAAACCGGCGACCACGGGCACGCTCACCACGAGCGAGGCGGCCATCACCTGGTTCCAGTACACGTCGGTCTGCGTGGCGTAGCCCTGCAGGCCGACGGCGAGGGTGCGGGTGGCGTCGTTGGTCATGACCGAGGCGAAGAGGACCTCGCCCCACGCGGTCATGAAGGCGTAGACGCACACCGCGACGATGCCCGGCACGGCGGCCGGGACGACGACCCGGAACAGCGCGCCGAGCGGGCCGTTGCCGTCGACGAGGGCGGCCTCGTCCAAGTCACGGGGGATCGAGTCGAAGTAGCCCGCCAGCATCCAGATGGAGAACGGGAGCGAGAAGGTGAGATAGGTCAGGATCAGGCCGCCCCGGCTGCCGTACAGCGCGATGCCGGTGGCGTTCCCGAGGTTGACGAAGATCAGGAACAGCGGCAGCAGGAAGAGGATGCCGGGGAACATCTGGGTGGACAGGATCGTCACCGTGAAGAATTTCCGGCCCGCGAAGCGGTAGCGGCTGACCGCGTACGCCGCGAAGACCGCCACCGTGACCGAGGCGACGGTCGCGCCGCCCGCCACGATCAGCGAGTTCAGGAAGTAGCGGGCCAGCGGCACCGTGTGCCAGATGTCCGCGTAGGGCCGCAGTGTGAAGCCGCTCGGGAACCAGCGGAACGGACCCTGCACGTCCTGGAGCGGCTTCAGCGACGAGACCACCATCACGAAGACGGGGGCCAGCGCGAAGGCCGCCAGCAGCGTCAGCACGATCCGCCGGGTCCACACGAAGGAGCGCGGCGAGGCCATGGGGCTGCGGTGGTCAGTCATCCTGCCTCCTCAGGGAGGTGACGAGCAGGTAGAGCGCCGTCACGACGAGCAGGAAGAGCAGCAGGAGCACGGACATCGCCGAGCCGGAGCCGAAGTTCCAGGTCACGAAGGACGACTGGTAGATGTGGATCGAGATCAGGTCCGCGGCGTCCGGCGCGGCCCGTCCGAACAGCACATAGGGCGTGTTGAAGTCGTTGAACGTCCACAGGAACAGCACCAGCACCAGCACCAGGTTCACCGGCCGCAGCGAGGGCAGGGTGATCCGGCGGATCTGCTGCCAGATGCCGGCGCCGTCCATCGCCGCCGCCTCGTACAGCTCGCGCGGGATGTTCTGCAGTCCGGCCATCAGGCACAGGAAGGCGAACGGCCACTGGCGCCACACGGAGACGGTCACCAGCGCCCAGAAGCTGTTGTCGCCGATCAGCCAGAAGGGCTTGCCGTCGGTGAGATGCAGCTGGTCGTGCAGGACGTGGTTGATCATGCCGGTGTCCCGCTGGAACATGAACGACCAGGTGATCACCGCCGCGTAGACCGGCAGTGCGTACGGGACGAGGAAGACCGCGCGCAGCAGTCCCCGGCCCCGGAACGTGTCCTGCATGAGGATCGCCGCGGCGGTGCCGAGCAGCCAGGACAGGGCCACCGCCAGCAGGGTGAACTCGCACGTGACGACGAAGGAGTTGAGCAGGTCCTTGCCGACGGGCGCGTTGAAGTCCACCGCCACGCGGTAGTTGTCCAGGCCCTTCCAGGGCGCCGCCGACCAGTCGCCGATGTAGAACTGCGTGAGCTCCTTGAAGCTCATCACGACGCCGACGACCATCGGCACCAGGTGGATCAGCAGCTCCAGCGCGAGCGCGGGCAGCAGCAGCACGTACGGCAGTGAGCCGCGACGCACCCGCGCGGAGAGCAGGCGCCTGCGGGGCCTTCCCCCGGCGGCCCGCCGGCCGCCGGAGGAAGGAGACTTCGAGCTGTGCCGTACGGGCGGCACGGTGGTGGTCATGGGTTGCTTCACGCTCACGAGGCCGGCATCTGCTGCTGGGCCTTCTCGAGGGCGGCCTTGACGGTGTCGTCGGTGACCGGGTGCCCGGCTGCGGCCTCGGCGAAGAGGTCCTTCATCGCGGTGCCGACGGTGGTCTCGAACTGGCTCTCGTTCGCGACCTGCGGGAGCGGCGCCGCGCTGTTGGCGAGGGCGTCGGCGAGCACCTTCAGGTCCGGGGTGGAGAAGGCGGGGTCGGACTGGGCGGCCTTGACCGGCGGCAGCGAGCCGTAGGTCCCGTTGAGGATCTTCTGCTCGTCGTCGCTGGTCATGAACTTCACGAACTTCAGGGCGCCGTCGACGTTCTTGGTCTTCTTGAAGACGGCCAGGTTGATGCCGGCGACCATCGAGTTGACGGCGGTGTCACCGGTGGCGCCCTTGGTCTGGAACGGCACCTGGGCCACGCCGTAGTCCTCGGGCTTCATCCCGTGGGACTTCAGCGAGGAGCCCGCGGCCTGCCACAGCAGCATGGCCGCCTTGCCGGTGGCGAAGTCGGCGACCGACTGGTTGGCGGCGTACTCGGCGTTGCCGGGGGCCGCGATCTTGTCCTTGGCGATGAAGTCGATGTACTGCTTGACCGCCGCGACCGCCTCGGGGGTGGTGAAGGTCGGCTTGCCGGAGGCGTCGAAGAAGTCGGCGCCGTGCTGCTTGCCGAAGACGAAGGCGTGGTGGACGTTCTCCGAGAGGTTGCCGCCCTCGACCGCGAGGCCGTACTTGCCGCCCTTGGTCAGCTTCTTGCCGTCCGCGACGAGCTCGTCCCAGGTGGCCGGCGGCGCGGCGATACCCGCGTCGGCGAACATCTTCTTGTTGTAGTACAGCCCGTACGCGAGCGAGTACAGCGGGACGGCGGCGGGGTCCTTGCCCTCGGCGCCGGTCGCGCCGAGCGCCGCGCCGACGAAGCGGTCCTTGCCGCCGATGGCGTCGAACGCCTTGGCGTCGAAGGGCCGCAGCGCGCCGGTGGCCTGCAGCGACGCGGACCAGGTGTTGCCTATGTTGAGCACGTCGGGGCCCTGCCCGGAGGTGGCGGCGGCGAGGATCCGGTTGAGGAGGTCGGACCAGGGGACGACCTCGAGCTTGACCTTGATGCCGGTCTGCTTCTCGAACTTCTTGAGCTCGGGCTCCAGGACTTCCTTGTCGTTCTCCAGGCTGCTGCCCTGGTTGCTGGCCCAGTAGGTGAGCGTCTTGGAGCCGCCGTCGCCGCTGCCGTCGGTCGAGGAGCCGCCGCCGCAGGCGGTGGCGGATGCGATGAGCGCGGCCGCGACTGCGGCGGCGGCCGTCGTACGGGTGATGTGCATGACCGGGGACCCTCTCAGGGGGTGATGGCTTCGGGATGTGAAGAGCGTCACGCCTTAATTCAAGGCGTGATTTAACGTCTGAGAAAACCTGGCGTCAAGACTTGGCGCAGCGATAGATTCACCGGGGAGGGAGTCACCATGGCAGACCGAAGCAAGCGCACCGTCCGTGACCTGCGGCGGGGCAACCGTTCGGCGATCCTGCGCCATCTCTACTTCGAAGGCCCCCTCAGCCGTCAAGAGTTGGCCAGGGACACCGGTCTCAGCACGGGGTCGATCAGCAACGTGGTCGCGGAGCTCATCGGGGACGGCGTCGTGGAGGAGGCCGGCTCGGTCGAGTCCGACGGCGGCCGCCCCCGGGTGATGCTGAAGGTGGCACCCCGGCACGGCTTCGTCATCGGGGTCGACGTCGGGGAGACCGGGGTGCGGGTCACCCTGTTCGACCTCGCGCTGACCGAACTGTCCTCCACCGAACGGCCGCTGGCCGACAGCGGCCACGATGTGGCCCTGGTCGTGCAGTTGATGCTCGAGGGGCTCTCGGCGGTCCTGGAGGACTCCCGCGTCGACCCCGCGCACGTCCTCGGCGTCGGGGTCGGTGTGCCCGGCATCGTCGAGCAGAACGCGGGCGGAGCCGGCGCCGTCGTGCACGGGCAGACCATCGGCTGGGACGCCGTCCCGCTCGGCGCGCTGCTGGCCGAGGGCACCGACCTGCCCCTCCACATCGACAACGGCGCCAAGACCCTCGGCCAGGCCGAGCTGTGGTTCGGGGCCGGCCGCGGCGCGCGCAACGCGGTGATCGCCCTGCTCGGTTCCGGGGTCGGCGCCTGCGTCGTTGCCGACGGCAAGCCGTACCGCGGCGCGAGCAGCAGCGCCGGCGAGTGGGGCCACACCACCCTCCAGGTCGGCGGGCGGCTGTGCCGCTGCGGGGCCCGCGGCTGCCTGGAGGCCTACGTCGGCGCCGAGGCGCTCATCGACCGCTGGGGCGCGGCCGCCCCGGCCGGGGTCAGCGAGGAGGCGGCGATCGCCGCGCTCGTCGCCGCGGCCGAGTCCGGCGACCGCACGGCCGTGGAACTGCTCGACGAGACCGCGGAGTACCTCGGCGCGGGCATCGCCGACCTGGTCAACCTCTTCAACCCCGAGCGGATCGTGCTCGCCGGCTGGACCGGTCTCATGATCGGTCCCCGGCTGCTGCCCGCCGTCCGGGAGGCCACGGCCGCGTACGCGCTGCACCACCCGTGCGCCCAGACCTCGATCGAGCTCGGACTGCTCGGCCCCGACGCGGTCACGGTCGGCGCCGCCACCCTGCCGCTCGCCCGCTTCCTGGACGCCGGTGGCCGGCTGCCCGCCCCCGCGGCGCGGTCCGAGGAGCAGGCGGAACCGAATCGTCCGGGTCGGTCGTTGTCAGGGACGTCCGCCTGAAGCAGCACACTGAGCAGCACACCCCCAGAAAGACCCGGAGACCGCGGTGACCCTCAAGCAGCAGATCGTCGGCAACGCCATGCAGATGGCCGTGTGCACCCTCCAGCCCGGCCAGACCGTCTACTGCGAGGCCGGCAAGTTCCTCTTCAAGACCGCGAACGTGAGCATGGACACGCGGCTCGCCGGGCCCGGAGGCGGCGGACAGCAGCAGGCCCAGGGCGGCGGGGGCGGCATGGGCGGCATGCTCCGCCAGGCCATGGGCACCGCGATGCAGGTCGGTCAGCGCGTACTCGCCGGCGAGAGCATCGCCTTCCAGTACTTCAGCGCGAGCGGCGGCGAGGGCACCGTCGGCTTCGCCGGGGTCCTGCCCGGCGAGATGCGGGCCCTGGAGCTGGACGGCTCGCGCGCCTGGTTCGCCGAGAAGGACGCCTTCGTGGCGGCCGAGTCCACCGTCGACTTCGGCATCGCCTTCCAGGGCGGCCGCAGCGGAATGAGCGGCGGCGAGGGCTTCATCCTGGAGAAGTTCACCGGCCGCGGCACGGTGATCATCGCGGGCGCGGGCAACTTCATCGACCTCAACCCCGCCGACTTCGGCGGCCGCATCGAGGTCGACACCGGCTGCATCGTCGCCTTCGAGGAGGGCATCCGCTACGGCGTGCAGCGCATCGGCGGCCTCAACCGCCAGGGGATCATGAACGCCGTCCTCGGTGGCGAGGGCCTGTCCCTGGCCACGCTGGAGGGCAACGGCCGCGTCATCCTGCAGTCCATGACCATCGAGGGCCTGGCCAACGCCCTGAAGAAGGCCCAGGGCGGCGACAAGCAGGGCCCGACGGGCGGTCTGTTCTCCACCCACGCGGGCTGAATCGCCCGCCGGCACTGCCGTGCCTGCTGCCGGTGCGGGGTGCCGCTCACACCACCCCGGCGGCCTCCAGGACCTTGCGCAGGGCCCGGTCCAGGGCGGCCCGCACGGTCTGCGGGTCGCTCAGCGCGGCCGTCATCGCCGCGCCGTCCCGCAGCATCATGAGCGTCGCGGCGTCCTCGGCCGGCTCCGGCGCGCCCGCCTCGGCCAGCAGGCGCTCGACCAGTTCGCGCAGCCAGGTGCGGTGGGCGACGATGGCGCGCGTGACGGGGTCGGCGGGGTCCGGGTACTCGGCGGCGGCGTTGAGGAAGGGGCAGCCGCGAAACCCCGGCGCGCACAGCTGGTCGCCCAGCGCGCCGGCCACGCCGAGCAGCGCCTCCCGTGCGCCGAGTCCGTGCAGGGCGCCCTCGGTGTAGGCGCGGATCTGCCGGTCCGTGGTCTGGATGTAGCTCAGGACGAGCTGTTCCTTGCCGGTGAAGTGCCGGTAGAGCGTGGCCCTGGTGGTCGCCGCCTCGGTGACGATCCGGTCCATGCCCACCGCGTGAATGCCCTCGGCGTAGAACAGCCGGGACGCGGTGGCCAGGATGCGCTCGCGGGGCGGGGCGTCGGCGGGCACGGTGGCCTCGGAGGGGGCGAGTGGGGCGACGGGCGGGGCGCTCATGTCCTTGACGGTAGC
Source organism: Streptomyces sp. MI02-7b (assembly GCF_033793585.1). NCBI lineage: Bacteria > Bacillati > Actinomycetota > Actinomycetes > Kitasatosporales > Streptomycetaceae > Streptomyces > Streptomyces sp. MI02-7b. Next base: position 47,311 of record NZ_JARAWX010000004.1, on the reverse strand, counting down.
GGACGGGCGCGCGTAGTGTCCCGGCAAGAACGAACGTTCTGTCTCTGCCTGTACTTCCGTGTCACCCGGAGCCGTCCGGGCGCCGCCGCCCCGGCCGCGCACCGTGCCCGCCCCGCCGTACGAGAGGACCCCCACCCATGGCCGTGCCCGAGATCGGCGCCCCCGCCCCCGACTTCACCCTCTCCGGGGTGCTGCTCACCGACGCCGGCGCCGAGCGCGGCGAGTACTCCCTGTCCGCACAGCGCGGGGCCCCGGTCGTGCTCGCCTTCTACCCCGGCGACGACTCGGCCGTCTGCACCAAGCAGCTGTGTTCCTACACCTCCGACCTGGACCGCTTCCGCGACCTCGGCGCCACGGTGTGGGGGATCAACCTCAGCGACCTCGACAGCCACGAGCACTTCGCCCGCAAGCGCGACCTGCGCTTCCCGCTGCTCGCCGACACCGACCGTTCGGTGGTCAAGGCCTACGGCATCTCGATGCCCGGACTCGGCCTCAAGCGCTCGGTCTTCATCGTCGACGCGGAGGGGATCGTGCGCTGGAAGCACGTCGCCCGCATCGGGCTGACCTTCCAGGACACCGACGCCATCGTCGCTCAACTGGCGGCGCTCGCCCCCCGCTGAGCCGCCCCGCGCCCCCCTGACGGGCGAGCGTGAAGCTGCGCTGTTGCCGAGCTTAAGAAAAGATCGATGGACTGAACGCCCGAAGCCGGGCAGATTGCTGTGTGCCCGGCGCACCGCGCGAGCAGGCGCCGACGGGCACCGCCGCTCCGCCCCGGGTCCCTTCCGTGCCCGGTCCGCGTTCCCCCGTGCGGACCGGGCCACATCGTCTGCCGGCAGGAGTCGCAAGAGTGAAGGCACTGGTGAAGGAGAAGGCCGAGCCCGGCCTGTGGCTGCGGGACGTCCCCGAGCCCGAGATGGGCCCCGGTGACGTCCTCATCAAGGTGCTGCGGACCGGCATCTGCGGCACCGACCTGCACATCCGTTCCTGGGACGGCTGGGCCCAGCAGGCCGTGAGCACCCCGCTGGTCCTCGGCCACGAGTTCGTCGGCGAGGTCGCGGCCGTCGGCTCCGACGTCGCCGACATCACGACCGGCGACCTCGTCAGCGGAGAGGGTCACCTGGTGTGCGGCAAGTGCCGCAACTGCCTCGCGGGCCGCCGCCACCTGTGCCGCAACACCATCGGCCTCGGCGTCGGCCGCAACGGCGCCTTCGCCGAGTACGTGGCGCTGCCCGCGTCCAACGTCTGGGTGCACCGCGTCCCCGTGGACCTCGACATCGCCGCGATCTTCGACCCCTTCGGCAACGCCGTCCACACCGCGCTGTCCTTCCCGCTGGTCGGCGAGGACGTACTGATCACCGGCGCCGGCCCGATCGGCATCATGGCCGCCGCCGTGGCCAAGCACGCCGGCGCGCGCCACGTCGTCATCACCGACGTCAGCGAATACCGCCTCGACCTCGCCCGCAAGATCGGCGTCAGCCTCGCCCTGAACGTCGCGGAGTCCACCATCGCCGAGGGACAGCGCGAACTCGGCCTGCGCGAGGGCTTCGACATCGGGCTGGAGATGTCCGGCCGTCCCGAGGCCATGCGCGACATGATCGACAACATGACGCACGGCGGGCGCATCGCGATGCTGGGCCTGCCGTCGCAGGAGTTCGCGGTCGACTTCGCCAAGATCGTGACCTCGATGATCACCATCAAGGGCATCTACGGCCGCGAGATGTTCGAGACCTGGTACGCGATGTCCGTCCTGCTGGAGGGCGGCCTCGACCTCGCGCCCGTGGTCACCGGCCGGTACTCCCACCGCGACTTCGACGCCGCCTTCGACGAGGCCGCCGGCGGCCGCTGCGGCAAGATCGTCCTCGACTGGACTGCTTGATTCCTTGTGGCTCGGTGCGCGCCGCGGAGGATCTCGAACCTCCGCGGCGACCGGCTGTGCCGCCCCGCCCCAACACTCCGATCGGCCCGGAAACCCCACGGGAGACCCCCATGTTCGACTCCGTCCGCGACGACCTGCGCGGCACCCTCGACGAGATCCGCGAGGCGGGCCTGTTCAAGCCCGAGCGCGTGATCGGCACACCGCAGAGCGCGACGGTCGGCGTCACGTCCGGCGGCCGCCCCGGTGACGTGCTCAACTTCTGCGCCAACAACTACCTGGGCCTGGCCGACCACCCCGAGGTCACCGCCGCCGCCAAGGAGGCGCTGGACCGCTGGGGCTACGGCATGGCGTCCGTGCGCTTCATCTGCGGCACGCAGGAGGTCCACAAGGAGCTGGAGGCGCGGCTGTCGGCCTTCCTCGGCACCGAGGACACGATCCTGTACAGCTCCTGCTTCGACGCCAACGGCGGCGTCTTCGAGACCCTGCTCGACGAGCGCGACGCGGTCATCTCCGACGCCCTGAACCACGCCAGCATCATCGACGGCATCCGGCTGTCCAAGGCCCGCCGCCTGCGCTACGCCAACCGCGACATGGCCGAGCTGGAGGCCCGTCTGAAGGAGGCCGGCGACGCCCGCCGCCGCCTGATCGTCACCGACGGCGTCTTCTCGATGGACGGCTACGTGGCCCCGCTGCGCGAGATCTGCGACCTCGCCGACCGCTACGACGCCATGGTCATGGTCGACGACTCGCACGCCGTCGGCTTCACCGGCCCCGGCGGCCGCGGCACCCACGAGCTGCACGGCGTGATGGACCGGGTCGACATCCTCACCGGCACCCTCGGCAAGGCGCTCGGCGGTGCCTCCGGCGGCTACGTCGCCGCCCGCGCGGAGATCGTCGCGCTGCTGCGCCAGCGCTCGCGCCCGTACCTGTTCTCCAACTCGCTCGCTCCGGTGATCGCCGCCGCCTCGCTGAAGGTCCTGGACCTGATCGAGGACTCCGAGGAGCTGCGCGCCCGCCTCGCGGAGAACACCGCGCTGTTCCGCACCCGCATGACCGAGGCCGGTTTCGAGATCCTGCCCGGCGACCACCCCATCGCGCCGGTCATGATCGGCGACGCCGCGGAGGCGGGCCGGATGGCCGACCTGCTGCTGGAGCGCGGCGTCTACGTGATCGGCTTCTCGTACCCCGTCGTGCCGCACGGCAAGGCCCGCATCCGCGTGCAGCTGTCGGCCGCGCACTCCACCGCGGACGTCGAGAAGGCGGTGGCCGCGTTCATCGCCTCGCGCGAGGCCCTGGCAGGATGAATGGGTGATTGACGCACGACGGCTGCGGACCCTGCGGGCCGTGGCGGACCACCGGACGGTGACCGCCGCGGCCGCCGCGCTGTACCTGACGCCGTCCGCGGTCTCCCAGCAGCTCGCCGCGCTGGAGAACGAGACCGGTCACCGGCTGCTGGAACGCGGCGGCCGGGGCGTCCGGCTCACCCCCGTCGGTGAGATCCTGCTCACGCACGCCAACGCCGTCCTGGCCCAGCTGGAGCGGGCCGAGGCCGAGCTGGCCGCGTACACCTCCGGCGCGGCCGGAGAGGTCACCGTCGCCTCCTTCGCCACCGGCATCGCGCTCGTGCTCGCCCCCGCGATCACGGCGCTCCGCGGCACGGCGCCGGGCATCCGGGTACGGGTCCGCGACGCCGAGGGCGACGAGTCGCTGCCGATGGTGCTCGACGGCCGCGCCGAGATAGCCGTCGCGGTCGAGTACCGCGGCGCCCCGAGCGCCGACGACCAGCGGCTCGCGCGCGTCCCGCTGTACGCCGAGCCCTTCGACGCGGTGGTGCCGGCCGGCCACCCGCTCGCGGACGCCGCGACCGCGACCGTCCGCGTCGCCGATCTCGCCGACGAGACATGGATCGGGCCCTACCCAGGCAACCCCTGCCACGACGTGGTCGTCCTCGCCTGCGAGTACGCCGGCTTCCAGCCGCGCCTGGAGCACTCCTCCGACGACTTCCGCGCCGTCGTCGCCCTCGCCGCGGCGGGTGCGGGCGTCGCCCTCGTCCCGCGCACGGCGCTGCGCGACATGGACCTGTCCGGGGTCGCCGTCCGTCCGGTCCACGACGTCGTCGCCACCCGCCGGGTCTTCGCCGCCGTCCGTCGCGGCGCCGAGGACCACCCGCTGCTGTGCCCCGTCCTGGACGCCCTGCGCGCCGCCGCGGAGGGCGCGGCCTAGCCGGTGGCGGCCGGCGGCGCGGCGTGATCCCCTGCGGACCGTGGAGCGCGCCCTGCCCGGTGACCGGAGCCCGGTGGCGGTCGCACAGGACCGGTGCCCCTGATCCTTCGGGTGGTTGACCTGCCCCGTGGCCGTGAGCACGGCCACCGGCAGTCTACGGTCGGCACCGGCCTCTTCGCCGACGCCGAGGGCCCGGGAGCCGCAGGCGCCCCCGCTTCCGTACCCAGGTCCGGTTCGTGTCCGCCGGCGTCGGCCAAGGCGAGCTCGACAGCCGCGCCGGCACTGAGCACACAGCGGCTCGCCGCCGCATGGACGGGCCCGTCGCACCGCCGGAAGACCTGGGCCGCGACGTACCCGTCCGGAGCGAGGGCGGTAGGTGGTCCTCGACGAACAGCAGGCGCAAGCCCCGCGGAAACACCTGCCCGAGCTTCAAGCGGCCGCTCCGGGCCGCTGTCCCGCGGGGTGGGTGCCGGTGTCCGCCGACTCCTGCTTGCGTGTGCCGACATGCGGCGAACCGCCGCGGCGGACGTCCACGAGACGTTCACCGGATTCCCGGACGGGCATCGCGGCGACCGTCGGGCCGGACATCGGGACGATCCGTCCACGACGTGAGCATCCCGCACGTGGCGCGGCCGGCGGACGCGGCACCCGGTCCTCCCGCGAGCCGCGTCACACCCTGCCTCCGGCCTCGGGCTACTCGTCGACCGCCGTGCCGAACTGCGCGTTGGCCGACGACGCGCCGAGGGCCGCACCGTCGTACGTCCACGAGCCCTTGGCGACCAGCCCGGACGCCGACGCGGGGAGGACCCAGACGAAACCGTCGTTCGTGTTCTCGCCCGGGGCCGCCGCCAAGAGGCCGAAGCGGCCGTCCTTGTCGGCGTCGATCAGCCGGATCTGGGCGCCCCAGCGGTCGGAGGTCTCCGCCGTGCCCGGGATACCGGCGCTGTTCTGGTCGAAGCTGCGCGCTCCCGTGGCGGTGAGTCCGCCCGGTGCGCCGCGCAGGGTCCAGACCGCGCCGGCGTCGGCGACGGAACCGATGTCCTCACCGGGGGCACCGATGGCGAGGTCGGGGCGGCCGTCACCGTTGGTGTCGCCGGAGGACAACTCGGCGCCCCAGCGGTCGCCGGCCTCGGCGACGCCGGGGACACCGGCCGAGTCCTGGGTCCACGTCTGCGCCGGGACGGGGTCGAGGCCCGACAAGTCCCCCCTGCCCAGGTAGACGGAGACGGAGCCGCCGAGCGCCGAGCCCGCGCCGGTGTCGCCGATGGCCAGGTCGTCCTGACCGTCGTGGTTGAAGTCGCTGGAGACGACCGCGGGCCCGCCCCGGAAGGTCCCTCCGTCGCCGAGATTCTCGACAGCGGGCGCGCCGTGCAGCACCTGCGTGACGCCGATTCCGGGCTGGTCGCCGGTGGTCACCCCGGAGATCGCCAGGTCCGCCCACGAGTCCTCGTTGTAGTTGCCGTGGCTGAGGCTTCGCAGGGCGACGCCGGTGTCCTGCGCCGTCCGGTCGAGGGCACGGACCCCCCTCCCCGCCCGCTGCAGGCGCGGCGCGGCGGCCGTCCCCGGCTCGACGGTGAAGAACAGCAGGGAGTCGTTCTCCAGGACGGCGATGCTGTCCCGCGGGTCGGCGTCGGGGACCGAGGGATCCGGGGCGAAGTACCGGGCGGCTTCGACGGCCCGCGCGAAGTTCGCGCCGGCCCGCGGCTGTGCGGGGTCCTGCAGCCAGGTGCTGTCGCCGCCGTGCAGTCCGGTCGAGGACCCCCAGAAGACGACGGCGCCGCCTGCGTCGGTGAGCGTGCCGACGTCCTCGCCGGGAATGCCGACGATCGCGTCGTCGTAGCCGTCGTTGTCCAGGTCGCCGGTGGCCACGGCCCGTCCGAAGCCGTCACCGGCCTCGGCGGCGCCCGCGACGCCCGAGGTGTTCTGGCTGAGGACGGATCTCCTGGTGGTGCTGAGGCCACCCGACCCGCTGTACTGCACGGTGACGTACCCGGCGCCCTTGGCCCCGGACACGGTGGCGCCGGGCGCGCCGATCAGCACGTCGTCGTGTCCGTTGCCGTCGAAGTCGCAGTTGTGCTGCTGCCATCCGATCGACGGGAAGGGCACGTCCGCCTGTGCGGCGGGTGCCGTGAACAGGGCGCCGCCGCCGAGGGCGAGGAGTCCTGCGGCCATGAGGGCCGCGCTCTTGATGTGACGCACCGAAGAACCTCCTTGGTCTCCCGGATTGCCCCGGCGTTTCTCGCGTCCGCGTCGATCGCCCGCGGTCGGTGGTGTCCTGCCGGAAACGCCCGGTGTTCTGTCACCCAGAAGACACGCGGTGTTCGCCCAGGGTTGTAGCAGCCGTGGGGGGCAATTCCCGCCGGGGCGGCCGTCATGCGGCGCGCGTGGTCATGATCCGGCGGCGTTCGTCGCGCCGTCCCGGTCTCCTCCCTGGTCCGGACGCCTGAAGGCCGTTGTCCACCGGTCGGCCCTCACCCCGCGGCCACGCACGTCCGGTCCACGCGGTGTGCGCCGGGAAACCGTCCAGTGGTGGCGCCGCTCCCGTCGCCCCGCGCGATCGGCTCCGGCAAACACCGGACGCTTCCGCTGCCTCGGTGACATCATCGGCAGCGTCCGGGGGAGCAGGGGAGCAGGCGTCCAGGGACGGGGGAGACGATGTCACGTGCCGAACGGATCGAGGAGATCCGGCTCCGGCGGGCCCGGCGGGCCGAGTGGCTGGACGGCGCCCACGCGTGGGCGACGGACACGCTCGACCGGCTGCGCGAACTCGACGCGCTCCGCACCGAGATGCTGGCCCTGGTGCCCGACGAGGCACAGGACCGGTTGCTGGCCCTCGGCGCCGAACTGGGCGACCTCCTGGAGGAACTGCCCACCGAGGCGGCCGTGATGGAGGCCGCGGCGTCGCGCTTCCGCCGCGCCACCCTCAACGTGGGCGTCATCGGGCGGGCCCGGCAGGGCAAGAGCCGCATGATCAGGAGCCTGACCGGACTGTCGGACCGGGAAGTGCCCACGGGTGACGGCGGCTTCTGCACCGGCGTGACCAGCGTGCTGCGCCACGAGGACGGCGCGCCCACCCGGGCACAGGTCTTCCTGCACACCGAACGCTCCTTCCTCCACGAGGTGATCGCGCCCTACTACGCCGAACTCGGCCTGGGCCCCGCCCCCACCACCCTGACGGAGTTCGCCCGCCCCCTCCCCCCGGCGCCCGAGGGCGACAGCGCCGTCGAGGGCAGCCGCTACGGGCACCTGGCGGCCTTCCACACCGCGCTGCCGGAGTACCGCCACTACCTGACGACGAGCTCGCCCCATCCCATCGGCCCGGAGCGCATCCGCGAGTTCGTCGCCCAGTCCGACGAGCAGGACGAGCAGCGCTACCACGCCTTCCGCGCGGTCCGGCACGTCCGCATCACCACGCACTTCGCGCAGCAGGACTGGACCGGTTTGTCGCTGATCGACCTCCCGGGCCTCGGCGACACCAATCTTCAGGACGCGCAGCGCATCGTGGGCGCGCTGCGGGACGAGATCGACGTGGTGGTCTTCGTCCGCCGCCCCGACCCGCTCGGCGACGGCGTCGACACCTACGACCACCAGCTCTACGACCACGTCCGCGACGGGCTGCCCGGCGCCGAACTCGCGCGCTGCTCCTTCCTGGTGGTCAACCGGGTCACCGGACCCGCGGGCGACAACACGGCCAACGCCCGCAAGATGGTCGACGAGTGGCTGCCGGCCTCCCGCTTCCAGGTCGCCGCGGCGCACATCGTGGACTGCGCCCGGCCGGAGGAGGTCGCCGCCATGACCGACGGCGTGCTCGACCACCTCGTGGCCCACCTCGACGAGCTGGACGAGCAGCACCTGGCCGAACGCGCGGAGAAACTGGCCGAACTGCGTGAGCGCACCGCACGGCTGGCCGACCGGGCGGGCCGGCTCGCCGACCTGGCCCAGCCATCGGAGATCTGGTTCCTGCCCTTCAACGGCCTGTTCGAGCAGACCTACGAGCAGATGGCCAACGCCCTGGCCGCTCTCGTACGGAGCCTGCGCGAGGACCGCGACCTGACCGACGGCCTGCTCGCCGACGCCGTCGAGGAGATCCTCGACGCCGCGCAGAACGACCCCGGCCACCCCACGGTCGCCCAGCTGACCGCGCGCGCCGACGCCGAGGGCGGCCTCAGCGTCGCCTACGCCAAGTACCTCAACGAGTCCCGCGCCCGGCTCTCCCGGCGCTTCCTGGAGTGCGACGTCGCCCTGCACGCCCGCACCGGCCGCATGCAGGAGGAGGTCGCCGGTGTGCTGCGCGGTCCGGGCAGCCTGGGCGGTCTGGCCGGACTCGGCGGGGCGGAGGGCCGGGAGTTCCTGCTGCGCACCGCCGAGCGCATCCCCCGCGTGCGGCAGGAAGGCGGCAGCGAGATCCGCTACGCGCTGGAACTGCTGGCCGGCTTCGAGCTGTCGTACCGCGGCATGCTCCAGCACCGGGTGCGCACCTGCCTGGACGGGCTGCACGCCGACAGCCCCACCATGCCCTTCCCGCACGACCGGGCGCCCAGCGGTCAGGAAGTACGGGAGATGCTGGAAGTCGCCTACGACGAGGCACTGTTCGCCTGCCGCGGCGAGCTGAACAAGGTGCTCGCCGAACCGAGCGCGGCGGTCTTCTCCCTGGTGGAGGAGTTCCACGACCGGGTGATCTCGGCGGCCGGGACCAAGGAGGAGTGGCGGGTGTTCTACCAGGACGTACGGGCCGAGATCTGGCCCGGCCGGTTCGCGGCCCTCGCCGAGGACGCGGCGCACCTGCGGCGCTGGTCCGAGGCCGTCCGGTCGCTGGGGTCCCGCACCACCGCCGGTACCGGGGGCGGCGCGGCCGCCGGGAAGGAGGCCGCGGCATGATCGAGTCCGGCCGCCACGTACTCGACGTCGGCATGCTCGGCCCCTCAGGAGCGGGCAAGACGTCCCTGCTGGCCTCCATGTACGTCCAGTACCCCTCGGTCACCGGGGCCACGGACCTCGACCTCACCCCGGTGGGGGAGACCGCCGCCAAGCTCACCGACGCGGTCTCGGTGCTGGAGTCGCTCTCCCGCTCCGTGCAGGTCCGCGGCGGCATCGAGCAGACCACGACCACCGACGTCCACCGCTACGAGATCGCGGTCGGCCGCAAGGGCCGCAAGCCGCGTTTCCGGATGTGCTTCACCGACTACGCGGGCGAGGTGCTGCGGGACCTCGACAGCAGCCCGGTGGGGCGCAAGGTGCGGGCCTCGCTCCACGACAGCCCCGTCGTGGTCCTCGCCGTCGACACGCCCGCGCTCATGGCTCTGGACGGCGAGTACCACCAGCGCATCAACCTCCCGCACCTGATGTACGAGCGGATCAAGGAACTGCTCGTCGAGGACGAGCAGCGGCCGCGCCTGCTGATCATCGTGCCGCTGAAGTGCGAGCGCTGGGTCGCCACCCGCCAGGGGACCGAGGCCCTGATGGAACGGGTGCGCGAGGGCTACCGCCCGCTGCTGGACTACATCGCCCACGCCGATGTCCGCCCGCGCGTGGGCTGCGTCATCACGCCCGTGCAGACCACCGGCTCCATCGTCTTCTCCACGATCAAGGAAACACCGGGCGGCGGCGTGCAGTTCCACTACCGCAGCCGTACTCCGGGCGCCCCGTACCGCCCCGTGGACACCGACCAGCCGCTGCGGTACGCGCTGCGCTTCGTCCTCGGGGAGTACCGCCGCAGGCGCGGGTTCTGGCGGGAGGCGGTCGACGAGGTGTTCGGCACGGACCTCGCTCTCCAGGAGGCCGTCGCGGCGTTCGCGAAGGCGGGCTCCGAACGCGACGGGGTCCACGTGGTCCAGGAGCACCCGCACCTGAGCCCGGCCGCCGTGGCCGCCAGGGGCCGGGCGTGACCGTCGCCTGGTCCTTCCACTCGCGCGGCCGGCTCCCCGAGCAGGGCTACACCTGGCTGCCCGCGGGCGGGGCCCCGGGCGCCGACCCCGAGGTGCTGCTGCGCGGCTGCGCCGGCCGCTCCGTCAACGACCTCGTCGACGACACCAAGTCGTCCCTCCTCCTGTACGCCCTCAAGGACGGCGCGGGCGGCCGGCCCCTGTGGGTCCTTCTGCTGACCGGGCTGCGCACCGGGGACGACTCCGGCGACCACATGCGCCGTCCCATCCGGCTGCTGCTGCTCGGTACCGGCCCCGGGGTGGGGAACAAGGGACAGCCGCCGCCCGAACTGCTCGCGGTCGCCCGGCTGTTCCTCACCGGCGGCATGGACCGGGACCTGCCCGTGGCCCACGGCCACCCGGCGGGCACCGCGGGCTTCGACGTCGACGCCTCCGGCTGGGACGCCCTGCTGGAACGCGCCCGCGCGTGCGCGCCGGAGGCGGTGCCGCTGCCGGGCCCGAACGAGATCCGGCTCCTCCCCGACTCCCCGGCCGGCCGCGTGGCGGCCGCCGGCATGCTCGCGGACCTCGAACACCGCTGCGCACAGCCCGGGTCCGGCCTGGACGGGGCCCGTCTGGTCGGTTCCGGCGCCCGGCCGCTCCTGATCGTCACCTCCCTGCTCGGCAGTGAGTCCCTGCTGGCGGTACGTCCCCTGCACGCGCTCGGCGCGCGGGTCGGCCGGCCCGTCCACGCGAAGTGGGACCGGCAGAACGGGCAGTCGTTCCTGGAGGGTTCCGTCAGGCGCATGACGGACGCGCTCGGCAGGACGGGCTTCGTGCTGACCCTCCTGGTGCTGGGTGCGCTCGGCGCCCTCGGGGCAGTCCTCGCCGTGATCGTCTGACACCCGGCCGGCCCGCCGTGGCGGCGGTGGGCACGGCCTGGGAGCCGCCTGCTACAGATCGAACTCCGCGGGGGCCAGGTCCAGCGCGTAGCAGGCCTCGCGGACGACGCCCTGCTCGGTCTTGTCGAAGTTGCCGTCGGCGCCGCCGATGACGATGCCGATCTGGACGACGGCACGCGCCTCGGCCGGCTTCTTCTTGGCCTTGGCGACTTCCTGGAGCACGCTGACCTTGCCGAACTCGAAGTCGGCGGTGAGCTTGTTCAGGTAGTCGTCGAAGCGCCGCTGCAGGTCGGCCGCCGGGAAGTTCTGCAGCACCTCGTTGGTGGTGATGAGCTGGGCGACCCGCGCCCGTTCCGACGGGTCGATGGTGCCGTCGGCCGCGGCGACCAGGGCGCACATCGCCATGCTCGCGTCGCGGAAAGCGCCGCTCTTGAGGTCGTTCTTCTTGGCGACAAGCTGTGTCTGCAGGGTGGCAGTGGTGTCTTTGAGCCGGTCCCAGAAGGCCACGGGGTAACTCCTCGGTTTCTCTGTTCACGCGTCGGCGTGGGCAATGGGGCCAACGAAGCAGCGCTCCCGTAGGTGCCCGCGGCGCGATGGTCCCCGAAGCCGCCGCGGACGGCCGTGGCCGGGAAACGGCGCCGGACCGCCGGGCACCGCCCGGAGCGGGTGGCCCCCGGGTTACCGTGCAGGGATGGACACGGTTGACCTGACGGCCCTCGGCGCGGAATTCACCGCCGACCCCTACCCGGTCTACGCCCGGCTCCGCGAGCTCGGCCCGGTGCACCGCGTGCGCACACCCGAGGGCGAGCTGTGGCTGATCGTCGGCCACGACCAGGCACGGGCGGCGCTGACCGACCCCCGCCTGGCCAAGGACGCCCGCGCGCTCGGCTGGCTCTCCTACGACGAGGAGCTCATGGGGCGGCACATGCTCGCCTCCGATCCGCCCGAGCACACACGGCTGCGCAAGCTCGTCGCCCGCGAGTTCACCGCCCGGCGGATCGATCAACTGGCCCCCCGGGTGCAGGAGATCACCGACGGCCTGCTGGACGCCGTGCTCAGCGGGCCCGGCACCCGGGCGGATCTCGTCGAGGCCCTGGCCTATCCGCTGCCGATCACCGTCATCTGCGAGCTGCTGGGCATCCCGGACCTGGACCGCGCGGCGTTCCGCGCGTGGTCGAACGAAGTGGTCGCGCCGACCGGTCCCGAGGCCGAGCGAGCAGCGTTCGAGCAACTTGCGTCCTATCTGGACGAGCTGATCGAGGACAAGCGCTGCGCGCCCGGCGACGACCTGATGAGCGCCCTGATCCGCACCGTCGCCGAGGACGGGGACCGGCTGTCCCGGTCGGAGCTCAGCGGCATGGCCTTCCTGCTGCTCGTGGCGGGCCACGAGACGACGGTCAACCTCATCTCCAACGGCGTCCGCGCCCTGCTCACCCACCCGGACCAACTCGCCCTTCTCCGTGCCGACCAGGGGCTCCTGGAGGGCGCGGTCGAGGAGATGCTCCGCTGGGACGGCCCCGTCGAGACCGCCACCTACCGCTTCACCACCGAGCCCGTGGAGATCGCCGGCACCGTCCTCCCGGCCCGGGAGCCCGTGCTCGTCGCCCTCGCCTCGGCCGATCGCGATCCGGACCGCTTCAGCGAGCCCGACCGCTTCGACATCCGCCGTGACGCGCGTGGTCACGTCGCCTTCGGCCACGGCCTCCACCACTGCCTGGGCGCGCCCCTGGCCCGCCTCGAAGGCCGCATCGCCATCGGCTCCCTGCTCGAACGCTGCCCCGGCCTCGCACTGGACATCGAACCGGATGCCCTCCAGTGGCTGCCGGGCATGCTCATCCGCGGTGTCCGCCGCCTGCCGGTGCGCTTCGGCTGAGCGTCCGCGGTGGCTCCGGGACTCCCGCCCCGCGGAGCGGTACGCGTCCGTCCCGGCATCGATCGTGTTCGCCATGTCCGTCGTCCCCCCTTTGTCCCTCTGCCCCTTTGATCCCTACGGGCTGTTCGTTCCCTCCTGGGTCCTCCGACCCCCTCTGAAATGGCACACCACGATTCCGCTCCGTCGCGTTGCCCGCGCGGCGGGAATTAACCGGATGCGGTGACACGGCGGGCCTGGAAGGCTGCGCCGATGGACCGCCGACGGATTTCCCGCATCGCCCACAGCGACCATCCCGTAGCCGCGCCGCTCGACGACGCCTCCGTGCGCGGCCTGCTCGACCGCGCGCTGCGCCGGGGCGACGAACGCGTACTGGACCTCGGCTGCGGCGAAGGAGCCTGGCTGCTGCGCGCCCTGGCCGACCACCCGAAGGTGACGGCGGAGGGTGTCGACATCGATGCGGCGGCCCTCGACACGGCGGCCCGGACGGCGGCCGCCCTCGACGTCGCCGGCCGTATGGTCCTGCACGAGCAGGACGCCCGCCTCCACACCTCCGCCTCGCCCTTCGACCTGGTTCTCAGCGTGGGTGCCACCCACGCCTTCGGCGGCCTGGCCGCGACCTTGTCCGCCGTCCGCGAGCACCTGGCTCCCGGTGGCCACGTCCTCGTCGGCGACGGTTTCTGGGAGGAGGAACCCACGCCCGCCCTCGTGGAGATGCTGGGCGACTTCGACGACCTGCCCACCACCGTCGACCGTGTCGTCGCCGACGGCTGGACCCCCGTGTACGGCCACATCAGCACACGGCAGGAGTGGGACGCGTACGAGTGGTCCTGGACCGGCTCCCTGGCCGCCTGGGCGCTCGACCACCCCGCCGACCCCGACAGTGGCCAGGCGCTCGACGCGGCCGCCCGGCACCGCACGGAGTGGCTGCACGGCTACCGGGGCACGTTCGGCTTCGTCACCCTCCTGCTGCGGCGCACCACCGCATGACCGGGCGGACTCACAGCCCCGCGAGGTCCGCCAGCGTCCGCGCCTCCCGCATCACGCCGACACAGTCCCCGGGGCGGCCGTGCTCGGTCAGCCACAGCGCGGTCTCCACCCGCCGGGCCACCGCCCACGCCGCCAGCCGGGCCGTGTCCTCCCCGAGCGCGTCGCCGACCAGGGCGAACCGCCTGGCCAGCACCCGCCCCGGAGCGGGATGCGCGAAGGGGTGGTCGATCTGCTCCAGCAACGGCCACGGGTCGTAGGCGGGGTCGCCGGTCATCGGCTTCGGGTCGATCGCGAGCCAGGGCCGGCGTGTCGCGGCCAGCACATTGCCGGGGTTGAAGTCACCGTGGACGACCACCTCCCGGGCCGCGGTACGGGGCAGTTCGCGCAGCAGCCGGACGCCGAGGGCGACCAGGCCAGGGTCGAAGGGCGGCCGATGCCGCGTCATCCGCTCCTCGACGAGGACGGCCCAGCCCGCCGTGACGTCCGCCAGCCGGTCGAACCCGCTGTCCACCGTCGCGGCCGCCCGCCACAGTTCGGCCAGGACCCCGGCGCCGGTCAGCAGGCGCTCCTCGGGCGTGAGGGCGTCCGCCTCCCCGAGCCCGCCGCCGGGTACGCAGCGCTCCAGCAGCAGGGCGTGCCGCCCCGCGTCGTACCGGTGCACCCGTACCGCACCCCGCCCGTCCCACAGCCGCAGGGCGGCCGCCTCGCCCTCCGCCTCCGGATGGGGCCAGCCCACCTTGATGACGGCCGGCTCCCCGTCCGGCAGCCAGGCCTCGGCCGCCCACGAGCAGCTTCCGCCGCCGAAGGGCTGCCCGAGCCGCAGCGCCCAGCGCTCGCGGACGTCTTCGATGAGGGCGGGCAGCCGCGCCAGCCACTGCGCGCCGCCGGGCAGACCGTTCACGCTGCGCACGAAGGGCAGGGACGCGGGAATCGTCACAGGAGCCACGCACCGCATGCTGCCCGCATCCGTGTGCCGGCCTCAAGCCGTTAGCCCGGCCCACGCACCCGCCCGGCCTGCGCCGCGCCCTGCCCTGCCCCGCCCCGGCCCGCGCCCCGCCCGTGTCCTCAGCGGGCCGTTGTGATGTCGTCCCGGCCGTCCCGCTCGCCCTGGCCGTCGAGCCGCGCCCGCGCCTCCCGCCGGAAGCCGGCCACCAGGATGTGCAGGCTCACCACGAACGCCCAGATGGGGAAGATCAGTTCCGCCCACGCCACGCTGGGCACCACGAAGAGCAGCGTCAGGCCGACCAGGTAGCCCAGCAGCGCCAGCCAGCGCGGGAAGGTGCCCAGGCGCAGCGCGACGGTGGAGGCGGACAGCACGAACACGGCGGCCATCCGCATCGCGAACGTCGTCAGCAGGCTGTACGTGAAGTGCCCGCCGAAGTACCACAACTGGGGTTGTCGCGGGCCGCCCATCGTCCCGGCGTCGGCCGTCGCCAGCAGGCTGCCGGCGCAGGCCGCGGCGCCGAAGAGGGTCGCCACGAAGATCAGCCCGCTGCCCTGGAACACGGTGGCGAGGAACCTGTCCTCGGCGTCCCCCACGTGCGCGCGCACCGCCCCGATGAACCACAGGAAGAAGATCCCGGCGAAGGGGATGAGAGCGAGCGCGGTACGCACCGTCCGGCGTGAGGTGCCGTCCAGCGGCCCGCCGCCCGCCGCGTAGTGCTGCCCCTCCGGGATCCCGACCCGGACCAGGACGATGGCCGCGCCGAGCAGGATCGCGAACGCGATGCCCACCGCTCCGGCGGCACGTGGTGTGCGAAGGGCCCGGACCGTATCTGACATCTGAGCCCTTCATGCACGCACGCACCCCGGCAACGACCTACGACCAGCAAGCACCGTCGCGGCCGATGACGCCACCCGGCCCGCCCGGGCGGGTGACACGGGACCGGGGTGCCTCAGGCGGCCGGCCCGCCGGCGGCGGCCAGTTCGGCGATCTCCGCGATCGCGACGGGGCGCCGCTCGGCACGCGAGACCTCGCAGGCCTCCGCCACCAGGAGTGCCGCCAGCGCCTCCCGCCCGTCGCACGGATTCACGGCCTTCCCGGCGACGACCCGTACAAAGGCGTCGATCTCGGCCCGGTAGGCGTCCCCGAAGCGGTCGACGAATCCGGTCCACGGCTCCGGCACGCCCGGTGCGGCGCCCGGCTCGACCGAGGTGACCGGCGTACGGGCGCCCACACCGACCGCGATCTGGTCCAGCGACCCGGCGAGTTCCATGCGGATGTCGTAACCGGCGCCGTTGTAGCGCGTGGACGTCGCCGTCACCAAGGTGCCGTCGTCGAGCGTCAGCAGTGCCGCGGCGGTGTCGACGTCGCCCGCCTCGCGGAAGAAGGCGGCCCCGCCGTTGGCGCCCACGGCGTACACCTCGTCGACCTCACGTCCCGTCACCCACCTGGTGGCGTCGAAGTCGTGGATGAGGCAGTCACGGTAAAGGCCGCCGGACAGTGGTACGAATTCCGGCGGAGGCGGCGCCATGTCGGAGGTCATGGCGCGTACCGTGTGCAGCCGGCCGAGCCGGCCCGCCCGCACGGCCTCGCGGGCGGCGCGGTAGCCGGGGTCGAAGCGGCGCTGGAAGCCCATCTGCAGGACGGTGCCCGCCTCCTCCACCTCGCGCAGCGCGGCGACCGTCGAGGCCAGGTCCAGGGCGATGGGCTTCTCGCAGTACGTGGGGAGCCCGGCGCGCACCGCGCGCGAGATGAGCTCCGCGTGGGCGGCGGTGGCGGAGGCGATGACGACGGCGTCGGCGCCCGCGGCGAACGCCTCGTCCACGGAGCACGCGGCACGGGCGCCGGGGCCGAGCCGGTCGGCCGTCGCCGCGGCGCGCGCCGTGTCGGCGTCGGCGACGACGAGCTCGGTGACGTCGGGGTGCCCGTGCAGGGTCGCGGCGTGGAAGGACCCGAGACGCCCGACACCGACGAGGACGACGCGCATGAGCGGGGAGCCTTTCTTCCGGGGGACAGACGGGAGGTGCGGCGCGGGTGCGGCGGCCAGGGAGGAACCGCCGCGCCCGCGCCCGATCCGGATCGGCCGGGACGCGCCGCCGCCCCTCAGCGGTAGAAAGCGGGGCGCTCGATCAACTCGACCTCGACCCGGCCGCCCTCGTTCTGCGACCGCACGCCGGCCTCGCAGACCGCCGCGGCCGCGTAGCCGTCCCAGGCGCTCGGCCCGGTGACCTCGCCGCGCCGGGTGGCGTCCACCCAGGCCTGCACCTCGCGGTCGTAGGCGTCGACGAAACGCTCCACGAAGTCCTGGGCGATGCTGCCGCCCCAGCGGCCCGCGGTGTTGACGAGCAGGTCGTGGGCCTCGCCGATGCGCGCGCTGCCGCGCTCGCACACGGCCTCGGCCTGCACCTGGTAGCCGAAGCCGCAGTTGACGTTGATCTCGACGTCGACGATCGCGCCGCCGTCGGTCTCGAAGACCACGAACTGCGGGTCGTCCAGGCCCTCGGGCGCGTTCGACGACGGGCGGGGGCGCAGCACGGTGACGGCGGTGATCTCCTGGCCGAGCAGCCAGCGAGTCACGTCCATCTCGTGCACGACCGAGTCGTTGATGAGGTTGGCGTTCATGTAGCCGGGCGGGACGCTCGCGTTGCGGTGCCGGTTGTGCACCATCAGCGGGCGGCCCAGTTCACCGCTGTCGAGAAGGGCCTTGAGCTTCAGGTACTCGGCGTCGTAGCGCCGCATGAAACCGACCTGCACCCGTCGGTGCCCCAGCTTCTGCTCGGCCTCCAGGACGCGCAGTGCCGAGGCGGCGTCCGGGGTGAGCGGCTTCTCGCACAGCACGGGCAGGTCGTGCGTGAAGGCGGCCAGCAGCGCCGCCTCGTGGGCGAAGCCGGGGGAGGCGATGAGGACGGCGTCGACGTCGTCGGCGGCCATGGCGGCGGCCGGGTCGGTGTAGGCCGTGCAGCCCTCGATGCCGGCGGCGATGGCCTTGACCCGCTCGGCGTCGACGTCCACGACGGCCGTCACCCGGGCCCCGCTGATCACGTCGTTGATGCGGCGTACGTGGTCGGCGCCCATCTTGCCGGTCCCGACGACCGCGATACCGAGGGGTGCGTGCTGCGTCATGATGCGTGTCATCCCTTTCGTGCGCGGGGCGTCAGGCGCCGCAGGAGCGGAGGAACGCGCGGGTGCGCTGGGCGATGGGCAGCGGCCGGTCGGGCTCGCAGGGGTACATGTCCTGCTCGACGATGGCGAACAGGTCGACGCCCAGACCCTGCGCGGCGGCCAGCACCGGTTCCAGGGCCGGGACGCCCGCCGGCGGCTCGCACATGACGCCGCGCTGGACGGCAGGCCCGAAGGGCACCTCGTTCTTGATGACGTCGGCCAGGATCTCCGGGTCGACCTGCTTCAGGTGCAGGTACCCGATGCGCTCGCCGTAGGTCTCGATCAGCTTGACGCTGTCTCCGCCGCAGTAGGCGTAGTGGCCGGTGTCCAGGCAGAGGTTGACCAGGCCGGAGTCGGTCGAGTCGAGGAAGCGGGCGACGTGCTCCTCGGTGTCGATGTGGGTGTCGGCGTGCGGGTGCACGACGATGTCGAGGCCGTAGGTGTCCCGGACCTGGCGCCCGAGCCGCTCCATGCCGGAGGCGAGGTGCCCCCACTGCTCTGCGGTGAGCTCGTGCGGCTCGATGATCTCGGCGGTCTTGTCGTCCCGCCAGAAGGACGGGATCACCACGAGGTGCCGGGCGCCCATGGCCTGCGTGAGGGCGGCGACCTGGCCGACGTGCTCCCAGGTGGCGTCCCAGACCGACGGGCCGCGGTGCAGGGAGGTAAAGACGGTGCCGGCGGAGACCTTCAGGCCGCGGGCGGAGGTCTCCTCGGTGAGCCGGGCGGGGTCGGTCGGCAGGTAGCCGTACGGGCCGAGCTCGATCCACTCGTACCCCGACCGGGCGACCTCGTCGAGGAAGCGCTGCCACGGCACCTGCTGCGGGTCGTCGGGGAACCAGACGCCCCACGAATCGGGCGCGGACCCGACGCGGATCCGGTCCAGGGCGGGGGAGGCGGCGGTCATGAGGAGGGCTCCTCTCACCGGTCGGCGGTGACCGGTCGGGTGGTTCGGAAGTGGTGCTCGGTGCGGCGACGGTGCGGATGCCCGCGAAGCCCGCGGTCCCGCTGGCAGCTTCGCTGGCCGACGGGGCTACCGTCAAGAGTTAGTCCTGACATATGGACGTCATGTCAGGCAGGGGACGGGCTGCCGGGCCACCCCTCGGCGGCGGAAGGGCGGCCCCCCGCACGGTGGGCCACCCTTCCAGGGCTTCGTGGGGCTCTCCCGGACCCGGCTCAGGCGTCCTCCGGACCCTTCACGGTCTTCAGGTACTCCACTCCCGGCAGTTCCTCCACGTCGACGCCGCGCACCTGGGACAGCTCGTGCTTGAGTGCGGCCAGCTCGGCGCCTCCGGCCATGTGGTGGGTCAACTCGTCCAAGGTGACCTCGGAACGGCTCGCGCTGAGCTCCAGGGTGCCCAGCCGGAGCACCGTGAAGTGGTCCCCGACCATGTAGGCGTGGTGCGGGTTGTGCGTGATGAAGATGACACCGAGGCCCCGGTCGCGGGCGGCGGCGATGTACTTGAGGACGACGCCCGACTGCTTCACGCCGAGCGCCGCGGTCGGCTCGTCCAGGATCAGCACCCGCGCGCCGAAGTGGACGGCGCGCGCGATGGCGACGGACTGCCGCTGCCCGCCCGACAGGGTGCCGATGGACTGGTCGAGGTCGTCCAGGACGATGCCCATCGCCCGCAGTTCCTCGTCCGCGGTCCGCTTCATCGCGGAGATGTCCAGGCGGCGCACCGGCCAGGGGCCGCGGGTCAGTTCCGAGCCGAGGAAGAAGTTCCGCCACACGGGCATCAGCGGGACGGTGGCCAGGTCCTGGTAGACGGTGGCGATCCCGCGGTCCAGCGCCTCGCGGGGGGTGTTCAGCCGTACGGGCGTGCCGTCGATGCGGAACTCGCCCTCGGTGTGCTGGTGCAGCCCGGAGACGATCTTGATCAGAGTGGACTTGCCGGCCCCGTTGTCGCCGAGCACACAGGTCACCTGCCCTGGCCGGACGGCCAGGTCGACCCCGTGCAGGGCGCGGACGTTGCCGTAGCTCTTGCCCACGCCGGTCAGCTCGACGACCGGCGTGCCGGTGGCGTGTTCCTTCGTGGTCGCTTCGGTGGTCATGGGGTCCTCACCTCCTGGTCGCCGTGCGGCGGACCCACAGATTGACGAGGGTCGCGATCAGGAGCATCACGCCGAGGAAGAACTTGAACCAGTCGGGGTTCCAGTTGGCGTACACGATGCCCTGCGAGACCATCCCGAAGATGAAGGCGCCGATCACCGAGCCGATCGCGGAGCCGTAGCCGCCGGTCAGCAGACACCCTCCGATGACCGCCGCGATGATGTACAGGAACTCGTTGCCGACGCCCTCGCCCGACTGCACCGCGTTGAACGAGAAGAGCAGGTGCATGCCGGTGAACCAGGCGCCGAAGCCGACTGCCATGAACAGGGCGATCTTGGTGAGGTTCACCGGCACGCCGACCGCACGCGCGCTGTCCGCGTTGCCGCCGACCGCGAACGTCCAGTTGCCGAACTTCGTCCGCAGCAGCACCCAGGTGGCCAGCGCCGCGAAGCCCAGCCACCACAGCACGGTGACCTTCACCTGCACGCCGCCGATGCCGATCTCGGAGGCGAAGAGCTTCCTGGCCTGGTCGAACCCGTCCATGTCGCTGATGGAGTCGGTGGCGACGTTCCCCGTGAAGATCTTCGTGACGGCTAAATTGAGGCCCTGGAGCATCAGGAAGGTGGCAAGGGTGATCAGGAAGCTGGGCAGGCCGGTCTTGATCAGCAGGTAGCCGTTGAGCGCGCCGACGGCCAGTGAGACCACCAGCGCCACGACGACCCCGGTCCACACGTTCATGCTCAGCTGGAAACTGAACATGCTCGCCGTCAGCGCGGAGGTGGTGACCGCGACACCGGCCGACAGGTCGAACTCCCCGCCGATCATCAGCAGGGCCACCGGGAGCGCCATGATGCCCATCACCGACGCCTGGTAGAGCACCGTCGCCAGGGAGCTCGCCTCGCGGAACGACGGCGCGACCGCGAAGAAGAACAGGTAGACGCCGACGGCGGCGATCAGCGCGCCGATCTCCGGCCGGGCCAGGGCCCTGCGCGGCAGGGAGCGCTCGCTGGTCCGGCCGTCCGCAGAGGAAGGGGATGCGGCGGAGGCGGCCGCGGGGGACACCGGCATCACCGGGTGCCCTTCGCGGCGAAGCCCGCCACCGACTCGACGTTGTCCTTGTCGACGAACGCGGGGCCGGTCAGGACCGGGGAGACGCCGCCGCCGCTGAAGTTGCCGTTGGTCTTGTACAGCCACAGCGAGTCCACCGACAGGTAGCCCTGCAGGTACGGCTGCTGGTCGACGGCGAACTGCACGTCGCCGTCCTGGACGGCCTTGACCAGGTCCTTGTTGAGGTCGAAGGTGGCGACCTTGGCCTTGCTGCCGGCGTCCGCGACCGACTGGACGGCGGTGAGCGCGAACGGCGCGCCCAGGGCCACCACGTAGTCGATGTCGGAGCCCTGCTTGAGCTTCGCGGTGATGGTGGCCTTGACCGACGGCATGTCCGTGCCGTTGACGTACAGGTTCTCCGTCGTGCCCTTGAAGGTCTTCTTCACGCCGGCGCAGCGCGCCTCCAGGGCGACGTGGCCCTGTTCGTGGATGACGCAGACGTTGTGCTTGGCACCGAGGTCGTTGAGCTTGTTGCCGAGGGCCTCGCCGGCGACGCTCTCGTCCTGCCCGAAGAACTCCAGCAGCCCCTGGTCCTTCCAGTCGTCCAGGCCCGCGTTGAAGCCGACGACGGGTATGCCGGCCTGCTCCGCCTTGGCGACCGCGGACTTCATGGCGTCCGGCTTGGCGAGGGTGACGGCGATGCCGTCGACCTTCTGGTCGATGGCGTTCTGGATGAGGTTGGCCTGCGTGGCGGCATTGGGATCGGCGGAGTAGACGAGTTCGACGTTGTCCTTGGCGGCCGCGGCCTGGGCGCCCTTGCGGATCAGGTCCCAGAAGGTGTCGCCCGGGGCGGCGTGGGTGACCATCGCGATCTTCATGCGGGGGGTGTCCGCCTTGCCGACGGCGGCGTTGTCGGCGGACTCCTCGGCCTTCTTGCCGCCCGAGCTGCTGGAACAGCCGGCTGCGAGGAGGACCGCCGCGGCGGAGACGGCCGCGATGGCGGAGATCCTGCGGGTGGTACGAGAGCGTTCCATGTTCCTGCACCTCACTGCGGTGGGAGGGAGAAGGGGACCGACCTGTGTTTCCCGTGGCGTTGCTGACGGGAGCAAACCCCTCGCCGGAGGCGCTGTCAAGGCTTTGTTAAGACATCCATTCATCTCGACGTAACGACACCGTAACGACCTTGACCGGCCTCGTGTGCGAGCCCGCGGTCTGAACGTTCGTATGTAAGGACATAGTGTTGACATCTCCCCGGTCTCGCGGTTAGACCTGAGGGGGCCGCGGAGCGGTCCGCTCGCGAGACGACGAGGAGCCCTGCCCATGACCGAGCCGTACGACCTGATCACGATGGGCCGGATCGGGGTGGACATCTACCCGCTGCAGACGGGGGTGCCGCTGCCCGAGGTCGAGACGTTCGGCAAGTTCCTCGGCGGCTCGGCGACCAACGTGGCGGTCGCCGCCGCCCGGCTCGGCCGCTCCACCGCCGTCATCACCCGCACCGGGGACGACCCGTTCGGCGCGTACTGCCACAAGGCGCTGAAGGAGTTCGGTGTCGACGACCGCTTCGTGACCCCGGTCGCCGGTCTGCCGACCCCCGTCACGTTCTGCGAGATCTTCCCGCCCGACGACTTCCCGCTCTACTTCTACCGGCTGCCCAAGGCCCCCGACCTGGAGATCCGCCCCGAGGAACTGGACCTCGACGCGATCCGCGCCACCCGCATCTTCTGGATGACCGGGACGGGACTGTGCGAGGAGCCCAGCCGCGCCGCCACGTTCGCCGCGCTGGAGGCCCGCGCCGGGAACGGCAGCACCGTCTTCGACCTCGACTGGCGCCCGATGTTCTGGAGGGAACCCGCCGAGGCACGGCCCTACTACGCGCGGGCGCTCGCCCACGCCACCGTGGCCGTCGGCAACCTCGACGAGTGCGAGGTGGCCACCGGTGTCCGCGAACCCCGCGCCGCCGCCGAGGCGTTGCTGGAGGCGGGCGTCGAACTGGCCGTCGTCAAGCAGGGCCCCAAGGGCGTGCTCGCCGTGCACCGCGACGGCACCTCGGCCGAGGTGCCGCCCGTCCCGGTCGAGGTGGTCAACGGCCTCGGCGCCGGTGACGCGTTCGGTGGCGCGCTGTGCCACGGGCTGCTGGCCGGCTGGGACCTGGAGGAGATCATGCGCCACGCCAACGCGGCCGGCGCGATCGTCGCCTCCCGTCTCGCCTGCTCCTCCGCCATGCCCACCGGGTCCGAGGTGCGCGACCTCCTCGACCGCCGCTGAGCGGCCAGCCCCCACCTGAAAGCCCGAAAGCGAGCTCCCCTTGAGCATCAGCATCTCCGACCTGGTGAAGGTGCGGACCCGGCACCCCGAGGCGATCGCCGAGGCGGCCGCCCGCCGTGTCCGCCGTCCCCTGATAGGGGACAGCGGCCGGCTGATGATCGTCGCCGCCGACCACCCGGCCCGGGGCGCCCTGGCCGTCGGTGACCGCGAGTTCGCCATGGCCAACCGCGCGGACCTGCTGGAGCGCCTGTGCACCGCGCTCTCCCGCCCCGGGGTGGACGGCGTCCTCGGCACCGCCGACGTCCTGGAGGACCTGCTGCTGCTCGGCGCGCTGGAGGGCAAGGTCGTCATGGGTTCGATGAACCGCGGCGGCCTGGCGGGCGCCTCCTTCGAGCTCGACGACCGCTTCACCGGCCACCGCGCCCAGGACATCGCCCGGCTCGGTTTCGACGCCGGCAAACTCCTGCTGCGCATCAGCTACGAGGACAGCGGCTCGCTGACCACCATGGTCTCCACCGCCCGCGCCATCGACGACATGGCCGAGCGCCGGCTCCCCGTCTTCGTCGAGCCGTTCATGTCCCGCCGCGCCGGCAACCGGGTGCGCAACGACCTGAGCGCACCGGCCGTCACCACGTCCATAGCCATCGCCTCCGGACTCGGCGGCACCTCGGCCTACACCTGGCTCAAGGTCCCGGTCACGGAGAACGTGGACGACATGGCGGCCGTCATGGAGACCTCCACCCTTCCCGCCGTCCTGCTCGGCGGCGAGGTGGGCAAGGACCAGGACGTGCTGTACGACAAGTGGCGCAAGGCGCTGCAACTGCCCACCGTCCAGGGACTGGTGGTGGGCCGGTCGCTGCTCTACCCGGCGGAGGGCAGCGTGGAGACGGCCGTCGACACCGCCGTGGGCCTGCTGTGAGGACCGGGACGAACCGCGAGAGAGGCGAGCCGCACGAGATGACCGGCACCGAGAACCATCTGGCCGCGGGCGAGGCCGCCGCCGGCCCGTACACCGTCGCCGTCCACCCGGAACGCGCCGGCTGGACCCACTCGTCGCTGCGCGTCCTGGAACTGCCGCCCGGCGGACGGCACGAGTTCGCCACCGGCGACAGCGAGTGGATCGTGCTCCCGCTGTCCGGATCCTGCACCGTCGACGCGGACGGCGAGAGCTTCCGGCTCGCGGGCCGCGAGAGCGTCTTCGCCGGCGTCAGCGACTTCGCGTACGTACCCCGTGACGCACGCGTGCTCCTCGTGAGCGAGCGCGGCGGCCGTTTCGCGCTGACCGGCGCGCGCTGCGGACGCCGGCTGCCCGCCCGGTACGGCCCCGCCTCCGCCGTCCCCGTCGAACTGCGCGGCAGCGGCAACTGCAGCCGCCAGGTCAACAACTTCGGTGCCGCCGGCGTGTTCGAGTGCGACCGGCTGATCGCGGTCGAGGTGCTGACGCCGGGCGGCAACTGGTCCTCCTTCCCGCCGCACAAGCACGACGAGGACCGGGAGGGCGAGTCCCGGCTGGAAGAGATCTACTACTTCGAGATCGCGCCGGCGCACGGCAGGGAGGGCATCGGCTACCAGCGGGTCTCGCCCTCGGGCAACGGCCGCAACACCGATGTGCTGGCCGAGGTCCGCGACGGCGACGTCGTCCTCATCCCCGACGGCTGGCACGGCCCCTCCATGGCCGTACCGGGCCACGACATGTACTACCTCAACGTCATGGCGGGCCCGGGTGACGAGCGCGCCTGGCTGATCTGCGACCATCCCGACCACGCCTGGATCCGCGCCACCTGGCCCGAGCAGCCCGTCGATCCGAGACTGCCCCTGTACGCGGCCCCCGCCGAAGACCGAGCCTCCGAGAGGTCCCGATGACCCAGTCCGTCCGCCGCCTCACGGTCGCCCAGGCCCTGGTGCGCTTCCTGTCCGCGCAGTACACCGAGCGCGACGGGGCCCGCCACCGGCTGATCGCCGGCACCTGGGGCATCTTCGGCCACGGCAATGTGGCCGGCATCGGCCAGGCGCTCCTGGAGCACCAGGACGTGATGCCGTATCACCAGGGCCGCAACGAGCAGTCCATGGTGCACGCCGCCGTCGGCTGGGCCCGGCAGCTCAACCGGCTGTCGGCGCAGGCCGTCACCACCTCCATCGGCCCCGGCGCCACCAACCTCGTCACCGGCGCCGCGCTGGCCACGATCAACCGGCTGCCCGTGCTGCTGCTGCCGGGGGACACCTTCGCCAACCGCGTCCCGGACCCGGTGCTCCAGCAGCTGGAACACCCGTGGTCCGGCGACGTGTCCGTCAACGACGCGCTGCGCCCGGTCTCCCGGTACTTCGACCGGGTCACCCGGCCCGAGGCGCTGATCCCGGCCGCGCTGCAGGCCGCGCGGGTGCTCGCCGACCCCGCCGAGACCGGCGCCGTCACGCTCGCCCTGCCGCAGGACGTCCAGGCCGAGGCGTACGACTGGCCCGAGGAGTTCTTCGCCGAGCGGGTCTGGCACGTCCGCCGGCCGGCCCCTGAGGACGCCGAACTGGCGGCCGCCGTCCAGGCGGTGCGCGGGGCCCGGCGGCCGCTGATCGTCGCGGGCGGAGGTGTCCACCACAGCGAGGCCGAGGCGGCCCTCAAGGCGCTGGCCGACGCCACTGGCATCCCCGTCGCGTCCACCCAGGCCGGCAAGGGCTCGCTGCGCCACGACCACCCCGCCGACCTCGGCGGGATCGGCCACACCGGCACGGCCGTCGCCGACGACCTCGCCCGCACCGCGGACCTGGTCATCGGGGTCGGCACCCGCTACACCGACTTCACCACCGCCTCCTCGACGCTCTTCGCGACCCCCGGGGTGCGCTTCCTCAACCTCAACATCACCGGCTTCGACGCCCACAAGCTGGGCGCCCGCACCCTCGTCGGCGACGCCCGCGCGTCCCTGGAGGCCCTCACCGAGGCGCTGGCGGGCCACCGGGTGGACGCCGAGTACGAGGACGAGTACCGCGCGGGCAAGGAGCGCTGGGAGCGCGTCGTCGACGCCGCCTATGCCGCGCCCGACGACTCCGTCCGGCCCACCCAGACCCAGTTGCTCGGTGCCCTGGACTCCGTCGTCGGCGACGAGGACGTCGTCATCAACGCCGCGGGCTCCCTGCCCGGCGACCTCCACAAGCTCTGGCGCGCCCGCTCCCCGCGCCAGTACCACCTGGAGTACGGCTACTCCTGCATGGGCTACGAGATCCCGGCCGGCATCGGCGTCCGCATGGCCGCTCCCGACCGGCCGGTCTGGGCGCTCGTCGGCGACGGCACGTACCTGATGATGCCGACCGAGATCGTCACCGCCGTCCAGGAGGGCGTCAACATCAACCTGGTCCTCATCCAGAACCACGGCTACGCCTCCATCGGAGGGCTGTCCTCCGAGGTCGGCGGAGAGCGCTTCGGTACCGCCTACCGGTACCGCGCCGCCGACGGCACCTTCACCGGCGACCCGCTCCCGGTGGACCTCGCCGCCAACGCCGCGAGCCTCGGCCTGGACGTCCTGCGGGCCGGAACGGTGCGCGAGCTGCGTGAGGCCCTGGCCGCCGCACGCGCCTCGGACCGGCCGACATGCGTGTACGTCGAGACCGACCCGGCGCCGACCGCACCCGGCGCGCAGGCGTGGTGGGACGTCCCGGTCGCCGAGACCGCGACGCGCGAGTCCGCCGTGGCGGCCCGCAAGAACTACGAGAGCCGGCTCGCCGACCGCCGCCGCCACCTGTGACGTCGGCCGGCGCGCGCCGACGGCCGGCGCGCGCCGGTCACCGGCACACCCACCGCACACCACCGGTCGGTGGCCGCCCTGGCCACGGGCCCTTCCAGAAGGCGCGGGACTCAAATGTTCGGACAATGTGATGTCAGAGTTTCCTGAGGTCGAGACCGGCGGATACGCTCCCTCTGTGTCCAAAGCAGAGTCCGCGCCGCTCGAGTTCGAAGTGGACCGCTCGAGCCCGGTGCCGCTGTACTACCAGCTCGCTCAGCAGCTGGAGGGCGCCATCGAGCACGGCCGGCTCGCCCCGGGCAGCCTGCTCGGCAACGAGATCGAACTCGCCGGACGCCTCGGCCTGTCGCGGCCGACCGTCCGCCAGGCCATCCAGTCCCTGGTCGACAAGGGACTGCTGGTGCGCCGCCGCGGTGTGGGTACCCAGGTCGTGCACAGCCAGGTCAAGCGCCCCCTGGAGCTGAGCAGCCTCTTCGACGACCTCCAGGCCGCCGGTCAGAGCCCCGCGACCCGGGTGCTGCGCAACGACGCCGTGGCCGCCTCCGCCGAGGTCGCCGCCGCCCTCGGCATCGCCGAGGGAAGCGAGGTCCGCGTCCTGCACCGGCTGCGGCTCACCCATGGCGAGCCGATGGCCCACATGTGCAACTACCTGCCGCCAGGGCTCATCGACCTGGACACCGCCAGGCTGGAGGCGACCGGTCTGTACCGCATGATGCGGGCCGCCGGCATCACCCTGCACAGTGCCCGTCAGTCCGTCGGCGCCCGTTCCGCGACCGTGGAGGAGGGCGAACTGCTGGGGGAGGACCCGGGCGCCGCGCTGCTGACCATGAGCCGCACGACGTACGACGACACCGGGCGGGCCGTCGAGTACGGCACGCACATCTACCGCGCCTCCCGCTACGCATTCGAGTTCCAGCTCCTCGTGCGCGCCTGAGTCGTCCGTCACCCTTGGGGCAGAGCATTGCTCCGAGTGACGGATACTGGGTCCTTTCCAGGATCGGCAGGGAAGGCACCCAGGTGGAGAGGGCGAACATCGGCAGGCGCGTGCTCGGCGCGCTACTGACCGTGGCCATCGGCGCGACGATAGCGGGCTGCAGCAGCACCGGCGGCCTGCGCGCGGAGCAGCGTGCCAAGGAGGCGCGGGCCAATGGCTCGGCCGTCGACACCCCGCGGTGGAAGATCGCCATGGTCACCCACGCGGGAGCCGGCGACACCTTCTGGGACATCGTCCAGAAGGGCGCCAAGCAGGCCGCCGCCAAGGACAACATCACCTTCCTGTACTCCAACAGCGACCAGGGCAAGGACCAGGCGCAGCTCGTCCAGACGGCCATCGACCAGCGCGTCGACGGCCTGGTCGTCACGCTCGCCAAGCCGGAGGCCATGAAGGACGTCGTCCTGAAGGCGGAGAAGGCCGGGATCCCGGTCGTCACCATCAACTCCGGCTCTGCCGAGTCCAAGGAGTACGGCGCCCTCGCCCACATCGGTCAGGACGAGACGATCGCCGGCGAGGCCGTCGGCGACGAGCTCAACGGCCGCGGCAAGAAGCACGTCCTGTGCGTCCTGCACGAGCAGGGCAACGTCGGCCACGAGCAGCGCTGCGCGGGTGTGAAGACCACCTTCAAGGGCACCACGGAGAACCTGTACGTCAACGGCACCAACATGCCCGACGTCCAGTCCGCCCTCCAGGCCAAGCTCCAGTCCGACCCCTCGGTGGACGCCCTCGTCACCCTGGGCGCGCCCTTCGCCGCCACCGCCGCCAAGGCCAAGGAGCAGGCGGGCAGCCGGGCGGAGGTCGACACCTTCGACCTCAACGCCCAGGTCGCCGCCGCACTGAAGGCGGGCACCATCGGTTTCGCCGTCGACCAGCAGCCCTATCTGCAGGGCTACGAGGCGATCGACCTGCTGTGGCTCCACCGCTACAACGCCGACGTCCTCGGCGGCGGCAAGCCGGTCCTCACCGGCCCGCAGATCGTCACCAAGGACGACGCGGCGGCCCTGGAGGACTACGCGAAGCGGGGCACCAGGTGAGCGCGGAAACCCTCCTGCCGCCGCGCCGGCTGACCCACCGCCTGCTGGGCCGCCCCGAACTGGGCGCGGTCGTCGGCGCCGCCGCGGTCTTCGTGTTCTTCGCGGTGTCCGCCGACTCCTTTGTGCGGCCCGAGAGCGTCGGCACCATCCTGTACGCCGCGTCCACCATCGGGATCATGGCGGTCCCGGTCGCGCTGCTGATGATCGGCGGCGAGTTCGACCTGTCGGCGGGTGTCCTGGTCACCAGCTCCGCCCTGGTGTCGTCGATGTTCAGCTACCAGATGACGGCCAACGTCTGGGTCGGCGTCGCCGTCTCGCTGCTCGTCACCCTCGCCATCGGCTTCCTCAACGGCGTCCTGCTCGTGCGCACGAAGCTGCCGAGCTTCATCGTCACGCTCGGCACCTTCCTGATGCTCACGGGCGCCAACCTGGGCCTGACCAAGCTCATCGACGGCACGGTCAGCACCAAGTCCATCGCCGACATGGAGGGCTTCTCTTCCGCCCGGGCCCTGTTCGCCTCGCACCTGACCATCGGCGACGTGGACCTCCAGGTCACCATCGCCTGGTGGGTCGCGCTGGTGGCCCTCGCGACCTGGGTGCTGCTGCGCACCCGCGCGGGCAACTGGATCTTCGCCTCGGGCGGCAACCCCGACGCCGCCCGCGCGGTCGGCGTCCCCGTCGCCCGCACCAAGATCGGGCTGTACACGGCCGTCGCCCTTTGCGCGTGGATCTCCGGGCAGCACCTGCTGTTCTCCTTCGACGTGGTGCAGTCGGGGGAAGGCGTCGGCAACGAGTTCCTGTACATCATCGCCGCGGTCATCGGCGGTTGCCTGATGACCGGCGGCCACGGCTCGGCCATCGGGTCGGCGGTCGGCGCGTTCATCTTCGGCATGACCAGCAAGGGCATCGTGTACGCGCAGTGGAACCCGGACTGGTTCAAGTTCTTCCTCGGCGCCATGCTGCTGCTGGCGACGCTGCTGAACGCGTGGGTGCGCAAGCGGGCGGAGGCGGCCAAGTGACGGCCCTGGTGAAGCTGACCGGTGTCGGCAAGTCGTACGGCAGCGTCCGCGCGCTGGAGGACGTGTCCCTGGAGGTCCACGCCGGGGAGATCACCTGCGTCCTCGGCGACAACGGCGCGGGCAAGTCCACCCTCATCAAGATCATCGCGGGGCTCCACCCGCACGACACCGGCACCTACGAGATCGAGGGCGAGGCGGTCCGCCACACCTCGCCCCGCGAGGCGCTGGACCGCGGCATCGCCACGGTCCACCAGGACCTCGCCGTCGTCCCGCTCATGCCGGTCTGGCGCAACTTCTTCCTCGGCTCGGAGCCGCGCGTCGGGCGCGGCCCCTTCAAGCGGCTCGACGTCGCCATGATGCGCGCCACCACCCGCGCGGAACTGCTGCGCATGGGCATCGACCTGACCGACGTGGACCGGCCCATCGGCACGCTCTCCGGCGGCCAGCGGCAGTCCGTCGCCATCGCGCGCGCCGTCCACTTCGGCGCGAAGGTGCTGATCCTGGACGAGCCCACGGCGGCGCTCGGCGTCAAGCAGTCCGGTGTCGTGCTCAAGTACGTCGCCGCGGCGCGGGACGCGGGCCTCGGCGTGGTGCTCATCACGCACAACCCGCACCACGCCCACCTCGTCGGCGACCGCTTCGTCCTCCTGCGCCGCGGCGCGGTGTCCGGCGCGTACACCAGGGACGGCATCTCCCTGGACGACCTGACCCGCGAGATGGCCGGGGGCAGCGACCTCGAAGCCCTCACCCACGAGCTGCGCCGCGCCACCGGCTGACGGACGTCCCGCCCGCCGGTGCAGTGGCAGGGCACCGGCGGGGCAGAAGCACCTTGTCGCGCGGCGCGAGGGGCGGCCCCCCGGGGGCGTCGAGGGCCCGCACTTAGAATCACTGAGGACCCAGCCCCGACCGCCGGAGAGACGAGCCTTGCGAGCGACCGAGCAGCAGCCCCGGACCGGAACCGCGGCGGTGAACAGATGAGCACGTACCGTGAGCGCACCTACCGCGGAGGTTCCGCGCGTTCCTCCAGCAGTTCCACCCTCCTGAGCACCGTGGGCCGCCGTGAGCGGCGTTCGCACCTCACCGCCCCGCGGGTGCCGACCGTCGGCATCGACATCGGCGGCACAAAGGTGATGGCCGGCGTCGTCGACGCGGACGGCAACATCCTGGAGAAGCTGCGCACGGAGACCCCGGACAAGAGCAAGAGCCCGAAGGTCGTCGAGGACACCATCACCGAGCTCGTCCTGGACCTGTCCGAGCGCCACGATGTGCACGCCGTCGGCATCGGCGCGGCGGGCTGGGTGGACGCCGACCGCTCCCGGGTGCTCTTCGCGCCGCACCTGGCCTGGCGGGACGAGCCGCTCAAGGACCGCCTCACCGAGCGCCTCCGCGTCCCGGTCATGGTGGACAACGACGCCAACACCGCCGCCTGGGCGGAATGGCGCTTCGGCGCGGGCCGGGGCGAGAACGACCTCGTCATGATCACGCTCGGCACCGGCATCGGCGGCGCCATCCTGGAGGACGGCCACGTCAAGCGCGGCCGCTACGGGGTGGCGGGCGAATTCGGCCACATGCAGGTGGTGCCGGGCGGCCACCGCTGCGCCTGCGGCAACCGCGGCTGCTGGGAGCAGTACAGCTCGGGCAACGCCCTGGTGCGCGAGGCCCGCGAGCTGGCGGCCGCGGACTCGCCGGTCGCCTACGGGATCATCGACCGGGTCGGCGGCCAGGTGCGGGAGATCACCGGTCCGCTCATCACGGAGCTCGCCCGTGAGGGTGACGCGATGTGCGTCGAGCTCTTCCAGGAGATCGGCCAGTGGCTGGGCGTCGGCATCGCCAATCTCGCCGCTGCCCTGGACCCTTCCTGCTTCGTCATCGGCGGCGGCGTCAGCGCGGCCGACGATCTGCTGATCGCCCCCGCCCGGGACGCGTTCCGGCGGCACCTGACCGGGCGCGGCTACCGGCCCGAAGCGCGTATCGTCAAGGCCCAGCTCGGCCCCGAGGCCGGGATGGTCGGTGCCGCGGACCTGGCACGGCTGGTCGCCCGTCGCTTCCGGCGTGCGAACCGCCGCCGGGTCGAGCGGTACGAGCGCTACGCGAAGGTTGTCGGCAAGTGAGCAGTCCCCCCATGAGGAAGCCGCCCCGCTGGGTGCAGTGGACGGTCGTCCCGCTGCTGGTCCTCGTGCCCATCTTCTACGTGATCATCTCCGCGGAGCAGAGCCGCGACGGCGGCGAGCAGAAGCAGAAGCAGGCGGCGGCCACCACGCTCACCTACCTGTGGCCCACCAAGGTGCAGCGCCGCATCTACCAGGTGCCGATTCCCGCCAGGTCGCGCCCCGTGGCCTACCTGGAGACCAACAACTGGGCGGCCAGCTCGCTCTATGTGCAGTTCACCACCAGCCAGGGCGGCCTCGACACGTTCCTGGCCCAGGTGGGGAGCAGCCGGGCCGCGCTCAAGGACGGCGAGGTGACGGTGAGCCCCAAGCAGGCGCGCACCGTGCGCTGGGCCTTCGGCTCCGGCCAGCACTGGGCCGGGGTGCGGCTCCAGCAGCACGGCGACAAGCCCGACCACGACATCACGGTCGACCTGACGAGCCCGGACGCGCCCGTGGTCTACGTCGTCTCGACCATGGACTTCGCCTGACGCCCGTGCCGGATCGGCCGGGCGGGGGGCGGTGGCACCGCCCGGCCGTTCGCTCGATAGCGTGACAAGTGTGAGCGACGAGCAGACCCCGAAGACCCTCCAGTACCGCTTCGACGGCCCCGAGGACGCCCCGGTCCTCGTACTCGGCCCCTCACTCGGCACCACCTGGCACATGTGGGACCGGCAGGTGCCCGAGCTGACGCGCCAATGGCGCGTCCTGCGGTACGAC
Organism: Streptomyces sp. MI02-7b; assembly: GCF_033793585.1. Lineage (NCBI taxonomy): Bacteria > Bacillati > Actinomycetota > Actinomycetes > Kitasatosporales > Streptomycetaceae > Streptomyces > Streptomyces sp. MI02-7b. Next base: position 14,477 of record NZ_JARAWX010000004.1, on the reverse strand, counting down.
CTGCCGGGGCACGGCGGCGCGCCCGCGGATCCCTCGGCCTCGACCGCCGAACTGGCCGACCGGCTCCTGCGCACTCTCGACCAGGCCGGGATCGAGCGCTTCGGCTACGCGGGTTGCTCCTTCGGCGGTGCCATCGGGACCCAGCTGGCGCTGCGCGCCCCGCACCGTGTGGCCGCCCTCGCGCTGATCTCCTCGGCCGCCCGCTACGGCACCCCCGACGCCTGGCGTCAGCGCGGCGTGATCGTCCGGGCCAACGGGCTGGACCAGATCGCCCAGAGTGCCCCGGAGCGCTGGTTCGCCCCCGGCTTCCGCACCGCGCAGACGGCCATCGTCGACTGGGCCGTGCAGATGGTGCGCAGTACCGACCCCGAGTGCTACGTCGCCGCCTGCGAGGCCCTCGCCTCCCACGACGTCCGCGCCGACCTGGACCGGATCGCCGTCCCGGCGCTCGTGCTGAACGGCTCCGAGGACCCGGTCACGCCCCCGGCGGACGCCAGGGCGCTGGTGGCCGGGATCACCGACGCGCGGCTTGCGGTCGTCCCCGGCGCCTCGCACCTGGTGCCGGTCGAGCAGCCCGCGGCGGTGACCGAACTGCTGGTCCGCCACTTCGAGGCTCCGTGGTCCGAGCCGACCGGCACGTACACCATGGCGCCGGCCCCCACCGCGCCCGTCGCGCCCATGACCACGCCGCTGTCCGGGGCGCCCTCCCCGGTGGCACCCTTCGCCGGATCGGCGGCCGCCGCGGGCGTCCGGCCCGGCGCCTACGACGAGGGCGACCGCATCCGCCGCGAGGTGCTGGGCGACGCCCACGTCGACCGGGCCGCGCAGCAGGCCGACGGTTTCGGCGTGGACTTCGAGGACTTCGTCACCCGCTATGCCTGGGGCGAGGTCTGGAACCGGCCCGGGCTCGACCGCCGCACCCGCAGCGTGGTGAGCCTGACCGCGCTGGTGGCCGGCGGTCACCACGACGACCTGGCCGCGCACATCAGGGCGGCGCTGCGCAACGGGCTGAGCCCCGCCGAGATCGAGGAAGTGCTGCTCCAGACCGCCGTGCACTGCGGGGTTCCGGCCGCCGGCGCCGCCTTCACGGTGGCGCGCCAGGTGATCCGGGAGGAGACTCACCCGGGGGAGTGAGACCGCGCGCGGCGCCCGTATCCCGGTACTTCCCGCACCAGGACGGTGCGCCCGGCCTCGGCCATGATGGCCATGCAAAGGATCACCGCCGCGGAGGAGAGTCATGAAACTGACGAAGAGGGGCCACGCCTGCGTCCGGCTGGAGAAGGACGGGCGCGCGCTCGTCATCGACCCCGGGGCCTTCACCGAGCCGCAGGCCGCGGCCGGGGCGGAGGCGGTCCTCGTCACCCACGAGCACGCCGACCACTTCACCGAGGAGCAACTGCGCGCCGCTCTGGAGTCCAACCCCGCAGCCGAGGTCTGGACGCTGAAGAGCGTCGCGGACCAGGTCTCCGCCGCGTTCCCCGGCCGGGTGCACACCGTCGGCGAGGGGGACACCTTCAGCGCGGCGGGCTTCGACATCGAGGTGCACGGACAGCTCCACGCGGTGATCCACCCCGACATCCCGCGGATCACCAACGTCGGCTTCCTGGTCGACGGGTCCGTCTTCCACCCCGGTGACGCCCTCACCGTCCCGGGCCGTTCCGTCGAGACGGTGCTGCTGCCGGTGCAGGCACCCTGGAGCAAGGTCTCCGAGGTGATCGACTACCTGCGCGAGCTCAAGCCGGCCCGGGCCATCGACGTGCACGACGGTTTGCTGACCGATGTGGCCGCGACCCTCTACGGCCGGCTGCTCGGTCCCGACGGCCCCGGTGTGGCCGGTGCCGAGCACGGCAGGCTGGCCCCCGGCGACAGCGTCGAGCTGGGCTGACGCCCCGCGCGGAGGCGGGCGGGGCCGGTTGTCGGAGGCGGGCGGTAGATTCGGTGCCATGCGCATCGCCACCTGGAACGTCAACTCCATCACCGCCCGCCTGCCGCGGCTGCTCGCCTGGCTGGAGGACAGCACCCCGGACGTGCTGTGCGTCCAGGAGACCAAGTGCGCCGAGGCGCAGTTCCCCTTCGACGAGCTGCGCGCCCTCGGTTACGAGACCGCCGTCAACGCCACCGGCCGGTGGAACGGGGTGGCGCTGCTCTCCCGTGTCGGCCTGGAGGACGTCGTCGTCGGCCTGCCCGGCGGACCGCTGTACGAGGACGTCGAGGAGCCCCGCGCGGTGTCGGCCACCTGCGGCGCGGTCCGCGTGTGGTCGGTGTACGTGCCCAACGGCCGCGAGGTCGGCCACGACCACTACGCCTACAAGCTCCGCTGGTTCGAGGCGCTGCGTACCGCCGTCGCCGAGGACGCGGCGGCCGAGCGCCCCTTCGCCGTCCTCGGCGACTACAACGTGGCCCCCACCGACGAGGACGTGTGGGACCCCACCGTCTTCGAGGGGATGACGCACGTCACGCCGGCCGAGCGGGAGGCGCTGGCGAGCCTGCGCGAGGCGGGACTGAGCGACGTGGTGCCCCGTCCCCTCAAGTACGACCGCCCCTACACCTATTGGGACTACCGCCAGCTGGCCTTCCCCAAGAACCGCGGCATGCGCATCGACCTGGTCTACGCGAACCAGCCCTTCACCAAGGCCGTGAGCGACGCCTACGTCGACCGCGAGGAGCGCAAGGGCAAGGGCGCCTCCGACCACGCCCCGGTGGTCGTCGACCTCGACGTCTGAGCGCTGCGGGGCATCCCGACCGCGAAGCGGCCGCCGTGCCGGCGCTGGAACTCCACCCAGCCACCGCGCGGCCCGGGCGGGCAGGGCAGGTGGAGGGTGGCCGGGGCGGCCACCTCGCGCAGGTCCACCACCAGCGCCTCGTCCGGCAGTCCGGCCAGGGCGGCGGCCAGTTCCGGGTCGGCGCCGCGGCGGGCCGCGGCGACCGGGACGCCGCGCAGGTCGGGCCGGTAGGAGACCACGTGCGAGGTCTCGGCCAGCCGTTCCAGCACGGTGGCGTTGTCGGCCGAGGGGCCATGGCCTTCCAGGATCTGAGTCCCCGTGCGCTCCAGCGCCGCCAGCCCCGCGCACGCGAGCGTGGTCACCCAGGCGACCAGGGACGGCGCCACATAGGCCCAGGTCTCCTGGAACACCCCGGTCGTGGCGAACACCCGCCCCCAGGCGCCGGTGCCCGCGTCCACGTCGACGAAGAGCGTGTCCTCGCCCGCCTCGTGCAGCAGATGCGCCGAGCCGGGCGGCCCCACCGCCCAGCCGCCCGTGGCCAGCCCCCGTTCCGGCGCGAGCCGGTACTCCTCCAGCCCGCCGATCCTGACCGCGCGGACCCGCCCCACCAGGCGGCGCACCTCGGGCGGCAGCGGCACGCCCCAGCCGTCGATCTCGCCCTCGTCGGCGCCGGGGGTCAGGCGCACCGCTCCCGGCGCGCGTTCCGCCAGTTCCTCGAGCAGGCGCCAGGCGCGGTCGGCCGTCCGCAGGGCGGCCTCCCGTTCATCAGACATCCCGTGCTCCTTCTCGCACCGGGCGGCTTCACGCTATGTATTGTGCGGCAACGGAACGTATACAGCTTGCCGTTGCCGCTCCTGCCCGGCCGCGCACGGGCCACCGCCCGGGGGCGGCGCCGCGGGAATCACCCGACCGAGTCCGATACGGGGCATCCGGCCGAACACTCCTGGGGCCGGTGCGCGCGAGGGGAGCACTCGACACAGACTGTGCACGAGACTTTGAGGAAGGCGTACGACGTCACCATCCGGCTTTTCGTGCGGACGGCATACGCTGACCTGCATGGAGATCTCGTTCCTCGACAAGTGGCGCAAAAAGTACGGTGAGGTCGTGGGCACGGCCCTGACGGGGCCGGTCGTGGACGACCCCGAGGGCGTCGGTGAACTGCTCGCCGAATGCGAGCTGTTGCGCGCCCGTGCCGAGTCCGAGGGGGTCGCGCTCGACGACACTCCGGCGTCGCTGGGGAGGGTCGACCAGTTGCAGCCGCGCTGGCGCGACGACCCCGACGAGCTCTCCTGGCTCGGCAATGACGCCGGGCTCTACCTCGGCACGGTCATCGTGCGCACGGTGCCTGGCGCCGCCTGGCAGATCTGGCCCAACGGCCGCCCCGTGGTCATGCTCGCCTCGGGACGCGAGCTGGACGTCGTCGAGGCCGGCCACGACTGGGCCGAGAGCGGCACCCCCGAACTGTCGCAGGTGTACGCGGAGGCCTCGGAGCCGTAGGCCGCCGACCCCAAGGTCAGATGACGCGTTCCGCCTCGCCGAGCATGGCCTCGAAGAAGCGGTCGAAGCCGTAGAGGACCGAGCCCGGCGGGGTGGCGGAGAGCCGGTAGACCATCGAGCCGCGCGCGTCGCCGGGCCGTCCGATGACCGAGACGTAGGTGAGGCCGTCGAGCCGGACCAGCCGCCACACCGGCGTGGTCCGGTAGCGGTACACCTCCAGGCGAATCGTTCCCTCTTCGGCGAGCGCGGCAAGCATGTCCTCGGCGAACCGCAGGCTCGACACGAAGAACCGCGGCGTCTCGCCGACCTCCTCGGCGATGCGCGCCGCCGCGGGGCTCTCGGGATGGAGCAGAAGCAGTCGCAGATGCGGCACATCCGCTCGGCCCTCGCCCGTCAGCGGGCCGCGCAGCAGCGAGTCGCCGAGCGCGACCAGTCCCAGGGCCCTGACCCCCACCACGTCCACCGACTCCGCCCCCGCGGCCGCGTCGCGGATCTCGGCCGCCGCCTCCGACTTGGTCAGGGCCACGGCCGCGACACGCGGATGGTCCGTCAGATCGCCGGTGCCGTAACCGCTGAAACGCTGCGGGGCGAGCCCCAGGAGCATCCGCGCGGGGTCCGGCATGCGCAGACCCTGCGCGATCCGCTCGAAGACGTCGAGGCGCACCACCGAGCGGCGCCCGCGCACGATCTCGTTGACCCGACCCTGCAGCAGCCCCGTCGCGGCGGCGATGCGGGACTGGCTGGCGCCTCCGAACTGCTGGGCGAAGCGGAGGATCGCCCCGGCGTCACGGGAGCGCAGCGCCTCCCGTATCTCGTCCCGCTCCCACGCCCAGGACGGTATCCCGACCCCTTCGCCGGAACCCGGTTCCGACATCCACGCCTCCCGTCCACGCCACGGCAGCACCGGCGTTACCAGCGGGTATGTCGTGGTGAGAATAGCGCGGGGGTATCGCGTGCACAGCGGCTTCACGGGAATGCTCGGCGCCACCTACGAGACCTGTGAGGTGGACACATGCGGGAGAACCCGGCCGCGAGACCGCCCGCCCTGAGCCTCGCCCCCGCCTGCGGCCCGGACGAGGCGGCCGCGACGCCCCCGGACCGCGTGGACACCCGGGAGCGACGGGCCGAGCCTCCCGGCGCGCCGCGTGCCTGCACGTTCCTCGACGAGGTCTTCCTCCCGTGCGACGACCTGGCGGCCGTGCACGCCCGGCGCATCCTCTCGGCGACTCTCGACACCTGGGGCCTCGGGCACCTGCTGGGCACCGCCGAAGCCGTTCTCGCCGAACTGGTCGGCAACGCCGTGCGGCACGCCGGTGGCCGCCACCTGGGTATCACGCTGTGGCGGCGGCTGTCCCTGGTGCACCTGTCGGTGCGCGACGGCTCGCGTGCGCTGCCCTGCCTGAGGCTCGTCGGGCCGCCCCCCACCTGCCCGGAGAACGGCAGCGGTCTGCAGGCGGTCTCCTCCCTCAGCTTCCGCTGGGGCACCGAGCTTCTCCCGGCCGGCAAGCGTGTCTGGGCCGAGATCGCCGTCTGACGGGGCGTCGGGAGGTGCATGATGTGGGCATGGACTCCCTGCAGCAGATGCCCAACATCGGAGCTGTACTGGCGGAGCGCCTCCGCCGGGTCGGCGTGACGGACGCCGACGAGCTGCGGCGCCTCGGAGCGGGACGTGCCTTCGCGATGATCCGCGGAGACCTTCCCGAGGACGCGCGCAGCCACACCCTGTTCGCCTTGGAGGGCGCGATCCGCGGCACCCGCTGGACCGCCATCCCCAAGCCCGAGCGGGACGCGCTGGCCGGGCAGGTCCTGGGGGAGGGACACGCCGACGCCACCGCGGGGAGCCAGTAGCTCCGGCGCTCCCGCGTCCCCCTGTCGCGCCCGGGTCCCGTCGCGTCGGCGTTACGGCCACTGCCGTGGCACCGGGCACCGGGCGCCGTGCCGCGCTCCGGCGCGACCGCGACGTGGCACGACGCGCCTCGGGCGCCGTGGGCCGCGGACGGCGGTCACCGTGGTGTGCACTTCCTGCACAGTCATTGACTTTCGCCTCGTCCCGCGCCGAATCTGGACCGTCAGCGTTGACAGGGGGAGGGCCCGATGGCTGTCGGACGTGCGTCGATCCTGGGTGTCGCGGCTGCCGCCGCCGCACTTCTGCTCACGGCCGGGAGCGCGGTGCCGGCCGCCGCGCACGGCGGCGCCGGTCACGGACACGGCCACGGGCCGGGGCACGGGCACGGCCACCGCGACGCCTATGTGGCGCTCGGTGACTCGTACACCTCCGGGCCGCTGATCCCCACGCAGGTGGACGTCAACTGTGCCCGCTCCGACCGCAATTATCCCTCGCTGGTGGCCGGGCGACTGCGCGGCGCGGTCCTCACCGACGTGAGCTGCGGCGGCGCCACCACCGCCGAGATGTGGCAGGCCCAGGGCACCAACCCGCCGCAGCTGGACGCCCTGTCCCGTCGGACGTCCCTGGTCACCGTCCAGATCGGCGGCAATGACGTCGGCTTCGGGAGCATCATCCGCACCTGCGCCGGGGCGGCGCTCGGCGACCCCACCGGCAACCCCTGCCAGCGGTACTACTCCTCCGGCGGCAGCGACCAGCTGCGCGCGGCGATCGACGCGACCGCACCGAAGATCGACGCCGTGCTCGACGCCGTCCACCGGCGCGCCCCGCACGCCCGCGTGGTGGTCGTCGGCTACCCGGACCTGCTCCCCGACAGCGGCGTCGGCTGCCGGCCGGCCGTGCCCTTCGCCGACGGGGACTTCGCGTACCTCCGGGACACCGAGAAGCGCCTCAACGCGATGCTCGCCCGGCGCGCGAAGGCCGCCCGGGCCACCTATGTGGACACCTACACGCCGACGGTCGGGCACGACATGTGCACCGCCCCCGGTGTGCGCTGGATCGAGCCGCTGACCCCCGCCGCCCCGGCCGCCCCCGCCCATCCCAACGCGCTCGGCGAGAAGGCGATGGCCGCCGCGGTCCTGGACCGGCTGCACGTCCGCGGGTGAGACCGGCCGCACCCGCGGCCGGCCCGGTGGTCACATGATCATTCCGTGGTCGCGGTCGCCGCCGCGGCCGCGGCCGTGGCCTCCGGGCGGACGACCGGGGTGACCGCGGCCCGGGTCACGTCCGAGACGATCTCCACGACGTCCGGCCCGTACGCCTGCGAGTTGACGACCTTCAGCAGCAGGCAGAACGTCCCGTTGACGCCGTACTTGCGGGTGAGCCGGCCGTAGTGGCGTGCCAGGTAGCGCACCGCCGCCTGGTTGGTGACCGCGCGCTGTCCCGAGGCCAGGAAGACCGGGCGGCTGTTGCCGGTGTTCTCGTCGGCGGCGAGCCGGGCCAGCAGGACGTACTCGGTGGTGCCCTTGTCCATGCGGTAGGTCTCGCCGCCCACGGTCAGCGCGCCCTGGTCCGGGCCGGACTTCTCCCTGCCGACCTCGACGCCCGGCAGCATCGACCGCAGGTGGGCCGCCATGCGGTGGTTGGAGACCGGACCGCCGATGCAGAACTCGGTCCGCGCGCCGAAGCCCTGCCAGGCGGTGTCGTGCGGCAGGATCTCGGCGTTGGCCCGGCACTCCTTGATCAGCGCGGAGAGCTCGATGAGCGCGAAGACGTCGTGCCGCGCCACGCTCCACTCCCGTGCGCCCGGATCACGGTTGACCACCAGCAGGCACTCGGAACCGGCGGGCAGCCCGAAGAAGCGCTGCTTGCGGCGGAGCCGGCGGCGCCACACATAGGTGCGCACGAACCACCCCAGTGCGGCGCTCAGGCCGCTTGCGGCCAGACCCAGCACGATGTTGCGCACGTCGTCGCTCATGGGCCGCGATGGTAGTTGAGGTGTTCCTGACGAGGAACCCGGGGTCGGGTTACGCTGCCTGAACGGTCGCCCTAGTGGAGGTCCACGTATGCGTCGTCACGCCGCACGGATCCTGTCGCTGCTCACCGTCACCGCCACCGCGGCCCTGTCGGTCGCGGCGGCCCCGCCCGGCGGCCCAACCCATCACGGCCCACCGGACAAGGCACCTCTCGCCGTCGGCTACGGCGGCGCCGTCTCCAGCGTCGACCCCGACGCCTCGGCCGCCGGCATCGAGGTGCTGCGGCGCGGCGGGAACGCCGTGGACGCCGCGGTCGCCACCGCGGCCGCGCTGGGCGTCACCGAGCCGTACTCCTCCGGTATCGGCGGGGGCGGCTACTTCGTGTACTACAGCCCCGGGGACCGCAAGGTCCACACCATCGACGGCCGGGAGACCGCGCCCCGCAGCGCCACCGACCGGCTCTTCGTCGAGAACGGCCAGCCGCTGCCCTTCGACGCCGCCGTCACCAGCGGTCTCAGCGTCGGCGTCCCCGGCACGTCCGCGACCTGGGACACGGCGCTCGACGCCTGGGGCACCCGGAGCCTGGGCGAGGTGCTGAAGCCCGCGGAGCGGATCGCGCGCGACGGCTTCACCGTGGACGCCACCTTCCGCAGCCAGACCGAGGGCAATCTCGCCCGCTTCAAGGACTTCCCCGCCACCGCCGCCCTCTTCCTGCCCGGCGGGCGGCTGCCGGCCGTCGGCTCCACCCTCAAGAACCCCGATCTCGCCCGCACCTACGAGGAGTTGGGCCACAAGGGCATCTCGGCCGTCTACGACGGCGAGATCGGCGCCGACATCGTCAAGACGGTGCGCAAGCCCCCCGTCGACCCGGCCGCCACACGCGTCGTGCGGCCGGGGGACCTCACGGCACGCGACCTCGCGGCCTACCGGGCCGAGGTGCAGAAGCCGACCCGTGTCGCCTACCGCGGGCTGGACGTGTACGGCATCGCACCCTCCTCGTCCGGCGGCACCACGGTCGGCGAGGCGCTCAACATCCTGGAGCGCACCGGCAGCCTGTCCCGGCTGTCCGACGCCCAGTACCTGCACCGCTTCCTGGAGGCGAGCCGGATCTCGTTCGCCGACCGGGGGCGCTGGGTCGGTGACCCGGCCTTCGAGAAGGTCCCCACCGCCGGGCTGCTGTCCCAGCGGTTCGCCGACTCGCGCGCCTGCCTGATCAAGGACGACGCGGTGCTGACCAGCCCGCTCGCACCCGGCGACCCGGCGCACCCCGCGACCTGCGGCGCGGGCGGCACAGCCGCCCCCACCACCTACGAGGGCGAGAACACCACGCACCTGACCGTCGCCGACAAGTGGGGCGGCGTCGTCGCGTACACCCTCACCATCGAGCAGACGGGCGGCAGCGCCATCACCGTGCCCGGCCGCGGTTTCCTGCTCAACAACGAACTGACCGACTTCTCCTTCGTACCGGCGAACCCCGCGGTCCACGACCCCAACCTGCCCGGCCCCGGCAAGCGGCCGCGCTCCTCCATCTCGCCGACGATCGTGCTCAAGAACGGCAAGGTCGACTTCGCGCTGGGCTCACCGGGCGGCGCCACGATCATCACCACCGTCCTGCAGGTGCTGACCGAGCACGTCGACCGGGGCCTGCCGCTCGTCGACGCCATCGCGGCCCCGCGCGCCAGCCAGCGCAACACGGCCACGACCCAGGCAGAGGCGGCATTCCTGGCCGGTCCCGCGGCGGCGCAGCTGAAGGCGCTCGGACAGAACCTGGTGGAGGGCGCCGAGATCGGCGCGGCGACCGGCATTCAGCGGCTGCCGGACGGCCGGTGGCTGGCCGCCGCGGAGCCCGTACGCCGCGGCGGCGGATCCGCGATGGTGGTCCGGAGCAGCCGTCACTGACACCTGACGCAACAGCACATGCCGCCCGCCGTAGGGAAGATGACGGCGGGCGGCGACACGACGCGGGGGGCGTGCGCGGGCGCCCGCGCTCCTGCCGCACCCCGGGTGAAAACTCCCTGTAGCGCTCCCGTAACAGGACTGGTGTCGAATGCCAGGCGGACCACACGCTTACGCCGCCCGGCGGCGGGCAGGGAGGAGCGAACGTGGAACGCGGGGCGAGCACCCGGGCAGGCGACGCGGCGGGAGAGTTCACGCACTGGTTCCGCGGGCTGGCGGCCGCGCTGGGGGCGTCCCCCGGCTGGTACGCGGTCTTCGCCCGGCGCGACCCGGAGGCGGCCCGGGCCTACTTCGAGGGGGCCGACGTGCCCCCCTGGGACGTCGTGCGCGCCCTCATCCACGACGTCGCGGCGGTGCGCGGCGGACACGTCGGCGAAGGCGTCCTCGCACCCGCCCGGCGCCTCCACGCGGCCGCGGTCGCCGCGTACGACGCGGCACCCGGCAGCGAGCAGACCCTGCGGACCCGGCTGGACCTGATGCTCCGCGAGCGCCAGTACGCGACGCTGCGCGAACGCGACCTCGACGACGCGCTGCACCGCGCCGGACACGACCACGACCGGGCCGAGCGGACGGCGGGCGAACTCGCCTGGGCCCGAGACGACCGCGAGCGCGCCGCCGTCCGCTGCGCCGAGCTCCAGGCCCGACTCGACGCCGTCCTGGCGCGCCCCGCCGCCCCCGAGGACTGGTTCCGCGCGCCGGCGCCCCCGCCCTCCCCCGCTCCCGGTACGGGCGAGGAGCGTCCCGCGCCCGAGCCGGCCCCGCAGGCCCCCGTCCGCGGCCGCAAGGAGGGCAGGCGCGGTGGCGCCCGCTACGGCGGGGCACGCTTCGCCGGCGCGCCGGAGGCCGCCGCCGGGGAATCCCGGCCCGTCGCGGCCCCGCCCGAGGACGCGGCACACGCAGGACCGCGCGGCGCCCGTTTCGCGGGGGCCGCGGGGGAGCGGGCGCCGGCGGACGGGCGGGAGGAGTCCGGCGCCACCGAGGCGCGCGAGGCACGGGAGCACCGGGCCGCGGCGTGGGCGACCGCCGCCCGTATGGCGGAGCTGCGCCGCACGGGCCGCAGCGGCGAGGCGTACGTGCTGATGAGCCAGGCGGCCGCGGGACCGGCGGAGCGGATCCCGGAGCTCGCGGCGGCGCTGGAGCAGGCAGGGCTCGCCGCCGACGTCGCCACCCTGCTGTGGGAGCTCGCCGCCCTGCCCCCGCACCACCTGGCGACCGTCGCGGGGGCACTGGACACCGCGGGCCGGGCCGAGGACTGCCGCACGCTGCTGCACCAGGCCGCCGCGCGCCCGGCCGCCGAGGTCGCGGGCACCGCCGCGGTCCTGTGCGAGGCGCGGCTGCGGGACCGGGCGGTGACACTGCTGGTCGCCCTGGTGCGCGCCAGGACCCCGGAGACGGCGGCGGCGATCGCCGCCGAACGCCCCGACCTGACCGGCCCGCTGCTGGAGGCCGCGGGCCTGGTGTCGGCCTCGCGGCGGCGCGACGTGGTCGCAGCACTGCGCCGAGCGGGTCTGTCCGGCCGTGAAATCTGACGGGCTTCGTTGAGTAAAGGCGCCGGTATTGCCACAGTGGGCAGTGGGCTCTACGTTCTTCCCACCGCCGGATCTACGTGCGTAGACGAGCCCGCCGGTCCGGTGTGACACCGCGTCAAAGGAGCTGTCATGCCCAATGTCGTACGAGCGGCGCTCGTTCAGGCGACGTGGACCGGCGACACCGAGTCGATGATCGCCAAGCACGAGGCGCACGCCCGCGAGGCCGCCGCCCAGGGCGCCAAGGTGATCGGCTTCCAGGAGGTGTTCAACGCCCCGTACTTCTGCCAGGTGCAGGAGGCCGGGAACTACCGCTGGGCCGAGCCGGTGCCGGACGGCCCGACCGTGCGGCGGATGCAGGCCCTCGCCCGCGAGACCGGCATGGTGATGGTCGTCCCCGTCTACGAGATCGAGCAGGACGGGTTCTACTACAACACCGCGGCGGTGATCGACGCCGACGGCTCCTACCTCGGCAAGTACCGCAAGCACCACATCCCGCAGGTCAAGGGCTTCTGGGAGAAGTTCTACTTCAAGCCCGGCAACCTGGGCTGGCCGGTCTTCGACACCGCGGTCGGCAAGGTCGGCGTCTACATCTGCTACGACCGGCACTTCCCCGAGGGCTGGCGCGCCCTCGGCCTCGCCGGAGCCCAGCTCGTCTACAACCCCTCGGCCACTCATCGCGGCCTGTCGGCCTACCTCTGGAAACTGGAGCAGCCGGCGGCCGCCGTCGCCAACGAGTACTTCATCGCGGCCATCAACCGTGTCGGCCAGGAGCCGGAGTACGGCGACAACGACTTCTACGGCACTTCGTACTTCGTCGACCCGCGCGGCCAGTTCGTCGGCGAGCCCGCCTCCGGCAAGGAGGAGGAGCTGATCGTCCGCGACCTGGACTTCGACCTGATCCCCGAGGTGCGCCAGCAGTGGGCCTTCTACCGGGACCGCCGCCCGGACGCCTACGGCACCCTCACGGAGGCGTGATCGTTGATATGACCATGACCGAACGCTCACAGCAGCACGCCGCACTCCACGCCCGCCACAAGGCCGTCATGCCCCAGTGGCTGGCGACCTACTACGCCGACCCGATCGAGATCACCCACGGCGAGGGCCGGCACGTCTGGGACGCCGAGGGCCGGCAGTACCTGGACTTCTTCGGCGGCATCCTCACCACCATGACCGCCCACGCCCTGCCGGAGGTCACCGCCGCCGTCCGCGACCAGGCCGGGCGGATCCTGCACTCCTCGACGCTCTACCTGAGCTCCCAGGCCGTCGAGCTCGCCGAGCGCATCGCCGCCCTGTCCGGCATCCCGGACGCGCGGGTCTTCTTCACCACCTCCGGCACGGAGGCGAACGACACCGCGCTGCTGCTGGCCACGACCCTGCGCGGGTCCAACCAGATCCTGGCCCTGCGCAACAGCTACCACGGCCGCTCCTTCTCGGCGATCGGCATCACCGGCAACACCGCGTGGTCGCCGACCAGCCTCTCGCCGCTGCAGACGCTCTACGTGCACGGCGGCGTCCGCACCCGCGGCCCGTACGCGCACCTGTCGGACGCGGAGTTCATCGCCGCGTGCGTCGCGGACCTGGAGGACGTGCTCGGCCAGGCCAACGGCCGGGTCGCCGCCCTCATCGCCGAACCCGTGCAGGGGGTCGGCGGCTTCACCTCGGGCCCGGACGGACTGCTGGCCGCCTTCAAGCAGGTGCTCGACCGGCACGGCATCCTCTGGATCACCGACGAGGTGCAGACCGGCTGGGGCCGCACCGGCGACCACTTCTGGGGCTGGCAGGCGCACGAGGGCTCCGGCCCGCCGGACATCCTCACCTTCGCCAAGGGCGTCGGCAACGGCCTGTCCATGGGCGGCGTCGTCGCCCGGGCCGAGGTGATGGACTGCCTGACCGCCAACTCCATCTCCACCTTCGGCGGCAGCCCCATCACCACCGCCGGGGCGCTGGCCAACCTCCAGTACCTCCTCGACCACGATCTGCAGGGCAACGCCCGGCGGGTCGGCGGGCTGCTGAAGTCCCGCTTGGAGGCCATCTCCGCCGGGCTGCCGGTGGTCCGCGAGGTCCGCGGCCGCGGGCTGATGCTCGGCGTCGAACTCGCCGACGCGGCCGCCGCCGGGGTCGTCATGGAGGCGGCCCGCGAGGGCGGTCTGCTCATCGGCAAGGGAGGCCGCGCCGGCGACGCGCTGCGGATCGCCCCGCCGCTGTCGCTGACCGTCGCCGAGGCCGAGGAGGGCGCGTCCATCCTGGAAGCCGCGCTCAAGCAGGCCCAGAGCGAGACGGCCGGCGGGGCGGCCTGACGCCCCGTCCGTTCCCGGTCCGGGCGGCGTGCCGCCGCCCGGACCTCTTCCCATCGGCCGCGGACGGCACCGGATGTGACGTCGACTCACCACCCGGGGCCCGGGCGCGGCGTCCGCTCATGTCCTGCCTCCCGCATCCGTTTCATGGCATATTGTGAGCGTTCGCCTTGGGGGCGGTCACCGGAAGAAGGCTCGGGCCCGACGATCGGCGCAGCGGTATTGCCACCGTGGGTGACGGGTCGTACGTTCTTCCCACGGCCGGGGTCTACGTGCGTAGAGCCGTTCCGACATGGCATCGGGTCACCGGCGACCCCGCCCTCAGCCATGGAAGGAGTGGGAGCATGAGCCGCACCGTCATCCGCGGCGGACTGGTCGTCACCGCCGCCGACGAGATCCACGCCGACGTGCTCGTCGAGGGGGGCCGGGTCGCCGCACTCGCCGCCCACGAGTCCGATGCCGCGCGGGGCTGGACGGAGTCGGCCGACCGCGTCGTCGACGCGACCGGGAAGTACGTCATCCCCGGCGGTGTCGACGCGCACACGCACATGGAACTGCCCTTCGGCGGGACGTTCGCCTCGGACACCTTCGAGACCGGGACGCGGGCCGCCGCCTGGGGCGGGACCACGACCGTCGTGGACTTCGCCGTGCAGTCCGTC
>NZ_JARAWX010000049.1:0-29651 GCF_033793585.1 Streptomyces sp. MI02-7b | reverse complement strand
ACCACGTCGACATCGAGGATGGCGCCACCAATCCAGCACCGCGAGCACCGACCAGGGGGTCCTCAGCACCCCAGCAACGTTCGTGGCCAACGCACTAGCCCTGGTTCGCTCGGGATGCCCCACCGGTCCATGGCCGCAGCCACTTTGTCCAGCCACCGATAGTGGCCCTCGGGGGTCAGGGCGCGTCGCAGTCGCTGCCGCTCCCGGGCTGCGACCGCTTGAGCCAGTTGGACCGCTTCCGGGTAGAAAACCAGCGGCGCCACACGCAGGTGGTCCCGGCCGGCCCTGGCCAGTAGGTGCTGGCGGCTTCGCCATACGGGTGCGTTCAGTGCGGGGACGTTCCACCAGTACGAGACGATCGTGTAGGCGTCCGCGAACAGCGCGCGTCCGCCGGCGCCCAACCTGCGTTCCAGTACGACCCGCTGCTGGTGCGCGTCGAGGACCTCGGGCAGGGCGTCCAAGGTGATGGCGTCCGTCCCGGGCTCGCGGCGATTGTCCAGCCAGCGGCGATGACTCCAGCACACCTGCCAGGTTGAGTCAGAGGCGAGGTAGGAGAGCAGGCTGGTGTTCTTGATGTGGGCGCACACCTCGCATACCCGCACCAGGAAGCAGCCGGACGTGTCCCAGGGCCAGTCCCAGACCGGATCGGCTTGTTCGGGCAGGAGCCGGTGGGGGCGCAGGTTCGGCAGTGCGAATTGCAGTTCCCTGACCTGTCGGCCGGCCATGACGGCCAGGCGCTCGAGAGCCGCGGCGTTCAGGTATCCATCGCTGTAGCGGGGGTCGCTCGGGGCACCGTTTTTACGGGCCGGCGTGCCGAACATGGCCCAGAACTCCTGGTCGGGGATGCCGTTGGCGTCTGCCAGTCGCCGCGCGAAGGAGCCGGTCGACTCCCCGCCGATGGACCGCACCGACAGGGCGAGCCGCTGTGCCGGCCGCCAGGCCTTGCTCCTGCGCGCAGGCGCGCCAGCACTGCGGGAACGACCGGCCGTCGTCGCCATTGGTGGGCTCCTCTCCGTACCGCCGAGATGCAGTTCCGGCGGCTGCCGCAACGGGAAGCCCGCCCCTGAACGGATCGCAGGCCCCAACCTCTTTACGGCGTCCCACTCGCACATGCGCGCTGTTCGCCCTCCTTTACCCACTAGAGGAGGACTTTGGCTGAAAGTCGCTGATAGGCCCGTCGGAGTGGTGCTTTGGGCGGGTACATTCCCCGCGCGATCCGCAACGGATCTTCCGGAGGTGTGGTGAAACTACGCGAGCACCAGGCCGCCGCGCTTGCCGCGATCAAGGCCGCCGCGGCCGCTGGTGAGTCGCGCATGACACTGGTCAGCGCGTGCGGCACGGGCAAGACGCTGGTCGCCGTCGCCGCGGCGGGCATCCTGGTGCGACGCGGCAATGTCCTGGTGGTGATGCCGACCAGAGCCCTGGTGGTGCAGACCATCCGGCGGTGGCGTGAGGCCGGGCGCAACGGAGTGGCGCTCGGGGTGTGTTCCGTGACTCAACGCGACACCGGCATGTCCACGGACGATGTGGTGATGACCCAACACCCGCAGAAGATCGCAGCCGCGGCCAAAGCCGGCGGCCCCTTCACCGTGTTCACGACCTACGATTCACTCCACCACATCCGCGAGGCCCACGCCCAGTTCGGATCACCGCCATGGGATCTCGTCGTCGTCGACGAAGCCCACCGCACCTGCTCCGCGTTCGGCACCGGATGGGGAACCGTCCACGACGATGCCGCGATCCCGGCCAAGATCCGCCTGTACATGACCGCCACCCCCAGAGTCTGGGGAAGAAGACGGGCCGCCACGGACGAACTTTTGACGGAGCGGATTCCCCTGGCCACCATGGAGCGCCGTGAAATCTTCGGGCCGACCGTGTACCAGCTGGGTATGGCGCAAGCCATCGATCAAGGCATCCTGGCCGACTACCAGGTCGTGGTACCGGTTGTCGAGGACGAGGACGCCGACCTGCACGCCATCCTGGCAGCCAGGGCACCCGGCGTTACGGCCCACCACGACGGGTTACGCAACGGCGCCGTCCAGGTCGCCCTTTTACGTGCGATCTCGGAACACGGGCTGCGCCGAGTCCTGGTCTTCTACAACCGCATCGATGACGCCGAGGCATTTGCCGCTTCGCTGCCGCAGACCGCTCTGCAAGTCGGCCCGCCGCTGCGCCACGAAGCGCTGTGGTCGCAGGCCGTCCACAGCAAGCAGCCGAACGCGGACCGTCATGCCTTACTGCTCGACTTCGGCGATCCCCACCGGCCGTGCGCGGTCCTGTCCAACGTCCGCGTCCTCAACGAGGGCGTCGACATGCCCGATGTCGACGCCGTGGTCTTCGTGCAGCCCCGCTACAGCATCATCGACGCCATCCAGGCCATCGGCCGCGGGCTTCGGCAACCCCCCGGCGCCGGAAAGAAAACCACCCTCGTCTTCCCCGTCTACGCTCGCCGCGGCGCCAAGGCCACGGACCTGTTCAAAAACTCCTCGTTCGAGACCCTGTTCACCTTGCTGCAGGCACTGCGCGCGCACGACGAATCGTTCATGGACCGCATCGCTCTGCCCATCACACGGCCCCGCGGCGGCCGCCTGCAGGTACAGCCCAGCTTCTACGCCCACCCGGAGCGAGCAGCCCAACTGGCAGCAGTTCTGGGCCTGGAGATCGCTGTACCCGCCATCGGCACCTGGGAGCAGGCACGCGCCTCGGCCAGCGCCTACCACCAGCGCTTCGGACACCTGGACGTCCCCGCTCCCTATATCGACGACGATGGCTTCTCGCTGGGCCTGTGCTTGAGCAACCTTCGCCTGCGGCACGCCCTGGACCGCCTCCCGGCCGAGCAATACGAGGCGTTGGACGCGCTCGGCATGCGGTGGGCCGCCGGCAAGTCCGCGCCCGAGTCGATGCTCGAACGCGCCCGGGCCTGGGCGGAAGACAACGGCCACCTCCTTGTCCCCGGCAGCGAAGAGGTCGGCGGCCACAAGTTGGGCGCCTGGCTCGCCGCCCAGCGGCAAAAGGCGACTGCCGGCCGGCTGCCCGCCGAGCGCCAGCAGGCATTGGAAACGATCGATCCATACTGGAACCCGCCCTGGCCCCGGGATTGGCACCGCAAGTACCTGCGCGCCAAGCTCTTGTCACCCGGCCCTGAACCATGGCGCCGCACCCCAAACGTTCCGTACCAGCGCGGCGACGGCACCATCGACGAGTGGGTCAGTCGCCAGCAGCGTGACTTCTTCCGACTGCACCACCGAGAGCAGCGGGACCTGCTGCGTGCCATCGGGATCCATCCGCGGCCAGACGGCCGCGAATACGGCGGAACCAAGCACGCCCTTGCCGTCGCGACGCGAACCGACGATCCGGAACCCGCCTACAGCAAGCCCTCCCTCGCTGTGGTGCCACAGGCCAGGGAGGCGGACTCCCGGAACAGCGAGCTCTCCGACCTGGAGTCGAAGTTCGACCTCGCCCTCCAAGACGCCGCGGTGTTTCTGAAACGAGAAGGCCATCTGGACGTGCCGCAAAGGCACTACGAGTGCCGGAGGTCGGCCATTGCCGACAGAGTGAACCCGCTGGGCTGGTGGATCGGGCTCTTCCGTTCCACCCCCCATATCCTCAACGCCGAGCAGCGCCGGCGGTGGGAAAAGATGCAGAAGAAGCTGAAGGAAGGCAAGCCGAAGGGGCCTGCGCCTGCGGCATAGCCGCATCCCCCGCGCCGGGAAGCCCGACGGACGGGGGACGACACCGGACAGCTGGGCACAGACCCGTATCGTTCACAACTGCACTGTTTGCCCGAGCGACACCTTCTTCAGCAGCTCCTCGGTGATGCGCTCCTCCCCGCTCAGGATCGCTCCTTGTGCCGCCTGGCAGATCAGGTGGGACAGCGTGCGCATATAGCCGCGGCTGCGCCTGTGCAGGTACGGGGCCAGCGCGGTCAGGTCACCGCGCTCGTGCCGGAACAGCCGCAGATCTGCGTCGAACAGGTCGACGATGGAAACGAAGGATGCCATCTCCTCGTCGCTGTAGCCGATCCGGCTGGTGCGCAGGACCACGCTGTCGCCCCACGGCGTCTCGTCCTGCTCGAGTGGGGTGTCGTTGTCGCGGGTCTGCGGGTCGACGATCGGGTGCGCGTTGCGGCCGCAGTAGATGAACGTCGCACCGGTCTCCTCGCTGATGACATCCAGGTACTGGAACGCCTGCTCGATTTCGGTGCGGGTGCGGAGCCGCTCGATGGAGTCGACGACGACCAGCAGGGTGCGGGCGTTGCGCATCGTACGGATCACCGAAGCCGTCGGGTCGCCGCCCTCGCGTTCCTGCCCCAGAAAGCGGGCGAACGCGCCGGCCCAGTTGCGTACGTTCCCGCGACCCGGTGGCGGCACGGTCAACGCGACGACCGGAATCCGGTTCTCATCCGGCCCGTACAGCCGACTCAGCCGCCGATGCCAGTACACGGCGATCGCGTCCAGGAGCGTCGACTTCCCCGTGCCGCGCGGTCCTTCGATAACGATCGCGATCTTTCCTCCGATC
Source organism: Streptomyces sp. MI02-7b (assembly GCF_033793585.1). Lineage (NCBI taxonomy): Bacteria > Bacillati > Actinomycetota > Actinomycetes > Kitasatosporales > Streptomycetaceae > Streptomyces > Streptomyces sp. MI02-7b. Next base: position 25,133 of record NZ_JARAWX010000049.1, on the reverse strand, counting down.
CGCTGCCGGTTCGCTTTGATCGGCTCGGCCGTCACCGGGATCCCTTTGCGGATCGCAGGCGTGCGCACAGTCCGCATGTGCGCGGAGTACAGCAGCCGCCGATCGTTGTCGGTGACCTTCGTGCCCATCGGGGCGCAGTCCGCGAGCTCCGGGACTTCATCGAGCCTGTCGGCCCGAGCGCGCCAGGCATGGCAGTCCTGAGGCCACATCGGGACCGGCGGTGCCAGGAGCATCTTCTCCGGCACCGTCGGGTTGCTGAGCGCCAGCCATTCCTCGCGGGTCAGTTCCGCCATCTGCGTGTGCTCCCTCAAAACTCTGTGCCGGTGTCTGCTGCAGCTCGTGAGCCGGCTGCAGCAAGCCGATGTCGCGCGGGTGCTCACGACTCGGCGTCGTCGTCGCGCTGCCGCTGGGCAAACTCCGTCAGAGTCCGCTGGTAACGGGCATCGAAGTCATCACCTCCGGCAGCGACGGGTGGATCTGCCGGCCCGGTCGCGTCCTGCTCCCGCTCCCAGGCAGCCCAGGCAGGGTCCGGTGGCTGCGGCGGCTGCGACCAGTCGATGCCGGCGTCACCCGGAGCAGGGCCGGGGGAGTACAAGCCGAGATCGTCCAGCGCCAGCGGGTCGTCCGCAGACGACGCGGCGTGGGCGGCGGCCAAGAGGTCCGCCATGTCGTGCCCGGCATAGGGGTCGAACTCGTGGGCGGGACCGGGTGCCGGCAGTGGGGCGTATCCGTCGGGCACGGTCACCGTCCCGGACCGTTCCGGGCCGCGGGAAGCGCGGTCCAGCAGTTCCGCCAGTACCTGCGCGATCGTCTCATCGTCTTTGAGTTCGCCGCCCCGCTCGAGGTGCTGTGATGCAGCGATGTCCCAAAGGAATTGCGTGAACGGAGCTCCGATCACGTGCTGGTGCACCCACACCGCCTCCACCCAGATGTTGGTGCGGTGGTCCCGCAGCCACACCCGGGACAGGTCGTTGGGGGAGTACCGCAGCTCCCAGCCGTTGTGCTTCCTGCCCTGCAACCCCGAAGGCACCCGCCGGTAGGGGTTCAGTCCCTCCTTCGGGTCGCGAGCGGGGTGGTCATAGGTGCGGTTCTTGAACCGGATGCCCTGCTCGCTCACACCCACCCACGCCGTCGGCAGCAGCCGCAGATAGTCCTCCCGGTTCAGTGGGATCGGCAGGTAGCCCTCGACCGCGACGCACGCCGCGTACATCTGGTTCGGCGACAGCTCCGGCATGTATGGGTCGTACGGGTCGTCGAACTCCGGATGCGGCTTGTTCTGCCACTCCAGCGCGATCCATTGCTGCAGCATGTCGTCGAGTTCGGCCAGCGTCCACAACTGCTCACCGTCCACAGTCCTGCGGACCCGGTACGGCTGGTTCCCGGTGTAGGTGTTCACGTGCTGGCTGAACATCGACTTGATCGACAAGAACGTGCGCTCGATGATCGCCTTGTCAGATCCGGTCCTTTTACGGGCCGGACGGATCGAGATCCCCAGGTACTCGCAGGCATCGCGGAACGTGTTTCCCACGAAGACCTTGCCGTGGTCGATCACCACCAGGTCCGGGATGATCACCGGCCGTGCCGCGGCCTGCGCGAACCGTGGATCGACCGCCATCAACTCCTCGTACGGCAGGTCTGAAGAGCTGGCGTGGACGACCATGTCGAACCCGGGCCGCATCGGCGCCGGCACCAGAGCCTGGGCCAGGACCTCGCACGCGTCCACTGCCCTCGTCGCCCGCCCGCGGGCACGCCTGCCCGTGATCAGGCCACCCTGGGCCGCCTTTCGGACCTCGCCGCGCTGCTGCGGCTGCTTGGGCCGCAGCACCGCGGCGATGATGCTGCGCGTGGCCACACACACCGCAGCGGTCAGTTCGGCCCGTGCCGGCTGACCGTCGTCGCCCAGGACCCACACGTCCAGACCGGTCGAATCGATCTGCACCAGCTCGCCGGGCATGGTGGCTCTCGTCACCGAGAAAGGCGGCACCGCCCCGCCAGCCGACCGCGGCAGGCCCGGTACGCAGGAGCCGGCAAGGTCGCGGGCCTCGATACCCAGCCGCTGCAGCAGCTTGTACAACGTCGGTTCGGCCGGCAGTTTCACCCCCTGTCCGTGCGTGGCCCGCACTACCCGGCGCAACTGCTTGAACAACTTCCTGGCGTCGCTGGGCGCATCCAGCTGCTGACGCTGCCGATCAACCAACGTCAGCAACTGATCGACCACCCGCGGATCGGTCAGCCCGTGCTGTCGGCGCGCCTTGGTACTACGCCCGTCCACCAACGCCAGGGCCGTTCGCTCCTTGCAGTACTTCAACCGCTTGGCCTGCACCGTCTGCCAGGACACCGACCATCCCAGCAGCGCGTTGAACTCCGCGGCCTTGGCCTGGTAGCGCTCGATCAGCGTCGTGCTCTGCGGGTCGTAGGCCGGCCTCGGACGCGTTCCCGGCGGCGCCCCCGGCAGCAGCCCGGTCTCGACCTCAATGATCGCCCGTTCCCAGCGCCGCGCGGCCTCCGCCGCGTGCGCCGGGATGCCCTCCATCATCGCGAAATCCGGGAGTTCCGCCTGCAGCAGCGGCCGTCCATGGGAATCGAGTACAGCGAAGTCCAATGCCGCAGCCAGCAACGACAACAGCACCACCACCGGCGTGGCGCCGCTGGAAGAGGAGGGCTCCAGAAAGACCCGCACGCCGTCGACACCAGCGACGACGTACTGTCCGCCACGCCAACGCACCTGGTCCCCGCGCACCAGCATTCCACGAGGGGCTGTGCGTACCGTCAGCGCCGCCCGCTCGTCAGCCTCGTCCATGGTCACCGGCGCTCCACGGAAAGCGGGGCCCGAAGCGCTTCCGGCTCGCCCTCACCCAGCGGACCTACTAGTGACTCTGGGCCCAGCGGGAGATTCCAGTCCACCCCCAGCCGCCGGTGCCACAGCATGTGATGCAGCCGCGGCAAGGCCAGTATCCGCGGTACCCCGCAGGTCTCGACGCCGTTCATCAAAGGCCGTGGTGCTGCGAACGCCCGCACCAGCGACGCCTCGACCTCCGCGTCACCAAACCGCGGATGCCTCCGCCGGGAGATCCACCGCAAGTTCGCCAGGGCCGTTGTCCCTGGCAGCCGCGGGGCTGCCGGCTGCCACCCAGCGTCCGCGCAGGCCTCGCGGAGGACCTGCAACCCTCGCTCGAAGCGCTCGCTCGGCCCCGTCTTCGGCGGGCACAGGACGACTATCGTGGTCCCCGCCGCGGTACGGACGAAGAAATCCGGGACCATGCGGTGCTCGCGGCCGCGCTCCCGCCAGACCAGCTGCGCCGACCAGGCGCTGAAAGCGACCACCCCGGGGTGGAAGTCCAGCAGCATGGCGGTCGCGAGCCGATCCAGTGACCGGCAGCCCACATGACGCCGGGTGGTCGCCGCCCACCAATAGGTGACGATGCTGCGCTGGCTCGGATGCCGCGAGGGCTTCCACACCTCACGCAGCTCGGCGAGGGGAACCCCGGCGATCTGCTCCGCCGGCAGCGTACGCCGGATCCCGTTCGGGCCCTGATACACGACCAGTAACTCCCGTAACTTCCGCGCCATGCAGACCCTCTTTCTGTCGATGGGCCGCACCGTCCGAAGGACGCCCTGCGAACCTCTTAGCACAACGCCTGTTCGCGGCAACGGTGACGGCGTCAGGTTCCGGACGACCTTGGACGAACCGCTGAGCCAGGGCACGTGCCGTGGATGCTGACTCAGCAGCCGATGACAGCCCCGCCCCGCTCCACGCCACGTGCCGGGGGTTTGACTCGGTGACACACCAGGCCGAACCCGCTCCCCGCCCTCTCAAAGCTCTATCGGGTACGGCACCTGCCTGCTCTCGTGCTGGAGTCTGCGGAAGAAGTCCGTCATCACGACGGCGGCCGGCGCGTCGCGGGCGAGGACCGCCGCGGCCGTCGCGGGGGCTCCAGTAGGGACCTCACCCTGGGCATACGCGCGCAGCCGGGCCTCGCGATCTTCCCGCCCGGACCCGTAAAGCGCAGTGACCAGCCATTGCGACGTGTACATGGCCGTGTAGCAGCGGTCGTAGTTCTGGTGCCGTTCGAAGAAGGCGGATTCGTCCTTCGCCAGCTCGAACCGGGTGGAGATGGCCAGCCCGTAGTCCGCGAAATACAGGCGCTCGCCATCAGTGAGGATGTTCTGGAAGTGGGCGTCAAAGTGCAGCAGGCCGCGGGCGTTCATGAACGAGATCCCTGCCTCCAGGTTCCGCTCCACCATCGCGCACGCCCGATCGGCGGCCTCTCCACGGGCGTTTATCTGCTCGCCGAGCCACTGATGCACGTTCTGCGGGATGTACTCCAGGAACAGCCCGATGCTCGCCGAGGAGTCCCGCAGCTCCTCGATGCGCCGGCGCACCTGCGATCCGCCGCCCCAAAAGGCGACCGTGCCCTCGATGTCGGACAGCTCCTCGGGCAGCGGCATCGAATCCGGCACCACCCGCCAGTGGTACATCAGCGGGAAACCCTCGTAGTCGCCCGCGAGCACCCAGCTCGTGGTCATGGCGTGTGCAGCCAGTTCCCGCCACGCTCCAAAGCTCGGCCCGCCGATGCCGTAGTGGCAGAACAACGGCAGCTCGAACAGGTTCGCCGTGGACCGGACGTTCTCCGGCCTCCGTTCCAGGTCGGTCAGCGGCACCCGCTTGACGAACACGGGCATGCCGGCGACATCCAACAGCGCCGACGTCCCTCCGATCCCGGATCCGATTGGCGCGGCCGCATCCAGGACTTTCGCCAGCGCGTGATCGCTGAGCAGAGCCAGGGAAGTGGAGATGGCGCTGTACGCGGTCAGTCGCGCGGCGAAGGACATGGGGCCTTACCCTACGGGGAGTTCGACGACTGCGCCGGGAGCCCGACTCTCGCCTGGCCGACTCCTTGAGTCCGGAAGCCCGCAACCCTCAACAAATGCGCTCTGACCTGCACGCCTGCCTCACGCGCAAGGACCAAGCAAACAGAAGCTCGCTTTCCGCCCTCTCAAAGACCCCCGGCAAGGGGGAGCGGACGCTACGTCTTCACCGTGACCTCGATCCGCCTATGACGGAAGGTGACGCTCCGCCAGTTCCGTCAGCGGGCTTCAAGCTCTTCGGCCCGCCGCTCGAGTTGTGCCGCGATGTCGTCCCAATCCGGGCCGTGCAGCCACAGGTTCTGTGCGGCCTCCCGCAGAAGCGCAGGCTCGTCCGGCCTCTGCAGGAGCACGAGCCGATAGGCGAGGTTGCGGATCCAGACCGGGAGCTGGCCGTCGACCAGGTTCGGGCTGAGCTCCCGAAGCATCGAGAGGATCGCGTCCGCATCAGCGAAGGTCAGTTCCTCGACGAAGTAGTGCTCGCGGTGCTCCTGACCGCATGCCGGTGTCGGACGGTATTCGTCTCCGTAAAGACACCGGGCGTGCTCGGTCAATGTGCTGTGCATGTGCGGCAGACTACGACGCCGTGATCCGCCGGACAGGGCCTTGATAGCCCGTGGAGTACGGCTGACCCGTCGCGCCGCCGGTTCCAACGCTGTTGGGGGGGATCACCCGAGTACCACATACACAAGGGACCGTCACTGTACTGGTGGCGGACCGCCATGAGCCGTTGAAGAAGACGTAGGTGTGTTCGGTCGCCCGAGCCCACAGGCGATGGTCATTGTCTGCTCGGGCAGATCAGGGTTGAGGATGTAGACGGCCAGGGCGAAGCCGCCCCGCAGTGCCCTGGGCGGCCGTGCCACAGGCATAGCCAGCCCCCGCGGGCCGGCGGCGGGACGCCACCGGTGGCGTCCACCGATGCTTCACGTCGCACCGTGCGAATCGTCCGGGCCCTCGGCAAGCCACTGATGAGGGCGGGTTGCGGAGTCTCTAATCACAGTCCCGGCAGGCGGTTTGACCCGGCTGCGGGAACTGCGCCGTGAACTTCCTCTGGATGCACAAGGGGCACCACCGATACGCGGCAGGCCAGGCGGCAGCGCAGCCGCATTGCCCATGCGGAAATTTCGGTTGCCGACACTTCTCGCAGGTCTCCGACACCGAGACCTCCTCGCCGCAGGTCTCGCAGAGCCTCCCTGAGTGGAATCGGCTCGTACTGCTGCCGGACCTGGGCGGACTGAACCGGCGCCAGGCCACCTGATCGACACCGAGCACCGCCACCAGGTAATTCTCGTCCAGCCACGCGGCCTGACCGTACAGATCCTCACTGGGATGCTGCCCGTCGCAAAGGACGAGGTGGGTCCGGTCCACCTGGGCGCTGCCTCGGCTCCTCAACGCGGCACGGATCAGCGGGGTGGCCGCTTGGTCGGAACCGCGCTGGGGCGGCATCATGCCGTGGCGGGCCGCGAAGACAACTCTGCCTTCCGCGTCGAGAAGCACCACGAGGCCGCTGCTGAGGAAGAATTCCGAGGCGCGCACACAGCAGGCCTCCCGCGAGGCATGCGAGCTGCTGAGCAGTGCGACTACGTCGGCAGCCGTCGGCCCTGTTTTCTGCAGAGCGTCGGGAAGATGAGGCTCGGGGAGCAGGACACGGGCGGCGAAGGCATCGCACGCCTCTTCCTCCAGTGCTTTGGACTCGCCCCAACTCCACTCGGACAGGAGAGCGCGAAGACCGGAGTCGGACTGCTGCTGCAGATGGTGCCCCAGTTCGTGCAGGGCGGTGAATGCTTGCTCGCGCAGCGACGACGCCTCACCGACGATTAGGGAGGGCGGGCAGGTGTCGTCGTTGTACTCGCCGTCCACCGAGCACGGTCCCCAGCCGCTCCTCGGATCATCCATCCGTAGCTGGATCTCCGCCCTCCATGCGCGCAGCTCTACCAAAGTATCCGTCCGCAAGGCATCGAGTCGGCCCGGGTGATACCGCTCCACTACGGCCAGTATCGCCTGCGCCTGCCCCGGCGCCACCGCGGAGAAAACCTGCCTCATCGCGCCTGCCCTTACCCCTGGCCGGCCAGAAACGGCTTGAGGCGGGCATGCCGGTCCGGGGAACTGCTGCCGGACTCCCGTGCGGGCAAGGCAAAATCGACGTCCCCAGCACGCCTCCGCCACGTTCTGAGGTCGTACTGCGCGCCGAATCCGATCGAACCCGCTCTCAGGCAGTCCTGGCTGCTGCTGTGCACAACTCCATCACCTCCGCCGCGACCGCCAGCACGTCCCTCCGGCTGCCCTTCGATCAACAATCCCAGCCCCTCCCTCACTTGCTGCACCGCAGATAGGCCTGAGAGCGTTCCAGCCCTGGAACTCATGGGCCGCAGCCCAGGGAATTAGGAGCAGGACCAGGGCGTACGCCTCTGCAGACAGCCTGTCGGCGATCTCCGCAGCGCACAGGGCAACATCAACCTGATCCCCCAGAAGGATGAATGCACGTTGCGGGTTTAGCCTTGTCCTCGCCTCGCCCTGCTCCTGCTGGTCGCCGTTCTTACCGCGGCTTTGACGGCTGTGGGGGCGGCACTTCTTGCACGCGCTGATGGTGCCTTGGTACCCGCCGCATTCCTGCGAGCCGGAGTTGCATTCGGCGGCTCGCTCACCCTCCTTGTTGCCCTCCTCGCCCTGGGGCTCAATGCCGTGGCATAGGCATGGTCGGACTTCACTTGCAATGCCTGAAGACTGGGTGACCCCGCCCGGTCGCCGATTGCCGGGGAGCCGAGCTGGATGGTTGTCAGCAACGGTTTTGGCACGTGACCTGCCAAGGAATCTGGTGTTCTGCCGACCAGAGTCCGCTGCTAGGGAAGTGGGGAGCTGGAGCGGCAGGGTGTGCAGACGAGGGGACTGCGTGGTCCGTAGCGATGGATGGGGGCTGCACACAGCATGCATGGGCCGATCTCCCAGGGCGGACACCTCAGCTGGGTGGCAAGCACAGAGCGCTCGCGAGGAGTCAGCCGGAGTTGAATGGGGCGGCTGGGCTGGCGGTGGGTGCCGTCTCGGGCCTCGTCGAAGGTGTGCAGGCCGATGGCCGAGGCCATTTCGCGGCGGGGGCGAGGATCGCTGGTCCCGTGCCGCTCGTCGCCGTAGCAGCAGGAACTGTCGAGGTCCTGCTCGGCGTAGGTGACCGGCTCGTCGTCCGGGCCGGACTCGGGCGGGCTGTCGCTCTCGCCGGTGAGCTCCTGCCACTGCCGTACATCTCGGGCGAGTGCCCACAGGTAGGAGATCCGTTTGGGGTCGTGCCGGTTTCGGGCGCGGACGGCGAGGTGTTCGCCGTCGGCGCTGGTGACGACGAGTTCGTCCAGGGAGGTGGCGCGTTCCTGTGGGATGCACAGGGCGGGCAGGAACCAGCCGCTGTGCCATCTGCCGCAGGCGTGGCCGGCTTCTGGGCAGGTGCGCTCGCTGACGGGGGTGCACTTCCAGATCTGCAGGTGCCGTACGCCACCACGGATCATCATGGTCAGGGGGGAGGCAATGCGTTGCCAGGGCACGTTGTCCACTCGGGCCCAGGGCACTCGGTCGATCAGGGCGGAGGTCTCGTCCCCGGTCACCCACAGCGGAGCGATGTTGAGGGCTCTGGCGTTGGCGGAGCGGCGACGTACGGTGCTGGCGCTGACGGGCGAGTACTGCGCCTCCCATCCGATACTTCCGCCGGCTCCGGTCACCAGTACGTCGGTGATCACCTTTCCGTCTTCGGACCGGGCCTCGGTTTGCACCTGGAGCCCGTGCTGGGACGCGGTGCGGGCGATCCGCTCCTTCATCGCCTTGTGCTTCTCGCTCTCCTGTGGCGTAGCGACATGGGTGAGCGGCAGGTGGGCCGCCACCCACGCCACGGTGCCGCCGCGGCGCTGCCGGCGTACGAACATCCAAGGCGTCTTGTCGGCCAGTGCGCACTGGCATTGGCCGCCGTCGTAATCCTTCAGGCACTGCAGGAGATCTCGGGCTCGCTGCCCAACTGACTGAGTGATTTCCTCCAGTAGCCCGGGCCGTTCCGGGTGGCCCAGATCTTCGCGAGTCAGATTGATCTTTATACCGTACTTGGTATGAAACACCCCGTTGGCCATGCAATCGACCGTAAAGCGCCGCACGTGCGCAAGGAAGAGTGCGGCGAAGCGGCGTCCGAATTCGTGTTGTGGTTTGCGGGCGAGGTCTCGCGATTCGGACGACGGAGTCGGGCCAGCGGGTCGGTGGTGCCATTGCAGAGCAATGCGAGCGCCTGCTCCTCCCAGTCACTCCCGGCCGGGCAGTGGCAGTGTCGTGGCCGGGCGCTGCGCAGTCCGTCGGCCGCGGCGTACCGGGGATCCGACGGCGCTAGGGCCCCAGGGCGGTCCCGCAGGAAGGGGCAGGCCTTGGGCGGCGATTTCCTGACGGTGCTGGGCTGTTGACCGCAGGCTGAGCAGTTGTCGGGCGCTGGTGTCCTGGGAGGCCGGGATGATGCCGGGATAGACGTCGATGATCGATGTCGCCGTCTGCCAGTCCCGTTCGCCTGCCTCGGCGGGCGGCATGACGAGAGCAGCACCCTCGAAGGCGGACAGCTCGGCGAAGAGCGAAAGGCGCTCAGGGGGAAGCTTCACCAGCCAACGCTTCATCGCAACGGCCTGACGGGGACGGTCCTGGAACTGCCTGGCCAGCCGACGCAGCCTCTTGGCGAACTGACGGGCCAGCGGCCGGCTGATGATCCCGGCGATCGCGCGCGCCTGGGTAAGTTCCACGTCGGTCAGGAACGCGTTGAGGTCGCCGGATACCGGCCTGGCTTCGGAGGTCACGGGGCCTCCCTTCAAGGTGCTGGTAGCTCTCCGGCCGCCCGGACTTGCCCCGGGTGCGGGACGGTTTTCGGTGGGACGGCTCGCTTGGCTCGTACTGAACCCGCGCCAGATACCTCTGCCGGATCGTCAGGTCTGCTCATACAGCCCACCGTCGTGCCAGTAGAGATCGGCGTCGAGTTCTTGGGCTCCGACTGTGAGCGACTCCCTGCGATGGGAAGCCGTCTCGTCGGCCGTTCCCACGGAATCGCAGGGCTCGGGGACCGCGGCGGCGTGATCCGTGACAGCCAAACAGGCTTGGCATGCATCGGTGAGGCGCCACATACGGCCGCCGGCGCTGCAGCTCAGGAGTAGGAGGATTGTCCCGTCGCAGCCGCGGTGGCGTGGATGCCAGCGGCAGCCGAGTTCGCCGCACCGGCAGGTCCGCAGATGGCCGGGAAGCGGTTCGGCTCGGGCATGTTCGGCCAGATGGTTCAGGACGAGTGCCCGCGTTGTAGAGGGCCCCGGATTGACAGGGACGCGGCCACAATGCGGGCAAGCCAGGGTCTGTCCGCCAGGGCTGGGCCGGACCTCGAGTGTCCAGGTGCGCCTGACCGTGCGGAAGACCGTGGCGTGCCCCATGGAAACCTGCCTTCCCTGCGTGGTGGTGAGTGGTTCTGCCGACCCCCGCGAGGCTGGGGGAGTGCCGGTGGCGGCACCGTAGTGCAGACCTCTGCCTTGCCGCTCGGAGCTCGACCAGGGCAAATAGGGCAGAGGTCTGCACTGACAGGGCAGGGCTCTGCACCGTGCGATAGAGCGGTGACGATCACTCCGCCGCCCGACCCGAACCTCGACGCACTCCGCCAGGAGCTGTCACGACTGCGGGCCGAACGCGGCTGGACCTACGACGAGCTCGCCGCCCGAACCGGCCTGTCACGCCGCACGCTCATCGAGATCGAACAAGGCCGCACCATCGGCACCCTGGCCACCTGGCATGCCCTCGCTCACGCCCTCGGCGCCCCGCTGGACCAGCTCTTTGGCGCCCTCTGCGCCGGTCACCAGCCCCCCGCATCGCCGGCCCCCTGAACTGCGCGGCAGGCCTGCCTGCCCATTCGAGGCGACCGGGGCAGCGTCACCCGAAATGGCATCCTCCCGCGAACGCCCACTCGGAAACGTGAACGCCAGTGCGCCACATGGGGCCGCCTGAGTGACGGGACCGGCCTCGATGCCGGTCAAGTGGCGTGTCAGCCGCCATCCTCTGCGGTCATGCGCTCCACCAACAACGCCTACGCCGACAGCAGCCGCGTCGCGGATCTCAGCGGCGCCGCCCTGCTCACACCGCCCCTGACGTTGCAACGGACACGGTGCGGGCCACTTGCGAGTCCTTCCTGGGGCCGCCACCAGCACCTCCGGACCAGTTTCCTGAACGGGCGTCCACCGCGGGCCGCAGGCTGAAGCAAGTCAGCGCCACTCTCCGGAGGAGGCGGCGGGCCTGATCGGTGACCTTGCCGTATGGCAGTCGGCTGCCGCTCACTCCGAGGGACTGCCCCCGGTGCCGACACGCGGCTTCTTCCCGACGAAGACACGACACCTGACCGACCCATGGCGCCCCGCGCCCTCTTCAGCTCGACGGAGTGCCCTTTGATGCTGCAGCCCACCGACGAACAAGCCATGGCGGCCGAGGCCTTCGCCACCGGGGATCATCTGGTGATCCAGGCCGGTGCCGGCACAGGGAAGACCACCACGCTGACCCAGCTCGCTGCTGGCACGCCGCGCCGTGGCCTGTATGTCGCGTTCAACCGGGCGATCGCGCAGGACGCCGCGACCCGCTTCCCGGCCACCGTGCTGTGCAAGACCGCGCACTCTCTGGCCTACGCCGCTGTCGGTTTCCGCTACCGTGCCCGCTTGAACGGCCCGCGCGTGCCCGGACGGCAGACCGCTCAGGCGCTCGGGATCACCAAACCGATCAAGGTCGGGAACCGCGTCGTCCTGCCCCCAGCGCTGACGTCCACGGTCCAGCGCACCGTGACCCAGTTCTGCCATTCCGCAGACCCGACAATCGGCCACCAGCATGTGGCGCGGCTGCGCGGTATCGACACCGAGGACCTGCACGCCGAACTCGCCCGCCGAGTCCTGCCCTACGCCCGCGCGGCATGGGCGGACCTGCAGCACCCCGACACTGGGGCGGTGCGCTTCGAGCACGACCACTACCTGAAGATGTGGGCGCTGTCCGACCCAAAACTGAAGGCCGACTTCGTGCTCCTGGACGAGGCCCAGGACACCAACCCCGTCCTGGAACAGGTCCTGCTCAACCAGCGCGGCCACGCCCAGCTGGTCATGGTCGGGGACTCTGCGCAGGCCATCTACGGCTGGCGCGGTGCCAGGGACGTCATGACCGGCTTCGACGGCACCGCCCTGTCTCTGACCCAGTCCTTCCGCTTCGGGCCGTTGCTGGCGTTGGAGGCCAACCGGTGGCTGGCGATCGCCGATGCCCCGATCCGCTTGGAGGGCACCGAGACGATCCCCACCGAGATCGACACCGTCACCAGGCCGGACGCGGTCCTGTGCCGCAGCAACATCGGCGCCATGGCCGAAGTCCTCCTTCTCCTCGGCCTCGGCCGCCGGGTCGCCCTGGCCGGCGGAGGGGACAGCCTCCGCACGCTGGCCTATGCGGCCCGGGACCTGCAGGACGGCCGCCGCACCACCCACCCGGAACTGGTGCTGTTCACCACGTGGGGCGAACTGCAGGACTACGCCGCTCAAGACCCCGCCGGCGGCGACCTGCAGCCATTCGTCGACCTCGTCGACCTGCACGAAGCGGACGCCATCCTGGCCGCGGTCAACCGCCTCGTCGACGAAAAGAACGCGCAGGTCACGGTCTCCACCGTGCACAAGTCCAAGGGCCGCGAATGGCCCCAGGTGAAGATCGCCGGAGACTTCCACTCACCCAAGGACAGCGACAAACGCGACGAGCACGGAAACCCTGTGCCCGGCCCGATCGACGACGCAGACGCCCGCCTCGCCTACGTCGCCGTCACCCGCGCACGCCAACGCCTCGACCCCACCGGCCTGGCCTGGATCAACGACCACCCCGACGGCAACCCCCAGCGCTCACCCGGCCTGGCACCTGGCGTTCCTCCAGGTTCGCAAGGAGAGTTCCGTTCGAGCCGACTGGACCCGCGCGACTGGGGACCGGGCGGTCCGCGACTGATCGCCGGGGTCCCGATGCCTGGCTGCGTAGGTGAGAACGGAGAACGTTTGTAGACGAGTTGCAGGAGCAGCGGCTTGTCACTGATTCCCGGAATGTTGATGAGACGTGGAAACACCTGTTCGGCGTGTCGGCGTCGGCCGATGGCCGACGGGGCTTGCCAGACCTGTGATCGCTAGGAGGGCTTCGTCTCTCAGTGTCCGCCCGACGGCGAGGTGGCGGCGCCCTTCAGGCAGCGGTCGAGGAGTGCGTGCATGCGGGGGACGGGGAGAGACGGATTGGCCGCGGCGCCCTCTGCGGTGCGCGCGTCAGCGAGGAGGGCCTCCAGGGCTTCCGGCGTCAAGCTCGGGTTGGCGGCGGCCGCCCGGCGTACCGACTCGTCGGGGTCTTCCACCGGGGGTTCGGGCAGGGTGGGGTCGGCTGCGGCCAGGGCCCGAACGTCGGGATCCGGGTGGCCGATGAGGTGGGCCCGGCCGGTGCGGGGGAACGCGGGCAGGGTCAGCAGGTGTGGGCGGTGGGCCGGGCGGGTGACGAAGACGTCCAGGAGGAGGTGGGGCGGAGCCAGGGGGTGGTGGCAGGCCAGCAGGATCCGTACCTCCTCGTCGTTGTCCTGTGCGAGTGTCGCGGCGAGTTCCGCAGGCAGGCCGGGGAAGCGCGCCGCGACCCGGCGGAGCACCGGTTCCTCGGACGCCGCGCAGGCGGCGAACCAGTCGGGCGACGGCTCGCCGGTCGGCTCGGTGATCGGGCAGGTGCAGTCCGGGCCGTGCCCGATGACCCTGTCGATAGCCCAGTACTCGGCCCAGGTGTGGGGGAAGGGGTGGAGGCTTGCGCGCATCCGCACGTCCTCGTCCGGGTCCTCCCCCAGCTCCGCCATCAGGTCCGGTCCCAGGTCGGGCCGGGCTGCGACCAACTCGCGGATTTCCGCCTCGGGGTGGCGGGCGAGCCGGGCGACGGCGTCGGCCGGGATGTGGGGATTCCTGGTCAGGGGGTGCACCGTGCCTTCCGTGAAGCACTGCTCGACGAGCGCGGGGGACAGGGCACACCTGCCGAACACGAAAGGCTTGCCGCGGGAGCCGTAGGACGGCAGCCTGGCCTCCACCCGTTCCGGATCCAGCACCCAGCTGTGCTCCTGCGCCGCCTTCCGTACCGCGGGGTCGGGGTCGTCGAGCAGGGCCTCCCGCTGCGCGGCGGTGAGCGACTGCCACTCCCAGGTGGCGCGTTCACGAAGCTGGGGGTGCTCGTGCCCGGCCATGGAGCGGTGGAAGGACGGAGGGATCTGCTGGGAGGAAATGAGCTCCCCGACGATCTCGTTCGCGGTGAGCGTGCCGTCTTCGCCCCCGTCTCGGGCGGTCAGGAGGGTGACGAGGATGTCATCCGGCAGTGGTCGGACCCATCGCGGGCGGAGATGGGCAGGGGTGCCGCTCGCGAGCCACCCGCGGACGATCCCCGACGGGTCCGTCGCCAAGGGGGCGAGTCGTGCGGGGTCGATGTGCCGGTTCTGCGCGAGCGCGCGGCGGATCACTCTGTCCGGGTGGTTCAGGGCCGCGTCGATGACGGCGTCGGGCAGGTCACGACCCGCACACATCAGCAGGCCGGCCTCACCGGCCGCTGAATCCACCAGGCGTATCAGGACGTCGGAGGGCGCTGCCGGATTGCAGGCGATGCCGCGCAGCCACGGTTCGTGCAGAGAGTCGGACACCGCGTCATCCTGCCACCTCGCCTTTTGAACCGGGCCGCCCGGCGGCTACCTCGTCGGCGCTTACCGGCGTCTCCGTCTGCAGGGCTTTGGACCACGTGGCACGGCGTTGCTCATCATGCACACGCTGCCATACGCGGCACACCGCCAGGCTCCGCATCCACCCCCGCCGTGGAACGCACGACATCCGGGGCAAGTCAAGCAACCGGGCGTTGCTGAAACTCGGCTACATCGTCTTCCGTGCCCACAGGGTGTTCTCGCTCTTGGGCAACAAACGCTCTCGCTACTCACTGACAAAACCACGATGCCCATGACCACGGTGAGGGCGGTCTGGGTCTGCGGGGACCCTGGCGCGCATCCGTCGTTGAGCATTCCGCCCCCAGTCATCAGCCGAACGGAGACCCGCATGCCCAGGAAGCCCCGTCTCACCCTGGATGAGCACACCGAGATGGGCCGCGTGCTTGCCGGCATCCGCGATGAACTCGCTCACCGGGCCACCCAACTCGACAAGGCGTACCCGAGCAGCGGACCCGAGGGCGTACCCCGCAAGAAGGTGGGCGCCGCACTGCGGGCCCTGGACGAGGCGCGCAGCGCCCTTGAGATCCTGCTGTCCGGCGAGCACCCGGACGCCGCCGAAACCACCGTCTACTACCCCTACCCCGAGGACCGCAGCGTTGTCATCGCACCCGACAGACCCGCATCGTGAACGCCCACTGGATTGAAGTACGCGGAAGAGAACCACAAGCGCCGACACCCGTCGTCGACGGCGAGGTGCGAGCGGGTTTTCACGGTGACCCAGTGGGTGAGGTATTGGCAGCGTGCTGCCGCGTTCCCAGGGGGCTGTCGGGTCATGTACACGGCTCCGGCCCCTGCCTGACATGTCGTCGGGCAGGGGCCGGATGTTGGTAGCGGGGGCGGGATTTGAACCACGCGACCTCTGGGTTATGAGCCCAGCGAGCTACCGAGCTGCTCCACCCCGCGTCGGTGCACTCAGCTTACGTTCCTCGGGCCGGCTGCGCAGGGATTTACCGCGGAGGTTCCATAGCCTGTGCCGCGCTTCTGACGACATTGCTCTCTACCGCACTGGGGCCGGTTGTCAGCGTCAGCTACAGCGGGCTCAGCGCTGCGCGGGAAGCTGGGCACTTCTTCGTGGAAGGCGCGTGACGCAGCGCGCCGCCTCTTCGTAGCTGGCCGGGGTGGCCCGGGCTGTTTCTGTTGCCCGCCCGTCAGTTGGCGATGACGTTGTGGAAGAACAGCACGGCGCCGCCGAACGCGGCGCCGCCGGCCAGGACGGCAGTGGCCGTGTTGTGCTGGGCGAGGAAGGTCAGCACGCCGGCGCCAGTGGCGACGAGCACGCCGAGCACCAGGATGATGGCGCTGCGCAGCCCGATGAGCGGCTGCCCGTTTGTGGGGGCGGGCTGGTGGGGCGGGTGGGCGCCGACCGGGTGCTGCTGCTGAGGAGCTCCCTGCATGGCAGCGCTGTGGCACGCGCCGTGGGCGGCGGATGCAATGTGCCCGCTCGGGCTGACGGTCTGGTGCTGGTGGCTGTTGTGGTGCGGATTCACGAGGTTCTCCCCTTGCGGCAGGCGGTCACCGTGGTGGTGACGCGGCTGTTGAGGGTGTAGAGGGTGCCCGGCCCTCTCCCCCCGTGTGACGCACGTCACATTATTTAGGTGGGGAAGGGAGGGGGGAGAACCGCAGAGCGCGCCTATGACCTCCTAGCGGACGACAGGAAAGGGGCCCCTCGAGGCCCGGGCGAGGCAAGGAGCGGATGTGCCAGATGGAACCTGTGAGGGGCACGCTCCCCGCCACGTCGAGCCCGACCTTAGGCTGAGGGCTGGCACCAGCGGCTTCCCCGAGGCCGGTTCGCTGCACGCTTTGGAGGAATCTCTCGCCGGAGGCTTCGGCGGCGAGGACGCCTCAGCCCGCGCCCAGCGCCGCACGGCCGACGCCGCCCTGGTCACCTTCCTGGGCCGCCAGGGCTTCAAAGGCCCCCACTACGACACGTTCATCAACGGCCTGATGGACTACGGATGGCGCACGCTCAGCGGCTGGAGCGTCAACGGCCTCATCTTCCAACGCACCGCCCGCATGGGTCGCCCTGTCCCGGCAGAGATGGTGCCTGCCGTATGGCAGTACGACGACCGGACCCAGGTCGTAACCGACACCGTCTTGAAGGGCACCACCCTCTTCCGCGAGCACGGCCTCGTCCGCGGCAAGTGGAACCCCAACGGCGGCGCCAGCCTGACGACCTACTTCGTCGGCGCCAGCATCCTCGCCTTCCGCCCCGTCTTTATCCGCTGGTACAAGGCCCACCACCTCGGGCAGGCTGAACTCGACCACCGCACGGCCGACACCGACGACGTCCTCAACGCGCAGCGCGACATCCCCGACCAGCGCGCCACCGACCCCGCCCACGCCGCGGCCACTTACGACGACATCACCCGCCTGCGCCCGCTGCTGCCCGACGAGCAGGTGCGCGAGGCCCTCAGCTGGGTGACCCTGGGCTACACCCACACGGAGGCCGCCACGATGGTCGGCCTGACCCCCAAGGCACTCGAGCGGCGCCTGGCCCGCGCCCGCACCAAGATTTCCGCCAGCGGCCTCCAGCGCGTCCCGCTGGGGGGAGGGGGAGCACGATGAGTGTCCACAAGGACGAGACGATGCACACCACCGCCGACGACGCCGAGTTCGCCGCCCTGATGGCTGCCTCCAGCCTGGGTTCACCCCACGTTCGAGCCCTCGCAGCAACCATTCCCGATGAGGTCAAGCGCCAACTGCGCGCCACCAGCACAACCGCGAGTCTCGACGACGACGTTTCGCAGACTCCGCAGGAAGCGCACCCGTCCGGCGAAGGCTCCAGTGCACATCCCGGTGAATGTCTGCGGCAACTGCCTGCCAGTGCCGCAGACTCCATCAGGGACACTGGCGACGACAACGCTGTAACGCCCATCGAGGACTGTTCCCAACCCCCCGACCGCAACCAGCTCGGCTCGCCATTCGACTGGCCGCTCCCGGTCCGCATCTTCGACTGCAGGATGAGCATTGGCGCGACATCGGAACCCGCGGCCGCTCCATACGTCTTCTTGGCGGACTTCTGCAGCGCAGGCATCGCCAACCGCAGGCGACACGACGCGATCGTGCGCCGGCTGGCTACGTACCTGAGGAAGCCGGAGCCCTCCACCATGGGCAGCGTTAGGCTGCGCGACTACGTGCGGATGTCCTCCGCTGCGAGGCTTCCCAATGTGCCCCTGGTGACAGATGGGTCCGCGTTCTGGCACACGGCGCTGTGGGAGTGGCTCAGTAGCCAAACGCACCGACCTGCCGTCATCCAGCGTGCCATTGAGCGGCTCAATACAAGGGTTGCAGTTTGGGATGGGGAAACGCCGCGTTGGTCCTGTGACGTTGCCGTGCCTGCAGAGCATGACGTGTACTTTGTCCTGGGGCATGGCCTTGCGACTCCTGAGGCGGCCTGCAGTGCCGGGCGTGCCGATATGGAGTCCGCGGCGTGCGTTGTTCAGGAACAGACTCCAACCTCGGCGTTCGTGCCCCACAACAACTGGTTTGCCGTGACGTCGCTCGTAACCCATGGCGTCGACACGCAACCCCTGATGGCCAACGCCATTACAACGCGGCATCATTCAGCATTCGCCAAACGGGCGGGAGTGACTGCTGCGCAGCTGACGGATCTGCTGGAAACGACGCAACCGACTGCCTGGATCCATGCCCACCTAGATCCAGGAAACAAGAGCACGGCCCTGGATCAGCTTACGGACGACCTCACTCGCCGGCATCCTCCGACCCCTGACGCTGCGCTACGAAGCATGTCCTGGGACGTCGACGCATCGGTCCAAAGGTCCCGCCGGGCAAGCGGTCCCCACGGAGAGTCGGCACTTTCACCGGGGCACCTGCTCGTGGCAGCCGAACTGGCAATTGATTTGGATCCGGCACGCCGTCGTGCCATCCCGATCCAGCCCCCACCGCTGCCTGATCTGCAGGCGTACGCAGCACAACCTGGCAGCACTCTGCTGCTTCCCAGGGAGAACAGGACCGGCAGTGCCAGCAGCATGCGAGCTGACCGCGGAAACGCACCCGTCAGAGTGGATGACGACCTCGGCGTCGGGCAAGCGGCTGGTGGTTCCCGGCCCGAGCCGTACCCCGACGACGAGCGGCCCCGTATGTGGAGCAGGCAAGCCGACGAGGGGCGCGAGCAGCATGCCGAGCTGTGGATGAGTCTGCACCAGACGGAGAACGACACTGGCGAACGCTTTCCTGCGCGCCTGATCTATCGGACTGCGGACAGATTCGCAGTGACAGCCGTCTTCAACGCCGGCCTCGACGACGAAAGGACATGGCAGTTCGCTCGCGAGCTGCTGGCCGACGGCTTGCAGGAAAGTGTGGGAGTCGGTGACGTCATCGTCTGGCCGGGACCCGCGGAACGGGTTTTCATCCGGTTGAGGCCGCCGGAGAGCACGGCCTTGCTCTCCCTTGCACGTGAAGATGCCGCTGCGTTCCTGGACGCGAGCGAGCTGCTGGTAGGAAGCTCAGCCGCGGACACGAAGACAACGGCGGTGAACACGTGGGAACGCGAACTCATGCACCTCATGTGTCACGGTAGCGGTGAATAGTCCCTGCAGGCGCCTTTGGCTGCTCACAATTGGCAGCCGGAGGCGCCTGTGACATGGAGAAGCTCCGATCTCTGTTGAGAAGGACCACTTCCGTCACGGCTGGCCCGGTCCCGGAATGCTGAGTTCCGTCACCAGCACGACGACTTCCGGGAGTATCCGATGCTGACTTTCCTGCGTAGCGGTGCCGCTGCTCTGACCGTGGCCGCTGCTCTCCTGGCCCCCCTCGCGGCAGCCGGCCCGGCCGCGGCCGCCGGTTGCGCCCGCCACACCGTCGGAGTGTGCAAGGCCAACAGCGCCCACCCGCGCGGGGCGACGGCGAAGTGCAAGGACAACACCTACAGCTACTCGGCCCACTTCCAAGGGACCTGCAGCCGCCACCACGGCGTCCGCTACTGGTACCGCTGACGCCTACCGGCCGCCGCCGTACGCCCCAGGTACTGGGCCGCGGCCGGGAGGTCGGCACCAGCGGCGAACTGCCTCCAGAACCGGGCCGCGTGGTGGCGGGCGGCCCGGTACAGCAGGCAGGCGAAAGCGAGTGTGCCTGCGGGTTCGATGGCGGCCCGGTCGTCGTGGAGTCGACCGTTCGGCGATCGCCGCAGGGTCCTGCACGACGTGGGACTACAACACGCCCAGTTCGTCAGCGGCAGTGACGGCGGCCCGTATCGATCGGTGTCAGATTTTCCGCACCTTACACGGGGATCATCGGAGGTGCCAGCCGGTGGGGAGTTTGGGGAGGCCGAGGAGGGCGTCGATGTTGAGGTGTTCTTTGAGGAGGGCTTTGAGGCCGCGGCCGTCGATGAGTTCCATACGGCCGGTGCGTTGGGCGAAGTCTTTGCTGGCGGTTCCGAACCAGGAGGTGGTGACGAGGATGCCTTTGGCGGCTGCTTTGTCGTGCATGACGCCGGCCAGGGCGCGGACGGCTTCGGCGGGGACGACGTTCTTGTAGCGCTTGGCTTGGATGATGCACAGGCCGCCGATGATGGGGTCCTCGTTGGTGGCGACTGCGTCGATGCCGTCGTCGCGGGAGGCTTGGGTGACCCAGGCCTTGAGCCCGATCGCTTCGAACAGGCGCCGGACCAGGTGTTCGAACTCGGTGGGGTCGAGTGCGACGAGGTCGGGGCGGCTGTCGAGGCCGGCGACGATGTCGATCTCGTCGACGAACTTGTACTTGCTCAGGTCGAAGGTGACGACGGGGCGGACGGGTTCGAGGTCGTAGGGGTGCTGGGAGACGATGGCGTTCAGATGGCGCAGGCACAGCACCGGGTCGAGTTCGGTTTCGTCCAGGATTAGTTCGGCGAAGGTGTCGCGTTCGGTGCGGACGCTGACCAGACACGGGCGGACGGTCCTGCCGGTGGCGCGGTCTTTTGCCTGGACGTGCCCGTTGAACGCCACCGAGGTGACCACAGCGGGCGGGGTCACGGCGAGGACCTCGTCCACGGCGCGCAGCGCGAGGCGGGCGACGAGTTGCCTGTACAGCTCCTTGGTCTCCGCTTCCTTCCGCGGCTGCGGGACCACTGCCGGTGGGTCGGCCGCCTTGTACCGGTAGCCGGCTGCGGGCGGGATGATGTCCTGGCCGGGCAGGTCGACGTCCACCATCAGCTCGCGTGACTCCGGCGCATACGCCAGCCGCCACGCTCGGCGCAGCCCCGCCGGATAGTCGCACCCGGCCAGCACGCCCTCCACGGCCTCGATGAACGCCGTTGCCCCGCCGACCAGGGCGTGCTCCATGGCCTGGCAGTGGTCACGCAGACCGGGGGAGCGGTCCACCAGCACGCGGCTCAACGTCGCCTCGCGAGCCTGCACGTCCGCGGTCCGCTGCTGTGCCTCGGCCTTCAGCGCCTCGACGTGCTCCTGCTTGGCCCGTCGCACCGCCTGCTCCGCCTTCTGCTTGCGCTCCCTCTCCTTCTGAGCGGCCTGCCGCTCCCGAGCCTCCTGACGGCGGGCCAGGTCCCGCTCGACCTGCTCCGCCTTCCGCTTGCGCTCCGCGTCCTGCCGCTTCTTCTCCCGCTGCGCTGCCGCCCACCGCTGCGCCTGCTCCCGTTCCTCCTTGGCCGCTGCCCGCTCCTTCTGGAGTCGCTCCTGTTCCGCGGCGCGGGCCCGGCGGGCCTCTTCCTGTTGTAGCCGCTTTGCCTCGGCGGCCTTCGCCTTCTTCGCCTCCTGGTAGGCCTGTACGAGCTGAGCGGTCAGGGATTTCTTGCGGGCCACGGCGCCCCCTCAGATCCGTCGTGTCGCCTGATGTGAAGCCATGCCCGCCCGACAAGACCAACAACCCCTCGCCCGGCCGGATCGCATTCCGCTTTGCCGAGGCGAAGCACTCCGGCCTCCGTCTCCCCGTGCGGCCCTGTGAAATGAAGATCCAAGCGTTACTCCGCGGCACTCGACACGGGCTGTTCTGGCACCTTGGATGCCCGGACGTCACAGCAGGGACAGGTGGTCGAGTGTGGTGCTCTCGCTGGCGCTCTGAAAAGAGGAATGTGGCCCGGACGACGATGGCTGCAGGTGTGACGCAGTGGGAGGCGCAACGTGCTTACCCGGGTCCGGGGCAGTTGCCTGGGGGTGGGGATGATGGGGTGGGTGTGGTGGTGCGCTCGTTCGGGGGATGGGTGTCAACCCGTTGGGCGTGAAGTGTGTGGCGTGTTTCGGCTGGTCAGGACGCTTGCGGTGTTTGTCCGAAGCTGACGGATTTTCAGTGAGTTGACGTATCCGGGCTTTAGCTAGGCCTAAAAGTGGCATCCTTACCGAGGACGCGTTCCCACCGGAAACGCGGAGCCGAAGGGGGCAGGTATGGCTTGGCGCAGCCAGCGGAACCATGAAGAGGTCGTGGAATTAGGCGCGTCGATCGCCCGCCAGGCGGCCGCATCGATGGCGGGGCTGCTGGCCGCGCGGGACATGACCCGCACTGAACTGGCCACGGCGATGGGTGTTTCCACGGGCCGGGTGAGCCAGATTCTGTCCGGGGACGAGAATCTCACGGTGCGCTCGCTCGCGGCGGCGGCGCTGGCGCTGCAGGCGCATGTGGAGATCCGTTTTCACGACACCCCGTCGGCCGGGAAGGGTACCCGTCCCGATGCGGGCGACCCCAGTTACGGGCCGACCTCACCCTCAGTCCCCTTCGTCTTCTGACGTCGGCTAGCGGACGCTGCTTTCCGGTTCGCCGGAGCGGGGCTGCGGCACATCCCTCCATGCCGGGGGCTCCGCCCTTGCGGCGATCCCTGCGCGCAGGCTGCGCAGGCCGTGATCGTTGCTGCGGGGGCCGTGGTCGTGCGCGAGGTGCAGCATCAACTGGCAGTAATGGCGGGCTTCGCCGAGCTTCATCCGGGACTGGGTCCGGTCCTGCTGGGTGGCCAGACGGCCTGTGTCGCGAAGGCTCTTCTCGATGTCGGTGTCCGTCTTGATCGACTTTTCGGCGGCTTTCACGGCTTCGGCGCAGCGCGTTTCGATCTCGGCCCTGCGCTTGGCCAGCGCCTTGGCCGACACCCCGAACCCCGGCTCTCCGAGCCGGGCCAGCATGTGGTCCCGCGCTGCGCAGGCGAACTCTCGCAGCACGTAGCCGTCGGTCAGGCCGCGGGTCATCTCCTCGCCCCAGTCGGCGCGGTCGTTGGCCAGGCGACGGGACAGCTCTCCGAGCAGGTAGGAGATCCCGAAGGTCAGCAGGGCCGTGACCGCACGCCCGCTGCTCGGCGCCTTCTGTCTGGGAGCCACGGCCGACCCGGCCACCAGCCCCACGGCCACCGGGGGCAGTTGCGAGGCGTGGGGGAGGAGGACTGTGCTCGTTAGTACCGTGACCCCGGTGGTCGCCGCGATCACCAGGGCGAAGCACCCGCGCGAGCGCCAGGTCCCCGACAGCCGGCCACGCCCGTAAAAGCGGATGACCAAACCGATCCAGCTCGCGGCCGTGCAGGCAGCGGCAGGTAACACGACCGTCGAGGTCATGACGTCCCCCGGGTAGGCGAGGCCGCGACGAACGTGATCGCCCCGGCAACGGACATGGAACAGGTGTCCGCGTCCGGAGCGTGCCCCGCCGGGCACGCAGTCGTACCGTCCGCTTTCCTGCGATACATAAGGATGTACCACTTACGTGACTACGCCGCGTGACTTTCAGGGCAACACGGACGAACTCGGCGAACCGTGACGCCCTGTGGATCCCGGACTGCGGCAGCCTGGGGACCGGTACGGGACGGCGGACGGCGCAACGGTATGGGCCTGGACGCTGCTCCGCCTGTGCATCGGCTGGCAGCCGTTCACGAATGCCACGTTCGTGCTCCCCGGCGAGCCGAATCTGCTGTGCGAGGGCAGCCGCCATGCGGCTGGCGCGGGGTGGGCCAGACGGCGAGCTCGCGGCCCGCAGCGCGCCACTGTCTCTGGCCCCCGGCGGAGACTGCGTCGTGACGCCATTCACCGTGAGGCCGCGCAGTCCTCGAGCTCGGCGGCGAGTTCGGGGTCGGGCTTGGGGATGGTGCCGAAGTCCTCGTCGCTGTGCTCTTCGAGGCGTTGTACGGCCTTGGTGATCGAGTTCGACAGCGGTAGGGACGAGGCGGGCTGGCACGCACGATGAACGACATCGACCGTGACCACGGTGGGCACCGTCGCTGTCCGGGACGGCGACGGCCCCCACAGCCAATGCGTCAGGGCCCGATCGGTTGTCGCCTGTGACCATGCGGCGTGCGCCAGGGGGTCCTCGCCCAGGTGTCGCAGCATCAGGGCCTGCCTGCGCCAGTGCTGGGCGTCGCGTAGTTCGCTGTGCTGCAGGTGGTGCAGGAACAGGCAGTGGGCCGCGGTGGGGGAGTCGGCGCCGGCGGCGAACTGCCACCAGAACTGGGCCGCCTCGTGGCGGTCGGCCAGATACAGCAGGCACGCGAAGGCGAGTGCGCCTGTGGGTTCGATGGTGGCCCGGTCATCCACGAGCAGCGCCATGGCCGCGATGGCCTGCGGGTCCCGGACGACCTGCGAGGACAGCAGGCCCAGTTCGGTGGAGGCCTGCTCGTGCAGCGCGGCCGGCAGGCCGTCACGCGCGTCGGCCGGCCGGGTGTACGCGCCGGTCTCGGTGCGGATCCACCGGGCGCGGCTCTCCATCGACTCGGCCCTGTGCCACACCACCCTTCGTGCGATGCGGTCCAACGCCGCCCGCTCATTGAAATCGGTGTACTCATCAGCCAGGACTTCCGCGTCGGCCAGCACGTGGTCGATGCGATCGCTCCGCTTGTTCCCCCGGTTCATCAATCCTCCTCGTTCATCTCATCCGTGGCCCAGTCGATCCCCAGATCCCGCGCCAGCCGCCGGCGGGCACCGCGCACATGGCTGCGGACCGTCCCGTACGTCACGCCCATCAACGCGGCGACCTGCCGCATCGGGTAGCCAAGCACGAACCGCAGCACGATCACGTCGTACTGCCGCTCCGGCAGCCGGGCGATCGCCGTGTACAGCCCGAGGCTGGACTCCAGCACGGCGAAGGTGCTGCGGCTCTTGCGCCGGATCTGCTCGAACGCGGCGGTCTCCACCAAGGCGGCGGGCCGGCCTTGTATTTCCAGGCGCCGGGCGACCTCCTCCTTCAGCGCCGCCCAGGCGTAGCCGTCCACGTTCGGCTGCAGCAGCACGTGTGGCCACATCGTGGCCAGCTGCACGAACACGTCCTCCACGACCTGCTCGGCCTCCGGCCGACCGTCCAACTGCAGGTGCGCGTACCGCAGGTAGGCCTGGTGGTGCAGGCAGTAGAACGCGGTGAAGGTCTCCGGCAGCACCGCGGTCAGATCGTCGCGCACGGCCTGGTCCGCCCACGGATCCGGTTGCTGGCCGCTCATCAGTTGCGCTCCCGGGGCTGCGGGTCGGTGGCCTCGTGTGAGGCAGCCGCCTCCCCGCGCCGGCAATCCCTGGCGCTCACCCGGCCTGGTACCTGCCGTGCCGCCGGCCTGAGTTGTTCATCGTGGTTTATGAACACGCGCGCCCTGTGCTGGCCG